>JAAVZX010000020.1 GCA_022791875.1 Oscillibacter sp.
CACTTTAAGAAAGCTTCGGGTCCGTTCTCCCGATGCGCTTGATTCTGCTATTCAATTTGCCTTTCGCTGCGTCTCCCCACATGATTGTCTTGCCTGGTTTCGCCACGCTGGTTATTGTTTATTTTGAGAATTGCTCTAGTACTGGACACGATCCGTCTTGCCGTGAAGGCAGAGAAAAAGCGGGTCAGAGAATTTACTGATGAGTTTATCCTCTTTTATAACTACGGATGCATCCAATGCATCCAACTAAAAACTGGAGAGGCGCCGCTTTCGTTGCGCCTCTTCTCTTAAAACTGTATACTTCCTGCCAGGGGCTCTTTTGTACTGTACGCACAAGCTGGGGCTGCTCACTGGAGCGGGATCCCCGCTTTTAAGGCTATTGAAAACTTTTTAATATTTTTTGTAATTTAGCCTTGGCATTTTTCGGAAATTGAAAATATCATTCTTTCGCCGCATTCCCGCAAAAAAGAAGGACGCGGCGTCCAACCGCGTCCTTCATCACATCCATGTCCCTCTCAGAACAGGTTCCCGTTCTCGTCAAAGGCCAGCTCATAGGGCTCGCTGAGGATCTCGATATTGGGATTGGCCTCCGCCAGGGGCAGCATCCCCTCGGAAATCTCCACGTACTCGATGTGGGCCGTATTGGGAATCCGGATCAGCTTCGGGTGCTCCGGGTCCTCCGCCTCCGGCACGCAGCACAGGGCCAGCTGGAGGGCCTCACGGTCGTTGTCCATGATCATGGGGATCTTCATCAGGTGCAGGAAGGTGTTGGTCACGCCGGTGGGGTAGGTCATTTCCAGCTTCATCTTGTTGAAGAGGCGGCGGGTGGTGACCTCCGCCAGGCCGATGCCCTGGGCGTTGCTGTGGGTCTCGTCGGTGAGGTCCAGGATGACCACCTTTTCCGCGTCGATGCCGCCGGAGCAGAACCGGGGCTGCACGAAGCGGCCCGAGACGTTGGGGTCCATGCCGTCGCCGGAGATGTTCTTCCCGATCTGGTCCACCACCAGCACGTCACACTCGTCAAAGAGCAGCTTCGCAATGGTCTGGTAGGAGATCTCCCGGAGTTTGGGCTCCTCGTCAATGATCTCCTGGGGAGAGAGGCCCTTCAGGAGGTAGGTGTCGTCGTAGGCGTTCTCGATGACGGCCACGCCGCCCAGGACGGGGCAGTTGGCCAGGATGGTCTTTCCGTATTCCTCCACCAGCTCGTGCATGATGGCGGGGCTCTGGTGGTGGATGGACTCTGCGCCCTTCTGCTTGCCAAGGCCGATGGCCATCATCTTCATGAGGCCGCTCTCGTAGGGGCCCCGGAAGGAGGTGTGGGGCTTCACGCGGTTCAGGAGCAGGATGCCGTCGGACTCCGCGGCGTACCTGTCCACGAACACGGGCTGCTTCCGCACGCCGGAGAGGCCCACCTGCACCGTCTCCATGGAGCTCTTCACGGGACAGCCCATGGCCTCCTCGGTGATGCCGTAGTCGGTGAGGATCTGGGCCTGGCCCTCGGCGGTAGCGCCGCCGTGGCTGCCCATGGAGGCGACGATGAAGGGCGCGGCCCCCTTGGATTTCACGAAGTCCACCATGGCCTTGATCATAATGGCGTAGTGGTTGATCCCACGGCTGCCGCAGGTGATGGCGATATTCTGTCCCGGCTTGATTTTGCCGCCGATGTCTTCCCGGTCCAGCTCCTGGCGGATTTTCCCGGCCAGCTCTTCGGTGGGAATATGGGAGTGGTCGAAGTTCTGCTTGATTTTAACCATTCTGGGAATCGGTACATTTTTAATGAGATCGGTAATCGTCTCCATTAGTCTTCCTCCTTTTGAAGCGTCACATCCGGAACGCCTGAACGCCATGATACAGACATTCCACATAATAACATTATAGAAAATACGCAGGTGGGAATCAAGCGGAAAAACACTCAAAATTGGGGCGGGTTTTTGTGTAATCTGCGTTTTGCGCGGGTCCCGGCCTCCTGGAAAATTTTACACTCTGCGTCGAACTGCCCAAATTCCTGTTCCCTTTTTAGAGGAATCATAGAAAGCGCCGGGGCCCCTTGACTTTCTGCGTGCAATCATGTAAATTGTATGCAATCCAACCTGCCCTTTTCCTGCGCCTTTTATCTGATTTCTACAAAGAGGGGGACTAGAACATGGCAAAGAAAATCGAGATCATGGACGGCAACCAGGCCGCGGCGTACATCTCCTACGCCTTCACCGAGGTCGCCGGTATCTTCCCTATCACCCCGTCCTCGCCTATGGCGGAGTACGTGGACGAGTGGGCCGCCAACGGGAAGGAGAACCTGTTCGGACAGCCCGTCCAGGTGGTGGAGATGCAGTCCGAGGGCGGCGCCGCGGGCACGGTCCACGGCTCCCTCCAGTCCGGAGCGCTGACCACCACCTACACCGCCTCCCAGGGCCTTCTGCTGATGATCCCCAACATGTATAAAATCGCGGGCGAGATGCTTCCCGGTGTCTTCCACGTCTCCGCCCGAACCCTCTCCGTCCACGCCCTCTCCATCTTCGGGGACCACTCCGACGTGATGGGCGTCCGTCAGACGGGCTTTGCCCTCCTGGCCTCCTCTTCGCCTCAGGAGGTCATGGACCTGGGGGCCGCGGCCCACCTGTCCGCCATCCACTGCCGGATGCCCTTCCTCCACTTCTTCGACGGCTTCCGCACCTCCCACGAGATCCAGAAAATCGACGCCCTGGACTACGCGGACCTGCGCCCCCTGGTGGACATGGACACCCTGCGGGCCTTCCGCAAGAACGCCCTGAACCCCGAGCACCCCGCCACGCGGGGCACCACCGTCAACCCGGACATCTTCTTCCAGTGCCGGGAAGCCTGCAACCAGAAGGTTGCCTCCGTCCCCGACGAGGTAGAGAAGTACCTGGGTGAAATCAACAAGCTGACGGGCCGCGATTACCACATCTTCGACTACTACGGCGCGCCTGACGCGGAGCGGGTTGTGGTCCTCATGGGCTCCGCCGCCCAGACGGCCAAGGAAACCGTGGATTACCTCACCGCCAAGGGTGAGAAGGTGGGCCTGGTGAACGTCCACCTGTACCGTCCCTTCTCCGCAAAGCACTTCCTCGCCGCCATTCCGGAAACCTGCAAGAAAATCGCCGTTCTGGACCGCACCAAGGAGCCCGGCTCCACCGGCGAGCCCCTGTACCAGGACGTCTGCACCGTCTATAAGCGGGCGGGCACGCCCATGGAAGTAGTGGGCGGACGCTACGGCCTCAGCTCCAAGGACACCACCCCGGGGCAGATTCTGGCCGTCTTCGAGAACCTCAAGGCCGACGAACCCAAGAACGATTTCACCATCGGCATCGTAGACGACGTGACCTTCACGTCCCTGCCCGCCGCACAGGAGATTGACACCACCCCTGCCGGACAGACCGACGTGGAAATCTGGGGCATGGGATCCGACGGCACCGTGGGGGCCAACAAGAACTCCATCAAAATCATCGGCCACTCCACGGATCTGTACTGCCAGGCGTACTTCGTATACGACTCCAAAAAATCCGGCGGTCTAACGCAATCCCACCTGCGCTTCGGGAAAGAGCCCATCCGCTCCCCCTACCTGGTAGCCGCCGCCGACTTCGCCGCCTGCCACACTCCCTCCTATGTCCACAAATACGACATGGTGAAGAACCTGAAAGAGGGCGGCACCTTCCTCCTGAACTGCGGCTGGGACATGGAAGGATTGGAGAAGAACCTCCCCGCCTCCATGAAGCGTGCCCTTGCGGCGAAAAAGGCGAAATTCTACACCATCGACGCCATCTCCATCGCCCGGAAGCTGGGCCTCGGCTCCCGCACCAACACCATCCTCCAGGCCGCGTTCTTCAAGCTCACCAACGTCATCCCCATCGAGCAGGCCGTGTCGGAGATGAAGGACGCCATCTACAAGACCTACTACAAGAAGAAGGGCCAGGCCGTGGTGGACATGAACAACGCGTCCATCGACTACGGCATCAGCGGCCTGGTGGAAATCCCCATCCCCGAGGGCTGGAAGGACGCCCAGGACGCCCCGGCCCAGGAGGGCGCCCCCGCCTTCGTCCAGGACGTGGTGGCCGTCATGAACCGCCAGGAGGGCGACACGCTGCCTGTATCCACCATGGTGAAGTACGGCCTGGAGGACGGCACCTGGCCCGCCGGGACCTCGAAGTATGAGAAGCGGGGCGCGGCGGTGGAGGTCCCCGCCTGGGACGTCGCCAAGTGCATCCAGTGCAACCAGTGCGTCCTGGTCTGCCCCCACGCCGCCATCCGGCCCATCCTTCTCGACGAGGCCGAGGAGGCCCGGAAGCCCGCCGGTTTTGAGACGGTCCCCGCCAGGGGCCTCAAGCCCTACACCTACCGGATGCAGGTTTCCCCCTACGACTGCACCGGCTGCGGAAGCTGCGTCAACGTCTGCCTCGCCAAGGACACCGCCCTCGCCCTCATGCCCCTGGAGAGCCAGCTCCCGGAGGCCCCCAACTGGACCTTCGCCGTGGAGGACGTGGAGATTAAGAAGGACGCGGTCAGCGCCAAAAACGTGAAAGCCTCCCAGTTTGCGAAGCCCTACTTCGAGTTCTCCGGGGCCTGCGCGGGCTGCGGCGAGACGCCTTACATCAAGCTGGTGACCCAGCTCTTCGGCGACCGGATGTACGTAACCAACGCCTCCGGCTGCTCCTCCGCCTACGGCGGCTCCACCCCCTCCAGCCCCTACTGCACCGACAAGCGGGGCTTCGGACCCTCCTGGGCCATGAGCCTCTTCGAGGACAATGCGGAGTACGCCTACGGCTACCTCCTGGGCCAGGACGCGGTGAAGCGCCAGCTGGCCGCCGCCGCCCAGGTCCTGGCGGACAAGGGCGTTGCGGAAGCCGCCGCCTACCTGGAGAAGGGGAACGACCCGGCGGTGTCCCGTGCCGTCAGCGACGCCCTTCTCGCGGCCATCGAAGACGACACCGGCGTGGAAGCGGACTTCATCCGCCAGAACAAGGAGTATCTGACGAAGAAATCCGTCTGGGCCTTCGGCGGCGACGGCTGGGCCTACGACATCGGCTACGGCGGTCTGGACCACGTTCTGGCCTCCGGGAAGGACATCAACATCCTGGTCCTGGACACGGAGGTCTACTCCAACACCGGAGGCCAGTCCTCCAAGGCCACCGCCGCCGCAGCCATTGCGAAATTCTCCGCAGGCGGCAAGGAGACGAAGAAGAAGGACCTGGGCCTTATGGCCATGAGCTACGGCTATGTGTACGTGGCCCAGGTGGCCATGGGCGCGGACCCGGCCCAGACCCTGCGGGCCATCCGGGAGGCGGAGGCGTATGACGGCCCGTCCATCGTGATTGCCTACTGCCCCTGCATCGAGCACGGCATGAAGTGCGGCATGGGCCTGAGCCAGGCGGAGGAAAAGAAAGCGGTGGAGTGCGGCTACTGGCACCTGTACCGCTATAATCCGGACCTGAAAGCGGAGGGGAAGAATCCCTTCATGCTGGACTCCAAGGCCCCGACGGGGGATTTCCAGCAGTTCCTGCTGGGGCAGAACCGCTACGCGTCCCTGCAGCTGTCCTTCCCGGAGAAGGCGAAGGAGCTGTACGCCAAGGCGGAGCGGGACGCGAAGGAGCGCTTCGAGAGCTACCAGCGGCTGGCCAGGGATTGAACAAATTAAATAGATAGAGCGGCCCCCGCGGGTGATAGATTCACCTGCGGGGCCTTTTTTCACGCGCATAACCTCCCGCCCCTTTGGACACCCTAAAGAGAAATCCACCACAGCGAGGTAACGTCAATGAACAAGAAACGCATCGGCCAGCGCACCGTCGCCCTGGCGCACCCGCCCTCCGTCCTGTCCTATGCCAACATCGGCGGCAAGGTAGAGAAGGAGGGCCCCCTGAGCGCCTACTTCGACGAGCTGGACGAGGACTCCTTCTTCGGCGAAAAGACCTGGGAGAAAGCGGAATCCGCCATGCAGAAGCGGGTCCTGGCCCGTGCCCTGGCCCAAGCCGGCCTGAAACCCAAGGACCTGGACTATATCTTAGCCGGGGACCTCCTGAACCAGTGCATCGGCTCCTCGTTCAGCCTCCGGGACTCCGGCGTCCCCTTTTACGGCCTCTACGGCGCCTGCTCCACCATGGGTGAGTCCCTCTCCCTGGCGGCGATGCTCATCGACGGCGGCTTCGCCTCCAAAGCCGCCGCCATGACCTCCTCCCACTTCTGCACCGCCGAGCGCCAGTACCGGATGCCCGTCCCCTACGGAAGCCAGCGCACCCCCACCGCCCAGTGGACCGCCACCGCCGCAGGCTGCACCATCCTCAGCGACGAGGGCCCCGGTCCATATATTACCCACGTCACCTGCGGCAAAATCGTAGACAAGGGCGTCTCCGACGCCAACAACATGGGCGCGGCCATGGCCCCCGCCGCCTACGACACCCTCTCCGCCTTCTTCCGCGACACCGGCACCAAGCCCCAGGACTACGGCCTCATCATCACCGGCGACCTGGGCGAACTGGGCCACTCCATCGTCCGCGACTTCTTCGCCAAAGACGGCATCGACCTCGGCACCCACTTCCAGGACTGCGGAATGCTCCTCTACGACCGCGAAAAGCAGGACATGCACGCCGGCGGCTCCGGCTGCGGCTGCTCCGCCGCCGTCCTCAACGGCTACCTCCTCTCCGAAATGCGCCGCGGCAAATGGAAGCGGATCGTATTCGCACCTACCGGGGCGCTCCTGTCACCCACCTCCAGTTTCCAGGGGGAGTCCATCCCCTCTATCTGCCATGTCGTGTGCATCAGCGCGGAGTAACGGGGGGCTGCCAGCCGGGCTTCCGGCCTCCGGCGGCTTACTTTTCTTGAAAGAAAAGTAAGCAAAAGAACTTTAATACCGCTCTATACCCTGGCAGTTGCGAAAGCCTGCCACACGGTAACGGGGTGCATACGAGTGGGACCTTCCATTGACATGGAAGGTCCCACAAATTTTGGGGGTAAAAACTGAGGAATTTTCAAACCGCAGGCCGTATTATATCCAGCATAGGAGGTGCGTATATTGAATACCTTCACCCTGAAAATGATCGCCGCAATTCTAATGTTCCTGGACCACATCGGCCTCTACTTCCAGAGCACGCCTATATGGCTCAGACTCCTGGGCCGCGGGGCATACCCTCTCTTCCTCTTCTGCATGGCCCAAGGCTACGCCCACACCCGAAGCCGCAAACGCTTCCTCGCCCGCCTCTACCTCATGAGCCTGTTCATGACCGTCCTGGGCTATACCCTCGACACCCGCTTCCCCACCGAATACGGCTACGGAAACCACAACATCTTCGTCCCCCTGTTCCTCACCGGCGTCCTGATCAGCATCATCGAAGCGTACCAAAAGGGCCGCAGAAAAGGGCGCGTCCTCCTGACGGCTCTCACGCTGTCGCAGTTACTATACTGCTTCCTCCCACGCCTCATCCCCGCGGCGCAGAACCTCAGCGGCGACGTGCTGACAGGCATCATCCCGAACCTGGCGATCAACGAGTTCGGATTTGAGTTTATCGCCCTGGGTGCAGCGTTCTATTTCCTCCGGGAGCGCCGGGAGGCGCTGGGGGCTGTGTATCTGATTTTCTGCGTGTACCAGTTCAGCGCAGAGGCGCTGTATGGCTATGCCGTGCAATGGGTTATGGTCTTCGTCCTGCCTCTGATTCTGCGCTATAACGGCGAGCGTGGGCGGAGCTGGAAGTGGTTCTTCTACATATTTTACCCTGCCCATACCTGCGCATTATTTTTCCTGTCCAATTTCTGCGGGTGAGAACGCCCCCTAAGAGCCCCCCGCCTCCGTATCCAGCAGCATCCTCAGCCGGTTCTCCACCGTCCCCTCCCGCATAGACGCGTCATAATCCACCCCCACAATCAACCCCTCCGGCAGACTCCTCTGAAGCCGCGCATAAACCCCGCGGGCGTAAATATGCCCCGGCAGGCACCCGAACGGCATCGCCGCCAGCACCTTCCGGTGCCCCTCGCGCACCCACGCCGCGGCCTCCGCCGACAGCAGCCACCCGCACCCCAGCGCGCACCCCGACGGAATCGCCTGGGCCTTCACCTCCGGAAACGGCGGCAAAGTCGAGAACCCCGCCTCCCGGACCGCCGCAATCCACTTCCGCTGAAACCCCAGCGCCCAGGCCATCAACCCCTTTCCGGCCACCCGCACAGCCCACGGACTATGCTCCAGATGCGTATCCATAAAATACAGCGCGTACCAGCTCAGCCCATTGATTCCCACTTCACAGCCCTGTTTCTCCAGCCAGCCCGCCAAATTCCAGTTGCCCAAATGGCAGTATTTCGTATACAGCTCCCCCACAATCGCCACCTTCTGGACCTTCCGCTCCACCTGCGGAACGCCCCCGAAATCCGCCGCCATCTCCCGCGTCCGCCGCAGAATGCCCCGCGGCGACAGATTCCGCATATCCCGCAGATCCGCCGAAAGCCGTTCGATCCAGACCTCCGCCAGCCGTTCCGCGTTACCCGGATTCTTCTCATAAGGCCGCACCTGGTTTCCCAACAGCAGCAGCGCGTCCCCCCAAAAGGCGGCAGCCAAAGCCCGCAGCGCCAGCGCAGGCGTCACGCCCAACGCGTGCGCCCGATCAATCCCCCCGGTGTTGAGGGACAGCAGGCGCACGCCGTCGAACCCCTCCCGGTCCAGCACGGGACGCAGCAGCCGGATCAGGCAGGACCCCCGGCAGGCGTCCGCGGCCTGGGAGATCAGCACGGAGGTGTGTTCCGGATCGTACTTCCCCGACCGCAGCGCCGCCAGCACCTGCCCCGCAATCAGAATGAAGGGGTAGCACAGGTCGTTGTGCAGAACCCGCAGTCCCAGCGCCTCCGCCTCGATGACCTCCGTGTCCAGAATCACCACCCGCCGCGTCCGCGTCTCAAAGGCCCACCGCAATAAAGGCCAGTGCCGGTCCAGAAGCGCGGGGATCAGCAGCGTTTCCCTCTTCTCCATGCGCCGCGCCTCCCTTCTGTTTTCATCATTATAGCACAGCCCAGAGGGACAATGCCCCCTAAAAGGGACAAAAAAAGCATTTGAGTAAAAGTCTTTATTGTATATTCTGACAAAACATGCTATACTGGAAGCAGAAGGCCAAAACCGCCGTGCGGAACGCGGAAAAACGAATCAGACAAGGAGGATCACTATGAAGCTCAGCTTTTACGGCGCGGACCAATGCGTCACCGGCAGCTGCCACTGTCTGGAGGTCAACGGGAAGCGCATCCTGATTGACTGCGGGCTCCAGCAGGGGCGGGACGAGATCTCCAACGGCGAGTTCCCCTTTGCCGCCAACACGATTGATATCGTCTTGGTGACCCACGCCCACATCGACCACTCAGGCCGGATTCCCATGCTGGTCAAGCAGGGCTTCCAGGGCAGGATTCTCACCACCCGCCTCACGGCGAAGCTCCTGGAGATCATGCTCCTGGACTCCGCCCACATCCAGGAGCAGGACGCCGAGTGGCGCAACCGCAAGGGCGAGCGCTCCGGCGCACCCAAGACCGAACCCCTCTACACCGTGGAGGACGCCGAGCAGGTCATGCAGTACATGACCACCTGCGAGTACGGCCAGTTTGTGGAGCTCTGCGAGGGTGTGACGGTGGAGTTCGTGGACGCGGGCCACCTCCTGGGCTCCGCCTGCATCGCCATGGACCTGGTGGAGAACGGCGTGAAAAAGAGCATCGTCTTCTCCGGCGACCTGGGGAACATCAACCAGCCCATTATCCGCGACCCGGTCCATTTCCGCGGCGCGGACTACGTGGTCATGGAGTCCACCTACGGAGACCGCAACCACATGGGCACCTGGAATTATTCGGAAGACCTGGCGAAGATTATAGACGAGACCATGGCCCGGGGCGGCAATGTGATTATTCCCTCCTTCGCCGTGGGAAGAACCCAGGAGCTGCTTTATTTCATCCGTGAAATTAAGGAACAGCACCTGGTCAAATCGGTCCCGGATTTCCCCGTGTACATCGACTCCCCCCTGGCGCGGAAAGCGACGACTATTTTCGACGGCGACCTCCGGGGCTACATGGACCTGGAGGCGGTGCAGCTGGTCCGGAAGGGCACGAAGATGATCCAGTTCCCGAACCTGTGCATGACGGAAACCAGCGAGGAATCCCGGGAACTGAACACGGACCCCACGCCGAAGGTGATTATCTCCGCGGCGGGCATGTGCGACGCGGGCCGCATCCGGCACCATCTGAAACACAACCTCTGGCGTCCGGAGTGTACGATTCTGTTCGTGGGCTACCAGGCGGAGGGCACCCTGGGCCGGAGCCTCCTGGAGGGCGCGAAAACCGTGAAGCTCTTCGGCGAAGAAATCGCGGTCCAGGCCCATCTCGAGAACTTCAAGGGCCTCAGCTCCCACGCCGACCGCGACCATCTGATTCAGTGGATCGCAGACTTCACGGACCCGGCCCCCCAGCAGGTATTCGTAGTCCACGGCGACCGTGAAGTAGCCCCCTTCTTCGCCCAGACCCTGGAGAACATGGGCATTGCCGCCCACGCCCCGCAATACACCGAGGTGTACGACCTGGCAACCAACACGCTCCTGGAACGCGGCTACCTCCCTGAGCGCAAGCCTATCAAGACTGCCGGCAGCTCCAAGTCCACCCCCGCCTACGAGCGCCTGGTATCCATCGGCAACATGGTCACCGAGTCCATCCGCCGCAGCAAAGGCCGCGACAACAAATCCCTCGCAAAGTTCGCCGACCAGCTCCGGCTGCTGCTGGAGAAGTGGGAGGCGTAAGCCGTACGGGGGGCTGCCAGCGGGGCTTCCCGCCTCCGGCGGGTTCCTTTTCTCGAGAGAAAAGGAACCGAAAAGAGCTTTAACTCGACGCGAATCTGGTGGGCGTTGAGGTTTTTGCGCCGGGACGCTGATGCCTGCGTGTGGGGCCTTCCATTGGCATGAAAGGCCCCACAGGTTTATATTGGCACCTCTGGAAATGCACCCCGTAGGGGCGGCCCTCTGTGTCCGCCCTTCCCCCGCAACCACCGCACCCATGAGGGTGCTGAAACCCTCTGCCTCCCCCAACTACTAATCTCAATAGGATGCACACCGTAGGGGACGCCGCCCTCGGCGTCCCGTCCCCCGCGACCTCCAATCTCACCTGACATGTCCTTACAACATGGCACATATCCACCTGACATATACCCCGTAGGGGCGGGCCTCCGCGCCCGCCCTTCCTTCTCAACCACCACCCCCAGATAGGAGAAGCAAACATGGAACCACTCAAAAAAGGCCAACTCCACACCGCCACAGTAGAAGGCTACACCAGCGACGGCCAGGGCATCGTGCGCCTGGACGGCGCGGTTGTCTTCGTCCCCCAGGCCATACGCGGCGAAACCATCGACCTGCGCATCACGAAGGTGATGAAGACCTGCGCCGCCGGAGAAATCGTAAAAATCCGCACCCCCTCCCCGAACCGCGTCAAGCCCGACTGCCCCCACTACGGCCTCTGCGGCGGCTGTGCCTTCCGGCACCTGACCTACCAGGAAGAGCTGTACGCCAAGCGCCAGCGCGTCCAGGACGCTCTGACGCGCATTGGCGGTTCAGCGGTGCAGGTAGAGGAAATCCTGGGTGCGAAGAACCCGGACGGCTACCGGAACAAGTGCCAGTATCCCGTTGGTCCCGGCGGCGAAATCGGTTTCTACCAGGCCCGGAGCCACAAGGTGATCCCCGTGACCCGCTGCCTCCTCCAGCCGGACGCCTGCAACGAGACGGCAAAGGCGGTAGGCACATGGATGCGCCGCTACAAGGTCCCCGCCTACGACGAGGCCACGGGCCACGGCCTGGTCCGGCACGTGTATGTCCGCGTGAACCGGCAGGGGCAGAGTTTGTGCTGCATCGTGGTCAACGGGCAGAAGGTCCCCCGCGAGCCGGAGCTGACAGCGATGGTCCGCGCCGCCGCGCCGAAGACGGCGGGGGTGCTGCTGAACGTGAACACGAAAAAGGGAAACGTAGTCCTAGGGGACCGCTACCGGACCATCTGGGGTGCAGACCACCTGACGGACACCCTGCGGGGCCTGACATTCAAGCTCTCGCCGCCGTCGTTCTACCAGGTAAACCGGGACCAGGCGGAAGTGCTGTACGGCAAAGCCCTGGAGTACGCGGCCCTGACGGACACAGAGACAGCGGTGGACCTCTACTGCGGGACGGGAACGATCACGCTGTGCCTTGCAGGCCAGGCGAAGCGGGTCATCGGCGCGGAGATTGTGCCCGCAGCGATCCGGGACGCCCGCGAGAACGCGGCACGGAACGGCATCGAAAATGCCGAGTTCTTCTGCGGCGACGCAGCGGACACAGCAGCAATGCTGGCGTCGGAGGGCCTGCGTCCGGAGGTGATTACGGTAGACCCGCCCCGGAAGGGGCTGACGCCCGCGGTGATAGGGTCCATCGTGGAGATGGGGCCGGAGCGGGTGGTGTACGTATCCTGCGACCCGGCGACGCTGGGGCGGGATGTGAAGCAGTTCGAGGCCGCAGGCTGGCAGGCAGTGCGGGCCACGGCGGTGGATATGTTCCCGGGGACGGCGCATGTGGAGACGGTATGTCTTTTGTCCAAACTTGTCTTTTGTCCAAACTTAAAGCGGAGCATCATATTGAGGTTGATCTGAACTTGGACGATTTGGACTTGACCGCCGCTAAGAGCAAGGCCACCTATGATGAAATCAAAGCCTATGTGCTGGAGCAGTTTGGGTTGAAGGTGTCCAGTTTGTATATCTCCCAGGTCAAGCGGAAATGTGGGCTGGAGGTGGGGGAGAATTACAACCTGGCGAAGTCGGAAA
>JAAVZX010000021.1 GCA_022791875.1 Oscillibacter sp.
ACCAGAGCCTTGAGAGAACAGCAGCCCCCAAACAAAGCCTGATCTGCCAGGGTCCAGGGAGGCGCGTGCCTCCCTGGTGGGAGTCCAGAGGGCAAAGCCCTCTGGCCGCCGGAGGCCCCCCGTCCCTCATCCCCCGCGGGGCTTGACTTTTCCCGCGCTTTCGGGTAGAATTGATGGAGCGAGGAAGACAGACAGTCGCGTGGGCAGGCCGAAAGGCCGTCTATGAGGAAAGTCCGGGCTCCATAGGGCAAGGATAACGGGTAACGCCCGCCGAAGGCGACTTCAGGAAAAGTGCAACAGAGAGATACCGCCCCGCTGTCCCTTGAGGAAGGCGCCGGGAGGCCGAGTCAACAGCAATCAACCCTTTGATTGTTGGCGATGACGCAGAACGGGCTGCGGGGTAAGGATGGAAAGGTGCGGTAAGAGCGCACCCGGCGGCTCGAGAGTGTCCGCCGCTGTAAACTCTATCCGGAGCAACACCGGTATGGGAGCACACAGGCTGGCCCGGCCGCTCCCGGGGTGGCTAGAGCGCATTGGCAACAGTGCGTCGAGATAGATGACTGTCTAATACAGAACCCGGCTTACAGTCTTGCTCGCAAAAATATGGTCCCAACCGCGGAATACGCAGTTGGGGCCTGTTTTTATTGCTCTGGGGTGCGGAAAGGGCGCAGGATGGCGCGCACCTATCTGGATGCCCGCCGCCCGGGGCGCTCAGTCGTTGTCCCAGTTGTGCCAGACGTTCTGCACGTCGTCGCTGTCCTCCAGCATGTCGATCAGCTTCTGCATGTTCTTCACGTCGCCCTCGGCGCTGAGGGTGATGTAGTTCTGGGGAACCATCTCCACCTCCGCGGTGACGAAGGTGTAGCCCTTCTCTTCCAGGGCCTTTACAACGTCGTTGAAGGCGTCGGGATCGCAGGTGATCTCCAGGGCGGGACCGTCGGCCTCGAAGTCGGAGGCGCCGGCTTCCAGGGCGTCCTCCATGACGGTGTCCTCGTCCAGGTCGCCGTCCTCGTTGTCGATGACGATGACGCCCTTCTTGTCGAAGGACCAGGAGACGCAACCGATGGCGCCCAGGTTGCCGTTGCACTTGTCAAAGGCGTGGCGGACCTCGGGAGCGGTGCGCTGGCGGTTGTCCGTCAGGGCTTCCACGATCACGGCCACACCGCCGGGGCCGTAGCCCTCGTAGGTGACGGCCTCGTAGCTGTCGGTGTTGCCTGCGCCCAGAGCCTTGTCGATGGTGCGCTTGATGTTGTCGTTAGGCATGTTCACGGCCTTGGCCTTGGCAATAACCGTGGCCAGGCGGGAGTTGTTGTTGGGATCGCCGGAGCCGCCCTCTTTCACGGCGACGATGATCTCACGTGCGATTTTCGTAAAGGCCGCGGAACGCTTCGCGTCCGCCGCGCCCTTGGTTTTCTGGATATTATGCCACTTGGAATGTCCGGACATGGCAGTCATACTCCTTCCACATAATACTGAATTACTTCCCGATGCTTCGCTTTATGAATTTGCAGGCCGGGGAAACGGTACTGCAAATAGGTAATCAGCTCATGACAGACCGGGTCCTCCGTGGGAAAATGGCCCGCGTCAATGAGGTTGATGCCGTTCTCCTTCGCGTCCAGGAACTGGTGGTAGCTCAGGTCGGAGGTCACGAAGGTGTCGCAGCCCGCGCGGATGGCGGCGTCCTCAAACTCGCCGCAGGCCCCTCCGCCCACCGCGACCTGATAGACAGGCCGCTCCGCGTCCGCGTAGCGCACACCGTTGCAGCCCAGGGTCTTCCCCACTCTGGCCGCGAAGTCCCGGAGGGCCATGGGTTCCTCCAGATTCCCCACGCGGAGGACGCCGGTTTCCTCCAAACGGTAAACGTTCCGGAGGCCCAGGCACTCCGCCAGGGTGTCGTTCACGCCGCCTGGGGCGGTGTCCAGGTTCGTGTGCATACAGATGGCGGAAATACTGCGCTTCACCAGCCGGAGAATCCGCCGCCCCACCACGTCCCGATCCGTCACGGTCTTCTGGCCGTGAAAAACAACGGGATGATGGGCCACGATCAGGTCTGCGCCCAACTGTGTGGCCTCCGCGATCACGTCCTCCGTGATGTCCAGGGAAACCAGCACCTTGTGGACCTCCCGACCCGGCACGCCTACCAGCAGGCCCACGTTGTCCCAGTCCATGGCGCAGTCCCGGGGCGCAATTTCAAACAGCGCCGCCTCAATTTCACTCACTTTTGGCACGCCGCCACTCCTCTCTCATAGCCAGCAGGGCAGTCACAATTTCCCGCAGGCCGTCCGCTTTTTCCGCCTGAGCGCCGGAGCGGTTCAGACCGGCTACGGCGTTTTGCAGGCGGATGATTTTTTCGATGATGTACCGGTCCCCCAGGGGGTCGTGCAGGAGGGCCGCGCCGGCGTGGATCTGCCCCAGGGTGAGGGACATCTCCCCGCCTCCCGCCTCCATGACCGGGTAGATGGTGCCCCGATCCCGGACCAGGGCCTCCCGCCGGATGGCGTAGCCGTGATCTGCGAGGAAGGTCCGCAGGACCTCCGCGCGGCTTTGGGGTTGGAGCAGGAGGGTGTGTGCCCCATCGGCGGTCCAGGGGGCCCGTTCCAGGATGGCGGCGATGTTCTCCCCGCCCATGCCGGCGATGACGATGGTGTCCGCCTCTTCGGGGGCGACGCAGGCCAGGCCGTTTCCGAGGCGGTAGGCGATCCCGTCAGCGCCGTAGGTCCTCCCCGTCTCCCGCGCGCGGGCCAGGGGCCCCTGCCGCAGATCGCAGGCAATGGCAGAAACCACGCGCCCATGAAGCCGCAGCCACACAGGCAGATAAGCGTGGTCCGTGCCAACGTCAGCGAGCCGCGTGCCCAGAGGCACCCAATCTGCGATCAAGGCCAATCTAGGAGAGAGTTGAAGTTGTTTCATAGCACCCTCCAATACGCACGCAGTCCCCAAAGAAAGACCGATCTGCCAGGGTCCAGGGAGGCGCACGCCTCCCTGGTGGGAGTCCAGAGGGCAAAGCCCTCTGGCCGCCGGAGGCGGGAAGCCCCGCTGGCAGCCCCCCGTCCCCCGTATGGCAGGCACTTACTCAGCCTTCTTGTTAGCCTCTTCGTTGACCAAAGCCAGCAGCTTCGTCACGTCGATGCCGTGGACCATGCAGGCTTCCTCTACGGTTTCGCCGCGGGAGGACGGACAGCCGAGGCAGTGCATACCGATGGAGAGGAAGATGGGGGCGGTATGGGGGGCGATGTCCAAGATGTCGCCGATGATGGTGTCTTTCGTGATTTCAATCATGTTTGGAAACCTCCGTTCATTTATTCAGCATCAAGAGATACCACAATCGTTGGTATTATACTCTATTATTCACCCAAATTCAAGAGAAAACCCCACGAAGATCGAAAACAGGGGCAGAATTTTTCATACGAAGTACCGAGGCACGAAAAAAACGGCCCTCCTGAGAGGGCCGCTTTTTGTTCGCATGGCGCAAGAGACGCAAACGAAAAATCGTCAGTCAATCAGCGCTGCTGCTCCCGCATCTTGGCGAAGCACTCGCTGCAATAAACGGGGCGGTCGGACTTGGGCTCGAAGGGAACGCGGGCCTCTCCGCCGCAGGCGGCGCAAACAGCGGTGAAGTACTCGCGGGGACCGCGGGCGGCGTTCTTGCGGGCGTCGCGGCAGGCCTTGCAGCGCTGGGGCTCGTTCTGGAAGCCGCGCTCGGCGTAGAACTCCTGCTCACCGGCGGAGAACACGAACTCCTGACCACACTCTTTGCACACTAAGGTTTTGTCTTCGTACATGATTTTACCCTCTCTTTGAAAAGAAAATTATATGCGTTCAGCTGTTGCTGAAATCGCCGGAAAGTAATTGCTGTGCCACCTTGCGTCGGATACGCTGCACAGCGTTGTCCACGGATTTTCGGGGTTTCGATACCGCTTTGGCAATTTCCCTGCAAGAAAGACCGTCTAAATAATACCCCAAAACTTTCGCTTCGAATTCGGACAACTGTTTCCGGACACCGGATAAGAGGGCTGCCGTGTGTTCCCTGTCGATCAGGAAATCTTCGGGATTACGCTGCGCCAAGTTATTGGTACCAGAGGTGTAGGAATCGGTGTCAAAATAGGGAGTATCGAGAGACACAGACTGATTGAGCGGCTGCTGCTTCTCCCGCGCGGCGGCGCGGAGGACGGAGTAGAGCCTGCTGCGAATACAGATTTCCGCGAAGGTCCGGAAGGACGCCTCCTTTTCAGCGTCGTACTCCCGGACCGCCTTGATGAGGCCCAGCATCCCTTCCTGGGTGAGATCCTCGCTGTCGCCGCCCACGAGGAAGAAGGGGCGGGCGCAGGTACGTACAAGGCGGTTGTATCGCGTGACCAGGGTTTCTTCTGCCATACGGTTTCCAGAGGCCGCCAGGGAGCATAGCTTTTCATCCGATAAATGCTCCAGGTTCTGCAAACCGCTTTCATAAATATTGTACATGATGTATTATACCCGCCTGTCCCTGAAAATGTCAAGCAATTTATCAAAAAAACGTGTGCGGGTTTTCAAATTTTTAGTGATTTTATAAAAGTGACCAATCTCTGGGCCGTATTCTGGGCAATTTCGATGGTCTTTGCCTCTACCATGACCCGGATCAGGGCCTGGGTTCCGGAGGCGCGGACCAGAATCCGGCCCGCTCCCGCTAGATCCTCCTCCTCCTTTTTCACGGCTTCTGCCAGTTCCCGGGACTCCATGATTTTCTCCTTGACGCCGCCGCTGTTGGGCACCTCCAGATTCAGAAGGACCTGGGGGTATGCGGGGCAGACGGAAACCAGCTCCGACGTCTTCTTCCCGGAGCGGGCCAGGACCTGGAGGAACTGTAAGGCCGTCACCTCCCCGTCGCCGGTAGTCTCCAGGGCGGTGAAGATGGTGTGTCCGGACTGCTCGCCGCCGATGCGGTAGTCGTGGGCCAGCATTTTCTCCAGGACGTTCCGGTCCCCCACGTCGGTGCAGTAGAGGTCGATGCCGTAGTTCCGGCAGAACTCGTGGAGGCCCAGGTTGCTCATGACGGTGGCCACCATGGCGTTGCCCCGGAGCATTCCCCGGCGCTTCAGGTCCAGGGCGCAGACAGCCATGACCTTGTCGCCGTCGATCATGCCCCCCTTCTCGTCCACCAGGAGGCAGCGGTCCGCGTCGCCGTCGAAGGCCACGCCCACGTCGTAGCTCCCCTTCACTACCAGGTCCGCCAGTTCTTCCATGTGGGTGGAGCCGCAGCGGGCGTTGATGTTCACGCCGTCAGGGGTCCGGTGGAGAAAGACCGTATGGGCCTTGAAGCGGCCAAAGAGCTCCGGAGCGGTGGCGCTGGCCGCGCCGTTGGCGCAGTCCACCAGAATCCGCAGGCCCGCCAGGTCCGACTCCACCGTGGAGGCCACGAAGTCGATGTAGTCCCGCTTGAGCTGGCGCATTCCGTGGTGCCGCCGCCCGATTTCCTCCCCGGTGCGGAGCTTCATGGGCTGCTCGGAGAGAATCTTTTCCTCGATCCGGTTCTCAAGGCTGTCGGAGAGCTTGTAGCCCTGGCCGCTGAAAATCTTGATGCCGTTGTCCTCGTAGGGATTGTGGGACGCGGAGATCACGATGCCCGCGTCCGCCTTTTCCTCCCGGGTCAAGTAGGCCACGGCGGGGGTGGGAATGGTGCCCACGGGCTTCACGTCGCCGCCTACGGAGCAGATGCCCGCCATGAGGGCGGACTCCAGCATGTCGGAGGAAATGCGGGTGTCCTTCCCCAGGAGCACCGTGGGGCGGATGCCCTTTTCCTCCATCAGGACGGTGCCCACCGCCTGGCCCACGCGGAACGCCATGTCCGCCGTCAGGTTGTCGCCGACCACCCCTCGGATGCCGTCGGTGCCGAATAATTTGCCCATACTCTGTTACCTCTTTCTTCCAAGATCGTCAAATTCGCGTTTCAAGGCCCTCTCCGTGGCGGGGATTACCGCCAGGAACGGGATCAGCTGAATGGCTGTCAGAATCACGCCGGAACGGCCCACCGTGCCCACGTCCTTCCCGAACAGGAGCGCCATCCACAGCAGGGAGAGGGCCAGCGCAGGACGGCCCGTTCGATACCAGAAACGCCCGCTGTAGGCGTGGGCGAAGGCCCAAGTCTCCTGGTTCCGCATGGAGCTGGTTGTGCGGTAGCCGAAGAGGCTGTTGATCTCCTTTGGGGGATGGTTCAGGAAGTACCGGCCAAGGCCGGTCATGCAGACGGGGATCAGCAGAGCTGCAGCCAGGGTGAAGAGCCAGAAGAGCAGCTCTTCCATTATATGCGCCCCGGCCGGGGCTTCTCCAGAAAGACGAAGAAAAGCCCCGCGCAGTATGTGTCGTCAAGGAAGACGTGCAGCTTGCAGCCCCAGGCTTCCGCCTGCCTGCGGTACGGCTCCAGCTGGGGCTCCAGGTCCCCGTTCGGCTCGTCGATGTCCACGCTGACCGCCGGGCGCTCCATGCTGCTGAACTGTTCCTCCGTCAGGTTGTTCCGAAGGTAGTCCGCCAGCTTTTCCGTCACGTCCCCCTCATAGCAGCCGATCTCCACACAGCGGCGGTGCCACGCCGCCAGGTGCAGGCACAGGGGGCGTTCCTCCAATTCAGGCCCCTGCTGCGTCACGAAGTCCATCCACTCATCCTCGCCTTGGATGCACAGCATATCCTCCAGCGCCGGACCCGCCAGCTTGTAGACCTCGTGGAACCTGCCCAGCTCCATGCCCTTCCGGAGGTCGTACATCTCCGCGCCCTCTATATCCAAAAGATACCGTTCCAGCATCGTCTTCCCTCCTTACTCGTCCTCCAGCAGATACCGCAGCATCCGTTCGGGATCGTCCAGAAAGCGTTTTGTCAGCTGATAGTGCTCTGTTTCCCGGTAGGCGGCGGGGCGGATGCCCTCCCCGCTCAGCTCGTAGATCCGGGCCTCCGGGAAGGCCATCAGGATCGGCGAGTGGGTGGCGATCACGAACTGGGAGTCTGCTTTCACCAGCGCGTCCATCTCCCCCATCAGCGTCAGCAGCCGGGAGGGCGACAGCGCCGCCTCCGGCTCGTCCAGCAGGTACAGGCCCTGCCCGCCGAAGCGGTTCTGGACCAGGGCGAGGAAGCTCTCGCCGTGGGACTGGCTGTGGAGGGACACGCCGCCGTAGCTGCTGATCAGCCTGGGGCTTGCGGCAATGGTTTCGTCCATCTCGTCGATGTTGGTCGCCACATTGTAAAAACTCTCGGCGCGGAGGAAAAAGCCGTCCCTGGGGTAGCGCCGCCGGGTGGGTGTGAGATAATTTCCAAGAACGGAGTGGGTGGCGCGGGTGGAGAAGTTGAAATTGCGGGTCCCCCCTTCGGGGTTGAAGCCGCAGGCCACGGCGATGGCCTCCAGCAGCGTGGACTTCCCCGTCCCGTTCTCCCCTACCAGGAAGGTCACGGGGCGGTCAAACGCCAGTGCGTTCCCGTCCATCAGATACCGCACTGGCCCCAGACGCCGCAGGTAGCTGTCCTCCGGCAGCTCCCGCCGGAGGCGGACGGAATCGAGGTAGGCTTTTTCCATGTCCATCACAGCGTCAGTTGGTCCATGTCCAGGTCCCCCGGCGCGCCGCCGGGGACGGAGCGGTTCAGGTGCTGGTAGGCTTTATGGGTTACGCAGCGCCCCCGCGGGGTCCGGGTCAGGAAGCCCAGCTGCATCAGATACGGCTCATACACGTCCTCCAGGGTGACGGACTCCTCGCCGATGGTAGCGGCCAGCGTCTCCAGGCCCACGGGCCCGCCGTTGTAGTTGTCGATGACGGCCCCCAGCATCCGGCGATCCACCGGGTCCAGGCCCAGGTAGTCGATCTCCAGGGCGCAGAGAGCCAGGTCCGCCACTTCCTTCGTGATCACGCCGTCGGCCTTCACCTGGGCGAAGTCCCGCACCCGGCGGAGCATCCGGTTCGCAATCCGGGGCGTTCCCCGGGAGCGCTTCGCCACCTCGATGGCCCCCTCCGGCACGATGTCCACGTTCAGGATGCCCGCGGAGCGGGTGACGATCTTCGCCAGTTCCTCCGGTGTGTACAGCTCCAGGCGCAGGGTGACGCCGAAGCGGTCCCGGAGGGGCGCGGAGAGCTGTCCCGCCCGGGTGGTGGCGCCGATGAGGGTGAACTTGGGGAGGTCCAGGCGGATGGAGTTGGCGGCGGGGCCCTTGCCGACGATGATGTCCAGGGCGTAGTCCTCCATGGCGGGGTAGAGAATTTCCTCCACGGTGCGGTTCAGGCGGTGGATCTCGTCGACAAAGAGGATGTCGCCCTCGTTCAGGTTCGTCAGCAGCGCCGCCAGATCGCCGGGCTTTTCGATGGCGGGGCCGGAGGTGATGCGGATGTTTACCCCCATCTCCTGGGCGATGATGCCCGCCAGGGTGGTCTTGCCCAGGCCGGGAGGGCCGTGGAGCAGAACGTGGTCTAATGCCTCCCCCCGCTTCCGGGCGGCTTCGATGAAGATGGAGAGATTTTCCTTCGCCTTCTCCTGGCCGATGTACTCCCGCAGGCTCTTCGGACGCAGGGACCCCTCCTGGGCGTCCTCCTGGAGGAAGGTTTTCGCTACAATGGGTTCTTCATAGATATCGCTTCCAAAGTCGATGCTCAAGTGCTCACTTCCTTTTTTGGGAACCGTCAGAACAGGATCGCGCCGAGGATGATGGAGGCCACGGACACGGCCAGCAGGCAGCCAGTGGCCGCCAGATACTGCTGGGCCTTGCGCTGGTAACGGTCCGCCGTCTCCTGATCCAGCTTCCAGCGCTGGTTCAGGAGGCCGCAGTATTTGGAAAAGCGCAGCATTGTAATGACGCTGCCGAGAAGGCCCATTCCAATCAGCGCTCCGAAGATGTCTCCGATCATGTGCTCCTCTCCCTTCTGCTTCTGGTGCTGTAAAGTGGTTTTACCTGTCGGAAAATGCGGATGGATTCGTGTTTGAGTTGTCCGAATTTACCGGGAAATTTTGAAAAGCTATTTACCTTTATAGGCGCTGGAATACAGCTGCTTCACGGCGTTGCCATCCGTTTCAGCGCCTGCCGGATAATCTCTTCCAGAGGCAGGCCGTCTACATCCACGCCTTTGAGGGCCGCGGAAACCTCCTGGCTGGTGTATCCCAGAACCGCCAGCGCCTGGGCCGCTTCCATGGCCTTGCTGGCATAACCCGCCGCAGGGGCAGGGCCTCCCCGCTTCCCAGTGAAGTCTAGGCTCCCGCCGCTCTCCTTCGCCATCTTGTCCTTTAATTCCAGGATGATGCGTTGGGCAATCTTCTTCCCGATCCCCGGCGCGGCCATGAGGGCCTTTTCGTCTTCGGTGACAATCGCCATAGCCAGCGTCTCCGGCGTCCCGGTGGAGAGCACCGCCAGCGCCGCCTTCGGGCCCACGCCCGAGACGCTGATCAGCAGCCGGAAGCTGTTCAGCTCCTGCTGGGTGGCGAAGCCGTAGAGGTCGAAAAGGTCCTCCCCTACGTTCAGAAAGGTGTACAGCTTGCCCCGCTGGCCCTTTTTCAGGGAGGCCAGAGTGTTGTTGGTGGTCTTGCAGGCGTAGCCGACCCCGCTGCAGTCAATGACCGCCAGGTACGGGAGAATTTCGGCCACCGTGCCGTCCAGATAGTAAAACATAGAACCTCCGTCTTTTCATCCTATATCGTCTCTTTGACCGTGCCCGTCTGGGGCAGGCGGGACGTGAAGCTCCGGGCGTGGCAGAGGGCCAGGCCGAGGGCGTCCGCCGCGTCGTCGGGTCTGGGGACCGCACCCAGTTTCAGGAGCCGCCGGGTCATCTCCATCACCTGCCGCTTCTCCGCCTTCCCATAGCCCGTGACCGCCATCTTCACCTGGGAGGGCGTGTACTCGTGAAGGGGAATGCCGCACTTCTCAGCGGCGTAAAGGATAACCCCCCGCCCGTGGGCTACGGCGATGCCAGTGGTGATGTTCGTGTTGAAAAACAGCTCTTCAATGGAGATGACGTCCGGCTTGAGCTGTCCGATCAGGTTCTCCATGTCCGTGCCGATCTGGTAAAGGCGACGGCTGAGGGGCAGGCCCGCCGGGGTGGTGATGGTCCCGTAGGTCACCATATGTACCGCCGCTTTTTCGGCCTCGATCAGGCCGAAGCCGATGGTGGCGAAGCCCGGGTCTATCCCTAAAATCCGCATGTGCATCCCTTCCCAGTTTACATTCTTCTCTAGTATACCAAATTTAAGGGCGGAGCGCAACAGGGAAGTTGGCCTATCATGCCTGCTTTTCCCGCTGGAGGAAGCACACTTCCAGCCGCTGCGCCAAAGCGCGTCTTGCAATATACTGGAAGGAATGGTATAATCATAGCGGCAAGATTGAATTTATGGAGGTGCTGCTATGATTGGTGCTGCTGTCATATGTACAATTTTGGGCGGAGTTGTTGGAGCCTTTCTTGAGCCAGTTTCTTTTTCCGTTTCAATTCCGATTGCAATTATGGGCGGCTTTATTTTGAAAGCAATCAAGGACAGCAAGGAATAGCCATTCTGAGTTTTCCGGGCAGTTATTTCGATTCGGAAAGGGGCTGCGGCTGATGGCAAAGTGGGTGATTCTGAACGGAGGTCCAGGGTTTGGGCTGGATGCTTTGAAAGCGATGGACTTCCCAGGAAGCACAGGATTCCGCGATTACGGAGAGAAGCAGTTCGATGTCCTTTTCGAGGATGGCTGTGTCTACTTCCTGGGGAATTTCGATGGCCTGATTCGGGGCGATTACCCGCCGGAGACGTTGGCGGCGCTGCCTTTTGAGGAACCGCAGTTTGTGCTGATGCAGTATTCCGCTCAGGCGTTGCTGGAATGGATCGTGTCGGCGGAGGATTTTCCGAGGGATGTGCTGATTGACTGCGACGGCGTGGACCTGGGGCTGGAGCGCTTTGTTGGCTCGGCGCGGCTGCTGGATTGTTAAGAGGACTTTATGGCGGAACTGACTTCTATGGCCAATATCGGGCGGGAAATGGCCAGAAAGCTGAAAAACGTCGGAATTGACACGCCGGAAATGCTGACGGCGGCGGGCGCGAAGCAGGCGTTTTTCCAGATGAAAAACCTCTACCCCAACGTCTGCCTGGTGCATTTATACGCCCTGGAGGGCGCGGTCCGGGGCGTGGAGTTCAACAGCCTGCCGGAGGACGTGAAACGGGATTTGAAGGCGTTCAGCGACTGCCTGAAAGGAAAAATGTGAGGAAATTTCTACATATTTCATGAATCGCCCCGTTAAACCGCCGAAAGATTTGCATAAAACGCAGTTTTTTCATTTCCCTATTGCTTTTCTCCCGGAAACAGGATAAGATAAGCATGATGACAGCCCCCCTTCCCTCCCTGGGACGGTGGGCGTATCAAGGCAGAGTAGGAACACACGTGTACCAAGTGCCGGAAAGACGGGGAGTTGCTTTCCGGACGAAAAGGGACCGTCCCTTGCAGTGTGTGCTCCGCATCCCGCTGCCGCATGAAGGACGGCCCTCCTCTGTGCGGCGCTCCAATTGGACTGCCAAAATCAGATGGAGGTATTTTTATGCTCAAAACAAACCGATCCAAAACCCTCTCCCTGTGCATCACCGGCGTCCTGGCGGCGCTGTACGTGCCGCTGTCCGTCTACTTGGCGGTGCAGGTGGGAAACGTGCGCATCTCCTTCGGGTCCCTTCCCGTGGTAGTTGCGGCGCTGCTGCTGGGGCCCGTGGAGGCCGTGGGCGCCGCCTTTGTGGGCGAGTTCATGAAGCAGCTCCTGACTTACGGCGTTACGGCGACCACCGTCCTCTACCTCATCCCCCCCGCCCTCCGTGGGCTGGTGATCGGCGCGGCGGCTCTCGCGGTCAGGCGCTGGGGGTCCCGGAGGCTGGAGGAACGGAAGGTGCTGTGCTACGCCGTGTGCGTCGCGGCGGCGGTCTGCACCACGCTGGGCAATACCATGGTGAACCTGCTGGACAGCCTCATTTACGGCTACTATACGCCCATGCTGATCTGGGCCGATCTGATGTACCGGCTGGGGGTGGGGATTCTGAATTCAGCGGTTATCGCGACGATTGCCATTCCGATTGTGATCCTCCTGCGCCGTCAGTTACGGATCGATGGCGGAGTCCAGAGGGGAACGTCCCCTCTGGCCCCCGGAGGGCCGCCGGAGGCAAAATAAAAAGAAAAGCCCTGAATCGCAAGATTCAGGGCTTTCTTTTTATTACCTGCACCCCGCCTTTGTGTTCCCCCGGCCAATCCACATTCATGCCCCTTATGGGTTC
The DNA here is from genome assembly GCA_022791875.1 of Oscillibacter sp. GTDB lineage: Bacteria > Bacillota > Clostridia > Oscillospirales > Oscillospiraceae > Oscillibacter. The sequence continues at coordinate 12,220 of JAAVZX010000021.1, forward strand.
AGGAACAATAAATATACTTCTCCCAAATGGGTTCCACGCTGTCCTTGAACAGGGCGTAGGCAGGCTGGGCGAATACGACCGCGTCTACCATGTCTTTCAGCCCGTCGGGACCGTAGACCTCGCGGAGCACGATCGCAAGGAATGCAGGCTCCTTCGCGGCCATGCGGTTGCAGAAGCTGGCGAAGAACGCATTGGATTCCCACGGTCCGAGCCTTCCGCGCAGGGACCTACTGATCCAGCCGCCGCTGAACAGCGGCACCGGCAGCTCGATCATGTAGGGCCTCCGGCGCTTTGCGGGCTGACATGGGTCCGCCATCTCCCTCTGGTCGAGTCCGCCGCCGTTCGGGCCGGGGACTTTACCATCGACGGTCACAAATTGGTATTCGCCGCGCGTCCGGCGCAGGATGCCGGTGATTCGATCCAAGTCATCCGCCTGGATCGTTTCGGCCATGGCGTTCATAATCGTGGATTTGTCAATCGTCATATTAACAATGGCCGCAGGCTTGTATTCGCTGGGCGTCCGGCACAGAATATCAGCCACATGTTCCGCGTCTTCCGGCTGCATCTTCCCGTCCAGGAAAGCCAAAATTTCGGATCGGTCTACCGTCATATTGTCGGATACCTCCTTGTTTTGTGTAATATAATTCCCAATTCCTTCCCGTGTTCGTCAAGGAGAAAGCCTCCTTGTGCTCCCCGCCCCCCGAAGGGGGCGGGACACGTAAAAGAATTGGGATTTTTATTGAATTGGAGCGTTGATGAAAGAGCAGCGGGCACTTACTTCGCCTCAGCCTTAGCCGCCTCCGCAGCCGCCTTGGCCTTCTCAGCCTGCTTCTTCTTAATCTCCTTATACTTCTCCTTCTCCTCCGCCGTAGCAACAGGAAGGATCGCGTCACGCGGGCAGACCTTCGTGCAGAGCTTGCACCCGACGCACTTCTCATAATCGATCACAGCCACGCCGTTCACGACATGGATCGCGTCCTTCTTGCACTCCTTCTGGCACAGCCCGCAGCCGATGCAGGAGCTGGAGCAGACGCTCATAGCCGCCTTGCCCTTATCCTGGTTGGCGCAGCCAACGTGAACCTTCTTGGAGGCGGGCACGGAGACGATCAGGTGCCGCGGGCAGGCGCTGGCGCAGGCCATGCAGTCCGTGCACTTCTCCGGATCGACCACAGCCGTCCCGTTGGGCCCGATGGACATGGCCCCGAACTGGCAGGCGTTCACGCAGGACCCGAAGCCCAGACAGCCAAAGGCGCACTCCAGCGGCCCCCCCGCCACCTTCGTGGCGGAGATGCAGTCCTTCACGCCCACATAGTCGTAGCGCTTCTTGGCATTCACGCCGCCCGTGCAGCGCACAAACGCAACCTCCCGCTCCCCGGTAGGCGCTTCCATGCCCATAATCTTGGCGATGGCGGCGGCATTCTCCGCCCCCGCAGGGGCGCAGGCCGTCACAGGCGCGGTGCCCTCCAGGATCGCCGCGGCACAGCCGCCGCAGCCCGGGAACCCGCAGCCGCCGCAGTTCGCGCCGGCCAGGTGGCTCAGAATTTCTTCCTCACGGGGGTCCTTCTTCACTTCAAAGACCTTGGAGGCCACGGCAAGAGCCAGTCCGAAAACCGCGCCCAGCACGCCGAGGACCACCACAGCAGCAACAATATTCATCATAACGCAGCGCCTCCCTTACCAAATCTTCAGGCCGGAGAAGCCCATGAACGCCAGGGCCATGAGTCCGGCAGTGACCAGCGCGATGGGGAAGCCCTCAAAGGACTTGGGATAGTCGGCGAAGACCAGGCGCTCCCGGATGCTGGCGAAGAGCACGATGGCCAGGAGGAAGCCGATGCCGCCGGTGATGCCGTAGACCACGGAGGCGATGAAGTTGTAGCCCTCCTGGATGTTCAGCAGCGCCACGCCCAGCACGGCGCAGTTGGTGGTGATCAGCGGCAGGTACACGCCCAGAGCCGTATACAGGGAGGGCATGGACTTCTGGAGGAACATCTCAATGAACTGCACCAGAGCCGCGATGACCAGAATGAACGCCACGGTCCGCATGTACTCCAGGTCGAAGCGGACCAGGATGAACTTGTTGACCAGCCAGGTGATGGCGGAGGCCAGGCCCATGACGAAGGTCACGGCGAAGCCCATGCCCACGGCGGTGTCAACCTTCTTGGACACGCCCAGGAAGGGGCAGATGCCCAGGAACTGGGAGAAGATGAAGTTATTCGCCAGAATGGCGCCCAGCGTAATTGCCAGGAGTTGATAGATCTGATCCATTTACTTGCCCTC
>JAAVZX010000022.1 GCA_022791875.1 Oscillibacter sp.
AAGTACCAGCCATGAGGCTGGTACTTCTTTTGCCATACCAAATCCTTTTCGTTTGTCGTAAAACTGTCGTAAAATCCAAATGTAAATTTCCAGCTTCATAACAAATCACTGCATTTACACCAGATTTTTCAGAAATACGGTTCGTTTTGCTGATTTCTAATGCCGATTTTTAGTCCAGCGGCTTCATTGTGGGGAACAGAATAACATCGCGAATCGTATCCGTATTCGTCAGAAGCATCACACAGCGGTCAATACCAATTCCCAGTCCGCCGGTGGGGGGCATTCCGTACTCCAGAGCCGTGATGAAGTCCTCGTCCATCATGCCCGCTTCCTCGTCCCCCTTCTCCCGCAGCTCCACCTGCTTCTGGAAGCGCTGGCGCTGGTCAATGGGGTCGTTCAGCTCCGAGAAGGCGTTGCCCATCTCACTGCGGCAGATGAACAGCTCAAAGCGCTCCGTCAGCCGGGCGTCCGCCGGGCTCCGCTTCGTCAGCGGGGACACTTCCACCGGGTACATCGTGATGAAGGTGGGCTGGATCAGCTTTTCCTCCACCTTCTGGTCGAAGCACTCATACAGCGCGTTTCCCCAGGTCCGGTCCGCCGTCTCCGGCAGCTCCACGCCGATGGCCTCAGCCGCCGCCACTGCCTCCGCGTCATCGCTGACCGCGGCGAAGTCCAGCCCCGTGTACTCCTTCACGGCGTCGATCATCGTCATCCGCCGCCAGCCGGGGGTCAGGTCGATGTCCTGCCCCTGCCACTGCACCTGGTAGGTCCCCAGAAGCTTTTGGGCCGCGGAGGACAGCAAATCCTCAAAGAGGTCCATCATGTCGTTGAAGTCCGCGTAAGCCTGGTAGAGCTCGATGGTGGTAAACTCCGGGTTGTGCTTGGGGTCCATGCCCTCGTTGCGGAAAATCCGCCCAATCTCGTAGACCCGGTCCATGCCGCCCACAATCAGCCGCTTCAAGGGCAGCTCCGTGGCGATGCGCATATACATGTCGATATCCAGGGTATTGTGGTGGGTGATGAAGGGCCGTGCCGCCGCGCCGCCGGAGATGGTGTTCAGCACAGGCGTCTCCACCTCAATGTAGCCCCGGCCGTCCATGAATTCCCGGACGTGCTTGATGAACCGGGAGCGGAGCAGGAAGTTCCGCTTCACCTCCGGGTTCACCATCAGGTCCACGTAGCGCTGGCGGTAGCGGAGCTCCCGGTCCTGGAGCCCGTGGAACTTCTCGGGCAGGGGCAGCAGGGACTTGGAGAGCAGCGTAATATTCTTCGCCCGCACGCTCATCTCCCCCCGCTGGGTCCGGAAAACCTCCCCCTCCACGCCGACGATATCGCCGATATCGAACTTCTTAAACTTCTTATAAACGGCCTCGTCCATTTCATCCTGCCGCGCGTAGAGCTGAATCCGCCCGTCCCGGTCCTGGAGGTCGCAGAAGCTGACCTTCCCCATGCCGCGCTTGCTCATCAGCCGCCCCGCGACCCGAACACTCTTCCCCTCCATCTCGTCAAAGCGGTCCTTGATCTCCTGAGAGGTAGCGTCCCACTGAAACCGGGTCACCTGAAACGGGTCCTCCCCCGCCTCCTGGAGGGCCGCCAGCTTTTCCCGCCGCACCCTGGTCTGCTCCCCCAGATCCATCTCCTGATTCTTCTTCTGTTCACCCATAAAAAATTCCTCACAAACCGCCCGCCCCGTCGCCGTCGCAGAGGCCGTCATCCCCCACCAGGCCCAAGAGCGGATCTAAAGTTCTTTTTGGTCACTTTTTCTTTCAAGAAAAAGTGACGCTTCTTTTTCGCTTCCTTTTTCTTCTAAAGAAAAAGGAAGAGCTCACATCTCAATCCGCACCACCGTATACTGCATATTCCCCTGGGGCGCCTCCACAGTAATCACGTCTCCCGCCTGGGCACTGATCCACTTCGGCGGCATCTCCCCCGGCACTTCCTTAAACCGCAGCACCGCCTTCCCGAACGGCGACTCCTCGGAGATAATCCCGTGCATAGGGTCCGACTCCTGGGACCCGACGATGGAATAAGTCATTTCCCTTCCGTTGGGCCCCTTCACCGTCACCTTGCAGCGGATGTCTACGATGACCGCGTGCTGAATCATCTCCTCCAACTCCGCGATCTTGGAGTAGAGCTTGCCCTGTTCAATCTTGGCCTCGTCGTACTCGCTGTTCTCGCTGAGGTCGCCGAAGCCGCGGGCGATCTTAATCTGCTCCGCCACCTCGTCGGAACGGGTGGTTTTGAGGTAATTCAGCTCCACCTCCAGTTCCTGCTTCTTTTCCGCACTCATGCGATACTCGTTTTCCATGTCTGCAAGTTCCTTTCTTCTTTTTGTTCCTATCTTTCCTCCGGCGGAGGCGTTCTCCTCCGCGCGGATTTTTTGCTCATCCTGCCGGCCGCCCCTTCAAATCCGACCTTCCGGAAAAGAGGCGCCTGACAATATGCTTACGGTTTCCGCAATATCTTTTTCTATCAGCGGGCGCATACTATCCTTATACCCCGACAAATCGGCGCTTTGCAAGCGCGGCAATATGACCGGGACATACTGAGGCTTTGCCGAACCGACCTCCGCAAGAGCCTTGATACACTGCCTGGCCGTAATCGGCTTTTCGTCCGTTACATGGGCGAGAAAATCACAAATAACCGAGTCAAAGCGGTTTTCTTCGTCCCACCGGGCATTTGCCGCAAGAATATGCAGCACCCGGTTCCTCACCAATGATTTCGGGTGATTCAGCAAAGAGGCGAACTCGTCAAAATAATCATACCATTCGTCAGTTTCCTGACTTTCCAATATGATTTGATCGGCAAGGGCGCAGGCATATCGATCATCCTTTGCCGTCAGTCTGGCCACAATGTCTTCTCTCACAGCCGTCCATCCCCAATCCATGTTCTGCCGCTTTGTCTCTGTTATGCCCGTGTAAGGCTGAAATCATATTATATCGTCTGGATTCCAGAATGTCAAGAGCCGCAGGGCGGCAGAGCCTGATTCCGCCCCCTAGGCCCCGCCCACCGCAATCTGATCCCGCTTCACCGCCCCCGCCTCCCGAAGGGCCGCCAGGAGCTGTCCCCGGTTCACGCCCTCCGGCAGCTTTTCCTCCAGCACCGGCGGCAGAGACAGCGCCGGCAGGGGCGCGGACTCATCGTAGAGCCTCAGCAAAACCGGGTTCCCGCCCGTGAGATCCTTCCGCGGGTCGAAGAGCACCAGCGCCTCCGCCTCCTCCAGCTGCTCCCGGGTGGGGTGCAACAGCAGGGACACACCGTACTCCCGCCGCAGCTGGCGGCAAAGCTCCTCCCCGCCGTAGGGCAGATCCAGAAGCACGTAGCGGTGCCGCAGCATCAGCTCCGTCACCGTCCGCACCACCTCCCCTGTCAGCCCCGCGGCGCTGACGGCCACCCTGGCCCCCGCCGCGGGGCAGCCCCGTTCCCGCAGACCCGCCTGCACCCAGTCCGACGCCGCCGCGCGGCGCAGGGACAGGGTGGACACGGGCCGCAGGCCGCACTTTTCAAGCTGCTCATAACAGGTAAAATTCTCCGGCAGAACCACGTGGATCACGCCGTGCTTCCGCAGCCGCTTCCCCGCCGCCAGGACCCGGCGGCGCTGCACCGCCGGATGGCTGCTCCGGCAGATCTCCGCGCTGAGAAAGCGCATGTGCAGAATCACCTGCTCCCGCAGCTCCAGACGTTTCCGCCCCTTCTGGGGCTCCTTCCATGTCAGCATACCAACCATACGCAACCGACCTCCCGCACCCATGGTATGGCGCGGAAGGCCGGATTATGTGCGTTTCGGCTCAGCTTCCGTAGACAGCCCCCGTCAGATAGCCTTTTTTGAAGGGGTCGATCCGCTGGCCGTTCTCCGTCACCTCAAAATGGAGGTGGGGTCCGGTGGAGTTGCCCGTGGACCCGGTGATGCCGATGACGGTCCCCTGGGTCACCCGCTGGCCCACCGTGGCGATGCGCTTGCTCATGTGGGCGTAGAGGGTCGTGTTGCCGCTGCCGTGGGAGATGACCACGTAGTTGCCGTAGGAGCGGTGGTACTCGGAGACAATGACCGTACCGGTCTTGGCGGCATAGATGGAGCTGGTGTAGCCCACCCGGCCGATGTCGTTGCCCTTGTGGTTCCCCGCGCCGATGCCGCCGTAGCGCATTCCCATGGCGGAGGTGATGTAGCGGCTGTTCACGGGCCAGATGTAGCCGCCGGGGTTGGACTGGGTGGAGCTGCCCGTACCGGAGTCGCCCCGCGCCGCGGCCTCAGCGGCCCGGCGGGCCTCCTCCTCCGCGGCCAGCTGGCGGCTCAGCTTCAGGATTTTCGCCTGGATGGCCTCCGCGTCGTCGTCCAGATCGTCCATGGCGTCCTCCTGCTCCGACTTCTGGGCGCGGAGCTGGGCAATCACCTGATTCGCCGCCTCCCGCTGCTTGTCCAGCTCGGTCTTCTTCGACTCCAGCTCCGCCTTCGCCGCCTCGGACTCCGCCTTCTGGCCCTCCAGCGTGGCCTTCTTCGCCTTCACTTCCTCCTGCACGTCCCGCCAGTCCTGCATGACCTTCTGATCGTACTTCATAATTTCGTTCACAATATCCAACCGGCTCAGCAGGTCGGAAAAGCTGTCCGCCCGGAACAGCACGGACCAGTAGTCCACCTTCCCGTGCTTCTCCATCTCCCGCACCCGCTTGCAGAACAGCTCGTACTGCGCCGCCTCCCGGGCCTCCGCGTCGGCCAGCTCCGCCTCGCTCTGGGTGATCATCTGGCCGTAGACGGCGATCTCCTCCTCTTTGTTGGTGATTTCATCCTCCGTCAGGCTGATCTGCTGGTCCAGCAGTTCCTTGCGCCGCAGGTTGTTGCTGATGTCGCTGGAGAGCTGGTCGATTTTCGCCTGCAAGTCCCTCTTGTCCTGGGCGATCTCCTTCGCGTCCCCCTTGAGGGCGTCGATATCCGCCTGGGTCACGGCCCGCGCGGGTATCATGGACCCGCCCACGGCGATTCCCAGGGCCAGTGCCAAAGCCGTCAGGCCCCGGACGGTCTTCTTCCAATTCCACGTTCCGATCTTCACCGCGTCCTCCTTTGCGCTCAAACCAGCAGAAACTTCCGGATGGCGGACAAGCTGCCCCCCACGCCCACCAGAATCCCCGCCACGGAGAAGGTCGCCGCCACCGGCTTCCACAGCTCCTGGAAGGGAATCACGTCAATCAGCTGCAATGCGTCGTTGCTGCTCACCCCCTGGGCCACGGCCTCGTACAGCCCCCACTGGAACAGGAACGCGATCACCGCCCCCAGGAAGCCGATCATGAAGCCCTCGTACACGAAGGGCCAGCGGATGAACCCGTTCGTCGCGCCCACCATCCGCATGATGGCGATTTCCTCCCGCCGGTCGAAGGTAGTCAGCCGGATCGTATTGGAGATGATGAACACCGACACCACGAACAGGATCACAATCAGCGCGATGCACACCACCGACGCCACGTTCCGCACCGTGATAAAGCCCCCGGCCACGTCCTCGTAGGCGTTCACGTCCGCGACTCCTTCCATGTTCCGCACCTGCTGGGCCGTCTGGGAGATCTGGTTCAGATCGTAGATCTTGATGGAAAAGCGGTCCTGGAGGATCTGGGGGTCCAGGTCCTGGAACATCTCCTCCTCCGGGTAGTCCTCCAGAAACGCCTCCATGGCCTCCTGGCGGCTGATGTAGGTCACGGACGCCACGTTGGATACCTCCTCCAGCTTCTTTTGCAGCGCCCGCGTCTCGTACTCGTCGTACCCGTCCTCCACATAGGCCAGGATTTCGTTCTCCTGCTCCAGGTCCTTCAGCAGGCTGTTGGCGTTCACCGCCACCAGGGTAAAGGTGCCCATAATCAGCAGGCAGGCCACGGTGATTCCGATGGCCGCGAAGCTCATGAAGCCATGGCTGAACATATTGGACAGGCCCTCGTGAACGAAGTACCCGAAATTGTGTCTACCCATGGATGTGTCCTCCCACATAGCCGCCGACGCTGTCGTTTATCACGTGGCCGGAGTCGATTGTGACCACCCGTTTCCCGAAGCGGTCCACAAGATTTTTCTCGTGGGTCACGACCACCATCGTCGTGCCCAGCTCGTTGATTTTCACCAGCAGATCCATCAGCTCCAGGGACCGCTCCGGGTCCAGGTTCCCCGTGGGCTCGTCCGCGATCACCGTCTCGGGGTTGTTCACCAGCGCCCGGGCAATGGCCACACGCTGCTGCTCCCCGCCGGAGAGCTCGGTGGGGTAGCTGTTGGCCTTTTTCTCCAGATCCACCAGCTCCAGCACATAGGGAATCCGCTTCCGGATCTCCTTGGACGAGGCCCCCACGGCCCGCATGACGAAGGCCAAGTTGTCATACACCGTCTTCTTTTCAATGAGCCGGAAGTCCTGGAAAATGACCCCCAGCGTCCTCCGCATCTGCGGAATCTGGCGCTCGGAAATATTGCTGGTAGAGAACCCATTGATCATAATCCGCCCGCTGCAAGGCTCCACCTCACCGGTAAGCAGCTTAATAATGGTAGACTTCCCGGACCCCGACGGCCCCACCAGAAACACGAATTCCCCGTCCTCAATGGTCAGAGTAATCCCCTGGATTGCCTTCGTCCCGTTGTCGTAAACCATCTCCACGTCTTTCAATCGTATCATAGATGTACCCCCAATTGCCGTCGAAAACCGCCGCCCCCGCGGCGGCGCTGCACTCACACGCTGTCTATTGTAACACACTCCCGCTTCCCCGTCAATGCGTCAAAATACGCAGTACCTGCGGAACGGGGGACGAGGGACGGGGGACGGGGGGCCTCCGGCGGCCAGAGGGCTTTGCCCTCTGGACTCCCACCAGGGAGGCACGCGCCTCCCTGGACCCTGGCAGATCGGTCTTTTTTAGGTGGGCGGTTGCTAAGCGATGGCGGTTGCTGTTCTTATAGTCTGGCTATTCTTCCGCGCTCCAGAGAGTGTCCTCGCTGTGGTAGCGCAGGCCCATCAGGATCGCCGATGTGACTGTGCCGTCCTCTTGCAAAATCCTTGCCCAGCGGGGTTCCCCCTCTTCCTCCGCAAGCCTGTAATAGTAGATATTCCACGTCTCGTGGTCCGGATACTCCGTCACGTTTGGCTCCCCGAACCGTGCGCTAAACGCCTCCCACGAAGCGTTGTCCTCCAACTGCGCCGTGACCTCTTCCTTCGTCATCGTCCGGTCCACCGGCGTATAAACATACGCGTCCTCGCCGATGCGGCAAGTCTCGTAATCCGCCCCCGGCGGGTCCGCGAACACCCACAGCCCGCCTTCCTCTGGACGTTCAAAATCCAGCGCGCAACGGGCCCTCTCCGTGGCGAAAACCACCTTGTTAATCCCGATATTCTCCGGCTCATCATCGTCAATCTCCGTGACCACAACATAACAGTAGTAGTTTACCCCCTGCGAGACAAGCGGAACCCAGCCGGAATAGCTGAGCCGGGTCGTCCTGCCATAGTGGAGATGTTTGGAGATACCCGGCACGGTATCCGTCCGGCACTCGTCCGTAGGGCCCTCGTAAAGCTCGAAAAGCGTCTCCAAGGCCCCGTCTATGTCCGCCGCCTCCAGGGCGCTGGGGGCGAACAGGGCCTTAGCCGCCTCCGCGTCCCGCGCGTCCACGGCCTCGAGGAAAGCCGCGGCGGCTTCCTCCGTGCTGGACGCCTGATGGGGCGCGGCGTCCGCGATTTTGTCCAGGACCTCCCGCGGCACGGCCTCCAGAAGCCGGTCCGCAAGGCCGCAGGCGCTCAGGCTCAGTGCCAGCGCCAGAACCAGGGCCGCGGTTTTCAGAATGCGTATCACAGAAACAGCCTCCTTCCACAGCGTCGGAACAGAAAAAGCGGCGAACCTTCGTCCGCCGCTCAGGGCTGCTTTCAAGAGTCGATCCCCCGTGAGGTCAGGTATTTCTTCACCATCAGCGCCACCTTGAAGGTGATCGCGTCGTCGAACTCCCGCAGGTCCAGGCCCGTCAGCTTCTTGATTTTCTCCAGGCGGTACACCAGCGTATTCCGGTGGACGAACAGCTTCCGCGCCGTCTCCGACACGTTCAGGTTGTTCTCGAAGAAACGGTGGATGGTAAACAGCGTTTCCTTATCCAGGGCGTCAATGGGGTTCTTCTTGAAGACCTCCTGCAAAAACATTTCGCACAAAGTCGTCGGGAGCTGGTAAATCAAGCGCCCGATTCCCAGGTTTTCATAGTTGATCACATACTTTTCCGTGTCAAACACCTTGCCCACGTCGATGGAGATCTGGGCCTCCTTGTAGGACTTCGCCAGATCCCGCAGGTGGATGGCAATCGTGCCGATGCCCACCACCACGGTGCTCTCCCCGTTGGAACGAAGGCTTTCCTCGATGGAGCTTGCGATCTTGTTCAGCTCCTTGAAGCCCGCGCCGTCGGGCATCTGGCGCACCAGGACCACGTCCCCCTCCCCCACGTTCAGCACGAAATCGTTCTGCCGGTCCGGGAACATGGACTGGATCACGTCCGTGGGCACGGACTCCCCCTTCCGCAGGGAGCGCACCACGAAGACGCCCCGGGGCAGGTCCGCCGTCACCCGCAGCTCCTTGGCCCGCATGTAGATATCGCCCAGCATGATATTGTCGGAGATGATGTCCTTGATGAAGGAGCCCCGGTCATGCTTCTCCTCGTAGTAGGATTTCGCCGCGTTCAGGGCCACGGTGGCCACGGAGCACACCGCCTTGCTTACGTCGTTTTCACCAAAGGCGAAGGCCGCGTAGTCAAACTGGTTCCCCCAGCCGTTCAATGCCTTGAAGGTCTTGCCGTCGTAGGAGATCAAAGCCCCGGCGGCGTTGTTCACCACCAGCACGTACTCCGTCCACCGCTGCCCGATCAAGGACAGCTCACTGCACGCAATCACGATCCCTTCTCCGTCGATGACGCCGATGGTGCGATCCGTATTTTCCTTCAATTGCAGGACCACGTTTTGATAAATTCTCCCAGACATGGGCCGTCCTCCTCACCTAAAATCACAAGGGGAAGCATTGTGCAATTTGCCGATAACCCTATTATATCGGCACTTCCGCCAAAATGCAAGAAGTTTTTTCTTTTTTCCACAAAAAAGCCGCGATTTTTTTGTGGACTATTCGATTGCTTTCTCCGAACTACACAAGGGAACGGATTTTTTCGGCCTCTTCCTCTGTCAACATACGGAATTCCCCCCGCGCCAGCCCCCGGTCCAGCTCCAGCCCCGCCATCCGCACCCGCTCCAAGTACAACACCGGCTTCCCCCGCGCCGCCAGCATCCGCTTCACCTGATGAAACTTCCCCTCCCGCAGCGTCACCCGCGCCTCGCTCTCCGCACCCGCCGACAGGATTTCCAGCTCCGCCGGAAGGCACTGCAGCCCGTCCCCCAGGCTCATCCCGGCGGCAAAGGCCCCGCAGTCCTCCGCCGTCAGGCGTCCGGACACGCGGGCATAGTAGACCTTATCCACATGCCGCTTCGGCGACAGAAGCGCGTGGGCGCTCACCCCGTCGTTGGTCAGCAGCAAAAGCCCCTCGGTATCCTTGTCCAGCCGCCCCACGGGAAACAGCTTCCGCCTTTGAAGCTCCGCCGGCAGCAGATCCAGAACCGTCCGCCCCCGCCCGTCCTCCGTAGCCGACAGCACCCCCGCGGGCTTATTCATCATAATCCACGTAAACGCCTGATAGCAAAGCCGCTCCCCGTTCACCTCAATCACCGAAGCCTCCGGGTCCGCCTTTTCGTCAGCCTTTTGCGCCGCTGTGCCGTCCACCAGAACCGCGCCGCGGCGCACCAGCTCCCGGACCTCCCTGCGGGACCACTTTCCTGTCGACGCGATGATCTTGTCAAGCCTTTGCATTCCCATATGGTGCTCCTTTCCGCCTCCGGCGGCCCTCCGGGGGCCAAGGAGGCTCTGCCTCCTTGGATTCTCCGCCAGAGGGAACGTTTCCCTCTGGACTCCTCCAGATCACTTTCTCCTGTTACCCTCTGCTTCTTAATAGGATAGCATATTTTTGTGGAAAAATGAATAGGAAGTGGAAGGAGGGATCGTAATTATGATGATTTGGACTGCGAAGTTCTCCAGAAAAAAGGCCGCGCTTGCCGTCATATTCATGGGCGTTGTGATGGTGGCCTTAATCTTCCTCATGGGCCGTGTGCCCGAGGCCGAGGAGCCCGCGCCCCTGCCCCAGCTCACCACCAACGAAGAACGGGTCGCCTACCTGGAAAGCAAAGGCTGGACCATAGCCCCCGAACCCGTAGAAACCCTGCAATTCCTTCTCCCCGCCACTCTTGAGGAGCCCTATCTCAGCTACAACGCGCTCCAGACCGCCCAAGGCTTCGACCTCTCAAAGTGCTGCGGCAAGCAAGTCTCCCGCTACACCTACACCGTCACCAACTACCCCGCCCGCCCCCAAGGCGTCCAGGCAAACCTGTACGTCTGCGAAGACCTCCCCGTCGCCGGCGACATCTTCTGCACCGGCCTGGATGGCTTCCAGGACACGCTGATTTTCCCCACCCCCGCCCAGCCCACAGAAGGGGCCTGATCTGCCAGGGTCCAGGGGCAAAGCCCCTGGCCGCCGGAGGCAAAAAAAGACTGCCGCTCGAAGCGGCAGTCTTTTTTACATGCAGGCCATCAATCAGCCGTCAATCTCAGTAACAGCGCCGGAACCAACAGTACGGCCACCCTCACGGATAGCGAACCGCAGGCCCTTCTCGATAGCGATAGGAGTGATCAGCTCCACGGCCATCTCGACGTTATCGCCGGGCATGCACATCTCAGTGCCCTCGGGCAGGGAGATAACGCCGGTGACGTCGGTGGTACGGAAGTAGAACTGGGGACGATAGTTGTTGAAGAAGGGGGTGTGACGGCCACCCTCATCCTTGGTCAGGACGTAGACCTGGCCCTTGAACTTGGTGTGGGGGTTGATGCTCTTGGGCTTCGCCAGGACCTGGCCGCGCTCAATGCCGTTGCGGTCGATGCCGCGGAGCAGGACGCCAATGTTGTCGCCGGCCTCAGCGTAGTCCAGCAGCTTATGGAACATCTCGATACCGGTGACGACGGTCTTCTTGGTCTCCTCGGCGAGGCCGACGATCTCGACTTCCTCGCTCATCTTCAGGACGCCGCGCTCCACACGGCCGGTAGCGACGGTGCCGCGGCCGGAGATGGTGAACACGTCCTCGACGGGCATCAGGAAGGGCATGTCTTCCTTGCGGTCGGGGGTGGGGATATAGTCGTCAACGGCGTCCATGAGCTCCTTGATGCAGGCATACTCGGGAGCGGCGGGATCGGTGGAATCGGACACCAGGGCGTTCAGCGCAGAGCCCTTGATGATGGGCAGGTCGTCGCCGGGGAACTCGTACTTGCTGAGCAGCTCGCGGACTTCCATCTCCACCAGCTCCAGGAGCTCCTCGTCGTCCACCTGGTCGCACTTGTTGAGGAACACGACGATGGCGGGGACGCCCACCTGGCGGGCCAGCAGGATGTGCTCGCGGGTCTGGGCCATGGGGCCGTCGGAGGC
>JAAVZX010000023.1 GCA_022791875.1 Oscillibacter sp.
CTGAAAGACCACTCCTACCAGCCGAATCCGGCGCGGCGGCACTACATTGCCAAAAAGAGTAACCCGTCTAAAAAGCGCCCGCTGGGTATTCCCTCTACAGACGATAAGCTGGTCCAGGAAGTTGTCCGTATGCTGCTGGATCGGGAATTATGTGAAAAATAATAGTGGACGCGGGGCGGGGGGCGTGGTATAATAGAGGAGTTGATGGGGCTTTCTGGGGTGCCGGGAGGCTTTGGGAAGATGTGCGCCTGTGATGGAACTGGTAGACATGCGAGATTTAGGTTCTCGTGCTTTGGCGTGGGGGTTCGAGTCCCTTCAGGCGCACCAGAGGGACTGCGGTGAGAGATCACCGCAGTCCCTTTTCTGTATGCCGTTCATTTCTGTGGCGGGGGTTCTTGCTCAGAATGAAGATATTTTACAAGCCAACACGCCTCCCACCTGCTATAATGAAGAACCAGGAGGGGAGCACATGAAAAAAGAGGCCGTATACGACGCCGCGCTGCGCATTGAGGCGTACCACTTTGAGGGGACGGCGCAGCCCTTCCCGAACCATTTTCACGAATACTACGTCGTCGGCCTCATGGAGGCCGGGGAGCGGGTGCTGTCCTGCAAAAACCAGACATACCGGATCGCACAGGGCGACCTCCTTTTGTTCAACCCCGGCGACAGCCACGCCTGCGTGCAGAACGGCGGCGGGACGCTGGACTACCGGGCCTTCAACATTCCCACGGAGGTTATGCTGGACCTGGCGGAGGAGGCCACGGGCAGGCGGGCCCTCCCCGGGTTCTCTCGCTGTGCGGTCCCCGGAGGGGAGGCCGCGGACTGCCTGAGGGCCCTCCACGAGCTGGTTTTGCAGCGCTCCGGCGGGTTCGGGAAAGAGGAAAAACTGCTGCTTCTGACGGCGCTGCTGATTCAGGCGTGGGGACAGCCCTTTGAGCGCTGCGTCCCGGAGTGCCGGGAGGAGCTCGAACGGGCCTGCTCGTTCATGGAGCGGCATTACGCGGAGCGTATCTCCCTGGAGCAGATTTGCCGCTGCGCAGGGCTGAGCAAATCCGCGCTGCTGCGGGCCTTCGCGAGAGAGAAGGGGGTTACGCCCTACAGCTACCTGGAAAATATTCGCATCGCCAGGGCCAGGAGCCTGCTGGAGCAGGGCGTCCCGCCCGCGGAGGCCGCGCTGCGGACCGGGTTCTCCGACCAGAGCCATTTTACAAACTGCTTCAGCCGCTTTATCGGCCTGCCTCCCGGCGTTTACCGCGGCATTTTTGGGGGCGGGATACAGTGACAAAAGGAGGGTTATTATGGATTGGCAGAATGAAAAGTGTGTAATGGTGATTGACGGGGGGCTGCCGCCGGGGCTTATCGCGAATACGGCGGCGATTCTGGGCATCACGCTGGGGAAGGAGCGGCCGGAGGTGGTGGGGGCCAACGTCACCGACCAGAGCGGCACGGCGCACCTGGGGATCATCGAATTCCCGGTGCCGGTCCTGCGGGGGACGGCTGAGAGCATCCGGCAAATTCGGGAGAAGGTCAGCCTGGGGGACTTTCAGGATCTGACGGTGGTGGACTTTTCAGATCTTGCACAAGGATGCAGGACCTACGGCGAATTCGCAGAAAAAATGGGCCGCGCTCCAGAGAGCGAGCTGCACTATCTGGGGATTGCCGTCTGCGGGGCCAAGAAAAAGGTGAACAAGCTCACAGGCAGCTTACCACTGCTGCGCTGACAGGAAAGGACAAGGCCCGGATAGACCTTGTCCTTTTCATATTTGGAAAGATAAAGTTTAGGGCCGCCCGCTTGTGCCCCGAAGGGGTATTTCAAAGGGCGGTGGGGTCTGGGGCAAAGCCCCAGAGCCGGGCTCGCGTAATTGCCAAAACTGTTTCAGTGGGAATTCCCGCGATCTCGTCCCCGAAAACAGCTTCCAGCTTCCCGCCGCTCATCATGGCAGCGAGCTGTGCTTTCGCCGCAGAGGCGGAGAGTAGATCAGAAGCCTCCAAATGCCGCTGAATCTGCCGCTCAACCATCAATTTCATGAACTCCGCGTGTCGGGCCATGCGCAGGTCCCACCAGCTCTCCGCCGTATCAGAACCGCTCCGGGAGCAGGTAATCTCGCCGCCCGGACTGGAGGCGCAGGCATTGCAGATATTGCCGTCCTCTCCGATGGCCACGGCCTGGGACATGTCCCAGGTGCTTCCGGGGAGGATGGCCTCGTTCCGGGCTGTGTCGAAGGCAAACCAGGTGTCGATCTTCGCGAAAATCTCCTGGGCGTAGGCGGGGTCCTGGGCCATGCGCTCCTGGACCTTCGGGTGAATCACCACCGCCTTGCTTCCGGGCGGGACCTTGCCCAGGGCGTGGATCTCCTTCGGGGCGATGAACCTGCCGTCTATGGAGCCGTAGAAGGGATTTTCGCCGCTGGGCTGCCAGTTTTCGAGGGTTTCCGCCGCCTTGTCCCCGTCCTGATACAGGAGGTAGTGGGGGTAGTCATTTCTTGTCCTCCAGTAGCTGCTCCCGGCGTCGAAAACATGGTAGTGGATGTTGGGATACTTCGCTTTCAGCATGGCTTCCAGGGAGGGGGCCTGAACGGCCTCCGAGGCCTCCGCCTGCCCGCGGGAGCGGACTGCCAGGTCCGTCATCAAGCCTGCGGGCATTGCCGCCAGGCCCGTAAGACCGCCTGTACTGGGCAGGAACGCGTCGGTCCTGCCGCGGCTGGCCTGGGAGGCCATGTCGAGGAAGCTGCCGCGGACCTCCGCCTGCTTCGTCCCGCGGACCTTCGCGGGGGCGCTGTAAGAACCGGGGCCGTAATTTGGCTGAATGGTACTGCTCATCATGGTTCACCCTTTCATCATAAATCCAGGAGGCACAGATTTGTCCCCGCCGCCGCGGTGCGTGTCAAAAGCTCCCTGCGCAGCTCCGCCGCCGCCATGGACTGCTCCTGATATTGCCGATATTGTTCTGCCCGCTTTCTAGCCTTTTCGGCGTTGATTCTGTTTACCTCCGCCACACGCTCGGGAGAATCGCTGCACCCGCAGATGTAAGTGACCGTCCCGTCCTCGTGGACCACCACTCCGCAGGGCTCGAAAACGAGTCCCCGCGCCGCGCAGATGGCGTTTCCCTGGGGAATGACCGTGTTGAAAAAATAGTCGATTTTCCGCTCATAGGAAAGCGCCGTTTTCGGATCGCGGGCCATGTTCTCCAGAATATTGGGGGCGATTACAACGTCGTGTCCGCTCATGCGCCCGCCCGCTTTTTGCAGGCTAATCTCGTCTTTTCCGACGCTTTCAATGGTCACACGCCCATATTTCTCCCTCAAATGTTCCACGTAAGCATCCACACTTTGGGCGGAACGCGCCATCTCAAGAAAACCGCACGCACGGCTCTCCGCTTTCTTCGCCTCGCGCGTCCCCGCCGGAACGCCGTACATCCTGACCCCGCGCCCCACCTGAATACCGCCGCTCATAGACCGCTCCTTTCCTGCATCAAAACCACCGCGGAGAACACCTGCCCCTCCGCCCTCAGTTCCAGTTCTCCCATATACTTCTCCGCCTCCCGGCGCACGTTGGACAGCCCGATTCCGTGCATCGACGGGTTTTCCTTTTTTGCCGTCACCGGCAGGCCGTCCGCTCCGAACGCCACCTGCCCCACAAAGGAATTCCTGACCTCGATCAGAAAAAACCGCCCCCGCCTCTTCCCGGACAGCGCAATCCAACGCTGTCCCTCCGCCGCCTGACGGCTGGCCTCCACCGCGTTTTCCAGCAGATTTTGAAGAATAATCCCCACATCAAAGGCGTCAAAGGCCCCCAGAAAGTAAAAATCCACCTCAAAGCGAATCCCCAAATCCTGACAGCGCCGCCGGATGCTGCCCACAATCACGTCCGTCACCGGACTGCCCGTCCGGAGTTCCAGCTCAAAAGCGCCCAGCTCCCCGTCCATGCGGGCGATGTAGTCCTCCAGGCTGTCATACGCGCCGCTGCGGACCAGCCCTCGAATGGTCCCCAGGTGCCCCCGCAGGTCGTGCCTCATCCGGCGAAGCCGGTCGTAAAACTGCTCCGCCTCCCGGATGCGGGCCCGCATGGCCTGGACCTGCCGGAACTCCGCACAGTGCAGGGCCTGTTCCTCCCGCAGGGCCGACAAATTCTGCTGAAAGACGACGTTCAGCCACGCCCCCGCGTAGAACAGCAGACCCAGCGCCGGAACCAGCGCCAGAAAGGCCGGGTGCCGCTCGTAGAGCTGGAGAAGCACGCCGTCCCTGAACTCGATCAGCAGCCGCGCAATCACCTGCCCGAACAGGATGCCCGCCGCCGGAACCAGGCCCAGACAGCACAGCTCCTGCCAGCGGAGGGGGAAGCGCCGCTTCAAAAGCCGCCGCCGGAGAAGAATCAGCATCACGGCAAACAGGACCGCATGGGACAGCAAAAACAGCGTGACCAAAAGCGCCGCGCGGAGAAACACCGCCTCCAGCGGCTCCGTGGGGAAGGGCGGAAAGCGCTCCAGGAGAAAGTACAGGCTTTCCGCGATGAGGCCGCTGGAAATCCTGGCGTTGAAGTAGAGAAGCGTCAGAAGCAGCGTCATGGACTTCTCCAGGCCGATCCGCCGCGACGCCGCCAGAAGCAGCAGCGCCAAAATCGGCCCAAACAGGCCCTGGGGCAACGCCGCCCAGCCGCATACCAGCTCAAAGAAAAGGTACACGGCGAAGACCAGCAGCAGCCTCCACACCCAGCGCTCCCGCGGGACGAAGGGGCGGAAAAATGCGGCCAGCAACCCGGCATACAGCACTTCCGCGCCCAGGGAAAACGCCTGGTTGAACACCCAAAAGCCCAACTCGCTCACAGGCCGTCCCCCCCTTTCAGGTAGCGGAGGTACGCCTTCACAAAATCCTGATACTTGTACTTGGAAATCAGCAGCTTTTCCCCGCCAATGAGGGTCAGCTCCGTCCGGCTGTAGCCCTCCACGCAGGCCAGGTGCACCAGGTAGCCCTTGTGGACGCGGCAGAACTGGTCGCCCAGCTCCGCCTCCAGGTCCCGGATTTTCGCGTAGCAGGAGAAGGAACCGTCCTCCAGGTGCAGCACGACTTTGTGGTTGCTGCTCTCGACGTAGCGGATGCTGTTCAGGGGCACGGTGCGGCTGACCCCCGCCGATTGGAGCGTCAGGACCCGGGGCGGCTTCTGCCTCTCCCCCTCCAACTGCATGACCGCGCGGGAGAACACGCGGGCAAATTTTTCCCCGTCCACCGGCTTCAGCAGGTATTGAAACGCGCCCACGTCAAAGGCGTCGAAGACGTAGCGCTCGTAGCCCGTCACGAAGACGATCAGGGGCCGGGACCCGCCGGAGCGCGCCCGGAGCCTCCGCGCCAGCTCCATCCCGTCCGGCTGGCCGGGGGCCAGCTCGATGTCCAGAAAGAGCAGGTCGAAGTCCCGGCTGTCTGCGAGGCAGTCCCCGGCGGAGGCGTACTCAGCAAGCTCGCAGGGGCAGGACTGGGCCCGAATCAGGGCGGCAAGCTCCCCGCGGGCCTGGGGGTCGTCTTCACAAACTGCAATTCTTATCATCGTACCCTTCCTCTGCCTGTATATCGTACAGCCGGACGCCGGAATAAAGGCCCACGGCGTATCTGGACGCTCCGGCGGCGCAACTGGACGGCGCAGCCGCTTTTCCTACATTATAATACAGGCGGGGCGGTTCATAAAGGAAAGTTTTTCCCCACCCGCCGGATTCAGAAAATCTTAATAAATTCTTTGTAAAAAAGTAAGGAGTTCCGGAGGACAATGTGATAGAATCGTCCATATTTCAGCGAAAGAGGGGAAGAACATGGCGGACAAAATTCTGGTGGTGGACGACGAGGCGGAGATCGCGGACCTGATCGAGGCGTACCTGACGGCGGAAAACCTGACCGTGTACAAATTCTGCTCCGCCCGGGAGGCCCTGGCCTGCGCCGCGTCCACGGAGCTGGACCTGGCCATCCTGGACGTGATGCTCCCGGACATGGACGGCTTCACGCTGTGCAAGAAGATCCGGGAGGCCCACACCTGGCCCATCATCATGCTGACGGCCAAGGACGCCGAGACGGACAAAATCACCGGCCTCACCCTGGGGGCCGACGACTACGTGACGAAGCCCTTCCGCCCCCTGGAGCTGGCGGCGCGGGTGAAGTCCCAGCTGCGCCGCTGCCACCGCTACAACCCCGCCTACTCCGGGCCTCCGGACCCGGACCCGGCGGCGGGCACCATCCTCTGCGGCGGCCTGGCCCTGAACGCGAAGGCCCACACCTGCCTCCTGGAGGACCGCCCCCTGGACCTGACGCCCACGGAGTTCGCCATCCTCCGCATCCTCCTGGAGAACCGGGGCCTGGCCGTCAGCTCCGAAGAGCTGTTCCGGCAGATCTGGCGGGACGAGTATTACAGCAAGTCCAACAACACCATCACGGTCCACATCCGGCACCTGCGGGAGAAGCTGGGGGACCGGGCGGAGAACGCCAGGTTCATCAAAACCGTGTGGGGGGTGGGGTATAAAATTGAGGATCAGGCGTAAAGACGAGTACGGGGCCTTTCAGTTCAAGCTGATGCTGCGGGTCTGCGGGAGCGCGGTGCTGTCCGTGCTGAGCGTCATGGCGCTCTATCTGCTGTTCTGGAAGCGGCGCATGGGGAATTGGATCGTCTGGTTCCTGGTGAACGTGCTGGACATGGGGTCCCAGGACGCCTACTATTTTTACTGCGACCACTTCCGGGGCAACAAGGACCGCTTTTTCATCGGGGCGATGCTTCTGGTGTTCGCGGTGCTTCTGTGGCGGATTTTCCGCTGGACGGCCCGCTATTTCGGCGAGATCAACCGGGGCATCGAGTCCCTTCTGACGGACGGCGGGGACCCCGTCAGCCTCTCGCCGGAAATGCTGCCCTTTGAGAGGAAGCTGAACGCCGTGAAGCGGACCCTGGAGGCGCGGAAGGAGGAAGCCGCCCAGGCGGAGCGGCGGAAGGACGAGCTGGTTCTATACCTGGCCCACGATATCCGGACGCCCCTCACGTCGGTGATCGGCTACCTGAGCCTCCTGGAGGAAGAGCCGGAGGCGCCTCCGGAGCAGCGGGCGAAGCGGACCCGCGTTGCCCTGGATAAGGCGTACCGCCTGGAGGCCATGATCAACGAGTTCTTCGAGATCACCCGCTACAACGCCCAGCAGATCGCCCTCTCCCAGGAGCCGGTGGACCTGTACTATCTGCTGGTCCAGCTGATTGACGAGCTGTCGCCGGTGTTCGCGGCCCATGGGAACTCCGTGGCGCTGGAGCTGGACGAAAACCTGACGGTCCGTGGGGACGCCGAAAAGCTGGCGCGGGTCTTCGGCAACCTTCTGAAAAACGCCGCGGCCTACAGCGATCCCGGCACCGTGATCACGGTCTCCGGCGGGGCGTCGGAGGGGGATGCGGTGCTCCGCTTCCGGAACCGGGGTCCGGACATCCCGCCGGAAAAGCTGGAGGCGATGTTCGATAAATTCTGCCGCCTGGATCAGGCCCGCTCCAGCGGCACCGGCGGCACGGGCCTGGGGCTGGCGATAGCGCGGGAGATTGTCAGCCTTCACGGCGGGGCCATTCGCGCCCTCAGCCGGGACCACACCGTCACCTTCGTCGTCCGCCTGCCGGGGGCGGGTTCGTCGGGTTCATAAAATCTCCGCGGTTTCTTAGGAAAATCTTAGGGCTTCGGCAAGGGGGCCTTAAAACATGGAGCGCTCCTGTCTGGTAGAATCAAAACCAGCAGGAGCGCTTTCCTGTATGCCAAGGCCGGACCATGAAAGGAGATTTTCACGATGATGACAGAAGATAGAACCGTGCGATCCCGCACCGCCCAGCGCCGGAGCCGCTGCAAAGGGGGCTCGCGCTATGTGCCGGAGTGCACGCTGGACGTGCTGTGCGTCGTCTTCCTGGCGGCGGTGTTTCCGCTGATAGGGGCGGCGCTGGTGGTCTGGGGGCCGTGGGAGCGGAGCGGCGCGGCCCCGGAAGCGCCGGACATTCCCGTGACCACCGTTCAGCAGGTCCAGGACCAGGAGCCCCAAGAGGACGGGGACGGCGGTACGCCCTGGAACCTGCTTCTGGTGAACAGGCAGAATCCGATTCCCGCAGACCTGGAGCCGCACCTTACGGAGCTTCCCGGCGGCGAGCAGGTGGACGCGCGGATCTACGAGCCCTTGATGGAACTCCTGGAGGCGGCCAGGGAGGGGAACCAGGGGCATCTGCCGGAGGTGGTTTCCGGCTACCGGACCTGGGAGAAGCAGCAGAGCCTTTATGACGCGAAGGTGGAGAAGTACCGCGGGCAGGGCTATTCCGAGGAGGAGGCCCGGGCGCTGGCGGAGGAATGGGCCGCGCCTCCCGGATACAGCGAGCACCAGGCGGGCCTGGCGGTGGACCTCAGCGGCGTCGTCTACGACCTCTACTTCTGGCTTCAGGAGAACAGCTGGCGGTATGGGTTCGTCTTCCGCTACCCAGGGGATAAGAGCGGGATCACGGGGATTGCGGAGGAAGTGTGGCATTACCGGTATGTGGGCGTGGAGGCGGCGGAGGTGATGTTTGAGAGGGGGCTTTGTCTGGAGGAATATGTGGGGGAGGCGGAGGGGGAGGCTTGATGGAGCCGGTTTTCCTGAAACGGAGGGCGCAGAAGCCCTCAAAAACGCAGGCCACAAAATAGCCGCTGAGACTATACAACCCCGCCCCGCCGGAGTATAATAGGAGGAAATCATACCACAGGAGGGGTGCCCCATGTCCAGACAAGCCAGTCCATACGAGCTGTACGCCAAGTACATCCTGGAGACGCTCTACAGCCGGCGCTACGGGACCCTGCTCCTGCGGGACAAGCCGGACCTCCAGACTCCCGACGGCGCGGCCGGCGTGGAGGTCACGTCCGTGAACGGCGAGGTCTTCGAGCGCCTGGTGACGGAAATCGCCATGAGCAAGCCGGACCAGACCCCGTCGGAGCGGATTCTGGAGCTGTGCGCGAAGTGCGGCATCGAGTACCACGCGTGGCAGACCTTCGTGATCAAGCCCCTGCCCGCCGCCGGGTTCATCGAGCCCTTCCGCAGGAAGGTGAAGAAGCTCAACGCAGGCTACGCCTTCCTGGGCCGCTACGACCTCTTCCTCTACTCCGACCGCCACACCCTCATGGACTGCGAGCTGGAGCCCCTTCTGGAATCCCTGCGCAGCGAGAACCAGGCCCCCATCTCCTTCCACTACGTCTACATCGACGCCGGAGGCAAGCTGGCCTGCTTCGACCTGGCTGGCGGCGTCTTCGAGGTCCGGTCCACAAAGGGCCTGCGGGAGAAATTGACAGACCGCGGGGATGGGTGACGCAGGGCGGCTAATCCCACAGAAAGCACCTCCGCGCCTCCTTATGTCTCCACCTCATGAACCTGCACATCCACCGCCCCGTCTTCACTGCGGATCTCATACCGCGTCTCCGGCCTGCCGTACACATTCACATTCTGATGGCTCGTGGCAAAGGAATGATCCTCAATATACGTCTCACTGCCAAACATGATTTTCTCCACCTCGGAAGCGTGCATCTCCTTCAAGCTGCCCTGCTCTTTACAGAGCCTTTCAACCTGCTTAATCAAGGTAAGCTCCCCCACATGCTCCGTCCCGTCATCCGGCATCAGGATAAAAAGGGAATCCTTTGCCCGGCTGATGGAGACATTGATGATATTCAGCTTGTTGAGGAACACTTGATTGCTGCGCGAGATTGTGGGCGGCGGGTTAAAGAGGGCGATCACAATATCGCATTCATCCCCCTGGAACCCGTGGATGGTGCCCACCTGCACGTCCACATTTTCCGGCACTTCCACAGAGGACAGCAGCCTGTCAATCAAATCGGCCTGGGCGCGGTACGGGGCAATCAGTCCGATCTGATAGTGATATGCCCCGTCCCGGGCCAGGAGCGATGAAAGATAGCGGATGAACTCAAGAGAAAACAGAGCCGAGTATATCTGATATGGCGAATTCTGCAAACGCTTCGGCCGGTAAACGCTCTCATATTTCCTGACCGGGAATTTGATGATATTCAGGGCCTGAACCTCCAGGGCGCCGTCAAGGGGCAGGGGGCGGCGGCTGTCCGATGGACGAAAATGCTTCAGCACGCCGCCATAGGCAAAGCGGCTGAACACTTCGCCGATCTCAGGAATGCTCCGGTACTGGGTGGTCAGCGGTATAACCCGGTAGGGATGGGGCCTGGTCACCGGATTTGTAAAAGACTCCAGCCCTGTCATTCGATAGATATTCTCATCCCTCCACAAATCGACCATGGCAATCGGCTCAATCTGGAAGGGATCGCCCGCAATGATAAACTTTTCCGGCGTCATTTTGTAGAGCGGATAAATGATGTTGGCAATGGGAATCATGGACGCCTCATCAATGAAGATATAGTCCCACTTCAGTTCGGACAGATGCAGGGGCGTACCGTCCGGGTAAAAGTAATCATAGGGGAAGCGGGCAATGGTGGCAATGGTCACATTTCTCGGAAATCTGCGGATATCGAAGGTCTTGTCGCGGAACGCGCCGCAGCTCTCTATGACGCTGTCGTCCGTCCCTCCGAAGCGCACCAGCCAGTTCTGCCAGTCCTGGTTTCCTCCCTCTTTGTACACGGTATCCATGATGCGGCGCGTGAGAACGTCAGCGGCCTTGTTGGTAGGCGTGAGCACCAGGACTTTCAGCGCTTCCGAAGACTGCATCTTGTGACAGATATCCTTCGCCAGATAGGTGGTTTTGCCCGTGCCGGGAGGGCCGAATACAAATTCAATGTTTTCGCACAGATTATCCCGCATATTGAACCCGTCGGCATACCCGTTCCGCTCTCCCATCCGGAGGAAGGCCCGGCGAAGCTCCTCCAGCAGGAAAACAGGGCTGCGGGCATCAATGCGGGCTTCCACAACCTGGGAGAGGTCAAGGCCGTCCAGGCTGGCGTTTGTGCGGAGCTTGACCTGAAGGGTATAGGATTTAACGCTGATGACCTCTATGGAGACTTTTACATGGGACCCGTCCGCAAAATGCAGCGCCAGGGGGATATCTGCCAGATCCTCCATAAACTGCGGGATATGGGGGTCGGGATGCTTCAAAATCAGCGTTCTGGACGTGCCGCTCTCCCACTCCACGGCGGAAAACGTGATGGAAATCTCACGGCTGTCGGCGTTATTTTCGCCGCTGGACAGCGCCTCCAAATCCAGCAGGGTCTTGAACCAGCCGTATGTGTACACATCCATATTTTTGAGCTGCTGCTTCAAGTCCTCTATCCTGGCGATTTCCCGGATCTCCTGCTCCGCACGCTTTTTGATGCTCTCTATTTTCTTCTCGATGTCTACGGTTCTGGTATATTCGTCCTCATCCGGAGGGGCGGCTTCCTCGTCCGGAGGGGCGCTTTCAGCCGCCGGTCGTTCCTGCGCTGCATCCGGCTTTGAAGAAGCGGCCGCCCGTTTGGACAGCTCTTCGGCAACCCGCTTGACAGACGAACGGCGGGGGGACCCCTGGTCACCGGGTTCTTCTTCCCCATCGTCTCCGCTTTCGTCCGGTCTCTTTACCTGTTTCCGGCTGGCAAATTCCTGGAGGGCCCGCCGCTGTTCCTCGTCCGAAAGCCCCAGCGACTGGGCATAGGCGGCAAGGCTGTCCCCGTCTCCGCCGCCGTCCTCCGCAGGGTCTGCAATGCCCAGGATGGCCAGCAGCTCCGGCACTTCGTCGCCGGACAGGTCATATCGGGGGGATAAGGTCTGGACGGCCAGCTCGTTAGCTGGTACAAACTCCCCCTCGCGGTTCATCAGCCAGGGCAGGGTGCGCAGCCGCTTCGCTGTAGTCGATTCAAATCTGCTGGAACACTGTTTGTAATAGAAATACCGGTATTTTCCATACAAAACACTGTCCTGCGCCCAGGAATCCTTCTTCAAAACGCCCGCGCCGATCAGCTCCAGCAGTTCCTTCCAGATGACTTCGGACTTTTCCGCAGACCGCTCTTCCAAAGCTGCTTCGAGTATTTCAGCGCATCCGTCAAGACGGGTTTCAATCCACTCCTTGTCCCTCCCATACGACGGCCACTCGCTTTGCAGCTCGTATGCCTCCTGCTCGCTCAACCGGCAGGTCAGAAGACACGGCACATTTTTCACGCCCAGCGCAGTCAAAAAGTCGCGTAAATCCGCCTCGGCTTCCTCCCCCACCATCGCCGCATATTCCACATAGCTGACAAATTTTGTATCAGGCTTCGTCTCAAACCACGCCTGGAGGGCTTCTGTCGGGAAATAGAGTTCATCGGCTCTTCCCCGGTACTGCGCCTCATCATCAGCGGAACGGTACATCAAAAATTCACATCTGCGTATGAGGTCCAGGAACCCGTTCACCTCGCTGTTCGGGCAGCTCCGGTAATATTCAAAAAATTTCCTGAAATGGGGGCGGGGGTCAAGCGCCCGATCGTCCTGGTACTGCGGCAAAATATGAAGGTATATTTCACTTTTCAGGGACGGCTTTTTGATGCCGAAGTCTTTCAAAAATGCAGCGGTATTCTCATTTTGCAGCAAATCTCTGTGGACCGTATCATAGCCGCTTCCGTCCTCGGTGGGCAGAAACAGAACCGCCTCCTGGTTTTTATCAAAAGCCGCCGCGGCTTTTCTGTCCTGGTTGAGGAAAATAGGCCTTGTGCGGACAAGTTTTTTCCGCCCGTCTGTCTCGGACAGCCACCCGTAAAAGCGGTGCAGCCAGTCCAGGCTCTGAGCCTCAATAAAGGCGCCCGTCATCCCCTCCTGCTTCGTCCCGTCGTCATAGGACCAGCCGCCAAGAATGTCGCTCTCATCCAGCCACACCGCCGTGATGGAGTCAATGTACTCCGTCAGAGGCTTGTTCTTGCGCTGGGTGTCCTGCCGTCCAAAGGAGGGGAAGGCCCACCGCGCCGCCGGGTCGCCGGTGATGGCCGCAAGCTGCCGGTTGGAAAACAGCTCCGCTATCTGGGGAACGTATGCCCAACAGGCGTGCTCCGCGTCCGTATAGCCGTCCAGGGCCGGGATGATGGGCTTGCTGGCAAAGGCGTTTTTCATCGCCGTATAGAAGGGCATGAAGGAGATGTTCTTTTTGCTGTCAGCCGCTTCAAAGCGGCTCTCGTCAAAGGGCACGATGTCAAAAATATCGTCGGTTATGAGCGGGTTGTTCTTTGACTGCCCGATGTCAAGGAGATACTCAAGGCTGTCCGCCGCCAGCTCCGCCAGCAGGGCAACCATGCGGAGGTTGTGTTCCTCTCCGGCCTTGATGGTTTCCCGGCTGTCGGTGAGCAAAAACGGGGCGTGGAAAATAAAGTCGAGGTTCGTCGTCTCCTTTGTCGGGAAGAAGCAGAAGGCGGTGTGTTTCTTCCGTATCAGCTTCCCGTCTTCGCCGGTGAAATATCCTACCGCGTACCAGTGGCCGTCCTCGTCTGTCCGCGAGAAGAGCCAGAGGGTGTCTTCGCGGGAATTGGCAGGGGCCGGACTGGCTGTCTGGGTCAGGCGGATGCGTTCAGCCGCGGTGTCACCATTGTCCCCATATTGGCGGGTTTCGAGCACTTCTTTTCCATAGCGCCCCTCTATGTCCGGGGTCTTGAATGAGATGTCTTTCAGGTTGGTCAGGAATAGAAGGGGGCAGTCCAGGGACGTCAGTTTTTCGGTGATGTCCGCGTAAGCGGCTTCCGCGCTGCACCGGCTGAAAGGGAGTTCAAAGTCGCAGCTGTCGTGGTCGAAGGGAAATACGAAGAGGGTTTCGTCCTTCTGCCGCCTGGGATCGTCCGCGTCCAGCAGGACGGGGACGAGAAAGTGGTCGATTTTGAAGAATAGATTGGGGTCGTAGATATGGGGCGTGGCGGTGTATTGGAAGACGGCCTTAAAGCCGAGGCCAAATTTGCCGATGGACGCTTCTTTTATCTTGTTCGAGGCTCCGATGGCGGTAATGGCGTTGATATCGCCCAATTCGCCCGCTTTGCGGTCCTGCTTTTCCGTATCCGGGTCAGTCACGGAAAAATGCTTTGTTCCGTTATGGGCGAACATCAGCTTGTCCGGGAAGAGCTCAAAGCGGGCTGAGGACGCCCCCGCGTCGTCGGCATTTTGCAGCAATTCGTAGATGAAGTGCGCCTGGTCGGAATACTTGCCGATTACGCTCTCCCAAACGCCGCTCAGGGCGATGTCCTCCAGTAATACGTCTGCACTTACGGCGCGCTTTTGGGACAGGGCGGAGAAATATTGCTTCTGCTGCGGGTTCATAATTTTGCATCCCACCAATCGTCCAGAATTGTAATGCTATGGGTTGGTTGGCGTTATTGTATCATATGGGGGAGATAAATACTACTCTTTGGAATAAATCTGTGGGACCTTCCATGAACATGGAAGGTCCCACTTGCTTTGCTTTCGTTACCGTGTGACAGGCTATAACAACCACCAGAGTGAAGAGCGGTATTAAAAAGTTCTTTTGCTTACTTTTCTTTCAAGAAAAGTAAGCCGCCGGAGGCCCCTGTTCGCGGGGAGCGTTCCAAATAAAGATTTCATCATAGACATGAAACGTCACGCGTACCCGGAAGAAACCAGAGAACTGGCAATCAAAATGTACTACGGCGGGGTTGGCGGTTGCGGCGTAGGAAAAGTTTGCGGAATGAACAAATCCAATGTGATGAATTGGATAAAAAAGCGCGCTCGAATGAGGGGCAGCCAGGAAGCTATGGATGGTATTTATATTTTATATCACTCGAAGGAGAGGGGGCGTTCAGCAATTTCCTGGAGCGTCGGGAATATGACGAAGCGGAAAGCGCGTGCGGCGGACGGCGGTACACAGTGAAGAGCGCGGAACCAGAACAGGTGCTGCACATCAGCGGCACAGAGTTCCGGAAGCAGGTAGACCAGCTTCGGCGCGAGGGCGGAAGCGAGGCCATGCGCAACTTTTTTCGATTCCGAACGTGAACTATAAAAAGTATAGATTTTCGGCAGCTCAATTCCCCCGGCCGCCGAAGCCGTCGAGGCTGATGCCGAAGATGGCGTTCCGGAAACCGCTTTGCAGCTCCTCGTGGGTCCCCACCTGATACGCCTCCTTCGGCCAGCGCGCCGCCCAGCCGTCCCGCAGGCGCCGGCAGAGTTCCTCCAGCCCAATCTCCAGCAGCATCGGCGACAGGAACGTCACCAGCATCTGCTTGTCGTCCAGCTGCGCCACGGTCCTGTTCCAGAACCGCTGACGCTTCCAGCCCTCTGCCAGCGCGTCCAGCAGCGCCTCAGCCAGGGCGTCTTCGCCCATGGAAGCAGCCGCGTCCCGGTAGAGGTCCGCAAACTGCGCCAGGTACTCCCGGAACGCCTGGGGATAGTCCCGCTTTGTAAACCGGTGCAGCCAGAGCTTCCCGCCTTGGACGGCGGGCAGCAGTCCATTCAAATAATTCTCACTCATAAGTCCTCCCAATCCAAAGAAAAAGCCTTTACAACATCACAAAAAGCAAGTATGATAATCCCACAGCCCCCGACGCCCTCCGGCCCGCGGCAGAACCAGTCTGGAGGGGTCCAGGCCGGAAGCCCGGCCGGCAGGGGAAACGTTCCCCCTGGCGGAGAATCCAAAGAGGCAGCGCCTCCTTGGCCGCCGGAGGGACAGCAGGAGGCAGCAATTATGCGCGAATTCACGATAGGCGCAAACGACGCCGGGCAGAGGCTGGACCGGTTTGTGCAGAAGAATCTCCCGCTTCTGCCTGCGGCGCTGGCGCAGAAGTACATCCGTCTGAAGCGGGTGAAGGTGAACGGGAAGGGTGCGAAGCGGGACACGCGGCTTCAGGCGGGAGATGTCCTTCAATTATACATCAACGACGAGTTTTTTGACAAGCCCAGGGAGGAAAATCTGTTTCTTTCCATTTTTCAGCCGCATCTGAACATCGTCTACGAGGACGAAAATCTGCTTCTTGTGGACAAGCGGCCGGGGTTGGTGGTCCATGCGGACGAGACGGAGAAGGTCAATACGCTAATCAACCATATTCAGGCGTATCTGTACCAGAAAAAGGAGTGGAGCCCCCGGTGGGAGAACGCGTTCGCGCCTGCGCTGTGCAACCGGATCGACCGGAATACCGGCGGGATTGTAATTGCGGCGAAGAACGCGGAGACTTTGCGGATTATCAATGAAAAAATCCGGGACCATGAGCTGGAGAAATCCTATCTGTGCGTGGCGGTCGGGAGGCCGAAGGCGGCGGAGGGCAGGATTGAGGGCTTCCTGCTGAAAGACGAGGCGAAGAAGCTGGTCACGTTCCACCGCCGCCCTGTTCCCGGCGGAAAGACGGCTGTAACGCTCTACCGGACGCTGGAGAGCCGCGGGGGCCTGTCGCTGGTGGAGTGCCGCCTGCTGACGGGGCGGACGCACCAGATCCGGGTGTCCATGGCGGAGCTTGGCTGTCCGCTGCTGGGGGATGGGAAATATGGGAACGGGGCTGTCAACCGAAAGTATGGGGAGACGCGCCAGGCGCTGTACGCCTACAAGCTGGCCTTTCCGCTTCCCACGGATGCCGGAATGCTGAACTACCTGCGGAGCAGGGTGTTCGCGGTGGAGGATGTGCCGTTTGTGGGGAAATATTTTCCTGGACGGCAGGCGCCGATGGACACGTTTGCCTGAAAATGAAAGCACCTTAGATTTTCAGGAGGTTATCAATTTTCTGTTTGGCTTCCTTTTTATTTTCAGCAGCCTGATAAAATCATCAAACAACGAAGTGTCAGCCGGCTCGAACATCATCCATTTTCCATCATGGTAGGTCTGCGTTTCATCGTAAATTCTTTGAACTTCCTTTGTATAACTCTCCCTGTCCTTTTCAAATTTGAGGCGTTCGTCTTTTCCTAAGATTACCATAAATCCTATGCAGTTTTCTCTCGCGTATAATGCGCATAGGGTTTTGCCGCCCCGGCGGTATTTATACTCATAGGCCCACGCTTTGCCGCCTTTATTCCACGTACATTCCATATCATATTTTTCATCGATCAAAGCGCATAACTGATTCCAAACCTCGTATAGAGATTTTCCCACCAAGGCAGTCATCTGTTCCGCGTCAGGTGCAATATTGAGCATAAAAGCCTCCTTTTTTAAGTCCGGTTTGCCGGTGTTCTCCTGTCATAGTATAGCATAAAGCAAACAAATATTCAAGCACTATACAAAATTCAGAGTCCCGGGAAACTGGCATCATTGTATGCCCAGTGCGGACAGCGCCTCCCGGAGGCCGCGCCAGGACGCAAGGAGGTCCCCATAGCGCGCACTTCCCGCCTCTGTGAGCCGGTAGTATTTCCGCTCCGGACCGCCGGAGGCTTCGCCCTGGCAGCGCTCCGTGAAGCTGCCGCGGCACAGGCCCCGCAGGATGGCGTATATGGCGCTTTCCTGGGTGTCCGGGAAAGCGGCGTGGAGCTGGCGGAGAAGGTCGTAGCCGTACTGGTCTCCCTGGGCCATCAGGTGGAGCAGGCACAGCTCCAGCAGGTCCTTTTTCAGCATAGGGAAACTCCCGTTCCGATGAGGCCCAGGAGGGTGATGGCGGCGTATTGGAGCAGAAATGGTGTCTGCCAGCCGGGAACGGAAGGGTCCATGTTCATACTGCACAGAAGCAGCCAGAAGGACAGCGACAGAAGGTCGCCGCTCAGGCCCAGAACATAGACCGCCTGCCAGCGGCGGTCGCCCAGGCGGGCCATTACCAGACCGAAAATGCCCGCCAATCCTATGGCGAAGCTCCCCGCAGTCAGGGTCAGATGCACTCCCTGGGGCGGGATGAGCGCTGAAACGATTCCCAGCAGCTCCCAGGATTCCGTCAGCACCAGCCCCGCATATAGCCACACCCAGGCCATCCCCAGGAGAATCAGGGCCAGCAGCAAAAGGACGCCCCTGGACAGCGGCCCCTCCCGTCGCCCGTTCCGCCGGAACCACCAGAGGGATAGGATGGTTCCCAGGCAGAGAAAGCCAATATAAGCCGGTGCGATAAGGGGACGCCAGTATCTGTTGTTATGGGCTATGACCATAGGAAGCGCCACGCAGGCCGCCAGGCTCGCGAACACCGCCAGCCATCGTTGATACGCCTTGATTTCGACAATGCGGCCCACTGCGTCCTTTGGAGTACCCACGTCCCGGCGCAGAACCTCTTCGCTGCGGCCCTGCACAATCTCCTGATAGTCCTCCAGTACCACCGACGCCTCCGCCGGGGGCAGATACCACCGGGCCGTCCTGGCCAGCCGGGACATGTAATCCTGTTTCATGGGAACGCTCCTTTCTGACTACTGATAAAAATATAGTAGTTTATGATTTGAGGATAGCATATATTGTTGGGGAAGTCAAGGGGACTACTGAGAAAAATTCAGTAGGGCGGAGTACAGGGTGACGTGTGGGCGCGAAGGCTGGTTCCTACGGGGGTTTTGTAGACAAAGTGAAATTTTATCTGTTCAGGGTGCGGGGGAGCGCATAGAGACGCGGGGAAGATCCGGGTGCGCAGGAATGCGCGGGGGCTGTATACATGTGAGCCGCTCCGCTCTCACATCTCCTCGCGCCAGCAGGGTGCGCCGCCCACAGCATCGTGGTCGCGAAGAAGGGATGTTTTGCAAACCGTCATAAACATGTGTGGGACCTTCATGTCAATGGAAGGTCCCACCTGCTATGCACTCCGTTACCGTGTGACAGGCTTTCGTGACCGCCAGGGTATAGAGCGGATCTAAAGCTCTTTTTGGTTACTTTTTCTCTCGAGAAAAAGTGACCCGCCGGAGGCCCCCCGTAAGTACGCACCCTAAATTTCCCCCATCTTCAAGAATTCCCTTGACATTTCACAGCGGTTCCGTTATGATGCAGGTATTGCTGAATTTCGACGGGAAAGTCCAAAACTACAACAGAGAAAAGAGGCTGAAAAAATTCTTCTATAGAACGGGGGAGGATAATGTCCAAAGAGTTGATTCGCCTGCGGGATCTCTGCATGGCGTACGACGACGAGCTGGTTCTCGATCACTTAAATCTGTATATCAATGACAAGGAATTCCTCACACTGCTAGGGCCAAGCGGGTGCGGCAAGAGCACTACGCTTCGGATTATCGGCGGCTTCACGATGCCCACATCGGGAGACGTCCTCTTCGACGGTGTGAGGATTAATGACGTTCCGCCCTACCGGAGGCAGATCAACACGGTGTTCCAGAAGTACGCGCTGTTTCCCCATCTGAACGTGTTCGAGAACATCGCCTTCGGACTGCGGATGCAGCGCAGGGCCGACCCGGAGAATCCGGGACGGAAGGTGAAGCTGCCCGAGGATGAGATCCGGGAGCGGGTTCTGGAGATGCTGGAGGTTATCAGCCTGAAGGGCTTCGAGAACCGGCGCATCGACGCCCTCTCCGGCGGGCAGCAGCAGCGCGTGGCGATTGCGCGGGCGCTGGTGAACCGGCCCAAGGTGCTGCTCCTGGACGAACCCCTGGGGGCCCTCGATTTGAAGCTCCGCAAGGACATGCAGATCGAGCTCAAGCGCATCCAGCAGCAGGTAGGCATTACGTTTATATATGTGACCCACGATCAGGAAGAGGCCCTCACCATGTCGGACACCATCGTGGTCATGGACAAGGGCACGATTCAGCAGATCGGCACTCCTGAGGATATCTACAACGAGCCGAAAAACGCGTTCGTTGCCGACTTCATCGGCGAGTCCAACATCATCGATGGCGTGATGGTCCGCGACAAGCTGGTGCAGATGTACGGGCGGCAGTTCCCATGTTTGGACGGCGGCTTCGGGGAAAACGAGGCCGTGGACGTGGTGATCCGGCCCGAAGACATCGACATCGTGCCTGTGGAGCAGGGACAGCTCACGGGGACCGTCACCAACGTCACCTTCAAGGGGATGCAGTACGATATCATCGTGGATTTCCGGGGCTTCAAGTGGCTGATTCAGACCACCGACCACTCCCCCGTGGGGGCGCGGATCGGCATCAAAATCGATCCCGACGGCATCCACGTCATGAAGAAGAGCCCGTATTCCGGGATGTTCGGCGACTACTCCTCCTTCTCCGACGAGTACGACGAACTGGACGCGGCGGAGCCGGAGGAGGGAAGCGGGGATGAAACCTAAGCTGTCCCGGTTCGCCGTCCCCTACGTGGTGTGGATGGCGCTGTTTGTGGTGGCCCCCATCGTGCTGGTGGTGGTGTACGCCTTTTCCAACGACGCGGGCGGGTTTACTCTGGAGAATTTCTCCCGCATGGGGACCTACGCCGTAGTCTTCGGACGCTCCTTCAAGCTGGCTCTGATCGCCACCTTCATCTGCCTCCTGATCGGCTATCCCGTCAGCTATATGATGAGCAAGGAGGGAGAGCGCTTTCAGCGGGCGGCGATGGTGCTGATCATGCTGCCCATGTGGATCAACTTCCTTCTGCGCACCTACTCCTGGATGTCCATTCTGGAGAACAACGGGCTTCTGAATCAGCTCTTTCAGAAAATCGGTCTGATCAGCCTCTACAACGGCCTCACGGGGTCGGAGCTGGAATTCTTTCCCATGATGAACACCCAGGGGGCCGTGGTCCTGGGCATGGTGTACAACTACCTGCCCTTCATGATCCTGCCCATCTACTCCGTGATCGTGAAGCTGGACGGGTCCCTGATCGAGGCGGCCCGGGACCTGGGGGCGGACAGCGTGAACGTGTTCCGGCGGGTGATCTTGCCCCTGAGCCTCCCCGGCGTGCTGTCGGGGATCACGATGGTCTTCGTGCCCTCCGTGTCCACGTTCGCCATCAGCAAGATGCTGGGCGGCGGCACGGAGCTGCTTCTGGGGGACGTGATTGAGCAGCAGTTCCTGGGCGGGGCCTACAATCCCCAGCTGGGCGCCGCCATTTCCCTGGTCATGATGGTGATCGTCGTCGTGTGCATGGTGGTGATGAACCGCTTCGGCGAGGGCGAGGAACAGGCGGTGATGCTGTGAAACGGAAAAATGCCGCGCTGAGCCGCGTGTTTACGGCCCTGGTGTTCCTGTTCCTCTACGCGCCTATTTTCCTGCTGATCGTCTTCTCCTTTAATAAGGGGAACAGCAACATCGTCTGGACCGGTTTTTCTCTGGACTGGTACAGGTCCCTGTTCCAGAACCGGCTCATTATGCGCAGCGTGTACACGACGCTGCTGGTATCCCTCCTGGCTACGGCCATCGCCACCTTCGCGGGGACCTTCGCCGCCATCGGCTTCTACAGCCTCCGGCGGCGCTCCCGGAACGTGCTGAACACCGTGAACAATATCCCGATGATGAACGCCGACATTGTGACGGGCGTGGCCATGTGCCTGTTCTTCGTGGCCTTCTTCACGTTCTGGAGCGGCTTTGCGGTGTGGTTCAACGGCGTTCAGAGCGTGATCGTTCTGCCGGGACGGCTGACTTTGGGCTTCGGAACCCTGCTGATCGCTCACGTGACCTTCAACATCCCCTACGTGATTCTCTCCGTCGGACCGAAGCTGCGGCAGATGGACAAGAACCTGGTGGACGCCGCCCAGGATCTGTGCTGCACGTGGATGCAGGCGTTCTGGAAGGTGATTCTCCCGGAGATTAAGCCGGGCATCGCCTCCGGGGCCCTGACGGCTTTCACCATGAGCGTGGACGACTTTATCATCAGCTATTTCACCGCCGGCTCCTCCGCCTCCACCCTGGCCATGACCATCTACGGTATGACCAAGAAGCGGGTGACGCCGGAGATCAACGCCATCTCCACGCTGCTGTTCGTGACGGTGCTGTTCCTGCTGGTGATCGTGAACCTGCGGGCGGAGCACGCCAAGCCGGAGCGGCGTCCCCATCCCATCTCCCAGAAGCTGACCCGGCTGCTGTACTCCCCCAGGGGGAAGTGGCTCCGCTGGGGCGGCACGGGCGTTGTGGCGGCGTGCTTCCTGACAGCGGTGGTGCTCCTGACGGGGGCCACCAACGCCCAGCCGGTGGTGAACGTGTGCAGCTGGGGCGAATATATCGACGAGGACCTCATCACCCGGTTTGAGGAGGAGACGGGCATCATCGTGAACTACCAGACCTCCGAGAGCAACGAGTCCCTCTACTCCCTGCTCAAGAGCGGCGCGGGGGATTACGACGTGGTGGTTCCCTCCGACTATATGATTTCCCAGCTCATCGAGGAGGATATGCTGGCGGAGCTGGACTACAGCCAGATTCCCAATTATGACCTGATTTCCGGCCGCTTCAAGGGCCTGAGCTACGATCCCCAGGAGCGCTACACGGTTCCCTACACCTGGGGCACGGTGGGGATTATCTACAATACCACTATGGTTGATGAGCCTATCACCAGCTGGTCCGCCATGTTTGACAGCCAGTACGCGGGCAATGTCCTGATGTTCCGGAACTCCCGGGACGCTATGGCGACGGCCCTGTGCTATCTGGGCTATTCCCTGAACACCACCGACGAGGGCGAGCTGCGGGAGGCATTCGCGCTCCTGAAGGACGCCAAGAACCGGGGCGTCTACCAGTCCTTTGTCATGGACGAGATTTACCAGAAGATGGAGGGCGGAAACGCCGCCATAGGCGCGTATTACGCGGGCGATTACCTGACCATGCTGGAGAATAACGAAGACCTGGCCTTTGTGGTTCCGGAGGAAGGGTCCAACTGGTTCATGGACGCCATGTGTGTCCTGAAAGACGCCCCCCACTATGATGAGGCCATGGCCTGGATCAACTTCATCGCCTCCACCGATGCGAACCTGGCGAACATGGACTATATCTGGTACGCCTCCCCCAACCAGGAGGCCCTGGAGCAGTACCCCGCCTATTACGAGGAACTCTACGAGGAGCCCCTGAACCCGGAGATTTACGAGATCATGGCCGCCCCCCAGGAGACCCTGGACCGCTGCGAGGCGTATTTGGTTCTTCCATTGGAGACAAGAAGGCTGTATAATGAACTCTGGACAGAGCTGGGCATCTGACAGAAGAAAGGAGCGCATATGATACTGATTGGAACGAAGTGCCAGCTGGAAGACACCGTAACGGAATCCCTGACCGCCGCCGCCACCGGCTCCGGCGCCCTCCCGGTCTTCGGCACCCCCTTCATGGCGGCGATGATGGAGAACGCGGCCATGCTGGGCCTGCAAACCTTCCTGGACGAGGACCACAGCAGCGTCGGCACCCGCCTCAGCATCACCCACGACGCCCCCACCCCCATCGGCATGAAGGTCTGGGCGGAAGCGGAGATCGTAAATGTCTCCGAGAACGGGAAGATGGTGGATTTCACCGTCAGAGCCTGGGACGAAAAGGGGCCTGTCGGAAGCGGTACCCATACACGCGCGGTCATCCATAACGCGCGGTTCCTGGCGAAGTGCAATGGGAAGCTGGAGGCGTGAGGTGTTCCTTTTTTCTTAAAAGAAAAAAGGAACCGAAAAAAGGACTTTTTAACTCGACGCGAATCTGGTGGGTGTTAAAGTCTGTTGCGTGGTAACGAAGCAAAAGCAAGTGTGGCCTTCCATTACCATAGAAGGCCACACAATTTTATCAATTATTTCCCGACCTACAGCAAATCAACCCAGCAGAAATTGACAAACTCCGACAACCCTGCTATCATAAAGCCAGAAGGACGCTGTTACATACAAATAGGCGGTTGGCTCACCGTTTGTACCCCTAAGCAAATTCCCAACGGGGGGAGGTGATGCAGATGTGGAAGAAGAGGATGTTCGCGCTTTTGCGCTTCCTCGTGCTTGTGGCAATTGCCATGTGCTTTCTCACCACGAAAGCGTGTTAGCCGCCCGGTTGGCCCCCAAGCGGCTAACGAATACTGTTAGCTAAGGTGTGCTGACCGTCTTGTAACAGCGCCCTTCTATATTCAATTATACCGAAACACACCGCTTTGTCAAGAGACAGGGCGGCTTTTTTAAGCCCTTGTCAGCGCATTCAGAATCGTCTCCGAAAACCCCTCCAGCCGCCCCTCTATCCCCGGAAGGCGCATTGCTGCACCTGCGTCGTTGGCCGTCTCCAGGAGGCAGAAGCCGCCGGGAAGCCAGAAGCCCTTGTTCATGCACAGCCCCGACACAACCTGGCTCGCTACCAGGTCCCCGCCGGAGTAGCCGGATACTACGATGGCAAACACCGCCTTATTCATGAAGGAGGTGGTACGGTACAGCGCCGTCAGGCGGTTCACGGCGGCGGTAAGGTTCGCGGAGAGGGCGTCGTTGTAGTTCGGACACAGCAGGATTACCGCATCCGCCTCCCGAACGGCGGGGTAGACCTCCTGCACCATCACGCCACCGTAGAAGCAGCTGTCCTGCTCGCCGTAGTGGAGGCAGGTCGTGTAGGGGCACCCGGCACAGTCCTCCAGAGTCCCGTTCCGCAGGCCGATTTCCGTGATTTCACAGGCGCTTTCCAGCCGTTCCCGGCACCGGGACCAGAGGGCCAGCGTGTTGGAGGTCCGGCGGCTGGAGGCGTGGAGGACCAGGAGCTTCGGACGTGCGTGGCACGGGGGCGCAAAGGCTTGTACGCGGTCTGCCAGGTCCGTTACCGCAAGACGGTACGCTTCTTCCAGGGAGCAGTCTGCATTCTTCGCCTGCACGGTAAAATTGGCCAGGCTTCCCGTGGCCTCCACCAGCGGACGGCCTGGGAACGTGCAGCCCGCACGGCTGGCCTCCAGAACCAGCTCGCGTCCCGCCGCTTTTGTGTACAGGTCCCCGGCTCCGTCGATGACCACGCTGCCTACGCTTCCCCGCAGACATCCCGGATGCTCCCGAAGCCACGCCAGGAGGCTGTATAAACTGATGTTCATCGCGTTCTCCGGCAGGGAAAAGGCGAACAGAATGCGGCGGTTTTCAAGCGGGGGACTTCCGGTGAAATATTCCACCTTCCGCCCTGCCAGGGCATGGGATATGGTTTCGCCCAGCCGTCCGGTGAGCTGGCCGGCACGGCCCGCGTGGAGGACCATCAGTTCTTCTTCCGGCTTCATGGCGCGGCCTCCTTCAACAGGCGCTCCGTCTCCTGGAGGCGCTGGAAGAGGGCGTCGGGGAGGGGTTGGGACTCGATTTCCAGGCCATACCGCGTAAAGCGGTTCCGGACGCCGAACCATGCGCCGCCCAGAGGCACGGAGGAACAGTGCCACGCGCCCCGCAGGGTCAGCAGGAGCTGCATTGCCCCCGAGGAAACCGCAGGGGCTACATAGGGCTTGAAGCCGAGGTCTCGGATGCGGAGGTTTGCCTCCAGGGTGAGGCGGGTCAGCTCCTGGGAGAGGGCGTCGTCGTAATGCTCGATGGAGTTCGCGATTACCAGGCCCTTGCCGTGGGGGCCGAAGGAACGGCCCTCCGTGAGGAAGTCCGCGAAGCGGGGGTCCTGCTTTGCGAAATAGGCCGCGCGGGCATTCATCACGCCCAGGCCGAAGCCCTGCACCTGTTCCGGCAGAAGGCCCTTGTGGTCAATCTGCCCGTCTGGACCGGTGTTGGATGCCTCCCATACGGCGCGGCAGAGCTGGTCAACCGGGTCGCTGAGGACCATGAACAGGCCGCGAAAATCCGCCGCGCGGGCCTGACGCGCAAAGGATGCGGCTAAGGGCTGGTTGGCCTCCAATTGGGCCATGCGGACATCCTGCACGGCGCTTCCTACAGGCGGGATGGCCTTTGTGGCGGCGAAAATGAACACGTCGCAGTCGAAAAGGGCCTCCTGGGTTACGGGTTCTACGGCTGGGAGGGCGTCGTAGTCCCAGGGCCAGGCGATCTGGCCCATTTCCGCGGTCCAGCGGGCTACGGTTTTCTCGTTTAAGTCGCAGATGCCGATGGTGGAAATCACGTCGCCGCCCAGGAGCTTTAGGGCCGTCAGGAGGGTGCCGCCTACGTCGCCGACGGCCAGGAGGTGGACGCGCTTTTTAGCCGGGGTCGGGGTGATGAATGCAAGGGCGTCCTGCCAGCGGGGGTGAAGACGGTTTACGGCGGTGAGGTGGCCTCGGGTGAGGGCGTCGAGGGTTTCAGGGGGAAGCGGGGGCGGGTCGACGTTGATACGGCGGGGGTCCAGCCAGGCGGCGGAGGCGGGGGCGGTGAGCTGGCGGGGGGAGTGTGGGCGGAATGCGGTGGGTTCGATGGCGGGGGGGTGATCGAGCAAGTACGGCATGGAGGTGTCCTCCTGTGTGGTCTGGTAGTTGCGGGGGCTTGGTGATACGGGGGCTTCTTTGACAAGGTGGAATTTATCTTTTCAGGGTGCGGGGGAGCGCATGGGGTTGCCAGGGAGATCTGGGTGCGCTGGAATGCGCGGGGGCTGTAGACATGTGAGCCGCTTCGCTCTCACATCTCCTCGCGGAAGCTGGGTGCGCCGATCGCGGCTCTGGTGGGTGCGGGGGAAGGGCGGACACATAGGTCCGCCCCTACGGGGGTACGTGTTGAGGTGGAGGGTGCCATGTTGTGGGGGCACGTCAGGTGGGTGCGGTGGGCGCGGGGGAGGGGCCGGCGAGGGCGCCGGCCCCTACGGTGTGCATCCCAACAGCCCTGGTGGTCGTGGAAAATAAACCCTGCGGGACCTGAAAGGTTCCGCATGCAGGCACCCCGTTACCGTGTGACAGGCTTTCGTAACCACCAGGGTATAGAGCGGATCTAAAGCTCTTTTTGGTTACTTTTTCTCTCGAGAAAAAGTGACCCGCCGGAGGCTGGACGCACCTCAGAAGAACAGCGTCTCCTTCCGGTCGTGGTCTTCGCGTTCGCGCATGCGGTGCAGGAGGCGGAGGTCGCTTTCGAGGCAGGCGGAGGCGGGGAGGTTGGGGTGGTATTGGAGGGCGAGGCCCTTGTCGGGGGAGAGGGGGAGGATGACCGCTTCGCTGAGGCGGGAGAGGGTGAGATTGCGGGCGTAGCGGTCGCGGTAGGCGCGTTCCAGGGTTACCAGGATGTCGCGGCTGTTTTCGATGCAGACCTTCGAGAACTCGAAGACGGCGGCGCGGGTGCTGGTGTGGCAGAATCTGGGGTAGGCGTAGGGGAGAATCAGATTCACAGACGGGGTGAGGCCGGGGACGGAGGGGCGGGCGCCGCTGACGGCGTCGCCGCCGATGAAGGGGTACAGGGTGGACTCCGTGAACCAGGCTTGAAGGTCGGGGACGAAGTACACGCTGTCCACGTCAATGCCCTTCGCGGCCATGAGGTCCCGGCCCCGTCCGGAGAGGAGGCCCACCAGTACGTGGTCGATCTCCATGTTCACACTGCGGAACATGGGGGCCAGGGTGTTGATCCGGTTGCCGGAGTGGAGCATGTCGTCCACCAGCATCACCGGACGGCGGAAGGAGCGGACCGTGCGGATCTGGCTCTCCAGGGGGGCGTAGCCCGGGAAGGGGGCGATGGAGAAGGACTGCAGGTCCGGGGCGTAGACCTTATCGGTGTGGATGGTCTTGGTAACGGTGTTGGGGACGGCATTGCCGCGGAGAATCTTGCCGAAGGGGACGCACATCTTGGGGCCCAGGACCCTGGGCGTCTGGGGCTCGGCGGGGACGCCGTTGGCGTCGGTGAGCTTGCGGACCAGGCGATGATAGATCACCTCCGCGTTGATGGAGAGGACCAGGGTGCCGGGGTACAGGCCGCAGATGGCCCTCTGGAGGCGGATGTGGGCCTTTTCCACGGCGGCAAGGATGGCCCGCTCGGAGGAAAAGGGCTCTTTCAGGGTGGTGGGGATGTTTTGCAGAAGCACCACCGGGGAGCGCATATCCACCAGCATAAGGGCGCGGGTGCTGTTGGACTCCGCCGTGACAAAGCCGTGGCGCTCCAGGAGGGACAGGTTCTTCTCGCCGCTGGCGCCCCACCAGACGGCGTAGCCGCAGTCCTTGGAGAGGGCCCCGAAAAGGGCCTCCGTCAGAAGGAGCTGCCGGACGTCGTAATTCCCGCCCGGGGTCTGGACAGCGTAGAGGCCCGTCAGGAGCAGGATGCGGCCCGCCGT
The DNA here is from genome assembly GCA_022791875.1 of Oscillibacter sp. GTDB lineage: Bacteria > Bacillota > Clostridia > Oscillospirales > Oscillospiraceae > Oscillibacter. The sequence goes on from JAAVZX010000023.1 coordinate 27,810, forward strand.
GCGGATGCGGACGTAATCGGCCATGGATTCGCTGCCGAACGCGCCGTAGAGCCCGGCGGAATTGAGAATGCGCGCCGTGAGGAAGCCCAGGACCCGCCGCCGGGGCGCTGCGGCGCGGAGGACGAAAATGGAATCTCTGGGGTCCGGCTGCGGAAGGTTCTGAATAGCGGCGGAGAGCTCGCTCCAAAGGGCCTGACTGTATTCCTCCGTGGAGAACTCCAGAAGGCTGGCCCGCACGATCTGCTTGTACTGGGGCTCCCGGAGGTAGAGGCCGTTGCGGTAGATGTAGTCCTGGACGGTGGGGTCCACCAGAATGGAGATGTCCCGGCCCAGGTCGATATTCTCCCGGATGCGGGTGGAGCTGATGTCCTCCAGGTAGGTGGGGAGGTGGAGCTGGATGACCTCGCCGCTGATGCGGGTCAGGTCGGCCTCGTATTCCTCGCCCTCGGCGTCGCTGGTACGGCCGAAAATGATGTGGTTCATGCTGTGGACGGAGCCGGGCTGGGGCGGGGCCTTGTAGGAGGAGGCGTTCGCTACTACGTCGGAGCCAACGGTCAGGTACAGCTCCCGGCCCTGGAAGACGTTCCGGAGGCGGAGGAGGTCGTCGGGGGTGGCCAGGTTCACGGGGATGTCGTGGGGGAAGAGGTACACGTCGAACTCGTCCGCCACGGACATGCTGACAATCTGCCGCCGGATCAGAGACGGCTGGGCCTTCTTCGACCAGGAGAATTCGTCGATGGCCAGGTAGACCTCCATCCCCAGGTCCCGGATCTCCTGGACGATGCCCTTGTGGGAGAGGGAGAAGGGGTCGAAGGTGCCGGGGAAGAAGGCCGCTTTGCCGCGGACGGCGAACTGGAAGGGGCCCGTCTCGATGCGGTGCTGGACGGCGAAGCGGTAGATGTGGGAGAGGGCGGCGGCGGTGTAGAAGAAGGTCAGCTCTTCCTCGGGCTGCTCGGAGATGAGGAAGAGGATTTTCTTGGCCATGAGGGTGAAGAGGCCGGTCTTGCGCTCGTAGTCCAGGACCTTGGAGGCAAACAGGCCCTCGCCCAGGACCCGCAGGGCCTCCTGGCGCACCGGCTCCATGCAGGAGGCCAGGCCCTTCAACAACAGGCCCGCCATGCGCTGGCGGCGCGCTGCCAGAGCTTTCGCGTTTTCCCCGAAGCGTCCGCCGTAGACGGCGTAGTGTTCCAGCATGGCTCCTACCGTGGAGAGGGCCGCGGAGGCGACGCTGGTGCTGGAGGATGAGAGGAACAGAAGCATCTGGTCCAGGATTTCGTCCAGCTCCCGGGGGGAGAGCCAGAGGGCAAACCGGCCCAGGTACTGGGGAATGTACTGGGAGATCTCCGCCTGGCCCGTTTCCAGGGCCTCGGAGAGCTCTACGGCCACCTCGTTTCTCCGGTCCGGGGAGAGCTGGGGGGCAATCTCCAGAAGGGCCGCGCCCGCCATGCGGCGGACTACCACGTTTTCGCTGACTTTCAGCAGGTTGGAGAAGTGGGTGGCGATGTGGAGGGCGCTGGTCTGCTGGCGGCGCTCCGCCTGGTCGAGAAGGTATTCCACACCCGCGGCCTTGAGAATCCAGGGCGTTGCGGTTTTCAGGTTGTCCAGGAAGACGCTGCTGGCGGCCTCGTCGGAGTCCAAAAGGGCGCGGTTTCGGGAGACATCCAGGCCCAGCATTTCCCCTAACTGTGCCTGGAGGAAGAGCAGGGGCGTGCTGCCGCCGCAGTCCGCGGCCTCCACTGCCCTGACGATCTCCCGGCGCTCGGGTCCGTCCTCGGGGAGGATGGGCAGGAGGCGGCGGAAGAGGCGCATGGCCGCGGCCTGCTGGGGGGCGTCCCCCTTCTCCAGCCACCAGGCGGCGAAGCCCGCCAGACGGGCCAGGTCCTGAGCCTCCACCCGCTCTAGGGGGATGTTGAAGACGGTGTCCAGAAGGGCAAAGGCGGCGTCGGCGTCCACGGACTGGGGGTCCTGGTAGTGGCGGAAGAGGATTTCCGCGAAGCGGGGCATGGCGCTGTCGGAGCAGCTTCCCAGGAGGGCGTCGGCCACGGTCTTGGCCTGGTAGCGGATCATGCTGGTCTGCCGGGGCGTCAGGCGGCGGTCGGGGTGAATCAGCTTTTCCAGGTATTCCTCCCAGAGCTGGAAGGGGCGGTTCTCCTGGGGGCTGGGGGCGGTGCCGGCGGGGAGTTCCTTCTTGTAGCCGGAGATGAAGCCGGAGAGGATGTGGCCGATGAGGCTGGCCGCCTGGCGGCGGACGTCGCCGTCGGGCTGGAGAAGGAGCTCGTAGAGGAACTCCAGGGTCTGCTCCTTCTGTCCGGTGCTCCAGTAGGTGAAATATTCCTCGAAAATGGACACGTAGGCGCGGATGCGGGCGGGGTCCTTCTCGCCCCGCGCCGCCTCCAGGGTGCCTACGAAGAGGCGCTCCCGGCTGAGGCGGTACATGAGGCGGATGTTGTGGTCCACGGCGGTGCGCCGGAGGGCGCAGACCACCTCTTCCTCCGTCATGAGGGCGGCGTCTTTCAGGGGCAGGGGGGCCTTGCCGGGGGACTCCAGGGTGGTGTCCACGCCGAAGGTGGTCAGGTAGTCCTCGAAGTCCTGGAGCTTGGCGTAGACGTACTGGTAGCGGCGGCGCTTGGCGTCGTCCACGTTGTCCAGCTTCGCCAGGATGACGTCAAAGGCTTCTTTCAGGGAGAAAATGCGGGCGATCTCCTGCCCGTCCTCCCCCCGGGACTGCTTGACGCGGAAATCGGAGTAGACCAGAACCAGGGATTCGGAGGACAGGTTTTCGATCTCCAGGTCCCAGACGGAGTGGTTCGCCGCCACGCGGCCCAAGCCCTTGAGGCCCCGTCCGGAGAACCATTGGTCGGTGTAGAAATAGTGGAGGTAGGGGACCCGCTCGCCGGGCTTGCAGCCGAATTTGCCGATATCATGCCCCGCCGCCGCGCCGGAGATGAGGCCCAGGTCGATGAGCCCGCCTCCCGCCTTGAAGGCGCGGGAGACGGTCATGGCCACGTGGTGGACGCCCGCGATGTGCTCCAGGGTCCGGAAGGGGGTCGCCTCCCGCCCAAGGCGCATGAGCTCGTAGACGTATTCCTCCCGGAAGCGGCGGAGGAAGCGGCGGTAGGACTCCGCCAGGGGGCTGCCCTTCAATTCCTCGTCGGTGCAGAAAGCGAAGTCCAGCCAGGGGTCGAAGGGGAGCACTTTCCGCTCGGCGGTGAAGAGTTCGCGGAGGAATTGGAGGAAGCAGATGGCCCCGTCGCGCTGGGCGGGGGAGTGGACGAGGTCTTCTTGGGGGTAGAGGATGGAGGCCGCGGCCTGGTAGGCATAGGGAAGCCAGCCCTCCGGAGGGGGGATGGCGATCCCGTCGAGGACGGGGCGGAATGCGGCCAGGGCCTCCGCGCAGGAGAGGCGGGACTGGATGGGAAGGAGCGGCGCAAGGAGGCGACGCCAGTCGACGTTGTTGAAAAGGCGGAACACGTCGTCGCGGTTTCGGGAGAGCTTGCGCAGAAACGGCTCCTCGGAAAAGGCGTCAGCCATCCGGGAGGGGAGGGTGTCAAGGTAGGCCATGGGAATCCTCCTAGCTGTCGATGTACGGGGGGCCTCCGGCAGGCGGGGGGCCTCCGGCAGGCGGGGGGCCTCCGGCGGCCAGGGGCTTTGCCCCTGGACCCCACCAGCCCTTTGAAAAGGGCTGGACCCCAAACTTTATCTGTGGCAAATCATGCTGATTTGCCACAGAGGTAAATTTTTTGGGTATCGTAAAAGAAAATCCCGTGGGTCCTTTCATGTCAATGGAAGGACCCACACGCACATCCTGCGTTACCGTGTGACGGGCTTTAACAACCTCCAGCACCACAGAGCGGTATGAAAGCTCTTTTCGGTTCCTTTTCTCTCGAGAAAAGGAACCCGCCGGAGGCCCCCCGCCCGCCGGAGGCCGTAGGCACTTTCAGAAGTCCGCGCTGCCGACGGTGCGGGGGTGGGGGAGTACGTCGCGGATGTTGGGGATGCTGGTGAGGTACATGACGAGGCGCTCGAAGCCGAGGCCGAAGCCGGCGTGGCGGCAGGTGCCGTAGCGGCGGAGGTCGCAGTACCACCAGTAGTCTTCGGGCTTCATGCCCAGTTTTCTGATGCGGGATTCCAGGACTTCCAGGCGTTCTTCGCGCTGGCTTCCGCCGATGATTTCGCCGATGCCGGGGACGAGGCAGTCGGCGGCGGCTACGGTCTTGCCGTCGTCGTTGAGGCGCATGTAGAACGCCTTGATCTCCTTGGGATAGTCGGTGACGAAGACGGGGCGCTTATAGATCTGCTCGGTGAGGTAGCGCTCGTGTTCCGTCTGGAGATCGCAGCCCCAGAAGACCTTGTAGTCAAATTTGTCGTTGTTCTTTTCCAGGATCTGGACGGCCTCGGTGTAGGTGACGCGGCCGAAATCGGATGTGGCTACGTGGTTGAGGCGGTCCAGGAGGGCCTTGTCCTTGTCGACGAAATTGTTGAAGAATTGGAGCTCGTCGGGGCAGCGATCCATGACGCGGCGGATGACGAATTTGATCATGGCCTCCGCGATGTCCATGTCGCCCTGAAGGTCACAGAAGGCCATTTCCGGCTCGATCATCCAGAACTCGGCGGCGTGGCGCTGGGTGTTGGAGTTCTCGGCGCGGAAGGTGGGGCCGAAGGTGTAGACGTCGCCGAAGGCCATGGCGAAGTTCTCGGCGTTGAGCTGTCCGGAGACGGTGAGGTTGGCGGGCCTGCCGAAGAAGTCCTGGGAGAAGTCTACGGAGCCGTCCTCCGTTCTGGGCGGGTTGGCGGGGTCCAAGGTGGTGACGCGGAACATCTCGCCCGCGCCCTCGCAGTCGCTGGCGGTGATGATGGGGGTGTGGACGTAGACGAAGCCCTGGTTCTGGAAGAATTCGTGAATGGCGAAGGCCGCGACGCTGCGGACCCGGAAGGCGGCGGAGAATAGGTTCGTCCGGGGGCGGAGGTGCTGGATGGTGCGGAGGAATTCGGGGCTGTGGCGCTTCTTCTGGAGGGGGTAGTCGGGGGTGGACGCGCCCTCGATTTCGATTTTCGCGGCCTTGAGCTCCAGGGGCTGCTTGGCCTCGGGGGTGAGGACGACGGTGCCGGTGACAACCAGGGCCGCGCCTACGTTCTGGGCGGCAATTTCCCTGTAGTTCTCCAGATTCCCAGTCTCCATGACGACCTGGAGGTTCTTGAGGCAGGAGCCGTCGTTGAGCTCAATGAAGCCGAAGTTCTTCATGTCGCGGATGGTGCGGGCCCAGCCGCCGACGGTGACAGACTGGCCGTCCAGGGCGTCGCTGTCGGCGAAGATTGCCGCGATTTTCGTGTAAGTCATACAATCACCTGTTTTCTGTAAAATAACTGCGATCCGACCGCCGGAGCGGTGGGAACCGCTGAAATCCGTGGGGATGCTTTGTTATTATAGCATGGTTTTCCGGCGGGGAAAAGTAAAAAAGGATTGAAAGTTGGGAAATTTGTAAAATTCGTTTTGGGAATTTGGGGGTGGGGGGTATACGGGGAGGATCAACGTCAGAAAACGCCAAAGGACCGGCCTTGCGGCCAGTCCTTTGACTATTGTTTGGAAGATTGGATGAAAAGAAGTTTTTGTCTCTTGCAAGTATTAAGATACAGGAGAATTATTAAGCAAACCAGTGTCAATTGTTACAAAAGTCTTAAATCTTTTCAGACCTGCGGCTGGGGAAATTTTGCCTTGACAGCGGCAGTAAAGAATGCTATGATTTATTTGTGAATATAAATTACGAATATTCGCAAATATTGTTAGAAGGGAGTGAATGCTATATGCCGTCAAAACCCGTTCTTTCGGATTCCGACAAAAAGGCCATCCGCGAAAGGCTGAAAGCGCTGTGCGAGGAATGCTGGACCGCTCAGGGCTACAAAAAGACCAGCATCAAAACGCTCTGCGATCAAGCGGAAATTTCCATCGGCACCTTCTACACCCTTTATCCCGCAAAAGAGGACCTCTTCTCCGATACCATCGAGGCAATCCAGGCCAGACTCATGCGGAACGTCCTTGACATCAACAGGGCCAGCCAGACCAGGGAGGGCTTTGCCAGGTCCATGAAAGAGCTGGTCCGGGAATACGGAAGCAAGCCGTTTCTGTACAACGTGAATACGCCGGACTTCCAGTCCTTTGTGACGAAGCTGCCGGAGGAAAGCGTTCAGAAAATCAAGTTCGACAGTTTTGACTTTTTCCATCAGGCCGTTCAGGCCGCAAACCTCACGCTGAACATGGAGCCGTCCCAGGCGTACGGGATTCTGAGCGCGCTGCTGGCAACCGTCAGCGCAAGGGAAACCCTCTCGCGGACCTGCGACTATTTCGCCGTGTTTGACGCCATGGCGGATATCCTTGTGTCCAAAATCTTTCAGTGAAAGAAAACGGCGGTGAAAAGGAGGCTTTTACATGCGTTTTCCATTTCCTGATTTCGTGCCTGTTCCGGGGGCGGAAACAATGCGCCTGATATCGCTCGTGTCGCTGACTGCGGGCATCTGCCTTGTCTGCGGCACCGGTCTTTTTCTGTTCCTTCGGAGAGAAAAGGAGCAAAGCAGGTTCCCGTGGATGCTTTTGGGCGTTGGCGCGCTGCTGATTGTGAATCACGGCATACAGCTGTTGTTTTAGGAGGGCAAAGCATGATCAAAGAAGTCAATCAAGCCTGTAAAAGGCTGAATGAAAAACTGGGGATTTCCGTGACCCTTCCGAACCCCGGGAAAAAGGCGCTGAGGAATGCGGCGGCCTGTAATCTCATAGCGGGCGCAAGCCTGATTGCGGCGGGGGTGCTGCTTCCGTCACGGTGCTGCGCGGTTTTAGGCGGCATCGGGCTCGTCAGCAGCGCCGTGCTCCGGAACGAGAGCGGCAGGAAGAATAAACCGTAAGCCGCTGCAATTCATGGCCTCTTGTTCCGGAGGGAGGCGAAGAACGCCGACAGCACCTCCCGGCACTCCGCCTCCAGGATGCCGCCTACCAGGGCGGGGGGCGAGGGGAAGTCCTCCATAAACAGATTCATGACGCCTCCGCAGGCCCCAAAGGCGGAGTCCCGGGCTCCGTACCACACCCGCGCGATTCGTGCGTTCAGGATGGCTCCGGCGCACATGGGGCAGGGCTCCAGGGTCACGTACAGCTCACAGCCGTCCAGCCGCCACGTGCCCAGGGTCCGGTTGGCGTCGGCAATTGCCTCCATCTCGGCGTGGGAGCAGACGGCCTGGCGCTCCTCACGGCGGTTCCGGCCCTCCCCTATTACAATACCGTCCCGAACGATAACGCAGCCTACCGGGACCTCCCCGGCGGCAGCGGCTTCACGTGCCAATTTCAGGGCTTGTCTCATAAAAATTTCCTGCATTGGCGGTTCCTCCCGTATAAAATCTGGTATATTTGTCCAAACTCCCCATACATCTATTATCAGGAGGGACAACACAATGAAGACTATCTTATTTCCCAAGAAGGCGCAGGCCAACCCGGAACTGAAAGCCCTGTGGGCGGAACTTAAAAACGCCCAGGGCGAGCTGTCACTGGCCTACCGGCAGTTCGACCAGGCGGTGGACCCGGAGCTGGTGGAATCCTGCGTGTACCACATCAGCGCGGTGAAGGCGCGGTGCAACTACCTGATTCGGGCCATCAAGGAGCACAGTCCGGAGGCTCTGGCGGCGGTCCAGCTGGAGCATCCGGAGAAAGAGGCGGCATGGATCTGAATCAGAAGGTGATAGCGGCCCTGCTGGCGGGATTTTTCCTGATCGCGCTGCTGCGCGTGTTCAGCGGGCCGCTGCGGCTGGCACTGAAGCTGGCGGTGAATTCCCTGCTGGGGTTTATGGCTCTGTGGGCGGTGCAGGCAACGGCGGGTGTCACCGGCATCGCTCTGGGGCTGAACCTTTGGAACGCCCTGGTGATCGGGATACTGGGGCTTCCGGGGTTCGTGCTGCTCTTGCTGGTGCAGTGGGTTTTGTAGTTACATAGGCGGGCGGCGGAGTTGAGCGCGGGGGGAGGCCCCGCGTTCTTTTTTGCGGTGCGGTGGGCGCGGGGGAAGGGCGGACACGCAGGTCCGCCCCTACAGACATTTTTTCAAGAAGCAGAGGCCGCAAAGGCGGGGCGGTACAATCTACCAACACGCATCGCAGAGCGGCAGCGGCTAGTAGAAGCACACCAAATCAGTGTGCGTAAACGGCAACTAGGGCACTCACGAAACGCGAGTAGGAGACCATAGCAACCCAGGGCACCGCTTCGCGTAAACGTCTTTTTCTCTTTTGGACCGTCCACGGCCCGTTTTCTCTTTTTCTCCGGGAGAAAAAGAGAAAATGGGGGGTGGAGTGGGACCTGCTATCCCAATAGCTGAGTCGATAGCCGACGCTGAAAGCAAGCGAAAAACAAAATACAGCTTGAGCATTCACGAGATATCAGGAGAAACAGCGAGAATTATTGAGATAATAAATAAAAAACCATTTCATCCCTTGACAAGCGCAATACCACGTGGTATAAATACCATTGCCTTGATTTTACCGGGAAAGACCCGATTTGTAAAGGAAATATCGATCAGGAGGAAACACCTATGTCCACGTTTATGGCCAACAAAGCCAACATCGAGCGTAAGTGGTACATTCTGGACGCCGCCGGGAAGCCCCTGGGCAAGACCGCCGTGCGCGCCGCCGACCTGCTCCGCGGCAAGAACAAGCCCACTTTCACCCCCCACGCCGACTGCGGCGACAACGTCATCATTATCAACGCCGGGAAGGCCGTCCTCACCGGCAAGAAGGGTGAGCAGAAAATCTACCGCACCCACTCCGGCTGGGTGGGCGGACTCAAGGAGACGCCGTACCGCATCCTCATGCAGGAGAAGCCCGAGACCGCTATGCGCGTGGCCGTCCGGGGCATGATGCCCAAGAACACCGTCAGCAAGGACTCCCTCAAGCGGCTGCACATCTACGCCGGTCCCGACTACGAGCAGAAGGCCCAGAAGCCTATCGCCCTGGACGCTGAATAAGGAGGAAGCATCATGTATCAGTCCAAGAAGCCCTATCTGTATGGCACCGGACGCCGGAAGTCCTCCGTGGCCCGCGTCCACCTGTTCCCCGGCGGCACCGGCTCTATCACCATCAACGGCCGGGACATTGAAGAGTATTTCGGCCTGGAAACTTTGAAGATGGTCGTCCGCCAGCCCCTGGAGGCCACGGGCAACACCGGTAAGATGGATATCGTGGCCACCGTCTCCGGCGGCGGCGTCACCGGCCAGGCCGGCGCCCTGCGCCACGGCATCGCCCGCGCCCTGCTGCTCGCCAGCGAGGATAACCGGCCCATCCTCAAGAAGGCCGGGTTCCTTACCCGGGATCCGCGTATGAAGGAGCGTAAGAAGTACGGCTTGAAGGCCGCGCGGCGGGCGCCTCAGTTCAGCAAGCGCTGAGTCTGGGGAACGTGTTCCTGTATTGCAGAGGTTTTCGATCCCCGGGGGCTGTGCCTCCGGGGATCTTTTTGCGCGGCGGCAAAATTTTTTCAAAAATTTTCCGCCCAAAGGTTGACTATCTTTTCAATATATGATATCGTCTACCTAGCGACATAGACATCAATCGACACCCCCAGACATCAGCTATTATACAAGGAGGGCCCTCCCGTGAACTTTCCAAAACTGACCTTCCCCCTGACCGCAGATTTCGGCGCTTCGGAATACTGGCTGGAATCCCAAGGCCCGTTCAGATACGGCTCCGCGGCAACCGCCTTCCTGTCCGGCGAAGACATCGGGCCGGTCCCGGACGGAAGCTCCCCCCTGGCTCAGGAGCTGGAGCAGCAGCTTCAAGTCTTTGGAAGCCATCTCCAGCCCTACGCGAAAGCGCCGGATGCAGACGCGCCGCCCTGTCCAGAGAAGCAGCCGGTCAGCTGCCCCATGTGCTTCGCCTTCCACCCGGCGGAGGACGGGTCAGCCGTCATGACGGAGCAGTACATCTTTTCCTCTCTTCGAGACTTCCTCCGCGTGGAACTGGGCAAGGCCATCCTGCGGGGCGGCGCACCCCGCCAGTGCCGCCTGTGCGGAGGCTGGTTCCTCCACGAGCAGGGGGATCGGGCCATGTACTGCGGGCGGATCGCACCCGGCGAGGAGAGCAAGACCTGCCGGGAGGCGGGGGCGCGGGCGGTCTTTGAGAAGAAAATTCAGGACGAGGACACCTGGAAAATCTACAAGCGGGCCTACAAAAAATACTACGCCCGCTGCATGAAGGGAAGCATGACTGAGGAGGCGTTCAGAGCCTGGGCCATGCGGGCCGCGGCGGACCGGGACGCCGCCATCGCCCAGATCAAGCCGGGGGTTGACGCCGTGCTGAAAGCGCAGATCATCGAGCGATTGAGGGCGGATCTGAACTGCCTGTGAGCGCCGCCCCTCTCTCCGGAGACACGGACACAAACCATCCATACAAGGAGGAAGCGCCATGCCGATTCTCGGGACGCTGATTGTTCCCCACCCGCCCCTGATCATCCCCGCCGTGGGACGCGGGCGGGAGCGGGAGGTTCAGGCCACCATCGACGCCTATCGGAGCGCCGCAAAGCAGGCGGCCGCATGGAACCCGGAGGTGCTCGTCATCACCTCCCCCCACCTGGTCCTGTACGCCGACTACTTCCACATCGCCCCGGGCCAGACCGCGTCGGGCAGCATGTCCGCCTTTGGCGCACCCGGGACCGCGCTCACCACGGCATACGACGCCCCGCTGCGGGACGAGCTCATCCGCCGCGCGGAGTCCGCCGGCCTTTCCGCCGGGACCCTGGGGGAACGGGACCCGTCCCTGGATCACGGCACCTTCGTCCCCCTGTACTTCCTCCGGGAGGCGGGGGTGGACTGCCCCATTCTCCGCGTGGGCCTCTCCGGCTTCTCCCCCATGGAGCACTACCGCCTCGGGCAGTGTATTGCCCAGGCGATAGAAGCCTTGGGCCGCAGGGCGGTGCTGGTGGCCAGCGGCGACCTGTCCCACAAGCTGAGGGACGACGGCCCCTACGGCTTCGCTCCGGAGGGCCCGGAGTTCGACCGCCAGATCACCGGGGCCATGGCCGAAGGGGACTTCCTGCGCTTCCTGACGCTGGACCCCGCCCTCTGCGAGGGGGCGGCGGAGTGCGGCCTCCGCTCCTTCCAGATCATGGCGGGGGCGCTGGACGGGCTGGCTGTGGACGCGAAGCTCCTCAGCTACGAGGGCGTCACCGGCGTGGGCTACGGGGTAGCCGTCTTCACCGTCACCGGGCAGGACGAAAACCGCAGATTCGGGGCCCAATGCGAGGCCCTGGAGCGTGTCCGCCTGGCAGAGAAAAAAGCCGCCGAGGACCCTTGGGTCCAACTGGCCCGCCTGTCCCTGGAAACCTACGTCCGGACGGGGAAGCGCCTGGAACGCCTGCCGGATGGTCTCCCTGCCGCCATGACAGACCAAGCCGCCGGAGCCTTCGTCTCCCTCCACGCCCACGGCCAGCTCCGGGGCTGCATCGGCACCACCGGACCCACCACGGAGAGCGTGGCCTGGGAGATTGTGCAGAACGCCGTTTCCGCCTGTGCCCGGGACCCCCGGTTCCCGCCGGTGTCGGAGGCGGAGCTGGAGAGCCTGGAGTACAGCGTGGACGTGCTGGGCCAGCCGGAGGCGGTGGAGTCCCCCGAGGCGCTGGATGTGAGGCGCTACGGCGTGATCGTCTCCTGCGGACGCCGCCGGGGCCTGCTACTGCCCGATCTGGAGGGCGTGGACACGGTGGAGCAGCAGATCGACATTGCCCGCCGGAAGGGCGGCATCGGCGCGGGGGAGAAGTACACGCTGGAGCGCTTTGAGGTGGTGCGGCACACATGAACTGCGGGATTTCCATGGCCGGGGAGGGCGAGATCGAGACGGTGGAGCTGTCTCCGGAAGTGTTGGCCGACAAGGCGCTGGAGCTGCGGCCCCATGGCAGTATCGGCGTGGCCTACACCTACAACGAGCCGCTGATCGGCTATGAGTACGTCCGGGACTGCGCCACCCTGGTTCACGAGCGTGGGATGGTCAACGTCCTCGTCACCAACGGCACCATCGAAGAAGCCCCCTGGCGGGCGCTGCTCCCCCTCATCGACGCCGCGAACATCGACCTGAAAGGTTTCACCCCTGCGTGGTACAAAAAGCTGGGCGGGGACCTGGAGACGGTAAAGCGCTCCATCTCCCTGGCGGCGGAGCGGTGCCACGTGGAAGTAACGACCCTGGTGGTTCCCGGCGAGAATGACAGTGCGGAGGAAATCTGCCGTCTGGCCCAGTGGCTGGCGTCGGTGGACCGCGGGATTCCGCTGCATCTGTCCCGGTTCTTTCCCCGATATCGGATGCCGGACCGTCCGCCTGCGCCAGTGGAGCAGATCTACCGCCTGGCGGATGAGGCGCGGGCGTACCTGGAATTTGTCTATACGGGGAATTGCTGACGCGGCCCTCCGCATTTATATAAAACCAACGCGTCCTGGATTTACCGTCCAGGACGCGTCTTTTCACTGCCCCTCCTCCATTTCCAGCTTCCGAAAATACTCCGCAATATCCCGCCTGGCAATCGCCAGATATGCCGCCCGTTCCTCTTCACCCGCGAACTCATGCCAACCATCAAGCGTATACTTGCTGATAACCTCCCCATATTTCTTCCCCGGCCTGACGCAGTTCACCGTAAAGCTGCCGCCGCGCAGATGGAGGTATCCCAGACACCGCCCATCCTTGTCAAACACGTCGTACTGCTCCGGGCACAGGCTGCACGTCATCTCCAGCCGGAGCTCGGAGGGTTTGATACGCCCCCAATAGGCGTCGGGGCGGTGTTCCTCCTCCCAGAAGCGCAGCAATTCCTCCATGCTGACGGGGGCCATCCCCCAGGCGTCAACGCCCATGTCCAGGCGCGCCGTTCCCATTTTGCGGTTGTGCTCGTTGTACTGCGGGTGGTTGTGCTGATGCCCGTGGAGATGGAAGGCGCCCCACCGCATCCGCCTCCAGCTCAAGAGCGGATAGTGGCAGAGGACGAACAGGCGGTTTTGACAGGTCAGCTCATAGTAATCCTTGATCCAGACGAAGTGCTCCCGGCGGAAGGCGGCGCGGTCCACCCAGCCGTCGTGGTTCCCGCGAATCAGGTACTTGCGGCCCTGAAGCCGCTCCAGGAACGCGTTGGCCTGGGTGGGGCCCTTCATGGTGAAATCCCCCAGGATATAGATCTCGTCCTCCGGGCCAACTTTTCCGTTCCAGTTCCGGATCAGAGCCTCGTCCATTTCCTCCGCCGTCTGGAACGGACGGCCCTCGAACCGGATCACATTGCTGTGGCCGAAGTGTGTATCCGCTGTAAAGTAAATCATAGCATCCCTCGCGGCCCCTGGGGCCGTTTTTCACCATAAAAATGTTTCGGTATGGGGTTCCTCTTCGGGGCGGAGGACGATTTCTCCCACGTTCTTCCCGCTTTCGTCCGGACGGACCAGCACCCAGTCGTCGAAGCACCCGCACAGGGCCCTGCGGTCCTCCCAGAGTCGGCAGAGCGAATAGTCCTCCTGCGCGGCCTCCTCACGGGCGGCCTGGAGTTCCTCACGGCTGTGCCCGCAGCGCTCCAGGTGTTCCGCGCCTCGCTGTGGGGCTCCCAGAGGTGTCTGAGCTGCCCCAGGCCGAAGAGGTATTCCACCATCTCCGGCGTGTCGTACCAGGCCAGCAGCCGCGCCCCCACAGTGCTGAAATAGCCGCCGTTGCCGCTCCAGCCGTATTGGACGTGCTTGTCCGATAAGCGCCGGGCTATGATCGAGATGTCGCCCATGTTGAGTCCTCCTTGTACTGGGAATTTTCCGGATGTCCGGGGGCGGGGACGCCCGCTGTTCCGATGCTTGCAAAAGATGGAGGCTGAGATTATAATTGGGCTTGGACAGACTTTATATAAGTCGTTTTGGCCGGTGAGAATGGGGGAATCCGTTGATGAAGCATATTCTTTTGGAGCGGCTCGACAGCGAACTCAGCGCAGTTATTGACGGCTTGGAACGCGCACAGGCGTTGGCTTTGGCCGGACTCAGCATCAGCCGTTTATGGAGTCCTTTTGAAAAATGGGCCGCAGAGAACCGTGCGCCCAAGCTGGCAGAATGGGGCAGGATCTGCGTCAATACCCTTTGGGAGCAAATTGTCCAGGAAGAACTCTATGGCCGGGATTTTGAAAAATACTACCGCTGCCTGGACAAAATTGACGGCAGACTTGAGCGCTTGTACGATCAGGAAATCGCCGTCGAGGAAAGCCCCGCTTATCCGCTGCTGGAAGCACTGAATTCCGCGCTGTGCTGCTTCTTCGACCCGAAGCTGCTGCCCGGCCTGCAAAGGGACTCCTTTTGGCCTGATATCACAGCGATTGCCGGACAAGGAGCGGAGTACATTTATGACGTTATATTTTCCGACGCAGGAACCATCAGTGAACATGATTTAATCGCTCTGGTGGAAAGCGACCCGCGATGGATCGCTGAACGCCGGCGGATTAAGGAAGATGCCGCATTTCTAAAGGCCCATTTTAAGGATAAAACCGCTGTTTTGCATCAAAAGGAAGCATATATGCAGCTGGATATTTTTGCGTAGACAGCTAACAGCCCGCCCCTCTCCGCGCCTCCTCAATCTCCTCAGAGACGCGGCGGCAAAGGGCTCCAAGCGCTTCCTGAACCTCCGGATCGCTGAGCGCCGCCTCCTGGATGAAGTGATACGCGCCGGAACCAACCCGCCGACCGTCCACGGTAAGGAACTCATGTCCGGTGTTCACGAAGACCACGCAGGGAAAATCGGCCTCCGCCACCGTGATCCCCAGGCCGGTGCGGGTCAGGTGGAAGAGCACCAGGTCGTCTCCGTCCTCGGAGAGGCGGATGGCGGCGGACTCCGACCCGTCGTCTTCCCCGATGGTCCAGAAGGCGTCCCGGAGGCTCCCGGCGGCGGGCAGAAGGTACGCGTCCTCCAGCATGGAGATGCACGCGGGGTTCACGCAGACGATGAGTTTGTCCCCGCCCCTGAGTTTCGGATTCCGCCGGATGTCGGCGATGGTTTTTTCGAGATTCATATCGGTTCCTCCTGTTTTTGATTGAGAAGGAGTCCGTTTACAAGGAAAGCGCCTGTTTTCGGGATTCGGCTTCCGGAAAACAGGCGAGAAAAGAGGCGCACCAACAAAACCTGCTTTGGAAACCAAATCGATTTTGCCGATACGTCAGGCACATTCAGTTGTAAGCAAATTCACTTGCTGTTAATTAGGGTAGCATTGCGGGAGGGGTTTGTCAAGGGCTTTTTTCAAAGTTAAGAGAAAGTTTACCGGAGGGAGGGTTCAGCGGTAAACAGGGCGTGCAAAAAATCCCACACCGGAGTGTGGGATTTTCTGCCGCGCCTCGGGCGCTCCGATGGAGCAGGGTACGGGAATCGAACCCGCCTTATCTGGTTGGGAACCAGAAGTTCTACCAATGAACTAACCCTGCGTTTTTTCTGCGGCCACTGAACAAAAAGCATTATACTATACCTTCCAGGAAAAAGCAAGGGTTTTTTTCGGAAATTGAAAATATCGCACCCACTAAAGATAAATTCCACTTCGGCAAAGAAACCCCCGCAGGAACCAGCCACCACACTACTTGGGACACCGATCATTTCTTATAACATAAATGACATAACCCCCTTGACAATATCGATACTCGATGTTATAATATCGACACTCGATAATACAAGGAGGCAGTACCATGGCACGGGAGAAATTTCAGACCCTGACAGAGCCCATGTTTTACATACTCCTATGCCTCCGTCAGGAGTGCTGCGGCGCGGACATTGCCGCGCAGATCTCCCTCCGCACCCAGGGCCGCGTCTCCCTGGGGCCTGGAACCCTCTACCACCTTCTGGAGAGCTTTCTGCTGGCCGGCATGATCCAGGAGACGCGCACGGAGGGCCGTAAACGGAGCTACATCATCACCCCCAAGGGCCAGACCGCCCTGGACGCCGAATACCGGCGCCTGCTGACCCTGGCCCAGGACTACCGCGCTTTTACCGGAGAGGAGGAACCGTCATGATCAATGTCAAATACCGTTTGGAACCCTACCAGATCTACGACTACCAGGGCGTGGAGCGCCACCTTGCCGACATGGCCGCAAAGGGCTGGCGGCTGGAGAGCATCGGGCTTCTCTGGAAGTACCGCCGCGCCGCGCCCGCTCAGGTCCGCTACGCCGTCACCTACGGGCAGGATATCTCCCAGTTCGACCCCGCGCCCTCCGAGGCCCAGGAATCCCTGGAAGAGCTCTGCACCTCCGCCGGGTGGGAGAAGACTGCGGAGTGGGGGCAGATGCTGATTTTCTCCACGGAGAACCCGGACCCCGTGCCCCTGGAAACCGACGGTGCGGTCCTCCTGGACGTGATCCACCGCTCCGTGAAGGGCAGCTTCCTGCCCGCCCATCTTCTCCTGCTGGTTGTCTCCCTCTTCGGGATCGCGTCTTCCGTCAACACCCTGATCCGGACGCCTCTGCGCTTCTTCAACAGCAACGTCCACCTTTTCAGCATGTCCATGTACACGATTCTGCTGGTGCTGATCCTCTCGTATCTGGGGACCTACTTCCTCTGGCGGCGGCGCTCTCTGAAATCAGTGGCGCAGGGCGGAGGCTGCGTGCCCCTGGGGAGCAGCTACCACCGCGTCGGCCGCGGCGCTGTCGTGCTGCTGACGCTGCTCGTTCTGCTCTTCGTTCTTATCGAACTGCGGAACTCGGAGCTGATCTATGTCATTGTCCTCCCCCTCTACATAGCCGCCTTTTTCGCCCTGGGCCTCATTGTCCGCGGGACCAACAAGCTGATGAAAAAGCGGGGCGCGTCCAAGGGGACCAACATGGCCGTGACGCTGATTGTGGACTGCATTCTGGCCTTCACCATCGTCCTGGCCATGATCTTCGGCGTCCTCCATTATACCCGCACCCCCGGTCCGGAAACCTACGTCACCCCCGACGGCGTGTGGGACCTGAACCCCATCGGCCTCCCCCTCACCGCCTCCGACCTCACCGGGGAAGCCTACCCCCACGCCCGCCATACCGCCAGCCGCGGCGGCTCCATCTTCCTCCCCTGCCGGCAATACTGGGACATGAGCTTTTCCGAAAAGGATCAGGAAATCGTGGACATCGCCGTCGAGATCTGGGACCCCAAATTTGACTGGCTCTATGACGCCCTCCTGGAAGACCTCTTCGACGTTCCCAACGAGCAGCTCTTCTCCTTCTCTTACCAGAAGGAGGACCCCGCCCCCTGGGGCGCGGAGCAGGTCTGGCGGAAATGCACGGAGCGGGTGGAGATGGACGTCTGGGTCCTGGCCTGGCCGGGGCGGGTGGTCTGTTTCAGCAGCACCTGGGAGCTGGACGGCGCCCAGAAAGCCCTGATCGGGGAGACCTTCGCGCCGTAAAAGGGCAGAGCAAGGGAGAGGCTTCCGCCTCTCCCTTTTTTGAGCCTCAGCGGCTGAGGCTGTCACCCCGCTGCCCCTGCAAAATCAGGCGGTCCGCGATCATGGCTATGAACTCAGAGTTGGTAGGCTTGCCCTTGGAGTTGGAGACAGTGTAGCCGAAATATTTTTGCAGCGTCTCCAGATCCCCGCGGTCCCAGGCGACCTCAATGGCGTGGCGGATGGCCCGCTCCACCCGGGAGGGCGTGGTATTGAAGCGCTTCGCCACGGCGGGGTACAGCACCTTCGTCACCGCGTTGATGGCCCCCATGTTGTTCACGGTGATGATGATGGCCTCCCGCAGGTACTGGTAGCCCTTGATGTGGGCCGGGACGCCGATCTCGTGGATCACCTTCGTGACCATGTTCTTCAGCAGGGACGTCTGGTCCTCCGGCTCTCCGCCCAGGTCGAAAATGCGCCGCATGTTCTCCAGAAGGGCCTCCGGCGTACAGGGCTTGGGCAGGTAGTAGCACACGCCCAGCTTTTCCGCGTCCGACATGACCCGGTCGCTGCAAAAGGCGGACACGATGATGGTCCGAGGCAGGGCCAGCCCCTGATTCTTCAAAGACCGCAGCATCCCCAGGCCGTCTACACCCGGCAGGGCCACGTCCATCACCAGCACCCGGGGCCGCAGCCGCTGAATCAGCTGGGCCGCCTCCTGTCCGTCCCCGGTGTCGGCCACGACCTGAAATTCCTCCGACGCCTCCACCGCGCCGCGCAGCATCATGCGGAACTCTTCGTTGGCGTCCGCCAACAGTACGCTTCGTCTTTCGTTCATATAGCACATAAAGCCCTTTCTTAAAATTTGGATGTTCCGACGTATTCAGGAGCGTTCCTTTTACGTTTCCTATAAAATAGCATAAATTTACACTTTTTTCAAGGGGTAGCTGTAAATTCATTGCTAAATTCCTTCGACAGCAAAATCCGACATTCGCGCCTCAATCCCTTGCGGTGCAACGGCTTAACGCCTAAACGATTCTCCGTTTTTCCCACGGAAGACCCAAAATCCGACCTCTCAAAAGTGAATAAAAATACGTACATCCTTTCCAGAATCTTACGGAAAAACCCGACGGTTCCCGTGGAAACCGCCGGGTTTTTAACGTTTTCTGGCGCCTGGTGACGAATCCCGTCAGTAGGCCACGCCCCAGTAAATATCTGTCGTACACTTCTTCCCGCACACAGGGCACACGCCCTCCGTGCCGCTCTGCTTCAAGGGCATACAGCGGGACGTGACCCCCGCCCGCTCCTTCATCGCCAGCTCGCAGGCCAGGTCCCCGCACCACTTCGAGCGCAGGAAGCCCCCCTTCCCCTCGGCGATCTCCTTCGCCTCCTCCGGGGTACTGATGTCGAAGGTGTTGTCCTCCAGATTTTTCAGCGCCATGGCGTACATGTTCTCATGCACCGCGTCCAGGAGCCCCTTCACCGTCTCCTCCAGCTCCGCCAGAGGCACGAACACCTTCTCCCCCGTGTCCCGCCGGGCGATGACGCACTGCTCCTTCTCCATGTCCTTGGGGCCGATCTCCACCCGCAGGGGCACGCCCTTCATCTCATACTCCGCGAACTTCCAGCCGGGGGTGTTCTCGCTGTCGTCCAGCTTCGTCCGGATGCCGGCCTCCTTGAGGCGGTCCCGGAGGGCTCCGGCGGCCTCCAGCACGCCGGGCTTGTGCTGCGCCACGGGGATCACCACCACTTGGACGGGGGCCACCCGGGGAGGCAGGACCAGGCCGTTGTCGTCGCCGTGGGTCATGATGATGCCCCCGATCATCCGGGTGGACACGCCCCAGCTGGTCTGGTGGGGGTGGTGGAGCTGGTTGTCCGTGCCGGTGAAGGTGATGTTGAAGGCTTTGGCGAAGCCGTCGCCGAAGTAGTGGCTGGTGCCCCCTTGGAGGGCCTTCCGGTCGTGCATCATGCACTCCACCGTGTAGGTCTCCTCTGCCCCCTTGAACTTCTCCTTCTCCGTCTTCCGGCCCCGGACCACCGGCATGGCCAGACAGTTCTCCATGAAGTCCGCGTAGATGTTCAGCATCCGCATGGTTTCCTCACGGGCCTCCTGGGCGGAGGCGTGCATGGTGTGGCCCTCCTGCCAGAGGAACTCCCGGTGCCGCAGGAAGGGCCGGGACGTCTTCTCCCAGCGCAGGACGCTGCACCACTGGTTGTACAGCTTGGGCAGGTCCCGCCAGGAGTGGATGATGTTGGCGTAGTGCTCGCAGAAGAGGGTCTCGCTGGTGGGGCGAACGCAGAGGCGGTCCTCCAGCTTTTCACTGCCCCCCATGGTGATCCACGCGCACTCCGGCGCGAAGCCCTCCACGTGGTCCTTCTCCTTCTGGAGCAGGGATTCGGGAATCAGGACGGGGAGGTACACGTTCTCGTGCCCCGTCTCCTTGAAGCGGCGGTCCAGCCCCGCCTGAATGTTCTCCCAGATGGCGTAGCCATAGGGGCGGTATATGAACATGCCCTTGACGGAGGTGTAGTCGATCAGCTCCGCCTTTCTGCACACGTCCGTGTACCACTGGGCAAAGTCGGTATCCCGGGCGGTGATTGCGTCCACTTGTCTCTTGTCCATGGGTCAGCCTTCTTTCCATATTGATCGCCTTACGGCGGTTCTCTGCACTATTGCCTTATTTTATCCACTTCGGGGGGAATTGTCAATTGGTGAAGAAGGGGAAGATCTGGCGTTTTTCCCCGCCCTTTTTGAAACATAATTCCCGATTTCCCCCTATTCACCCCGGCTTTTGTGTAAGATATCCAAAAATATCCAGGATATTTTCTGATGAATTCCATCTGCGCCTTGTTTTTTTCTTAAAAGTGTGATATACTCCCGGCATGGATGAATATGATCTGATCCGCTCCCGCCGCCGGACCCTGGCGCTGGAGATCACAGAGGACTGCCGGATTGTGGTGCGGGCCCCCCGCACCCTGTCCCGGGTCTACATCGACTCTTACGTGGAGAAGCACGCCGCCTGGATTCGCCGGCACATGGAGATCCAGCGCCGGCGGGCTGACGCCCGTCCCCCCGCCCCCACCGAGGCGGAGCTTGCCATGCTGAAAGCCAGGGCCCAGGAGGTCCTGCCGCCTAAGATTGCCTACTGGAGCGGCAAAATGGGCGTCTCGCCTACGGGTTTCCGCGTCACCACCGCCCGCAGGCGCTATGGCAGTTGCAGTGCTAAAAACAGCCTCTGTTTCTCCTGCTTTCTCATGAATTACCCGGACGCCGCCATTGAGCTGGTGGTGGTCCACGAGCTCTGCCACATCCGGGAGAAGAACCACGGCCCCAGGTTCTACGCCATGCTGGCCTGCTACCTGCCGGACTACAAGGAGCGGAAGAAGCTGCTGCAATAACCGGCGTGGCCCATATTCCGTGCATTTCCATATGAACAGAGCCTTTTCCCCGCCCCGGATACCCGGTGCGGAATCCCGAATTTACATCATAAGGAGTGGTTTCAATATGAAGCAGGTGTGCAATTTGATGCAGCTGAGCAACCTCTTGCAGAGCAATTCCTACCCTGGCCGGGGCATTGTGATGGGTCGGGACGCGGCGGGCGAGAACGCGGTAGCGGCCTATTTCATCATGGGCCGCAGCGAGAACTCGAGGAACCGCGTTTTCGCCGCCACCGACGACGGCATCCGCACCGTGGCCCACGATCCCAGCAAAATGACGGACCCCAGCCTGATTATTTACCATCCCGTCCGCCAGGTAGGCCGCGGCCTCATCGTCACCAACGGCGACCAGACGGACACCATCCGCGACTATCTCCTGGACGGCCGCACCTTCGCCGAAGCCCTCCAGACCCGCACCTTCGAGCCCGACGCCCCCAACTACACCCCCCGCATTTCCGCCCTCCTGAATCCCGACGGGAGCTTCCAGATGTCGATTCTCAAAAGCGACTACGGCGTCCCCGACTGCTGCTGCCGCTACACGTTCCGCTATGATCTCCTCCCCACCGGCGAAGGCCGCTTCCTCCACACCTACCAAGGCGACGGCGACCCCCTCCCCTCCTTCCAAGGCGAACCCCGCCGCGTCCGCATCACCGCACCCGACGCCGAAACCATGGCCTACGAAATGTGGAACGCGCTAAACCTTGAAAACCGCGTCTCCCTCTACGTCCGCTACACCAGCCTCACCGACGGCTCCGTCCACGAGGTTATCAAGAACCGCTACGACACCTGAATACGGGGGGCCGCCAGCCGGGCTTCCGGCCTCCGGCGGGCGGGGGGCCTCCGGCGGCTTCCTTTTCTCGAGAGAAAAGGAAGCGAAAAGAGCTTTAATACCGCTCTACGGTGCAAAGGGCGTTAAAGCCTGTCACACGGTAACGACGTGCCTGCGTGTGGGGCATACCTTGCTGGTATGCCCCACAAGTTTCTTTATAAAAAATCTGTGGTCCTTGCCTCGCAAGAGGTAAGGACCACTTTGCACCTCCCACGTCACCATGCAGAAAGCCCCCGCGACCACCAGATTCGCGTCGAGTTAAAGCTCTTTTTGGTTACTTTTTCTCTCGAGAAAAAGTAACCCGCCGGAGGCACAAAAAACGAGGGGCCGCTTACGCAGCCCCCCGTTTTTATGCAGTTTGCAGATCAGGTGATGTTCAGGGTGACGTTGCTCCAGTCCTGCTCCAGGTTGGAGAAGTCGTTGTCGACGACGAAGGCGCCGCTCTTGACGGAGGCGAGGAGTTCCTCGTACTCGGCGACTGTGTAGTTCTCCAGGGACCAGGTGTCGGTGGGGAGGCCGACGGAATCTTCGGCTGCGCCCAGGGAGGTCGGGACTCCGCCGATTTCGTCCCAGGTGCCGTCGTAGACCTTTGCGACGGCCCACTGGACGGCCTCGGAGAGGCCCTTCATGGCGGAGGTGACAACGGCGTCGGACTGGCTGGACTGGTCGACGTCGACGCCGACCATGTAGGCATCATTGGCGGACGCCGCCGCGGCGATGGACTGGAACATTGCGCCGCCGCAGGCAAAGATGATCTCCGTGCCGCTCTGATACCAGCCGTTGGCCATGGTCTGGAGCTCGGGGGAGGCGGAGAAGCTCGCGCCGTACTGCCAGCTGTAGTTGATGCTCACGTCTACGCCCATTTCAGCAGCCGCGGCATTCGCGCCCTGGACGTAGCCGTAGCCGTAACGGCAGCAGGCGTCGTTGGTGCCGCCGCCGCCGCCGGAGAAGCCCAGCTTCGTGAAGCCCTCACGGACTACCGCGTAGCCCGCGAAGTAGCCGCACTGCTCTTCCTTGAAGGCGATGGGGGCCACGTTGGTCAGGTTGTTGCCGTTGGCGTCGGACAGGGGATGGCCGTCGATGAAGATGAACTTCGTGTCAGGGAACTCGCTGGCGGCGCGGGTGAGCGCGCCCTCCTGCATGAAGCCAGCGCAGACAACCACGGTGGCGCCGGAATCCACAGCGGCCTTCATGGCGTCATAACGGTCGTCGTCGGTGGCCTCAGTGGCGTTGGCAGGCTGGTAATACTTGTAGGACAGGCCGTTGGCGTTGGCGTAGAGCTTCACGCCGTCAAACGTGCCCTGGTTGAAGGACTTGTCCTTCAGCTGGCCCACGTCGGTGACGAAAGCCATCTCGTAGGTGTTGTCAGCGGAGGTCATGGTGTCGTCGATGTCGTCGGCGGACACCGCGCCGGTGTCGGCGGGAGGCGTCTGGACGTCGGAGCCGGTGTCAGCGGGGGGCGTCTGGGCGTCGCCGCCGCCGGACTGCTGGGTATCTCCGCCGCTGGTGCCGGAGTCACCGCCGCTGCTCCCGCCGCCGCAGGCGGCCAGGGACAGGACCATCACCATTGCCAGAATCAGCGCAAGAAACTTCTTCTTGTTCATGGGAATTACCTTCCTTCAAATCAGATTGGCCCGAGGGCCATGCCTCATGTGGCTGAGGCCATTATAACAGCTTCTTTTCCCGATTTCAACCGGATTCATGGAATGTTTTCCCGGAAGCCGCAAATTTGTCATAATTTCCAGTTTCTCCGGGTTCCCTTATCCCTCCTTCGCCATAGCCAGGGCCGTCTCCAGGGCGATTTCCATCATCTGGGTGAAGCCGGTCTGGCGGCCGGCGGCGGGAAGCTCCTCGTGGGTCACGAGGCTGTCGGAGATGGTGCAGATGGTGAGGGCCCGCTTTCCGGCCTCGGCGGCATTGCAGTACAGGGCCGCGGACTCCATCTCCACCGCCAGGACGCCCATCTGGCCCCAGTTGAGGGTGTCTCCAGCCCTGTTGTAGAAGACGTCGGAGGACAGGAGGTTGCCGACCACAGGGACGACGCCCAGGGCCTTGGCGCTCCGGACGGCGGTTTCCAGGAGGTGGAAGTCGGCGATGGGGGCGAGGGTGCCGGGGAGGCCGAACTGGTGGGCGTAGTTGGAGTCGGTGCAGGCCCCCTGGCCCATGACCACGTCCCGGAGTTTCAGCTTCGGGGAGATGGCCCCGGCGCTGCCGATGCGGATGATGTTGTCCACGTCGTAGAAGTGGAAGAGCTCATGGGAGTAGATGCCCATGCTGGGCATTCCCATGCCGGAGGCCATGACGGAGACGGGGGTGCCCTTGTAGGTGCCGGTGTAGCCGTGGATGCCCCGGACGTTGTTGACCAGCTTGGCGTCCGTCAGGAAGGTCTCGGCGATGAATTGAGCCCGCAGGGGGTCGCCGGGCATGAGGACGGTTTTGGCGAACGCGCCTTGCTCCGCCGCGTTGTGAGGTGTTGCCATATCTTTATCCCTCCATGGCCTTGACGGCCTTCACGACCCGGCTGGTGCCCAGTCTGGACGCCCCCAGGTTGATAAAATCTTCCGCGTCTTTCAGGTCTGCGATGCCGCCTGCGGCCTTGATCTTCACGTTGGGGCCTACGTGCTTGGCGAACAGCGCCACGTCCTCGCGGGTGGCTCCGCCGCCGCCGAATCCGGTGGACGTCTTGATATAGTCCGCGCCGGAGGCGGTCACGATCTCGCACATCTTCACTTTTTCCTCCTCCGTGAGGAAGCAGGTCTCGATGATCACTTTCAGGAGCTTCCCCTTGCAGGCGGCTTTGACGGCCTTGATTTCCTCCAGCACGTCCTCCCAGCGCCGGTCCTTCACCCAGCCCACGTTGATCACCATGTCCACCTCGTCCGCGCCGCTGTCCACGGCGTCGGAGGCCATGAAGCACTTGGCGGCGGTGGTGTCGTAGCCGTTGGGGAAGCCAATCACTGTGCAGATGGGGAGCCGCCCGGCGGCGTACTCCGCGGCCTGCTTCACGTAGCTGGTGGGGATGCACACGCTGGCGCAGCCGTATTTGATGCCGTCGTCGCAGATGGCCTGGATCTCCGCCCAGGTGGCGGTCTGGGCCAGAAGCGTGTGGTCGCACTTGCTGAGGATGTCCTTCACTTCCATGTCCGCTCACTCCTTTATACATCTAATATTAGCAAAATCTGGTTCCGCTCCTACCATTGTATCAAACTTTTCCCCGCCTGTCCAGCGGCACTTGCAATTCCTTGCAAAAAGTGGTAAACTATTGCTTAATTTCGATTCTGGAGGCATTTTCATGAAACAAAAAATTCTCGCAATTCTCTGCGCCCTGGCGCTGGTCCTCTCCGCCGTCCCCGCCGCGGGGGCCCTGGAGGGCGAGAGCGCCCGGGCCGCCGCGACCCTCACCGCCCTCCACGTCCTGGACGAACAGGCCGCGGCGGACCCCGCCGCACCCTTCACCCGCGCCCAGGCCAACGCCCTCCTGGTCCGCCTCTCCGGCATCCAGATTGAGAGCAACACCCTGGACGCCGCCGTGGACCAGGGCTGGACCGCCGTCACCTCCGGCCAGCAGGAGGCCATCCCCGCCGGAGAGTTCTTCCACGGCCTCCTGCGCCTCCTGGGCTATACCGATATCCCCGCCGACGCCGCCCGCTACGCCCGCCACATCGGCCTGGCCGTCCGGGACTGCCCGGACCCCCTCACCTGGGGCGACGCCTGCCAGCTCCTGCGGGACGCCCTGCCCTTCGCCGACGCGGAGGGCGTCAGCCTTATCCAGCGGCTGATCCGCCAGGGCCTGTGCACCCAGGCCAGCGCCGAAGCCCTGGGCCTCTTCCCCCAGGCTCTGACCGCCCGCCAGACCGCCGAGCGCTACATATCCGCCGTCTTCCGCATCCGCTCCTTCGACACGGAGCGGGCCTACAAGAAGGACCTGCAAAGCGGCGAGGCCAGCGGCTTCTTCATCTCCCCCGACGGCCTGGCCGTCACGAACCACCACGCCCTCGACGACGCCCTCCGGGCCACAGCCACCCTGGTCACCGGCGAAACCTACGAAATCGAGCGGGTCCTCTGGTACGACCCGGACATCGACCTGGCCCTGATCCGCGTCTCCCGGACCTCTCTCGAGGGCGAACTCACCCCCGCCTTCGCCTGCCTGACCCTCTCCGAGACCGGCACCGCCGACCTGCGCCCCGGCGACGAGGTCTACACCCTGGGGAACCCCCTGGGCCTGGGGCTGGCGGTGAGCAGCGGGATTGTGAGCGCGGTGGAGCGGGAGGTGGAGAACTACGGCCTGCCCATGGTGATGAACACCGCGGATATCTCCCAGGGGAGCAGCGGCGGGGCGCTGCTGAACGTCTATGGCCACGTGGTTGCGGTGACGTCGGGGGCCTACACCTACGGGAATAACATGTACCTGGCTGTGCCCATCGACCCGGTGCTGGACGCGGATTGCAGCGTGGAGGGAATGACGCTGGAGGAGGCGCTGGTGGATTTCCTGAACCGGGAGGATTGACGGATGCAGAAAAGGACCCGCCCATCTGGGCGGGTCCTTTTGTTGCTTGGGGTTCTGAGTGAGAGGGAATCTCAATCAGGTAGTAGAGGCAGTGTAGGTTGCAACGGGGAGCGTGTACTTCGCACCATCGCCAACATTGACGGTAGCAGACACATACTCACCATTAGGAACAATCACACCACTCGCTTCACCAGCAAAGGTGAAAGTAGCGCCAGTGCCTGTGCCAAGAACAGTATCCTTGGAAGTAGCCCAAGTGTACTCACCGCTGGCAAACGCAATCTTTCCCTTCGTCACAATGTTAGCAGTGTTGCTAACATCAGCACCGTCAGCAGTGAACCGGACCGTCAGATCGGAGTTAATGGCAACCCAATCGCCTTCGCTCACCTCGTCCGTACCAATGTAATAGCTCATTTCAAAGCCAGTCACACTGTGGTGGCTCGTAGTAGCCAGGTCCAGTTCAGTATACGCCTTCACGACATAAGCGTCGCCAGCGGCAACGTCGTCGCTGCCCGGAGTGCCAGTATACTGTGCGCCATTCTTAGCGGAAACATTCTGGGTAAGGTTAATCGCGGCGTCATTCAGCTTGGTGCCAACTGCAACGAGCTTAGAAACAGGCTCGGCCTCGGGGTCAGCAGCAACAGTGATCGCAGCCTTAGCAGTACTCTCGCTGTAGGTCAAAGCTACGCCCTTACCGTCGGGGTCAGTGGCAGTGATATTCCACGTGCCAGCATTAGGAACACCATAGGCAACATCAGTATAGCCAAGGTACTCAAGAGCCTCGGTAATCTGCGCCTTGGTCTCATTGAGGTCGCCGGTCAGAATCACAGGAACAGTCACAGCGTTGCCAACAACCTTGATCACGCCGGTACCAGCCTCAACCGCAGCCGCGGTGCTGGTGTAAGCGGTCTCAACATAGCCGTCAGCATCAGCGTAACCGGCAGCAGTGGTGTTGACATAGGGAGCAGCAACCTGCTCGCCAATGGTAACAGTACCAGTGTAGACCACAGTGGCGTTCTTGCGGTCGGTGACAGTAACCTGAATGGTATCGCCATTGTGCAGGGTAACCTTGCCGGCAGTCACTTCGGTACCAGCAATCTTGACCTCGGCTTTCTTGCCGGTGAAGGTCCAGTTCAGGTTGCCCTCAACGGAGTCGCCGCCGATGTTGTCGCTGGTCAGAACGATGGCGGCGCCGTCGCTGGCCTGGGCCTGGTTGATGGTAGTGCCGGTGATCTTCCAGTCAACACCCTTGAAGGTGAAGCTGTCCAGGCTCTTCATAGAGTCGATGGTATCCTCGCTGGCAGCCAGGGTGTCATCCTGAATGACAACCATGGAAACCTGACGGAAGCCGTCGTTAGAGGGGTTGTCGTTGACGATCATGACCACGTCCATGGTACGGGTGGCCACGCCGTTGTACATCATAACGGCCTTCAGGTCGTTATAGGTAGCAATCTCGCGGGTAGCGGTCTTCTGAGCGTTGGTACGCAGGTCGAGGAAGTTGGCGTTCTTGACGTCAACAACGTTGGTCTCGTTACCGATGCCCAGGCTGCTCTGGCTGGTGGAAACCTGAACCAGGCCAGCGTGCTTATCGCCGTCATCCACGTTGGTGGGCTTCACAGAACCAGTCTCCTGGCCGTTGACCCAAGTGTAGGAACCGGAAGTCACTCTGACAAAGCCGTTGTTTTCATCAATGATTTCCGCGAACTCAGCGCCATAGGTGCCGGTGGTGCGGTTCACGAAGTTGTTGTGGCGGCGCAGGGTGTAGAACTCGCTGTGGTCAGCGTTCTCAACGGCAGTGTAGGAAGCGAAGTCGCCCCGGACCAGACGGTCATAGGAGTAGATCACAACGTCATCATCAAAGCCGTTGGCAGTGTTCATGGCAACACGGTAGCCGTAGACCATCTTGTTGGTGCTGTCATAAGCGGCAGAACCATAGTAGTCGCGGACATACAGCATGTTGGAAGCAATAGCGTCGTTAGACTCGCTCTTGACGACAACAGCCTTGACGGCGTTGTCCTTCACGCAGGCCTGAGCGGGGTTCCAGTCGCCCTTGCGGTTCTGGAAGGTAGCATTCAGCTCGTCATTGGTGACGTTCTGACGGACAGTCTTGACCTCGATGGACTCGACCTCCTGGTCGTCCTCATTGAAGTTGACATAGATGAACTTCACGCTCTTGTCGAAGGTCACGAGATTATCAGAGGTTTCCAGCGCAACCTTGGTGTTGCTGGCCTTGATCTCATAGGTACCCGCATTGTAGATGTCATAGACGCTGCCGTTAGCGGTGCCGTCGATGACCCACTCAGCGGTGTTGCTGGTGGTGCTGGAGTACTTCACCAGATCGCCGGGCTTGATAGCGGAGGAAGGAGCAGAAGCGCCGATGTTCAGCTCAATCGCAGTGCCGGAGATATCCCAGCCGGTAACCAGGTGGACAATCCGGCCATTCTCAAGGGCCTGACGGAACGCGCCCACGACCATCCAGTCGTTGGTAGCGCCGACGTCCTTAGCAAGCATAGCATTGCCGTTGCGGTCCAGGTACAGGGTGACGTCCTTCTTGGTAGCCTTGATGACGTCAGCGGTGATGTCGTGCAGTTCCTTGTTCCACACAGCCACGTCGTAGCTGGTGCCGCCCACAGTCACGCCGACAGTGTGACGGGTGGTGTTGGTCTTGCCGTAGTCGGTCACGCCGGTGATCGCGCCGGAGACAGTCTCAGGCACATAGGCGTCAGCAACCTCATAAGTATCGCCGTCGTCGGTGACAGGAATCACGGCCACGATGTCGCCAGCCTTCAGGCCGGAGAGCAGAGCGTAGCAGTCGTCCTCAGCCTGAACGTTCTCAACACGCTCATTGATAGCGTTGTTGTTGAAGCCAGAGAAGACAGCCTTGTCATAGTCGTCGGAGTTGCCGTTGTCGTACATCTGGAGAGCAACATAGTCGCTGCCCACGCGGCGGACTTCCATCAGCTGGGTCTGGAGGACCACAACGTCGGTGATGAAGTTCGCAATGTCGTCGCTGACATAGATCTCAACCACGGTGCCGTTATCGGTGTAGTCAGAGATGTTGGCAACCTTATCGCTGCCCAGAGTGTAGCGGGAATCGTTGGTAGGAATCAGCTCGCCGTTCAGCCACAGTCTGCTGTTCTGGGTATTGCTGCCAGTGCCGACGGTGGTGTGATAGCTGCCCAGACCGGTCTTGCGGTTCTTGGCGGCATCGGTGGCGTCGCTGTGCTCAGTCTGCTCAGTGTAAATGAAGTCGGGGTCCACGGGGAAGGTACCGATGGTGACCTTCTTCCAGCTCCACTCATTGGAGGGACGGCCAAACTGATCGAAGGAAGTACGATCGGTGGCCTCAGCGTCCAGACGCAGGTCAACGAAGTGCTCCTCGCCGAACTCGAGGGTGTAGTACTCGTTGCCGCCGCCAGCCATGGGAGCGCCGCCGAAGATGTTCTTGTTGATCTCCTTGTTGGCGCTGACCTTGTAATCACGCTCGGGCTTGACAACCATGCTGGTGTCGCCGGTGGTGATGTCCATGCCGCCCTTGTACTCCACTATGGTGGCTTTCAGAGTGTTCAGAGCCAGCTGGCAGGCCTGCTCACGGGTAACAGTGGCATTGCCGTTGAAGGAGATGCGGTCAAACAGGCCGGCCTCGCCGCCCAGGCGGGCAACGTTCATGTTCCAGCCAGCGCCCTCAAAGCCTTCATACTTGCTGTTATAACCAAGAGCACCAAGGAGCATCTTGGCGAAAGCATAGCCGGTCAGGGTGCCCTGGGGACGGAAGGTGCCGTCGCCGTAGCCGCTGATGATCTTCGCGGTCTTGCAGTAGCTGATGACGCCCGCGAAGTTGTTGCCGGCGGGGACATCGGGGTAGGGGCTCGTCTCGTTGCCCAGAGCAGTGGCCGCATCGGGGCCAATCAGCAGGGAAACGATGATCTTTGCGGCAGCGCCGCGGGTCAGTTCGCCCTCGGGGCGGAAGTCACCCTCAGAATAGCCGGTGATGATGCCCAGCTTATTCAGGACGGTGACGGCTTCCTCGTACTTGATTTCATCCTTGTCGGTGAAATCCTTGTACTCGGTGGCTCCAGCGCTGATGGTGACCAGGGACATGGTCATAACCAGGGCCAGAACCAGGGATAAGAACTTCTTCATGGAATATCCTCCTTTAGATTTTGGCGGGAAGTTCGCCGCCTTTATTTGCGGAACGGTGTGCTCGGGAGTCTTTTCCGGCGCACATACAGTGGCTAGCCGTTCCCGTATCTGCTCCGGGAGGGGGGACTGCCGTGCTCCGTTCTGCATGATGAATCATAGCACAGCCTTTTTTGAAAATCAATATGTTATGCTTGTTTGTAACACAACAGTAACATTCAAGCCTGACCGTTCCAGCCCATCCAGCACGGCGGCATTTATGCAAAATCCGTCCAATCGATTGCATTTCAAGGCGTTTGCCTCCGCATGACGACGATATTATCAGAGCGTTTATTTATTATATATGTGTAACCTAATACAGTCGACCCCCTCCCCTGTCAAAGCGCAAAAAAAGAAGCAGCCTGCAAAGAAGCGCCCCCAAAAGTCAGTCAAATAATTCATCAGTCAAAAATAGTTCAAGCAGCCGAAAGGGCTTGTTGTCTGTGAAGGGCAGGTCTGCGCAGAGTGCGGCGAGCCGCCGCACGTATGCGGTTATCAGGTGCTGCGCCGTGAGCTGGCCTTATTTTCGTAGTATATAGGTGTAATCTCTGCTTTTTCGGTTTCGTACTTGTCTGGCCTGCTCATTTGCTTCAGATGGCAGCAGAAAGCCGTCTAGGGCAGATGAACGATTGAAAGTAAAATCTCCAGTTTGCGTTTTTGCCTCAGCTTTTGAACTGCCTGCGTTTTCTGCACTGGTGTCGCTCGCCTTCCAAAACCACGGCCTGCAATCGTGCTCATTCCCCGCCGAAATACATAGCTTATCAGGTTTCTCAGTCCGTCCATATTTGCGTGCACCTTTGTGTTTACCCCTCCTCTGGTCCGTCCAACTGCTTTATCCGCCGTTTTCCTCCCTCCATTGGCTTTTTCGTGAACTTTGATGCAAAAGGCATCGCTTAACTGATTGGATTTATCCCAAAATCTCTATTCGGGACACTTCCTTCGCGAAATTTCAAAATAAAAATCAGGGACGGTCCACCCGTCCCTGATTTTTTCCATTCACTCCGCCTCCAGCAGCAGCTGGAAGGCCAGATAGTCGTCCTGAGGCTGGGGCAGGGGGAAGCCTGCACTCATCAGCAGCGCCCCGCTGTACACATCCTGCCCGTTCACCCGGTACTTCAGCGCCGGGTCCAGGCCCTTCAGACGCAGCGTCATGTACGCCGGAGCCGCATACGTCGTCCCCGTCACCACCGACACCAGCGCGCAGCGCCGATCCGGCGTCACGTGCTCCCAGGCGTTGAACAGCGGGTTCCGGAACGGGTCCGTCAGGCGGTAGTAGTCGCCCTTCTGCACCAGCTCCCAGCAGCGCTTGTACTGCGCCACCTGCTCCTTGATTACATTCTTCTCGTCCTGGGTCGTCTCCCCCAGGTCCATCTCGTAGCCGAAGGTCCCCGACATGGCCACCACACCGCGGGTCTCCATGGGCACCGTCCGCCCCGTGCTCCCGTTGGGCACCGCGGACACGTGGGCCCCCATGGCGTCCGGCGGGTAGCAGAAGGAGGTGCCGTACTGAATCCGCAGGCGGTCGATGGCGTCCGTGTTGTCGCTGCACCAGATCTGGGGCGTGTAGTACAGCATCCCCGCGTCGAAGCGCCCGCCGCCGCCGCAGCAGCCCTCGATGAACAGACCCGGGAAGTCGCTCCGCATCTGCTCCAGCATTTCGTACACGCCCAGCACGTACCGGTGGAACACCTCGCCCTGGCGCTCCCGGGGCAGCGCCGCCGAGTACACGTCGCTCAGGCTCCGGTTCATGTCCCACTTCACGTAGCTGATGTCCGCGCTGGAGAGCATGGCGCGGAGCTGTCCGTACACATGGTCCCGCACGTCCTTACGGGAGAAGTCCAGTACCAGCTGGCCCCGGCCCCGGCAGGGGGCACGCCCAGGCACTTGCAGCACCCAGTCCGGATGCTCCCGGTAGAGGCCGCTGTCCTCGTTCACCATCTCCGGCTCCACCCAGATGCCGAATTTCATGCCCAGCGCCTGGATCTGAGGCACAAGGGCCTCCAGGCCGCCGGGGAGCTTGTCCGTATTGACGTACCAGTCGCCCAGGCCCGCGTTGTCGTCGTTCCGCTGCCCGAACCAGCCGTCGTCCATGACGAACAGTTCCAGCCCCAGAGGCGCCGCCTCTTTGGCGATAGAGAGCAGCTTTTCCGCGTTGAAGTTGAAGGTGGTGGCCTCCCAGTTGTTGATCAGGATGGGACGGCGGGCGCCCTGATAGGGGTCGCGGATCAGGTGCTCCCGGATGGCCTTGTGGAACTGGCGGCTCATCTGCCCGAAGCCGCAGGGAGAGCACACCAGCGCCGCTTCCGGCGCGTCGAACGCCTCCCCCGGCCCCAGATTCCACCCGAACTGGTAGGGATTGATCCCCATCACCAGGCGGGAGAGCTCGAACTGGTTCCGCTCCGCCAAAGCCTCGAAACTGCCGCTGTAGACCAGCACGGCCCCGTAGGCGGTGCCGTAGTCTTCATTGGCTTCCGGATCGCAGAGGACGACGAAGGGGTTGTGCTGATGGCTGGAGGTTCCCCGGATGCTCCCCACGCCCTGGACGCCGGGCCGCAGGGGCCCCCGATCCGGGCAGCGCTCCATGAGGTGGCGTCCGTTGAAGGTGATCATGTCCAGATCGGAATGGGAGAAGTCCAGGCACAGCGACGCGCAGCGGCACAGCCGCAAAGTCTCCGCCCCACGGTTCACCACCCGCACCGCGCGGGTGATCAGGTCGCAGTCTTCAAAGACGCCGTAGTACAGCTCCACAGCAGCCTGGGCGGTCTTGTCTTCCATGAACAAAACGAGGGTATCAGCCTCAGCCTCGTCCGCCGCCCAGAAAGCGGGAAGCCCCTGAATGGCGTATTTGCCCCTGCGCACTTCAAAGCCGGTATAGCGCAGGTCCGCAGAGCGGCTGCCGCTGGGCATTTCAAATTCGATGGAAGGGAGCCGGAAATCGCTGACGCCGCAGGAGGAATACTCCTGGGGCAGCATATCCAGGGAGAAGGTGCGGTCAGGCCCGTTGTCGTTGGGGTAAACGGAAGCGCCGCGGTCCGCGCTGCGAATGAGCCGGGAGAGGTCCTCCCCGTCGACGCGGGGACCGTAGTAGCTGTGCAGCAGCACGCCATGCGCCCCGATTTTGATCTGATAGGTAGAATTCCGTGTCTGAAGGGTAAAGAGCCCATTTTGCCTGTCAAGAATGATCATAAATGACCTCCTGCAAATAGATGTTGCCCTGATTCTAAGAGATTTTCCCTCTGGATTCAACTGTGAGGACCAATAAATTATAGAGAAAATCACAATCCCAAACTGTCTAAAATAACAGCCCCGGCAAGCTCAACGTTTGTCCGGGGCTGTTACGATGGGACGGTACGGGGGGCCTCCGGCGGGTCACTTTTTCTCGAGAGAAAAAGTAACCAAAAAGAGCTTTAGATCCGCTCTATACTCTGGAGGTTGCGATAGCTTCCCGCACGGTGACGTAGTGCGCTGGGGGGTGGGACCTTCCACCCGAGTGGAAGGTCCCACCGGGTTTTTTCTTGCGATCACCCAAAACTTACCCTCTGTGGCAAATCAGCATGATTTGCCACAGATAAAGTTTAGGGTCCAGCCCTTTTCAAAGGGCTGGTGGGGTCCAGGGGCAAAGCCCCTGGACGCCGGAGGCCCC
>JAAVZX010000024.1 GCA_022791875.1 Oscillibacter sp.
CAACAACCTGAGCGTCATGGCCGAGAACATCCAGGACGCCGAGTCCACCATCCGCGATACCGATATCGCCGAAGAGATGATGAGCTACACCAAGAACAACATCCTGATCCAGTCCGCCCAGGCGATGCTGGCCCAGGCCAACGCTGTTCCCCAGGGCGTCCTCCAGCTGCTGGGCTGATTTCCAGACGCGGTTTGACGGCAAACCTAGAAAAAACCGGGCGGGCCATAGGGCCCGTCCGGTTTATCTTACCTGAACGGAGGACATGCTTATGGCTGAACATCAGGAGTCGTTTCTGATCGACAAGGACCTGCGCCCCGCCTGCTATGACGATTTTCACTGTTTGATGTCGGAGTGCCGCTATTCCTGCTGCAAAGTGAGCTGGCGGATTACGTTTAATAAGAAGGACTATCTCGCCCTGAAACGTCAAAATGGCTCCCCGGATCTGGAGGCCCGTATGGAACGCGCCCTGCGCCGCGTCCGGAAGGACCTCCCGGCGGAGCATTATGGAGAGTTTGACATGCACAGCGGCGAATGCCCCCTCCTGCGTGAGGACTGCCTGTGTGCTTTGCAGGTGGAAAAGGGCCACGAAGTTCTTCCGAAGGTCTGCCAGACCTTTCCCAGAGCGGAATCCTATACCCCCGGCTATCTGGAGAAGTCCTTGACTCCCGCCTGCGAAGGGGTGCTGGAGCTGCTGTGGAACCTGCCGGAGGGGCTTGAATTCCGCTCCGAACCGCTGCCGAAGGAGCTGCAAAGAACGCTTCATCTCCAGGAGCAGGGCCTGCACCTGATGTATTTCCCGCTCATTCGGGAGTGGTGCGTGGACGTCCTCCAGGACCGGAGGTTCCCCCTGCCGGACCGGCTGCTTCTGCTGGGCCTGGGCCTCCGGCGGCTGGCGGACGGGGAAAAGGATTACGCCGCCTGGCTGCTCTGGGCGAGGGCCCTGCCGGAGAGCGCGGAGCATCTTCTGGACCGCGAAGCGGACGAGCACACCCTGGCCCGGTTCCTCAGCAACAACATCCAGGTGTTGATCGAGCTGAATGTCCCCGGACCCGATTTTTCCGAGCTCAAGTCCGACCTGCTCCGGAGCCTGAATCTGACGATCAACCGGGAGACGAACCGGACCACCATCCCCCTGGCCCCCTACCAGGAGGCCCGGAAGCGCTGGGAAAGCCGCATAGGGGAGCGGGGGTACTTTATGGAAAACCTGATGGTGATGCTGGCCCTTCACCTGTATTTTCCGGACCTGACGTCGCCGAAGGCCCTGTGGAAGAGCTATGCGAACCTGTGCAGCCTGTACAGCGTCTACCGCTTTATGGAGGTCATGAGCTGCCGGGAGGGGGCCGCAGGCGACAAGGCAGAGCTGTTCCGCCTGATTGTCTATACCAGCCGGGGCCTGATTCACAACAACAGCTTCCAGAATAAGCTCCGGGACGAGCTCTTCCAGCACGACAGCGCCACCCTGGCCCACATGGCGATCCTGCTGAGCGGCTGAGTGTGAGGCCCCCCTCATTTGTGTAGATCGCCCAGGAAAACGCCCCCAAATTTGTACAGCATTTTCCTCCGGAAATTGGTAAAATAAGGACAGCGCAGTTCCGCGCAAATGTGCAAATGAGGAGAGGAGAGATTGTCCCTATGAATGGAAAAGACATCTTCAACATCGAGGGCAAAAAGGCCATCGTCACCGGCGGCACCCGGGGCCTGGGCTTCGGCATGGCCGAGGGCTTGATGGAGGCCGGGTGCGAGGTGGCCATCGTGGGCACCTCCGCCAAGGTCTTCGACGTCGCCAAGGGCTTCTGCGATCGCGGCTTCAAGTGCCACGGCGTCCAGGCCGATTTCAGTAAGCGGGAGAACGTCTACAAGGGCTTCCAGGACTGTATGGAGAAGCTGGGGGACCTGGACATCCTCGTGACGGCCCACGGTATCCAGCGCCGCCACAGCGCCGAGGAGTTCCCCCTCAATGAGTGGGACGAGGTCATCGACGTGAACCTGAACGCCCTGTTCATCCTCTGCCAGGAGGCCGGGAAGGTCATGCTCAAGAAGGGCTACGGCAAGATTATCAACATCGCCTCCATGATCTCCTGGTTCGGCGGCCAGACCATCCCCGCCTACGCCGCGGCCAAGGGCGGCGTGGCCCAGCTCACCAAGGAGCTCAGCAACGACTGGATCGCCCGGGGCATCAACGTCAACGCCCTGGCCCCCGGCTACATGGCCACGGAGATGAACACCGCCCTCCTGGACCCGGCCAACCCCCGCTACCAGCAGATCACCGACCGCATCCCCGCGGGCCGCTGGGGCACCGGCGACGACATGAAGGGGGCCTGCATCTTCCTGGCCTCCCACGCCAGCGACTACCTCGGCGGGGCCATTATCCCCGTGGACGGCGGGTATCTGGTGAAGTAAGCGCCGCGGAAATAAGCGAAAAAGTGAGGCGGGACGCTCTGAAATGGGCGTCTCGCCGTTTTTTGATGGGTTATTGTTCTAGCTGGGCCTCCGGCTCCGGTTCTGGTACAGGTTCCGGCTCCGGATCGGGCACCGGTTCTGGGTCAGGTTCCGGCTCCGGATCGGGCAGGGGTTCTTGATCTGGTACGGGTTCTGGCATCGGAACCGGCACCGGCTCCGGTTCCGGCTCAGGTTCTGGCTCCGTCACCCAAACAGAAAACGACACCGTCCGGTTGAACGTATAAGAATTCATCTCCGTCTTCACCCGAACCGACAGCATCCCCGTCACCTCCGCGCGGCCAGTCAGCTCCTGGGGGACCAGTCTGCACGAGAGGGGATCGGAGGGTACCCGCTCCACCTTCAGGGCCAGCGCGTTGGAGCTGGACCAATAGGAAAACAGCACTTCGGTCCTCTCTGGGTCCATTCCCGAGAGGGTGACGGAACAGGTCTGGGGCGCGTCCGTGGTCATGGTGACGGGCTCCGCACTGAGCTCGCCGATGAAGCGGTCCTCCACGTTGAGGGTGAGGGCGTACTGCTCCGTGGTCGGGTAGCCGGAATCGGAGGCG
Organism: Oscillibacter sp.; assembly: GCA_022791875.1. Taxonomy (GTDB): domain Bacteria; phylum Bacillota; class Clostridia; order Oscillospirales; family Oscillospiraceae; genus Oscillibacter. The sequence goes on from JAAVZX010000024.1 coordinate 3,007, forward strand.
ATGAGGGTGGTGGTGCCGGGGGCCTTGGCGATGAAGCTGCCGTCTTTGGACATCGCCGCCTGGTTGTACTGGGTGCTCGTGAAGTGCATCTCCTCCGGGAGATCCAAGAAGTAGTCCCAGAGAGACCCGGTATAGCCGTAGGGGACCGTCACTTCCTGGGGATAGTACACGGTGCCGTCGAAGCCGAAGCCCACGTCGGCCCGGAAGGAGACTGTCTCCGTCATGGTCCTGAACCTGCTGTCGGAGCAGTAGACCCGGATAGAGGCCTCGCCGGTGACCTCCGCGCTGCTGGACTCGCCGGGGTTCTTCTGCCCGAAGATGAAATAGTACGCGTCGCTCCCGGCGAAGAAGCCGCCCCAGAGGGGGAGGTCCGCCTGGATGGTGCGGGAGGCGGTGATCCGGAAGGCGCTGTCGTAGTCCTCCGCGATCACCTTTCCGTCGATGTACTCCACCCGTGTCAGGCCCTGCCCGTTGGGGACAAGATAAGATTTGACAGTTGTGCCGTAGGTGGAGTAGTCCTGCTTGTTGATGTTGCTGGAGACGGCGGGGGAATCAGCCGCCAGGGCGGCGGGCGGCAGCGTGAGCGTCAGCGCCAGGGCGCAGAGCAGAGCGGTCAGACGTTTGAATTGTCTGGTTTTCATAAAAAACCTCCTTTGTTTTTAGAGAATTTGCTAGGTTTGAGAGAAAATCACCTCCTTTGCAGGTCCCAACAAACCCTCTGTATATAGGTGCAAAAAAATGGCCGTCAGGTTCATTTTTTTGAAAAAATTCTGCACAAAGTTTTCGACTGAAATTTAGTGATTTTGCCGAATCACGAAATCAGCGCCGCCAATTTCCGCGTCCCGCCGCGGCGGTGGGCGTGCCGGACGGCAAAACCGCGTTTGACCTGTGGTCCAATTTGTGATATGCTGTTTTCAGACGTATTTCGCGCAGTTTCAGAGGGAGGGGGATTGAATCATGCGGGAGGAGAAGGTGCGGCCCTGGCGGGCTTTGAAGTATCTGCTGGCAGGGATTGTGCTGTGTGCGGCGGTGGGTCTGCTGGGCTTTTTCCTGGGCCGCCGGGAGGCCCGGGAGCCGGAGGAACCGGAGATTGCGGCGGTGGTTCTGGAGCACCGTCTGGCGGAGGTCCGGGAGCTGGTGACCACGAGCTACCACTACACGAACATGGCCCAGTTCGAGAGCAGCGGGACCTTTTACGGCGTGAAAATCCCCTTCACGACGAAGCGCTTCATTCTGACCTACGACGGCGAAATCAAGGCGGGCGTAGACCTGAGCAAAGCGACGCTGGACGTATCGGGCCTGTCGGTCCGGGTCAGGCTGCCGGAGGCGGAGATTCTCTCCCACGAGCTGGACGAGGAAAGCGTGGAGCTCTTCGACGAGCGCACCAGCATCTTCAACCCCTTCACGATCGAGGATTTCACAGCCTTCCAGGCGGAGCAGAAAGCCGCCGTGGAGCAAAAAGCGATCGCCCAGGGCCTTCTGGAGGAGGCGGAGGCATCGGCCCAAAAGACGGTCCGCCTCCTTCTGGAGCCCATACTCCCGGAGGGAGCGAGTCTGACCATCGGGTAAAAATGCCGGGAAGCCCCCGTCAAACCGGAGGGAAATTTGAAATTTTTTTGAATCTTTCCAAAGAAGGGGCCCTTTTTTGCCCGCCTGACTTTACAAGGCGGGCAAAATTTCTTATAATAGCGGGGTGCGTCAAGGGCCGCAGCGGGTAAAAAAATGCCCCGCCTCCCCTTTGTGCGGCTGTCTTAAAATTTCAGAACGAGGGATCAGAGCAGGGAGAGAATCAACATGAAGCTCTATGAGGTGCAGACAAGATCGCCTTTGCTGATACAAAACCTTTTGACGCTCTGGGAAGAGTCGGTCCGCGCCACGCACCTGTTTCTTTCCGACGCGGAGATAATGCAAATCAAGGACTATGTTCCGCAGGCGTTGAACAGCGTAGCCCACCTGATCATCGCTGAGAGACGGCGGGATGTCCCGGCTGCTTTTATGGGAATCGAGCAGGGCCGGCTGGAAATGCTCTTTCTCTTCCCATCGGAGCGGGGAAAGGGGCTGGGGAGGCAGCTTCTTCAATTCGGAATTCAGGAGTACGGCGTCCGGGAGCTGACAGTGAACGAGCAGAACCCCCAGGCAGTTGGATTTTATGAACATCTTGGATTTGAGATATACAAGCGTATAGATTGCGATGAGGAAGGAAGGCCGTATCCGCTTTTGTATATGCGGCTAAAGGGATAGCTGGCCCCAAACCGCGCGATCTGGCGGTGTTCGGGGCGGAGCCCCGATTGCAGAGCTCGGAGGTACAGATGAACTTACAAAAGACGAAGCGTCTGACAGCGGCGGTGCTGGCGGCGCTGTTGATATTGCTGCTCTCAGGCTGCAAAAAAGCGGACGAGGGCCTGTCCCTGTCGGTATCGGTCGGGGACGCGCCGGTATCGCTGGACCCGATTTATGCGGAGGAGGCGGGGGATCAGACGATTCTGGCCCACCTCTACGAGAATTTGATGCGCGTCAGCGTAGACGCGGCGGGGCAGACCTCGGTGGTGAACGGGATGGCGAAGAGCGTCGAGGTAGACGAGGAAACGGTGGAGGGCGGCATTGCCGTCACATACACCTTCCGCCTCCAGAGTGCCCGCTGGTCCGACGGTCAGGCCGTGAAGGCGGACGACTTCGTCTACGCCTGGCAGCGCCTGGCGGACCCGGCCAGCAATTCCCCCTACGCGGGCCTGCTGTCCGTGGTGCGGGGCTACCAGGAGGCCCGCGCCGGCAAGGACATGAGCCTCTTGCAGGTCAGCGCCAAAAATGACAGCACCCTGGTGGTGGTCCTGGACGGGCATCACGAGTGGTTCCTGAACGAGGTCTGCACGGCCCCGGCCACCATGCCCCTGCGCCGGGATATCGTGCAGAAGCTGAAACTGGCGGCTGGAAAATGGTGGTCCGCCCCCACCCTGCTGGTGACGAACGGACCCTACTGCGCCGTAGACTACCAGGAGGGCAACTACGTCCAGCTGGAGCGGAACGAGCGCTACCGGAGCACCCAGAACGGCCCCGCCGGCATCACCTTCTACTTCGCGGACCCGGAGGGCGCGGAAAACCTGTACGCCTCCAGGACCACGGACGCCGTGTGGCCCCTCCCCGAGTCCCGTCTGGCGGAGCTGAGCGCCGGGGAAAACTGGTCCCTGCTCCCGGAGCTGGCCACTTACACAGCCGTGTTCAACTGCCTCCAGGAGCCCTTCGCGGACGCCTCCCTCCGGGAGGCCATGTGCCTGGCGGTGGACCGGAACGCCCTGGCCCAGGCGGCTGGCGCTTCGGCCCGTGCGGCGGAGGGCGTGGTCCCGCCGGGGGTGCCGGAGAATGAGGAGGGCGACTTCCGCACCGTGGGAGGCCCCCTTCTGGACAACGACCCCGCGGCCTACGAGGAGAACTGCCGCCGCGCCCGGGATGTGCTTCTGGAGTCGGGCTACGACAGCGGCGGGGACGTGGAGGCCCTGGAGTACCTCTATGTGGAGGACGAACCCGGCGCGAAAGAGGCGGCGGAGCTGCTGTGCCGCCAGTGGGAGGAAGTGCTGGGTATCTCCGTGACCCCCATGGGCCTGACGGAGCGGGCCCTGATGAGCCGCCTGCGCAGCGGCGACTACACCGCGGCGGGCCTGCGCCTGACCGCGGCGGTGAACGACGCGGAGTGCTTCCTGTCGGACTGGACCACCGGCGCCTACAACAACGTGGCGGGCTACGAGAGCAGCGCCTACGACACCCTGATGAGCATCATTGCCATTTCCGCCGACGGCACCGCCCGCATGGGATGTCTCCACGACGCGGAGGAGCTTCTTCTGATGGATTCGATCCTGGCCCCCCTGTACACGAAGGGCACGGCCTGGGAGCTCCGGGAAACACTGACGGGGGCCTTCCGGGACCCCAGAGGCTGGTTCTCCTTTGCGGGCGTGTATGCCCGCACGGCATAGGAAACAGGGAAAATAAGGAAAGCGAGGAGGCTTTTCATGGAATACAAGCTGAAGCGGGAGCAGGTGAAATCTTTGCGGGACGTGGCCTATGAGGCGATGAAGGAGGCCATTCTCAGCGGAGACATCGCCCCCGGAGAAAAGCTGACGGAGACGGACCTGTCCAACCAGCTCAGCATCAGCCGCGGCCCTATCCGGGAGGCATTGCGCCAATTGGAGCGGGGTGGCGGAGTTCCACACGGAGGAGGCCGATCAGGTCTACATGCCCATCCGCCGCATGATAGAGAACTACGCCTGCTGTCAGGCCGCAATCTTGTTTGAGCCCTGCGACTACGAAATCCTGGAGGAATATATTGAAAAGATGGAGACGCACGTCGCCCAGCAGGACCTGAAAGGCATGTCCCAGACCGACGCGGATTTCCACCGCTATATCGTCACCAAATGCACCAGCCGCGTCCTCATCTCCATCTGGGAATCCCTCGCCGCCCACTTCTACGGCCGCATCTACCTCCAAAACCGCGTAAAACGCGGAACCCCCAAATTCTTCACCATCCCCCAGAAACACCGCAGCCTCATCGCCGCCATCCGCACACAGGACCACGCTGTAATCGCCGCGGAGATCGAGGGGCATATTGATTGAGGGGGTGCCTGCATACGGGGGGGCCTCCGGCGTCCAGAGGGCTTTGCCCTCTGGACTCCCACCAGGGAGGCGTGCGCCTCCCTGGACCCTGGCAGATCAGTCCTTACTATAATATATGCGCCCCCGGATGGTGCTCCGGGGGCGCGGGCTTTTATATTCCCTTGGTTAGACGAAGTTGCAGACGCGGGCGATGGCCATTTCGGTGTAGCCCAGGGATTCCGCCTTGGTTTGCTTGCCGCAGGCTACCTGCTGGACCAGCTGCAAAAGCTCTTCGCCCAGTTGGTCCAGAGTCTTCACGCCGTAGATGTACGGGGAGGCGTCGACGTCGATGTTGTCCTCCATGTTGGCGAACGTGATGCGGTTGCCTGTAATCTTGATCACGGGGGCCAGGGGGTTGCCCGTAGGCGTGCCGCGGCCCGTGGAGAAGACCACTACCTGCGCACCGCCCGCTACCATCGCGGAGACGGAGGACGGGTCGTTGCCCGGCGTGTCCATGATCACAAGGCCCTGCTTCGCCTCCACCTGCTTCGCGTAGTCATACACGGCGTTGATGGGGCTGTGCCCGCCCTTGTGGATGCAGCCCAGAGACTTCTCTTCCAGGGAGCTCAGGCCGCCCGCCTTGTTGCCCGGAGAGGGGTTGCCCTCCCGGACTTCCTCGCCATGGAGCTTGAGGGCCTTCTCGTAGCGGTGGACAATCTCGAAGATGCGGTCCCGGATCTCCGGCGTCGCGGCCCGGCGGGCCAGAATGTGCTCCGCGCCGATGAACTCGGTTGTCTCGGAGAGGATGGAGGTGCCGCCCGCTTCCACGATCAGGTCGCTCAGCTTGCCGATCAGGGGGTTCGCGGCCAGGCCGCTGGTGGGGTCGGAGCCGCCGCACTCCGTGCCGATGATCAGCTCGGAGATGGGGAACTCTTCACGCTGGAGCAGCGTGGCCTCTCCGGCCATCTCCTTGGCGTAGCGCACGGCCTTGTCAATGGCCTTGAGGGTGCCGCCGCACTCCTGGATAATGACCTGCTTCAGCGGCTTGTTGGTCCGCTCCTGAATGGCCTTGACCACCAGGTCCATCTGGCAGTTCTCGCAGCCCAGGGAGACGACCACAGTGCCATACACGTTGGGGTTGGCGGCGTAGCCCGCCATCACGTCCATGGTGAACTGCTGGTCGGAGGCCACCTGGGAGCAGCCCAGCTGGTTGTTGAAGGTCACGGCCCCCACCACCTGCTGGGCGATGATCCGGGTGGTATCGGAGGCGCAGACGCTGGCGGGGAGAATCAGGATCTTGTTGCGGACGCCGACCCGCCCGTCGGGGCGCTTATAGCCGTAAAAATTCATGCTTTCTTCCTCCTTCACTCACACCTTGTCATCCAGGTTTTCACGGTGGTCTTCCAGATTGTGGCAGTGGACGTGCTGGCCCTGCTTGATATCACAGGCGGCTAAGCCGATGTGCTCGCCGTATTTGCTGATGGGGGTCCCCTTGGGGATGTCGCTGGCGGCGATTTTGTGGTAGATGGTGACGTCCTCCAGGGCGGTGAAGCTCTTCTCCTCGCCGCCGCAGGTGTAGGTGACGGTGTCGCCCTTGCTGATGGGCTCGATGGCGACCACGACGTTGTCCTGGGGCTCGACAATCATTGCGTTGAGCATGGTGGATTCTCCTTTTCTCATGATTGGCCCTCCGGCGGGGCGGGGCCCCGGGAGCGCCGCGCGCTTCTTGCAGAGTCTAGCTCTACTTTAGCGGTTTTTGTCCCTTTTGTCAAGGGAAAACCCAAATATTGGGATGAAATTCGTCGCTTTGACGGAGGGAAGGGAAAGGCCCCCCAACGCGGGAGCGCCGGGGGGCGGGAAAACACGGGAGAGCTTACTCGGCGAAGATGGCCACGTCCTCCATAGCGGCCCGCATGAAGATAGCGGTGTCGCAGGAGTAGCCCACGAACTTGACGCCCAGGTCCCGGAGCTTCCGGGCGGTGTGGGGGTTGTCGGAGAAGCAGCCGACTTTGACGCCCTTGGCCCCGGCCTTCTGCACGATTTCCTTGATGTAGTCCATGACCTTCGGGTGCTCGATCTGGCCGATGAGGCCCAGGGAGCTGGAGAGGTCGTAGGGGCCCACGAAGAGCATGTCGATGCCGGGAACCTCCAGGATCTCGTCCAGGTTGTCGAAGGCTTTCTTGCCCTCGGCCTGGAGGATCACCACGGTTTCCTGGGCCTCGGAGAAGTAGTCGCTTCCAGGGATAGCGCCGTAGCCCGCGGAGCGGACGAAGCGGCAGGTGCCCCGGGTGCCCATGGGGGAGAACTTGGCGGCGGAGACGGCGGCGCGGGCCTGCTCAGCGGTGTCGATCTGGGGGACCAGGACGCCGCCGGCGCCCACGTCCAGGGCGCGGTCGATCCAGATATCGGTGCCGCGGGGGACCCGGACCAGGGGGAAGACGTTGGCCACGTTGGCGGCGCGGATCAGGTTCTGGAGGTTCTGGAAGGAGCCGGGGCCGTGCTCCATGTCCAGCAGGACGAAGTCATAGCCCGCGTAGCCCGCGGCCTCGACGAAGGCGGCGTCGCCGGTGATCATAAAGGGGCCGAAGACGCCCTTCGGAGTCTCCAGCTTCGCACGGAACGCGCGGACGCTCTCCATGGAGGGCATAGGAATCTTGCTCATGTTGTGTTTCTCCTTTCACTGTTCGGAAGTATTTTCCTGGGGATTGCACGGATAGACAACCCTATTATAACAGCCCCTGTGAATTGTGACAACACCCAATCTCAAAATTTCCAATAGATTTGTATAGGAGGACCTTCTTCCCCCTCTGCCCGCCGTCCCACTTCGACGTGTTCGATCAAAATCTCCACGGCCTCCCGGCAAAGCCGCTCCGGAGGTCTGTACGGCCCCGCGGGGGTCAAAGCCGCCTCCGGCGGCTGGAAGAGGCGCGCTTGGGCATCGGAAAGCGCGGCGGAGAGGCGGTCCCGCTGGGCGGAAAAATCCTCCGTGAGGGCGAAGAAATCCGCCTCAGAGATCCGCCCTGCGGCGCGGTCCAGGTACAGCGCCCGAAGGGCGGCGGTGAACTCCCCTAAACGCCTCTCCCAGGCGGCGCAGTCCGCCTCCAAACGTTGGCGCTCAGCGTTTTCACGCGGGTCCTCCTGGGACGCAAGGAGGGAGGCCAGCAGCGCCTGATCGAGGTAAGCGTCCGCCAAACGGCGAAGCTCGCCGGAAACCATACCTTCCAGCCGCGCCTCAGAGACGAACGCGCCGGGACAGGCATCCTTGGCAAGGCGGCGGGTAGGGCACTGCAAATACCGCCGCCCCCGACTTCCCGTGGCCCGCAAAGCGCGTCCGCAGTAAGCACAGCGGACCTTCCCCGTAAACAGCCCCGCCTGCCCGCCGCAGGCAATAAAAGGCCGCGCCCGCTGCTCCAGCATAGCCTGCACCTGTTCCCAGACCTCCCGCGTCACAACCGCCGGAAGCGCCCCCTCCACCCGATACCACGTCTCCCGCGGCCTTGCCCGCGTCCCCCTGGCCTTGTACGACACACTCCCATAGCGCCCCTGCACCATCACCCCGGCATACATCTCATTTCGCAGCATGGACGCCACCGCGGCGCTGGTCCAGAGGCCCCCGCCGTTCCCCCTGGGCTGGCGGTAGCGCAGGCCCTTCAAACGCTTGTAAGCCGTGGGATTCGGGACGCCCCGGTCGTTGAGGGACCGGGCGATGGCGCTCTTTCCCCAGCCCTGAGAGAACAGCCAGTAGACCTCCCGCACCACGGCGGCGGCCTCCTCGTCGACGAGAAGCCGCCCCTTGTGATCGGGGTCCTTGCGGTAACCATAGAGGGCGAAAGCCCCGATATGCAGCCCGCTCCGGCGGCGGCTGTCGAGGACGCTGCGGATGTTCTCGGACAGGTCCTCCAGATACCACTCGTTCACCAGGCCGTTGATCTGGCGGGCCTTTTTGTTGGCGCGGTCGGCGCTGTCGGCGTTGTCCACCACACCGATGAAGCGGATGCCCCAGAGGGGAAAGAGGCCGTGGATGTACTTCTCCACCAGCTCCAGCTCCCGCGTGAAGCGGGACTGGGTTTTGCACAGAACCACGTCAAAGCGGCGGGCCTCCGCGTCGGCCAGGAGGCGGTTGAAGGCGGGGCGGGCGCGGTCGGAACCGGCGTAGTCGTCGTCGCTGTAAATTTGGTAGACCTCCCAGCCCCGCTCGGCGGCGTAGCGGAGCAGGAGGGCCTTTTGGTTCTGGATGCTCCCGCTGTCGTCTTCGGGGTTCCGCTTGCTGCGGTCCTCCTCGGAGAGGCGGCAGTAGAGGGCGGCTTTCACGACGGCCTCTCCGCGTCGGGCCTGTCCGCCGTCCGGCGGATCAGCTCCGCCAGGGCGCGGGCCAGGGCCTCCGGGTCCGGCTCGCCGCCGGACTGGAAGACGCTTTTGCACAGGGAATCCTGCTCCATTCGGGGTGCCTCCTTTTCCGCAATTTCTATCGTAGGCTATGCGGATAAGGGGGGCAGAAAGAACAGGGCGCGGAAGCGGTCTGTGCCGTTTCCGCGCTCTGTTTCAATAAGTTCAGGATTACCGGACCGGGATGATCTCGATCCAGTAGCCGTCGGGGTCAGAGATGAAGTAGATGCCCATGGTAGGATTCTCGAAGCAGACGCAGCCCATGGCGTCATGCCTGGCCTTGGCGGCGTCGAAGTCCTGGGCCTGCAAGGCCAGGTGGAACTCGCACTCCCCCAGGTCGTACTTCTGGGGGTGGTCCCGGAGCCAGGTCAGCTCCAGGGTGAAGTCCGTCTTCCCGTCCCCCAGGTAGACCAGCACAAAGCTGCCGTCCGCGGACTCCTTGCGCCGCACCGGCTCCAGGCCCAGGGCCTCCTTGTAGAATTGGAGGGAGCGGTCCAGGTCGGTGACGTTGAAGTTAAAATGGTTGAAAGTAAACATAGCGGCCTCCTGTCATATAGAATTCCGGCAAATCCTTGTTCCCATGATACCAGAAAGGGAGACGGCTGTAAAGGGGTATCCGGCGGGCGGAAAAGTGTCTGCGCCACAGAGACAACAGCGCCCCCTTTTGCCCGCGCCGTCTCATTTTTGTAAAATCCATCGAAACGGGGCAGGATTTTCACTGATTTTCCGTATAATTTTCAGCGGTCGGGCAGTTGACATTCGCCCGCGGGGCCGATAAAATAACACCATGCCGTTTTTGTCCGCCCCTGCGGGCATAGGAAGCGGATTTCGGGCGGAACATCCATTTTCCGTCATTTTTTCGAGAGGGGGACGCCGTGATGACCGCTATGCTCAGAGCCGCTATGGGCCATACTGCGTCTGCCGCTCATGCAGACGCCGCTTCCTCCTGCGCGTTTTACAATGCCTTCAACTGCGCGGACGCCATGATCGTGGCGTCCGTTTTCATTTTCGTACTTCTGGCGGGCCTGGTATGCGTGGGCGCTGTTCTGGGGATTATCCTGGTGGTGCTGGCAGGTCTGGCAGTCCTGGTACGCGGGGCAGATGGTCCGTCGGGCTGCGGCGCGCGGCTGTAGAGTGATACAGCAAAGCGGCTCTGCCAGGACGGCGGGGCTGCTTTTTTGTATAATATTTTATCGCAAAAGGAGAAAAGTAAGATGAAGAAGTTTTGCAGCATCCTCTTGGCTCTGGCCCTCGTGCTGAGCCTCGCCGCCTGCGGCGGCAGTTCCTCCGGCTCCGGAGACAGCGGGGCCAATTCCGGCGCCTCCAGTGGTTCCGGTTCCGGCGACGCGGGCTCCAGCGGTTCCGGTTCCGCCAGCGACGCGGGCTCCGGCGATTCCGGTTCCTCCGCCGAGGGCGGCGCGTTCATGCTGGGCGGCACCGGCCCCCTCACCGGCGACGCCGCCATCTACGGCAACGCCGCACGCAACGGCGCACAGATCGCCGTGGACGAGATCAACGCCATGGGCGGCATCCAGTTCGAGCTGAACTACCAGGACGACGCCCACGACGCCGAGAAGGCCGTCAACGCCTACAACAGCCTGAAGGACTGGGGCATGCAGATCTCCCTGGGCTCCGTGACCTCCACCCCCTGCGAGGCCACCGCGGCTGAGACTTACGCCGACCGTATTTTCGCCCTGACTCCCTCCGCCTCCTCCACCGCCACCACCGCGGGCAAGGACAACATGTTCCAAATGTGCTTCATCGACCCCACCCAGGGCACCCTGGCCGCCCAGAGCATCGCGGAGAAGAAGCTGGGCACCAAGATCGCCGTCATCTGGAAGAATGACGACGTGTACTCCAAGGGCATTTACGACACCTTCATGGCCGAGTGCGCCAACCAGGGCCTGGAGGTTGTCTCCGACACCAACTTCAACAACAGCAACGCCACTGACTTCTCCGTCCAGATTGCCGACGCCCAGAGCAAGGGCGCGGACCTGGTGTTCCTCCCCATGTACTATCAGGTTGCGGCTCTGATTTTCGCCCAGGCGAAGTCCGTGAGCTACGCCCCCGCCTGGTTCGGCGTGGACGGCATGGACGGCATCCTGACCCTGGACGGCTTCGACACCTCCCTGGCCGAGGGCGTCATGCTCCTGACCCCCTTCAACGCCAACTCTGACGACGAGAAGGTCACCTCCTTCGTCAACGAGTACAAGACCCGCCACAACGAGGTCCCCAACCAGTTCGCCGCCGACGGCTACGACTGCGTCTACGCCTACAAGCAGGCCCTCGAAAACGCCGGAGCCACCCCCGACATGAGCGCCGAAGAACTCTGCGGCCTCATGATCGAGCAGTTCACCAGCATGAGCTTCGACGGCCTCACCGGCAGCAACGCCACCTGGGGCGCTGACGGCGCCGTCACCAAGTCCCCCATCGTCGTGCAGATCCAGGGCGGTGAATACGTCACTGTGAGCTGAGTGCTTACCCCCGCGGGGGACGGGGGGCCTCCGGCGGCTTCCTTTTCTCGAGAGAAAAGGAAGCGAAAAGAGCTTTAGATCCGCTCTATACCTTGGTGGGTGTTTTGGCCTGTCACACGGTAACGGAGGCGCTTGCGTGCGGAACCTTTCAGGTCCCGCAGGGTATGTTTTCCACGATACCCAGGACTGCCTGGGATACCCAGACACAATCTGCGGAACCTTCCATGCTAATGGAAGGTTCCGCACCCCGGCACCCCGTTACCGTGCGGGACGCCTCCGCGAACTCCAGAGTATAGAGCGGTATGAAAGCTCTTTTTGCTTCCTTTTCTCTCGAGAAAAAGTAAGCCGCCGGAGGCCCCCCGTATGCACACGGGGCGCGTATCTGAAAAATACTGCTGGTGCGGTATCTTTCAGATACGCACTCCATAGATCTACTTTCTGAAAGAGGTGTGGTGAATGTCATTTCTCAACTTCCTGATCAGCGGTATCAGCCTGGGGAGTATCTACGCCATTATTGCCTTGGGATATACCATGGTCTACGGTATCGCTAAAATGCTGAACTTTGCTCATGGAGACGTGATCATGGTCGGCGCTTACATCTGCTTCTTTGCTGTGTCGTCCTATGGGCTTCCGCCTGTGGTGGGGATTCTTGGGGCCGTTGTGGTCTGTACCATTCTTGGTATGGCCGTGGAACGGCTGGCGTACAAGCCCTTGCGGCAGGCTCCGTCCTTGGCGGTTCTGATTACTGCCATTGGTGTCAGCTACTTTTTGCAGAACAGCGCTCTTTTGCTGTGGTCCTCTAATCCGAAAATGTTCCCCGCATTCTTTACACTTGGGAACGCGGAGGCCGGGGAAGAAGTGACCAACAGCCTCCGGCTGTTTGATGGGCAGCTGACCATTTCCTACGTCACTATCGTGACGATTATCACCTGCCTTGTCATCATGATTGGACTGATGGCGTTCATCAGCCAGACGAAAATGGGCAAAGCCATGCGGGCCTGCTCCGAAGACAAGGGCGCGGCGCAGCTCATGGGCATCAACGTGGACGGCACCATCTCCATGACCTTCGCCATTGGCTCCGGCCTCGCGGCCATTGCCGGCGTGCTGCTCTGCTCCGCCTACCCGACGCTGGTGCCCACCACCGGCTCCATGCCCGGCATCAAAGCCTTCACCGCGGCAGTGTTCGGAGGCATCGGGTCCATTCCCGGGGCCTTCCTGGGCGGACTGCTCCTGGGCGTCATTGAAACATTCGCCAAAGCCTACATCTCCATGCAGCTCAGCGACGCGATTGTCTTCGGCGTGCTGATAGTGGTGCTGCTGGTGAAGCCCGCGGGTCTGCTGGGCAAGCAGATGCGGGAGAAAGTGTGAGGTGGAACGATGGCTTATTTCAAAAAATTAGGCAAAACCGCACGGCGGAACTACCTCACCTATGGACTGGTGATCCTGGCTTTTGTCATTCTCCAGGTGATGATGGGGTCTCTCAGCTCTTCCTTGAAGGGAATGCTGGTGCCCATCTGCGCCTACGTGGTCATGGCGGTTTCGCTGAACCTGACCGTCGGCATCCTGGGCGAGCTGTCCCTGGGGCACGCGGGCTTTATGAGCGTCGGCGCGTTCATGGGCGTAGTGGCGGCGGCGTCGCTTCAGGAGATCATCCCCTTTGCGCCGGTGCGTCTGGCCATCAGCATGGTTGTGGGCGCGGCCTTTGCGGCGGTAGCGGGCTTCCTGATCGGCATCCCGGTTCTGCGCCTGAAAGGCGACTATCTGGCAATTGTGACCCTGGCCTTCGGCGAGATCATCAAGACGATTTTCACGAACCTGTATGTGGGCCTGGACGGCAGCGGCCTTCACATGAGCCTCCTGGAGGACAAGACGGACCTGGCGGAGGGCGGAAAGCTGATCATCGCAGGACCCATGGGTATGGGCGGCATCCAGAAGATTTCCACCTTTTCGGCGGGCTTCGTGCTGGTGATGGTGACGCTGCTGATCGTGTTCAACCTGGTAAAGAGCCGGGACGGTCGGGCCATCATGGCGATTCGGGACAACCGGATCGCGGCGGAGAGCATCGGCATCAACATTACGAAGTATAAGATGATCGCCTTTGTGACCTCGGCGGCCCTGGCGGGCGCGGCCGGAACGCTCTTTGCAATGAACTACTCCACAATCGTGGCAACCAAGTTCGACTTCAACACCTCGATCCTGGTACTGGTCTTCGTGGTGCTGGGGGGCCTGGGGAACATGCTGGGCTCGATCATTGCGGCGGCGGTGCTGACGATTCTCCCGGAAGCCCTGCGGCAGTTTGCGGACTACCGGATGCTGGTCTATGCGATTGTGCTGATTCTGGTAATGCTGGCGACGAACAACCCCACTCTCCGGGCCTATCTGGACCGGTTCAAGAACAAGTTCCGGCGCAGGAACAGCAAGAAGGAGGCGGTCTGAGATGGCGAAGCTGGTTCCCATTCCCTCTGACAGTCTGATCCCGGAGCGGGATATCAACAAGGCTCCGATTCTGGAGTGCATCAACCTGGGCATCACCTTCGGCGGCTTGAAGGCCGTGGAGGACTTCAACCTGACCATAGGCCGCACGGAGATTGCGGGCCTTATCGGCCCCAACGGCGCGGGAAAGACCACGGTCTTCAACCTCCTGACGAAGGTGTACCAGCCCACCAAGGGCACCATCCTCCTGGACGGTATGGACACCCACGGCATGGACACCATCAAAGTGAACCGGGCGGGCATCGCCCGGACCTTCCAGAACATCCGCCTCTTCCAGGACCTGTCCGTGGTGGACAACGTGAAGACGGCCATGGACAACCAGATGCACTACAACATGTGGGAGGGTATTTTCCGCCTCCCCCGCTACTGGCGTGAGGAGCGGACGGCCCACGAGCGGGCCCTGGAACTGCTGTCCCTGTTCCACATGGAAGAACTGGCGAAGGTGCGGGCGGGCTCCCTGCCCTACGGCGCCCAGCGCCGCTTAGAGATTGTCCGGGCCCTGGCGACGAACCCGTCCCTGCTGCTCCTGGACGAACCGGCGGCGGGCATGAACCCGTCGGAGACGGCGGAGCTGATGGAGAACATTCGGAAAATCCGCGACACGTTCCAGATTGCGGTCATGCTGATCGAGCACGACATGAACCTGGTAATGAACATCTGCGAGGGCATCTGCGTGCTGAACTTCGGGCGCGTGATCGCCAAGGGAAGCCCCGAGGACATCCAGGCGAACCCGGCGGTCATTGAGGCGTACCTGGGCAAGAAGAAGGAGGCGTGAGGATGGAAACCATTTTGAAGGTAGACAACATCAACGTCTACTACGGCAGCATTCACGCCATCAAAGGCGTCTCCTTCCAGGTGGAGAAGGGGGAGATCGTGACCCTGATCGGGGCCAACGGTGCGGGGAAGTCTACAACCCTGAACACGATTTCCGGCCTCCTGCGGAGCAAGACGGGCTCCGTGAGCTTCATGGGCGAAGAGCTGTCCAGGATTGCGCCCCACAAGATTGTGGCGAAGGGCCTGGCCCTGGTCCCGGAGGGACGCCGCGTCTTTCTCCAGATGACCACCCAGGAAAATCTGGAGATGGGGGCCTACACCCAGAGCGGCAAGCCTGCGGAGTCGGATCTGGAGATGGTCTACCAGCAGTTTCCACGCTTAAAGGAGCGGCGCAAGCAGGTGGCGGGCACTCTCTCCGGCGGCGAGCAGCAGATGCTGGCCATGGGCCGCGCCCTGATGAGCCACCCCCAGCTCCTGATGCTGGACGAACCCTCCATGGGCCTGGCCCCGATTCTGGTGGAGCAGATTTTCGAGATCATTCAAAGCCTCCACAAGTCCGGCACCACCATCCTCCTGGTGGAGCAGAACGCCCAGGCCGCCCTCTCCATTGCCGACCGCGGCTACGTCCTGGAGACCGGCAAAATCGTAACGACCGGCATCGGGAAGGAACTGCTGGAATCGCCTGCGATTAAGAAGGCGTACCTGGGGGGCTGAGGGCTCCCGCCCGCCGACCGGGCTCCCGCCCGCCGGTCGGGCTTCCGGCCGCCGGTCGGGCTTCCGGCCTGGACCCCGCTGACTGTGCTTGTTTAATAGGAACAGCGTTTTTTCGCGAAGAAGCGGCCTTTGCCGAACTGCACCCCATTTGTTAGACAGTATGGTATACTGAAAACAAATGGGGTGATTTATTATGTCAAAGGGAGTGCCAAAGAAGCAATACGCAGCAGAATTCAAGAGGCTGGTGGTAGAAACCATGCTGGAAGGAATTTCTTGAATATCGTAATTACTACAACCACCGTTTCCATGATGTCCAGGCGCATGGCAACACAGCGGATCGCACTTTCGTACAGGGCCATCAACTGCTTATAGTGCAGAATAAATATTGTAAAAGCATTGTCGTCCGGCAGGGGAATATCCAGAATTTCACTTCTATCCATCATGTTTATTTCCTCACTTGCCTTCAAGCATCATCTTCCGGGAGACCCGGACATAGAGGAACAATGCCAGACCGATGGAAAGAATATCCGCCACCGGCTGCGCCCACACAAGGCCGGTGATGCCAATCGCCGCCTGCAAAATGAACAGAGCCGAGATGAAGATGATCCCTTGACGGCTCAAATTGATCACCAGGGCAGGAGTGGCGGCTCCCATCGCTTGCAGTGTGTTGATCAGCACATAGAACACGCCGAACAGAGAGCTTGTGGTCAGCAGAATGCAGGAGAATTGCACGGCGTAGGAATAGGCGTTTACGTCCGTCAGGAATGCCCCCACAATCTGATTGACAAACAGGTAGCAAATGACCGTCAGGGCCACCCCCAGCGCCAGCGAGAAAACCAGTGAGAACCGCAGCGCCTTTTTGAACCGCTCCCACAGCTTCGACCCCACGCAGTAGCCCAGCAGCGGTTGGACACCCTGCACAAGCCCCATGCAGACCATTCCGGTGATGGTCACGACCTTCATCGCAACCCCCATCCCGGCCACCGCCATATCGTCATACCGGGTTATCTGGCTGTTGATGATGATCTGGGAAACGCTCATCAGCAGGGAGCCCAGCGCCGCCGGAACACCGATGGCCAGAACACCGCTGCACACCTGGTCTTTCAGCGTAAAGTCCCTGATACTGACGCTCAAAGCAGATTTGCCCCGCACGAAATAGAGGATGTAGTAAACAGCGCCAGCCACATTTCCAATCACCGTAGCAATCGCCGCGCCTGCGATATTCCAGCCAAAACCGAGTATCATAATCGGGTCAAGAATGACATTCAGCAAGTTGCCAATGATCTGCCCCATCATGGCTTGGCTTGACCGGCCCTCGGCGCGGACCACGTTGGAATAGCAGTTGGAAATCAGCACGAACGGCCCGCCCATGCTGACAATAGTAAGATAGGATTTCGCGTAGTCCCAGGTGTCGGGGCTTGCTCCCACCAGGGACAGAATTTCATCCATAAAAATGAGGAAAAGCACCGACATAACTACGCCGACAACGACGCATCCCCACATACAGAACGAGCAGACCTTCTTGGCGTATTCCGTCCGGCCCTGCCCCAGCGCGCGGGAGATCACCGAAGTGCCGCCCATGCCGAACACCGTGCCGACGGCCATGAACATCAGGAACACAGGCATCGCCAGGGACACCGCCGCCACCTGGAGTGCGTCATGGGTCTGGCCGATAAAGAACGTGTCCGCCAGGTTGTAGATCAGCACCATCAGCATCGCGGCCATGGCGGGCAGGGCGTTTTGCAGTACGGCCTGGGACACAGGGGCTTTCTCAAAGAGTTCTACCGCTTTCGAGTTGTTCATACAAAGACCTCCTTAATGTAATTGTAAGCTTGCTGTTAATATCATGCTGTTGATTTGCCTGAAATAAATGCCCGTTGCTGGGCGGACATTTATTTCAAATTGCCTGCTGTCCGTTTCAACAGAGCAACAAATGTAGTGCGTTCGGCTTCGGTCAAGCCGGAGAGCAAGGTTTCCTCGAACGCCGCCATATGCTGGTCCGCAATCTGGCAGCACGCCTCCCCTTCAGGGGTAATGCGGAGCATTTTGATCCTGCGGTCGCTTGCGTCGCCGAACCCCTCCACAAACCCCTTCTGCTCCAGCCGTGCCACAATCCCGGCGGCGGTAGACTGCGCCACATGGAGCCGCCGTTCCAATTCCTTTAGGGCCATCTGCTTTTCCGGCGCAAAACGGAGTTCAATCAGCACCCCCACTTGGGACATGGTGAGGTCCTGGGTGCGCAGGGAGTTGTTGGCCTGCTTTTCCAGCCCGTCATGGATCTGCTTGATCAGCGTTACGCAGGTCATTCTTTCTTTCACGGGCTTCACCTCCTTGGGATATATAATAGCACGCTGTTGTTCTCCTGTCAATAGCTTGCTGTTAATAATCAAAAAATAATTTCATGTCATGACAAAAGAACAGTTATAGTAAGCATATGTTCACGTAAATTTGAATAATTCCCATTGGACAGCCTCCTCCGCCTGGTTTGCGGGCGGAGTTACGGAAGACGAAGGAAGGGGACGCTGCCGCGCCCCCCATCCCAACATCAATCCCCCCCGCACTCCTCCAGCACCTTCCTGACTGTCTGCTCCAGCACCGCCATATCCACCGGCTTTGCCACATGGGCGTTCATCCCCGCCTCCAGGGCGTCCTTGATGTCCTCCGCGAACGCGTTGGCGGTCATGGCAATAATCGGAATCGTCCGCGCCAGAGGGTGCTCCGAGGCCCGGATCGCCCGCGCCGCCTCGTACCCGTTCATCACCGGCATCTGCACGTCCATCAGAATCAGATCATACGCCCCCGGCTCCGAGCGGCCGAAGGCCTCCGCCGCCAGCTGCCCGTTCTCGAACACGTCGCAGGAGGCCCCCGACATGTCCAGCAGCTCCGTGAGAATCTCCGCGTTGATCTCGTTGTCCTCCGCCGCCAGGATGCGCAGGCCCTCCAGGACGCTGCGCTCCTCTCCGGCGCCGCCGGCGTCCTCCTTGCCTGCCCCGCGGGCCAGAACGGCCTCCACCTTCTGGCGGAAGCTGGTGAGGAAGAAGGGCTTTGGCATGAAGGCGTCCACCCTAGCCTCCCCCGCCGCTTCCTCCAGCTCCGGCCAGTCGTAGCTGGTGAGGATCAGGATGGGGATGTCCGCCGGAAGGGCCTGGCGGATGCGCCGGGCCGTCTCGATGCCGTCCATGCCGGGCATTTTCCAGTCCAGGAGGATCATGTGGTAGCCCCGGTCCGCCTCGTGGGCCTCGATGGCCATGGCCAGGCCCGTCCGGCCATCCAGGGCGCAGTCCACCGACACCCCCGCCGAGCGCATCACCATCTGGATGTTCTGCCCGATGACCTCCTCGTCGTCCACCGCCAGGAGCCGGGTCAGCCCGTTCTTCTTCCAGAAGTCGTGGTCCACCGCCTGCTCGCTGATCCGCAGGTTCAGGTCCACCGTGAAGGTGGAGCCCGCCCCCTTCACGCTGTCCACCGTGATATGGCCCCCCATCAGGTCCACCAGGTTCTTTGTGATGGCCATGCCCAGCCCCGTGCCCTGGATCTTGTTGGTGACGCTGTCCTCCTCACGGGTGAAGGCACTGAAAATTTTCTCCACGTACTCCGGGCTCATGCCGTAGCCGTTGTCGGAGACGATGAAGCGGTACTGGGCCAGCTGCTTGGCGTACTGGGGCAGCTCCTGGACCGTCAGGGTCACCTGCCCCCCGTCCGGCGTGTACTTCACCGCGTTGGACAGCAGGTTCAGTAGGATCTGGTTCAGGCGCAGCTTATCCATGATAACGTGCTCGTGCTTCACGTCCACGCTGTAGACCTCGAAGTTGTGCCCTTTGGCCTTCATCTGGGGCCGGATGATGGAGTCGATATTTTCAATCAGGTCCACAATGTTCTCGTCGGAGAGGTTCAGCACGGTTTTCCCCGCCTCGATTTTGCTGATGTCCAGGATGTCGTTGATGAGCCCCAGAAGGTGCTGGCTGGAGGCGGTGATTTTCTTTGTGTACTCCCGAACCTTCTCCGGGCTCTCCGCGTCCCGGAAGAGGAGGGCGGCGAAGCCCACGATGGCGTTCATAGGGGTGCGGATGTCGTGGGACATGTTGGAGAGGAAGGAGCTCTTGGCGCGGTTGGCGTCCTCGGCGATGCGGAACGCCTGCTCCGCCGCCTCCTTGGACTGGGCCAGCATGGTGTTGTACTCCTCCAGCTGCTGGTTCAGGGCTTCCTGCTGGCGAAGGCTCTCCTGCTCCTGGAGGAAGCGCCGGGCGCTCATCTGCTGGCGCAGAACGGCCCCCACGGCCAGGAACAGCATGGCCACCAGGAACATGGACAGGAGCAGCAGCGTCCGGATGACGGTCTGCACCATGTTCACCGTGCTGGAGGCCACCAGCTCCGCGGGGATCAGGAACAGGAGGAGGGTGCCGTAGCTCTCCAGGGAGGTGAGGCAGTAGTAGTATTCCGTGCCGTTGTAGCGGAAACTGGCGCTGAGGATATGGGACTGTCTGAGGGTGGCGCGGAGGTCCGGCAGGGCCTGGTCCTCCATCTCCTCCAGGTCTTTCAGGACGTTGTAGGACTGGATGGTCCGGTCCTCGGCCAGGCCGTTGTGCATCCGGGTGCCGTCGCTTTTGAGGATGTAGGTTTCGCTCTGACTGCCATAGGCGGCGGTGTTATAGTAGTCCGTCAGGGTGCGTACGTCCTTCAAAAGCACCGCGTGGGTGAAGCGGACGGCGCCGTCGGCGGTTTCCAGGGGGCTGTCCAGCCGCTGGACGAAGGCCCAGTAGCCGTTGTAGAGGCTGCTGTCGGTGATGAAGGTGTAGCGCTCCTCCCCGGTGGATACAAGGTCGATGTCGGCCCAGACGCCGTGGCGGCCCGTGGAGTCGCAGCAGTTCCCCTGGCTGTCCAGGAGCATCAGCATGGCGGTGGTGTTGCGGTCCAGGCCCAGGAGGCGCTCCAGCTCCCCCACGGCCTCCGGCGCGGCCTCTCCCGAGGGGATGGACACCTGCTCCAGGAGGTTCACGGCGGCGGTGATGTAAGTCCAGTGGGCGTCCAGGGCGTTGCTCAGGTTCACCCGGACCTGGGCGGTGATCTCCAGGAGCTGTGTGGTCCGCTCCTCGGCGATCTGGGCTTTGAGGTAGCGGCTGAACAAGGTCCCGCCCACCAGCAGCGCCAGGAGCAGGCAGGCCGCCAGCGCCCCAGGAAGAATCAGTCGTTTCTTGTTATGGTCCATACGGCCCCCTGTCTCCCGCGGCTCAGCGCAGGGTGATATAGTCCGCCGGAGGGCGGGCCGCGGCGCTCGGAGCGGCGGGCCGTGCCTCGCGTTCGTACTCTGTGAATCCCGCCGCCGTCATGCGCACGAAGGATGTCTGCGGCCTCCCCGGCAGGCGGGAGGCGGCGCTTCTCTATAAATTCAGCTTCTATTATTTTACCACGCCGGGTAGGATTGTCAAGGAAATTCACAGGGCCGCGCCAGGCGGATACGGAGAGTTTGCACAGCGCGGAACGGCCCGAAAACCCTAAACGCAGTCCTTGACTTTCCCCTTCCGGTATGCTATACTGCCAGAGATAACACCCCGCCTCCAACGGCGGAACAATCTGAGAGAAACGGAGAAAACAGCCATGAAGAGAATCAAAACCCTGGAAACCTGCAGTCTCTGCGAAAGCGCGAAAAAGGGCGGCTGCGGCGAATGCCAGACCTCCTGCCAGTCCGCCTGCAAAACCTCCTGCGGCGTCGCCAACCAGAAGTGTGAAAACAAGCAGAAGTAACACCCCCGCCGAAAAGCGCTGCCACCCGGCGGCGCTTTTGCTATGCCTGTGGTGCGTGCCAGGCCCCGCGGGGGGGACGAGGGACGAGGGACGAGGGACGGGGGGCCTCCGGCGGCCAGAGGGCTTTGCCCTCTGGACTCCCACCAGGGAGGCACGCGCCTCCCTGGACCCTGGCAGATCACTTTTTTACTTTAGGAGTGTGGTTCTTTTGGTACATCAATATATTCTCAATGGCTTTCATATCGTGCTTGATACCTGTTCCGGCGGCATCCATGTGGTGGATGACGTGGCCTATGACCTGATCGCCCTCTTTCAGGATCGGTCCCAGGATGAAATCGTTTCCGTGCTGCTGGAGAAGTACCGGGACCGTCCGGACGTGAACGAGGACGAACTGCGCGCCTGCTGGGAGGACGTGGACGCCCTTCGCCGCGCCGGGAAGCTCTTTACACCCGATACCTTCGCCGGCCTCGCCGGGACCTTCAAGGAGCGCTCCGGCGACATCGTAAAGGCCCTCTGCCTCCATGTGGCCCACACCTGCAACCTCAACTGTTCCTACTGCTTCGCCAGCCAGGGCAAGTACCGCGGTGAACGCGCCCTCATGTCCTACGAAGTCGGAAAACAGGCCCTGGACTTCCTCGTCGCCCACTCCGGCTCCCGAACCAACCTGGAAGTGGACTTCTTCGGCGGCGAGCCCCTCATGAACTGGGACGTAGTAAAACAACTGGTAGCCTACGCCCGCACCCAGGAGGCCCCCCACGGCAAAAAGTTCCGCTTCACCCTCACCACCAACGGAATGCTCATCGACGACGAGGTCATCGACTTCGCCAACCGCGAGATGGACAATGTGGTCCTCTCCCTGGACGGCCGGAAGGAAATCCACGACGCCCTTCGGGTTGATTACGCCGGAAACGGCAGCTACGACCGCATTGTGCCGAAGTTCCAGAAACTGGTGGAATCCCGCGGCGGCACCCGCTACTACATGCGGGGCACCTTCACCCACGCCAACCCCGATTTTGTTCAGGATGTGCTTCACATGGCGGACCTGGGCTTCACGGAGCTGAGCATGGAGCCGGTGGTCTGCGCCCCCGGCGACCCGGCGGGCCTCACAACCGAGGACATCGAAATCGTAAAAGAGCAGTACGAACTCCTGGCGAAAGAAATGCTGAAACGCCGCCGGGAAGGCCGCCCCATCACTTTCTACCACTATATGCTGGACCTGGAGGGCGGTCCCTGCGTCTACAAGCGCATCTCCGGCTGTGGCTCCGGCACGGAGTACATGGCCGTCACCCCCTGGGGCAACCTGTACCCCTGCCACCAGTTCGTAGGCGAGGAGGCTTACAGGCTGGGCGACGTCTGGAACGGTGTGACGAACCCAACCCTCCGCGAGGAATTCCGCGCCTGCAACGCCTACGCCCGTCCCGCCTGCGCGGACTGCTGGGCGAAGCTCTACTGCTCCGGCGGCTGTGCCGCCAACGCCTACCACGCCTCCGGCTCCATCCGCGGCGTCTACGAGGCAGGCTGTGAGCTGTTCCGCAAGCGGATCGAGTGCGCCATCATGCTGAAAGCGGCGGAGCAGGCAGACGCGGAGCAGGAAGACGCGTCCGAGCCATGAGAACGCCCATTGCAGATGTTGTCCGGGGCTACGAGCGGGAGGGCACCTGCCGCTTCCACATGCCGGGCCACAAGGGCACAGGCCCCATAGGCTGTGAGCCCTGGGACATCACGGAGATCCAGGGCGCGGATTCCCTCTACGAAGCGTCGGGCCCCATCGCGGAGAGCGAGCGCAATGCCGCCCGCCTCTTCGGCTCCGGCGCAACCTTCTACTCCACGGAAGGCTCCAGCCAGTGCATTCGCGCTATGCTCTTTCTGGCCCTGCAAAACCGCCCCGCCGGAACGCCCCCCGTCATCGTGGCCGCGCGGAACGTCCACAAATCCTACGTCTACGCCGCCGCCCTCCTGGACTTCGAGACGGTCTGGCTCTGGCCGGAGAGCGCCCAGACGCAATCCCTCTGCGCCTGCCCTGTCACGGCCAAAACTCTCGATGAAACCCTCTCGACTATGGAAACGCCCCCCGCCGCCGTCTACGTCACCAGCCCCGACTACCTGGGCAACATGCAGGACATCGCCTCCCTGGCGGCGGTGTGCCACGCCCACAAAACCCTCCTGCTGGTAGACAACGCCCACGGCGCCTATCTCCGCTTCCTCCGCCCCTCCCTCCACCCCATGGACCAAGGCGCAGACGCCTGCTGTGACTCCGCCCATAAGACCCTCCCGGTCCTCACGGGAGGCGCGTACCTGCACATTTCAAAAATTGCACCGCCCCTTCTCCGCGAGCAGGCAAAACACGCCCTAGCCCTCTTCGGCTCTACCAGCCCATCCTATCTGATCCTGACCTCCCTGGACCTCTGCAACGCCCGCCTAGCGGAAGACTATCCCGCCCGCCTCGCCGAAACAATCCAGCGCTTGAACGCCCTGAAAAAATCCCTGACCGCCCGCGGCTGGACCCTAACTGGCCAGGAACCCCTGAAACTGACCATAGACGCCGCCGCCTGGGGCTGGGATGGCCAGGAACTGGCGGAGCTCCTGCGGACGGGAAGTGTAGAGCCAGAATACGCAGACCGCGACTACTGTGTCCTGATGGTATCCCCGGAAAACACGCCGGAGGACCTCCAATGGGCGGCGGATTCTCTGGACTGCGCCATCCAAAAGCCCCCAATCCCCCACCCCGCCCTGCCTATAGCAAAAGGCGAGCGCATTCTCTCCATCCGCGAAGCCATTTTCTCCCCCAACCGCGCAACGGTCCACCGCACCGAAAGCCTGAACAAAATCTGCGGAGCGCCCACCGTCTCCTGTCCCCCCGCGGTTCCCATAGCGATTTCCGGCGAGCGCATCGGCCCGGAGGCCGCCGCGCTTTTCCGCTACTATGGAGCAGACCGGGTAGAAATTTTGCAATCTGAATGAAACAGAGCAAAATGGACAACCTACCCCAGTACAGAAAAGAAAAAAGGGAGCAAAATCCCACCTGTACGAAAACGAACCACCGACACGGAGGACAAGAAATGAAAGCGACAGTAAACGAGAACTGCATCGGCTGCGGCCTCTGCACGAACGTATGCCCGGGCATATTTGAGATGGGCGACGACGGCTTCGCCCACGCCGGCGACCTCCCCGACTCCGCCCTCGAATCCGCGCAGAATGCGCGGGACGAGTGTCCCGTGAGTGCGATCAGCATCGAGGACTGAGGGGGTGCCTGCCTACGGGGGGCTGCCAGCGGGGCTTCCCGCCTCCGGCGGGTCACTTTTTCTCGAGAGAAAAAGTAACCAAAAAGAGCTTTAACTCGACGCGAATCTGGTGGGCGTTATGGCTTGTAGCGCCGTAACGGGGAAGCTGCAAAGTGGTCCTTACCTTGCTCAAGGTAAGGACCACGGATTTTTTTACGTCCAAATAAAGAAAATCTGTGGGGCATACCGGCCAGGTATGCCCCACACGCACTTCTCACGTCACCGTGTGACAGGCCAATTCAACCACCAGGGTATAGAGCGGTATGAAAGCTCTTTTCGCTTCCTTTTCTCTCGAGAAAAGGAAGCCGCCGGAGGCCGGAAGCCCGGCTGGCAGCCCCCCGTAGGCATGGCATTTACGTGTTGCTCCGGCTGATGGGTTCACGGAGCAGGAGACGGCGGAGGGCTTGGGCGTTGAAGGGGAACAGGGGGTAGAGGTAGCCTTTGCCGACCATGGGTTTGGTTGTGGCGAGGAGGAGGAGGATTCCGGCGATGCCGAGGGCGTAGCCCCAGATGTCAAATGCTGCGGTCAGGATTAGGAGGACTACTCTCAGGAGCTTGAAGGCGTAGCCCAGTTCGTAGCTGGGCTGGGCGAAGCTGGCGACGGAGACGAAGGCCATATACACCAGGACTTCCGGGCCTAGCCAGCCTGCCTGGACGGCGAAATCGCCCAGGATGAGAGCGCCCAGCATCGAGAACGAGTTCGATAGGGAATCCGGGGTGTTCAGGGACGCCAGCTTTAGGACATCTATCAAAAATTCAACTACAAGTAATTGCCAGAGCAGATCCAAGGACGCTGGCTCCGGTGAAGTCAAGAAGCTGAGGGACTCCGGTAATCTGCCTGTTTCTTTTACCATTAAATACCAGGTCGGCGTGATCAGAAGCGAGATCAAAAAGACCACAATTCTGAGAAGCCTCAGATACGTGCCGATCAGGGGCGGGAAATAAAACTCGTTGGCCTCCTGGGTAAAATCGAAAAAGGTGGTGGGCAGGATCATCACCGACGGACTGTTGTCCACCATCAGCACGATATTACCCTCCATAATGCTGGCGGCGGCGCTGTCTGGGCGCTCCGTATACCGCACTTTCGGGAAGGGATTATACCACTGTTTCGGCCGAATCGCCTCTGCTACGCTCTCCTGGGCCATGGAAAGTGAATTCACGTCAATCTCCCGCAGCTTCCTCCGGATCTCCTCCAGAAGTTCCAAATTCACCTTGTCGTCCAGATAGCACAGCACTGCATCCGTATGGGAACGCGCCCCTACTTTGTGGCCCTCCATCGTAAGGTGTGTGTCCCGGATACGGCGGCGCAGGAGGGCCATGTTGGGCACCACCGCCTCCACGAAGCCGTCGTGGGACCCCCGCAGGACCTTGCCGTCCGGCGGCTCCTCCACGCCGCGGCCCGGGTAGTCCTTCGCGTCGATCTGGGCCGCGCCCTGAAGTCCCTCCACCAGCAGCAGTGTCTTTCCCATAAAGACAGCCGTGACGAGCTCATCCACGTCGTCGGCGACATCCGTCTCCGAAAACGTGATAAAGCGGTCCGAGAATTCCTGCATATTTTTCAGATTTTCCAGGCTTTCCAGCCCCTGTGAAAGCCAGAACGCGCCCATGCGCTCCAGCGTTTCGTCCTTCCCATAGCCGTCCACCACCCAGAGACGGGCCCGCCGCCCGCCGATCACGTAGTCCCGGCTCACCATGTCCACGCTCCGCCCGACGCCCAAAAGCTGGTCGAGCTGACGCACATTTTCCATGTAATTCTCTGATAGCTTCTTCATGATCCACCTCCAAGATTGGGGGTAGTATGAGCCAGGGCAGGAAAAAATATTTGTGGAAAATTTTGCATTCCGCCGCTGGTTTTTGGCAGAATGTACAGGAAAAGGGGTCCGCTTCGCCTGCGGACTGCTTTTGGAGCGGTACAGATTTCCTTTTGCCGCCCCTGTCCCGCCGTGTTTTTCAGACTGCAACACTTTTGTAATAAGAAATGAAAACCGAACGCCCTTGCTTTCTGCACCCGCTTGTGGTATATTCAAAACGATCCGGTATACAAAAAAGGGAAGGAGGCCGGTCATGAAAAAGTACGAGTATGTCAATGTCCACATCGGCAAGTTTTGCGGCGCCAAATCTGAGGAACACCGGGCGATTATTGACGCCTACGCTGCCAAGGGATACAGCTATGTGGGCTACATTCCCACGAATATCAGCGACTATGGAAAGATTAAGGACATGGATCTGGTCTTTGAAACAGAGCGCTGATCATACGCGAAAAAATAGTAAAAATTGGAACGAAAACAGCCGGAAAAGCGGACGGCAGGAGGATTGCAAATATGAGAATGTGTATTCGCTGCAACACGGAAATGCTGGAGGGATTGGATATCCGTGCCACTATGAACTCCGACAAACTGAGAGTGACCAGGCCGGAAACGTCGGGGATGCTGCCCAAAAACTACTTTGGAGAGTTGAAGGCCGCGGTCTGTCCTCAGTGCGGCTATGTTGAAACCTACCTGTCCCGTTTGGATAAAATACAGCAGTACGACAAATAAACCAGACATATCAAATATTAAACTGCGCCATAAAAAAGGAGGAGCAATCATGTACATCACGAAATACTGGGGCAATTTCATCGGAGGCACCGACGACAGCCTGACCCTCGCCGAACTCCTGGCAGAGATGAAGAAAGAGGAAATTTCCGTAAGCGAAATCTTAGCCGCCTTCGAGATGGACAAGCTCAACGGCGATTTCCGCGACCCCGGTATCTGCATCGAGCGCACCGACGCCGCAGGCTGGCAGGTTCTGATCTACTACGCCATCGACCTCATTTCCGATCTGGCCGCCCTCATGCTGGAGTGCAAAATGAGCGGCTACGTGGACCTGCAGGAGATTGACAGCGATCTGGAAGAGGGCGGACGCGTCCGCATCACCGCCTCGGAGGAGGACAACGCCCTCATCAACCGCACCCTGGCCGACTTCGCGGAGAACCCCACCGCCTACGACCTCAAGGAAATGATGACCCCCGAAGACCTGCAGACCCTGGCGAACCTCTGCGGACAAATACGGGAGGAGCTCTACGGCTGAAAACCGGGGGAAGCCGCGGCTCACTGCCAAAAAATGGAGAGTCAGAAATAGGACCTGCTTCTTTTCATATCTGTAACCAAGTCTGTATTCCCGTCCGCTTTCATACAGGCGGTCAGCTTAGAAATGTTGCTGCGATCCGCGATGATTGCCTCAAGCTCCGCTTCGGTTATACCGACCAGCTGAATAAATTCTGTTTTTCCATACACAGACATCTGGGGCTTTGCCTCTGTGTCGTATACCAGCAGAAGGGCCGTTATCAAGGAATCTGTGCCGGCGTGGAGGGAAGTTCCGTTCCCCTTAACGAATTGGTTGGGCTCAAAAAAACGTTTGGTGGTATATGTATATCTTGCCAGATTAGACATCATATTGATTGCCCACATACAGCTTTCGGCGTCCTGCTCTTTCAGCTTCATGGTCATTTCGTAGCCCCAGCCATTCCACTCGCCGCCGAACGCGTCCTCGTCACCGTAAAGAACGGTCATGCCGTAAGTAACCAGGTGCTGATAACCTTTGGGAGAGCTGTATACTGAGCAGCCGTCTAAATATTCATCGCCGCCCATCATGGCCCTTGATGTCAGGAGCGTCCCGAAGTGAGCGGGGGACTGACCCGGATAGAGCGTTTCAAAAGCGTCGTCAATGGCCTGCCAGCCAGGTGCGTATTCTTCGTCTTCTTTCAGACGGGTTAAGAATTCTTCCTTTGTCATAACGTTCCTCCTGATCCCGGTTTGCCGGGCGGGCGCAATTCATAGGTGACTGCTGTATTTGTAAAAATAGCGGTCAGCAGCACAGATCCTGAGCAGGGAGATTCAAGATCCTGTTTTGACGTTTCCTCCAAATCGCGCTGTATTCAAAGTGCTTCCGATTGCAGATAATCGCCAAGTTTCCATTGGGAGGTAGGCGCAATGAATCTTTCAGATTACCAGATGTTTGTCACCATCGCGGAGTGCAGGAACCTGACCTTAGCGGCCAGCCAGCTGCACCTGACGAAGTCAGCGGTGAGCCACGCCCTGGCGAAGCTGGAAAAGCAGCTCCAGTTTCCCCTGTTTTACCGCAACCAAAAAAACATGCTCCTGACGGACATCGGCGCACAGCTCCTGCCCTACGCCCACGCCGTCCTCCGGGAAAACGACAATTTCAAGGAGCAGATCTACAAGCTCCAGGGCCTGGACACCGGCGTAGTCCGCATCGGCACCTGGACCAGCACCGGCATCCACTGGATACCGGATATTGTCAATGCCTTCCGAGCCCAGTACCCTCAGATTGAGATACAGGTCCGCTCAGGCGCGAACAACGTGCAGATTCTGCGCTGGCTTGCGAATCACGAGATCGACATCGGCATCGGCGACGCCGAGCCCTCCCCGGATCTAAAGGTGGAGGAACTCTGCAAAGACGAGATGCTCTGCGTCACCAGCCGTTCCTTCCGCCCCGCCAACCCGGCCTACGTAACTCCGGAGGACATTCAGGACCTTCCCCTCATCCTGCAAGACGGCGACTACAGCCAGGAGGCCATCGAAACCCTGGAAAAAATCAACCTGAACAGCTTTTCCAGCTTTACCGCCTACGACGACTTCTGCTTAGTAGCCATGGCGGAAAGCGGCCTGGGCTACTGCGTCGAAGGCAAACTGGCCCTGAAAAAACTCCACATGAACGTCTCCGCCTACCCCTTCCACCCCCCAATCTACCGCCGCATCTCCCTCATCCAAAACAGCCGCGTCCCACCCTCCCCGGCCATCCGCGAAATGTGCCGCTTTATCCGCGAGTACGCTGCGGCTTACCCGGAGTATGAGCTGAATCTGTAGGTGCGGTGATACGGGGGACGGGGGGCCTCCGGCGGCCAGAGGGCTTTGCCCTCTGGACTCCCACCAGGGAGGCATGCGCCTCCCTGGACCCTGGCAGATCAGTCCTTTTTGTTGGACTTTTACTTCTATTAGAGGGGCATCTTGAGGCAGGCTTCCAGGACCGTTTGGTCGATGTTGCCGCCGCTGCAAATCAATACGGTGTGGTCTGTGGCGGTGGTCTTGCCCTCGATGAGGGAGGCCAGCGCCATTGCCGCTGCGCCCTCCAGGGTCAGCTTGGCATAGAGGCAGGCTGTCTTGATTGCCTTGCGAATATTGTCCTCCGTTACTGTCACCAGCTCGTCCACGTACTTCTCAATATACGGGAAAAGATACTCTTCGCCGCCGACGCGGACGCAGGCGTCGGCGATGGACGAGGCGTGATCCAGCGTCACCAGTCTGCCCGCCTTGCGGGACTCCACATAGACCGCCGAGTCCTCCGGCATCACGCCCACAATCTTCACGCTGGGTTTCAAGTGTTTCATTGCATAGGAAATACCCGTAATCAGACCGCCGCCTCCCAGGGGGACGATGACCTGATCCACCTCCGGGAGCTGACGCAGAAGTTCCAGGGTAATCGTACCTTGCCCTGCCAGGGTATAGCGGTCGGAGACGGGGTGGACGTAGTACATTTTCTGCTCGTCGGCCAGCTTGCAGGCAGTGAGGAAGGAGATGTCATAATTGATACCGGACTCCACCAGCTCCGCCCCCAGGGCACGAATGCAGTCCTTCTTAATCTGGGGCGTCGGCTCCGGAACGACGACAGTCGCCTGAATTCCCAGCCGCGCCGCCGCCAGGGCGCAGGCCATTCCGTGATTCCCGGAGGACGCGGTGATAATCCGGATATCGGGCCCATATTTTTCGATGAGGGTGGTAATTTTATTGGTAGCGCCACGGAACTTGTAAGCGGCGGAGGGCAGCAGGCTCTCCGCTTTCAAGTACACATTTGCGCCCAACTGCTTATTCAGAAGAGCCATAGACAGCAGCGGCGAAGCCGGAAAAACCTTCCGAATTCTCTGTTCCGCCTCGATCATATCAGCGATCTGCACAGGCTCCAAAACTTGTCCCAGCATACCAAAAACCTCCCAAAAACAGTATTTTTCACAATAAAAATAAAAATTCTCATGTGGTAAACCGTTTGCGGTTTACCACAGTTAAAGCTCTTTTCGCTTCCTTTTCTCTCGAGAAAAGGAAGCCGCCGGAGGCCCCCGCCCGCCGGAGGCCCCCCGTATTGCAGGCACCATATAACGCAAACGGGCAGAGATCGTTGCTCTGCCCGTTTTGCGCGTGGGGGGTCATTTGCCGAGGTAGGCGGCTTTTACTTCGGGGTTTACGAGGAGCTCGTGGCCGGTGCCGGTTAGGGTGATGTGGCCGGTTTCGAGGACGTAGCCGATGTCGGCGATTTTTAGGGCCATGTTGGCGTTTTGCTCGATGAGTAGGACGGTTACACCCTGGTTGCGGATCTCCTTGATGATTTCAAATATGTCCTTGATGACCAGGGGGGCGAGGCCCAGGGAGGGTTCGTCCATCATGATCAGCTTGGGGCGGCTGATGAGGGCGCGGGCGACGGCCAACATCTGCTGTTCGCCGCCGGAGAGGGTGCCGGCGGTCTGCCAGCTGCGCTCTTTCAGGCGGGGGAAGAGGCCGTAGACCCAATCCACGTCCTTCGTCCAGTCGTCCTTGCGGAGATAGGCGCCGATGCGGATGTTTTCATATACGGTCAGGTTCGGGAAGACGCGGCGTCCCTCGGGGACGAGGGTGATGCCCCGTTTCACGATCTGGGCGGAGTCCTTGCCGGTGATGTCCTCGCCCAGGAAGGAGATGGAGCCGCCGCCGGGCTTCACCAGTCCGGAAATGGTGCGCAGGGTCGTGCTCTTGCCCGCGCCGTTGGCGCCGATCAGTGTGACAATCTTGCCCTCGGGCACCTCGAAGGAGATGCCCTGCACGGCCTTGATGCCGCCATAGCTGACGGAGAGCTGATCTACTTTAAGCATCCTCGTCCACCCCCAAATAGGCGTCAATGACGCGCTGGTCGTTCTGGATCTCGGCGGGCACGCCGTCGGCGATAGTCTTGCCGAACTCCAGGACGTAAATCCGGTCGGAAATGTCCATGATAATCTGCATATGGTGCTCGATGAGCAGGATGGTGAGCTGGAACTCGTCCCGGATCTCCCGGACGAAGTGGGTGAGCTCCAGGGTCTCGGTGGGGTTCATGCCCGCGGCGGGCTCGTCGAGGAGCAGCAGCTTCGGATTGGTTGCCAGGGCGCGGGCAATCTCCAGGCGGCGCTGGAGGCCGTAGGGCAGGGAGGTGGCCAGGTCGTTGCAGTTGTCCGCCAGACCCACCCGCTCCAGGAGCTGCATGGCCTTCTCCCGCATGGCCTTTTCCTCTTTATGGTAGTTGGGCCAGTAGAAAATCGCGCCCGGCATAGAGCTCTTGACGTGCAGGTGCTGCGCGATCAGCACGTTGTCCAGCACGGTCTGCTTGGAGAACAGCCGGATATTCTGGAAGGTCCGGGCCACGCCCATGGACACGATCCGGTCCGGGCGCATTCCCGTAATATCGACCTCCTGGGTCTGGTTCACAGGCTCCAGGAAAATCTTACCCTCCGTAGGCGTATAAACGCCGGTGATCTGGTTGAAAGCGGTGGTCTTCCCCGCGCCGTTGGGCCCGATGATGGCGACGATCTCGCCCTTTTCCACGTGGAGGTTGAAATCGTCCACCGCGGTGACGCCGCCGAAGCGCATCGTCATATGTTCCGTTCTCAGTACGCTCATTTTCCAGCCCCCGCCTTCCCGCTCTTAGTGAAGCGCGCCGCAATCTTTCTGGGGAATCCGAACAGGCGGTCCCAGCTGAATTCCTTCCCGCCGGAGAGGCCCTTGTGGTAGAACAGGACCACGATCATCAGCATGACGGAGAACATGACCATCCGGAGGCCCGCAATGGCGGGGACCTGGATGAAGCCGATGGCGAAGCCGCTGTCCATGAAGCGGAGGGCCTCCTTGGCGATGACGAAGATGAAGCCGCCGAGGATCGCGCCCGTCATGGTGCCCGTGCCGCCCAGGACCATGATCAGCAGGATGTCGTAGCTCATCATGTGGCGGAACAGCACCGGTGTAACGGCCCCCAGGACGCTGGCCATCAGCCCGCCGCCGATGCCCGCGATCACCGCGGAGGACACGAAGGCCATCATCTTGTGCTTGAAGATGGACACGCCCATGGCCTCCGCGGCCACCTCGTCGTCCCGGATTGCCAGGAAGGCGCGGCCGTAGCTGCTGCGGAACAGCCGGGTCATGAACAGGACCACCAGGGCCAGGGCCCCGAAGCACCACCAGAGGTTGGCGGTGGGGTTGATGTTTTTCAGGCCCGTGGCGCCGTTGCTGATGCTCTGGGCGTTGTTGAGGAGGATGCGGATGATCTCGGAGAAGCCCAGAGTCGCGATGCTCAGGTAATCGCCCTTCAAACGCAGGACCGGGATGCCGATCAGCAGCGCCACCAGGCCCGCCAGGATGCCGCCCAGGATCAAGGCCGCGCCGTAAGGCAGATGGATGCTGGCCAGCCACGAGGCCATGGGCTTGAGGTAGTAGACCGATTCCCGGTTCGCGTCCGACATGGAGAGGATGGCGGTGACGTAGGCCCCCAGGGCCATGAAGCCCGCGGAGCCCAGGGAGAACTGGCCCGTGTAGCCCTGGATCAGGTTCAGGGACAGGGCGCAGATGGAGTACACGGCGCACAGGCGCAGGATGCGCACGCCGTACGCGTCCAGAAGGGAGCCGCTCTGGGCCATGTAGAGGAACGCGGCGACGGCGATTAAGGCGACGCAGGTGAGGGCCGCGTTCCGGCGCTGCTTCGCGCTCATCATGCCGACAAGGCCGGAATAGGAGCTTCCGTTATTTTTACTCATAGTCTTTCCCTCCTTCTTACGCCTTGTCCGACAGCTCTTCGCCAAACAGGCCCGTAGGCTTGATGCACAGGATCAGAATCAGCGCGATGAACGCGAACACGTCCCGGTAGCCAGACGCGCCGGGGAACAGGTAGACGATCATGATCTCCATGACGCCCAGGATCAGTCCGCCGACGATGGCGCCCTTGATGCTTCCGATGCCGCCGATGACCGCGGCGATGAAGCATTTCAGGCCGGGCATAGCGCCCACCAGAGGCGTAATCTGGGGATAGCGCAGGCCCCACATGAAGCCGCCCACAGCGGCCAGGCCGGAGCCGATGGCGAAGGTGATGCTGATGGTCAGGTTGATGTTCACGCCCATGAGCTTGGAAGTCTCGAAGTCCCGAGAGACGGCCCGCATGGCGATGCCGACTTTGGTCTTGTTGACGATGTACAGAAGGGCCCCCACCAGCACCACCATGGCGATGATCACGAAGAACACCAGCCGCTGCACCCGCAGCCCGGCGATGGTGACGATTTCCTGCAAATACTCAACGGTGGGGAAGGACTTCGCCACCGCGCCGAAGAGCACGATGCCCAGGTTTTCCAGCAGGTAGGACGAGCCGACGGCGGAGATGAGCACCGACGTCCGGGGAGCGGTCCGCAGGGGGCGGTACGCCACCCGCTCCAGACACACGCCCAGAAGGGCCGTGCCCGCGATTGCGAGCAGCAGGGACAGATACCAGGGGAGATAGAAGAGGCTCATGGAGTAGAACGCGAAATACATCGACATCATGAAGATGTCGCAGTGCGCGAAGTTAATCAGGAGCAAAATGCCGTACACCATGGTGTATCCAATGGCCACCAGGCCGAAGAGACACCCCAGGGTCAGGCCGTTGATCAGCTGCTGTACCAGAGTTAACATTGGCCTTACCTCATTTGAAACGATTTTTGTGCCTCCGGCGGGCGGGGGACGGAGGACGGGGGGCCTCCGGCGGCCAGAGGGCTCTGCCCTCTGGACTCCCGCCAGGGGAAACGGTTTCCCCTGGACCCCGCCAGATCACCCTTGCTTTGGGTACTTGCGGTTTTTTGATGGTTTCCCTCTCGCGGTTTGGAATAGGGCGGGGACGGAGATTCTGCCTCCGGTCCCTGCCTCATGATCCATTCTCAGGCATACTTAGTAGCATGGAGGTGGCGGATCGCTCCACCACCTCCATTTCATCATGCCTTATGCGGTTTTACGCGGGACTCAGGGCTTAGTTGGACAGGGCCGCGATGCCGCCGAAGGTGAACTGGCCGTCCTTGGCGCTCTTCAGATAGGCAATGTCCTTGATGGCGTCGCCGTTGTCGTCAAACTCAATGTGGCCGGTGACGCAGTCGCGGGAGGTCTTGTAGAGCTGGTCCCGGAGGGTCTCGCCGTCGGTGGAGTTGCAGGCTTCAATGGCGTCCAGAAGAACCATGTAGGCGTCGTAGCTGACGGCGGTGTAGGAGCTCCGGGGCTTGCCGCCGTAAACGGAGTCGTAGTCTTTCAGGTACTGCTCGGACTCGGGGGTGGGGTCGGCGTCGGCGTCGAAGAAGGTGACGAAGGCGCAGTCGTCCACGGCGGAGCCGCCGATGTCCAGGAAGGTCTCAGTCTCCCAGCCGTCGGTGCCCAGGAAGGTGAGGTCCAGACCCTGCTGCTCGGCCTGCACCTGCATCAGAGCGCCCTCGGTGTACTGGGAGCCGGAGAAGACCACGTCGGGATTCGCGGCCGCGATGGTGGTCAGAGCGGCGGAGAAGTCCTGGTCGCCGGTGTTGAAGTACAGCTCTTCCACGATGTTCTCCTCGCCGAAGTTGGCCTTGAAGTATTCCGCCAGGCCGATGCAGTAGGCGTCGGTGATGTCGCAGAGGATGGCGGCGGTCTTCGCGCCCAGGGTGTCTTTAGCGTAAGTAGCGAGGATGGAGCCCTGGCCGGGGTCCGTGTAGCAGAGACGGAAGTAGTAGGTGTTGTCCTGGGTGACCAGGGGGTTGGTGCAGGTGGTGCCGACGATGGGCATTTTGGCCTCCTCGAAGGTGGGGGCGGCGGCGATGCACAGGCCGGAGCCGGTGCCGCCCATGGCGGCGACGCAGCCGGAGGAAACCAGGCTGGCAGCGGCGGTGACGGCCTCAACGGTGTCGGTCTTGTTGTCGGCCACAACCAGCTCGACGGGGTGCTCCGTGCCGTCGATGGTGACGGTGGGGCGGATGGTGTTGGCCAGGCGGAAGCCCTCCAGCTCCAGCTCGCCGGCAGCGGCGTTGCCGCCGGTCATGGCTTCAAAGACGCCGATCTTGATGGTGTCGCCGGTGGCGCCGCTGTCGCCGCCGCCGGAGGCCCCGCCGGAGGACGCTCCGCCGCCGGACGAAGAGCCGCCGGAGCCGCTTCCGCCGCCGCAGGCGGCCAGGGACAGGACCATCACAAGAGACAGCACTGTGCAGAGAAACTTTTTCATGTTCTTACCTCCCAAACTTTTTTTGGTCACTTCTTGCTGGGTAATGTCTCCAATATACAGGAAAAAGGAAAGTTTTGCAAGTATAAAGTACAAAAAATTAATCAACGACAGTTGCACAAAATTGTACGCACGCGCAATTGTCCACATGTAACGGACAATCAAAGCTGCTATGTTTTCGACAAAGGGACAACAAAAATTGTATACATTTTTCGGCGTTTTTCATAAGAGACGCCTGTGCAATTTCGATATGCAGAATATACAGTTTTCGATATGCGAAAACAGGGGGATGCGGACGAAATAATCAGTGACAAAAAAAGCGGGGTCTGGTACAATGGGGGTACGCGGACGCGGAAAATCAGGAAAGGAGCATATTTTACCTATGAATATTGTCTGTTTGGATATGGAAGGGGTTCTGGTGCCGGAGATCTGGATTGCGTTTTCGGAGGCCAGCGGAATCCCGGAGCTGCGGAGGACCACCCGGGACGAGCCGGACTACGACAAGCTGATGCGCTGGCGTCTGGGCATTCTGAAAGAGCACGGCCTTGGCCTGCGCGAGATTCAGGCGACCATCGCGAAAATCGACCCCCTGCCGGGTGCGAAAGCGTTCCTGGACGAGCTGCGGACCCTGACCCAGGTGCTGATCCTCAGCGACACCTTCGAGGAATTCGCGAAGCCCCTGATGCAGAAGCTGGACTGGCCCGCGATTTTCTGCAACTCCCTGGAGGTGGCGGAGAGCGGCGAGATCACCGGCTATAAGATGCGCTGCCAGCAGTCGAAGCTGACGACGGTGAAAGCGCTGCAATCCATAGGCTATGAGACGATCGCGGCTGGGGACAGCTTCAACGACCTGGGCATGATCCAGGCCAGCAAAGCGGGCTTCCTCTTCAAGAGCACGGAGGCCATCAAAGCGGCGCACCCGGAATTGCCAGCGTATGAGGAATTTGGGGACCTGCTGACCGCCATCAAAGGCACGCTGTAACCCCCCGCAAAACGCAAAAAATAACCCCGCGGGAAAACGCCCGTTTTCCCGCAGATAAAGTTTAGGGTCCAGCCCTTTTCAAAGGGCTGGCGGGGTCCAGGGGCAGA
This sequence comes from Oscillibacter sp., assembly GCA_022791875.1. Classification (GTDB taxonomy): domain Bacteria; phylum Bacillota; class Clostridia; order Oscillospirales; family Oscillospiraceae; genus Oscillibacter. The sequence goes on from JAAVZX010000024.1 coordinate 39,791, forward strand.
GCCCCTGGGGACCGAAGTGAAAGGAGCAGCCACATGAACACGGTATTTACCCCGGCGGACATTCTGCTGCCGGGACCAGAGATTGACATGACGAAGTGGGCGGTAGTGGCGTGCGATCAGTTCACGTCGCAGCCCGAATATTGGAAAGCGGTGGAGGCGCATGTTGGAAATGCGCCGTCGGCTTTGCGGCTGATTCTGCCGGAGGCGGAGTTGGGGGCGGAGGGCGTGGAGGCGCGGATCGCGGGGATCAATGCGGCAATGCGGGAGTATCTTCGTTCCGGAGTGCTTCGGGCGTTTCCGAATTCTCTGTTTTACATCGAACGAACCCAGTCTAATGGGCGGGTCCGGCGCGGGCTGATTGGGCGGGTGGATCTGGAGCAGTACGACTTCACGCCCGGGTCCGGGGCCCTGGTGCGGGCTACGGAGGGGACGGTGCTGGAGCGGATTCCGCCCCGCGTGCGGGTGCGGCGGGACGCGCCGCTGGAGCTGCCCCACGTGATGCTGCTGATCGACGACCCGGAGGGGACGGTCATCGAGCCCCTTGCGGCGGAGCGGGAGGCCATGACGCCGCTGTACGGCTTTGATTTGCAGGCCGGCGGCGGGCACCTGAACGGGTGGCGGCTGACGGAGGACCAGATGGAGCGCGTGTCCCGGGGGTTGGAGGCGCTCTGCGCTCCCGAGGCCCAGGCGCGGCGGTACGGCGTCCACGGCGCTTCGCCGATGCTGTTCGCCGTGGGCGACGGAAACCACTCCCTGGCGGCCGCGAAAGCCTGCTGGGAGGAAGTCAAGAAGACGCTGCCGGAGGCGGAGTGGGCCGGGTGTCCGGCGCGCTACGCGCTGGCGGAAGTGGTGAACAACCACGACCCGGCTTTGGAATTCGAGCCGATCCACCGCTGCCTCTCCGGCGTGGAGCCGGAGGCGGTTCTGGAAGCCCTGCGCCGCTTCTACCCCGCCTGCATTGAGGGTCGGGGCGAGGGCCACGTGCTCTCCTACGTCTACCAGAACGGCGCGGGGGCGCTGACGGTGCCGGAGCCAAAGGCTCAGCTGGCCGTGGGGACCTTGCAGGCGTTCATCGACGCTTACCTGGCGGAGCATCCCGGGTCGGTAGACTACATCCACGGGGACGAAACCGCCGCTGCCCTGGGACAGCGGGAGGGGTGCCTCGCGTTCCTCCTGCCCGCCATGGGGAAGGAAGAGCTGTTCCGAACCGTCATGGCCGACGGCGTGCTGCCGCGGAAGACCTTCTCCATGGGGAACGCGGAGGATAAGCGGTACTACGTGGAGGCGCGGAAAATTGACAATGGATAATTGATAATGGATAATGTTGGAGGACGGGACCCTGGAGCGGATTTCAGGGTTCCGTCCTTTTTGCGGGCTTATGTGGGCCAGGTTACGGATACTGCGCCGCATAATTTGTTTCCGCTGCCCCCGACACAGCGGACGTCTACAGTCAGAAAGGCAGGAAGTTTTTCCGGGACCTTCCAGGTGAAGAGAATCGGGCCGGTTTCACCCTCTTTGATGGTGCGGCGGGCCAGGGGGATGGACGCGGAGGTATCGCTGAAGAAGTCCATGTCGAGAGCGGCGCTGGCGGGAAGAAAACTCGGGTTTCCTTTGGTATCGACGGTTATGGCGACGATTATTTTTTGGCCGGGCGTCAGATGATACCAGCCGTATTCCTTGGGCAGAAGCACCCCGGTTTCGTCAAAGGCATAGACGTCGAGCGTAGGATAGCGCTCCGGCGGGGGCCAGGTGAGAAAGGCGTACAGAAGGACCGGCAGGCAGGCTATGACGATCAGCACCAGCGAGCAGGTTTTCCATGGGTTCCGCGGCTCCGGCGGGACGGGCGGAGTGTCCGGAATGAAGGCTGCGCCCAGAACTGCGCTGAGGGCTTGCAGGTTTTCCGGTGTGGGCGCGGATGCGCCCCGCTCCCATTTCGATATGGCCTGACGGCTGAGGTTCAGCTTTTCCGCCAGAGCTTCCTGGCTGAGATTGTGGGCCTCGCGGGCCTGACGGAGCTGTTCGGACAGGGGCATTTTTACGGCCTCCTTTGTGTTGGAGTGGATGCGCCGCCTATCCCGCGGGCGGGAAGGAGGTCACGTTGATATCGCCGTATGTGACGGTGTAGCCGTCCAGGCATTCCAGCACTACTTCCAGGTGGTCCATCAGATCCTGGGGGACCTCCCAGATGAAGAGGACCAGGCGGCTCTCCCCGTCGCCGATGGCGCGGAGGGCAAGCTGCTCGCGCTGCTCGAAGGTCTCGCTTCCGGCGGGGGTCAGATAGAGGATGGCGGCGTCGGGGAAGCGGCTCGGGTCCGTTCCGGCGTCGAAGGTGACGGCGGTGATGACCGTCTCTCCTGGGGAGAGGAAGTACCAGCCCGCCTCCGTGTGCAGAGGCGCGCCGGTTTCGTCGTAGAAGCTGACGCCGGTGACGGTGGGGGACGGGTCCGGCACGGTGCGGAACAGGAACGCGTACAGGAGCGCCGACAGGAGGGCCAGGAGGAACAGGGCGGTCATAGACAGGGCGAAGATTTTCCAGGGATTGGGCGGCTTCGGAGCGTCCGGCGCGTCGGGGGTGAACGGGACGCCTAAAACGTCGCTGAGGGCTTGCAGGTTTTCCGGGGTGGGCGCGGACGCGCCCAGCTCCCATTTCGAGATGGCCTGGCGGCTGAGGTTCAGCTTTTCCGCCAGGGCTTCCTGGCTGAGGTTGTGGGCCTCGCGGGCCTGGCGGAGCTGTTCGGGCAGGGTCATAAAAGGGACCTCCTTCGTGTTTGGATGCCTCCAGTATAGCCGGTTGCGGCGGTTGCGTCTACCAACTTGGGCGCAACCGGCGGGGTTGCGGAGGGGGAAGAGCGAAAAAAATATGGGGAAATTGTAAAAATGGGCTTGACAAAACGGGCTGAACATGAGAGATTAGACATAATTTAACGATTTAAAGGGGATGTGTAAAGGCGTGGAACGTAAAAAGCATTTTTCCAGCAGCTGGGGCTTCGTCCTGGCGGCTGTGGGGTCGGCTGTGGGTATGGCCAATGTGTGGGGCTTCCCGGCGAAAATGGGGAGCTACGGAGGAAGCGCGTTCCTCATCGCGTACCTGGTGTTCATCGCGCTGTTCGGGACCGTGGGCCTGTCGGCGGAGTACGCCGTGGGGCGGAGGGCCAAGACCGGGACTTTGGGGTCCTACCGGATGGCCTGGGGGAAGCGGGACCCGAAGCTGGGGCAGGCCGGGGGGCTGCTGGGCTGGCTGCCTTTGGCGGGGTCTATGTGCATCGCTTTGGGCTACGCCGTCATTATCGCTTATGTGCTCAAGGCGTTCGTGAACTCCGTCAGCGGGGCCCTCATGACCGCCGACACCTCCGCCTGGTTCGAGTCCTTCTCCCTGGCGGATTACTCCGTGATTCCCTTCCACGCCATTGTGGTGGTGGGGACACTCCTGACCCTCCTGCTGGGGGCCAACAGCATCGAGAAGACCAACAAGGTCATGATGCCCCTGTTCTTCATCATCTTCGTGATTCTGGCGGTCCGGGTGGCGTTCCTGCCCGGGGCTATGGAGGGCTACCGCTATATGTTCACCCCCCGCTGGCAGGAGCTGCTGGACCCGATGGTCTGGATCTGGGCTATGGGCCAGGCGTTTTTCTCCCTGTCCATCACCGGAAGCGGCATGATTGTCTACGGGGCCTACCTGGACAAGAACGAGGACGTAGTGGCCCTGGCGAAGCGGACGGCGCTGTTCGACACCATCGCCGCCATGGTGGCCGCGCTGGTAATCATCCCGGCCTGCTTCGCTTATGGGCTGGACGTGGGCGCGGGGCCGTCCCTCCTGTTCGTGACCCTGCCCCGCATTTTGCAGGACATCCCTTTGGGGCAGGTGTTCGCAATCATCCTCTATACGGCCATGGTCTTCGCGGGGGTCAGCTCCCTGCAAAACATGTTTGAAGCGGTGGGCGAGTCGCTGCTGCACCGGTTCCCGAAGCTGGATCGGCGGATGATGCTGGTCATTCTGTGCGTGGTGTGTTTGGGGATTGGCGTGCATATGGAGCCGATTTTCAAGTGGGGGCCGTGGATGGATATCGTGTCCATCTATATCATCCCCATCGGGGCTACGCTGGGGGCCGCGTCGTGGTTCTGGATCATGCCCAAGGGCGAGCTGATGGACGAGATTGCCAGAGGCGCGAAGAAGAGCGTAGGGAAGGTCTGGTACTCCGTTGGGCGCTATGTGTATGTGCCCTGCGCGGTGATTCTGTGCCTGGTGGCGCTGTTGTTAAAGGTTGCGTTTTAAGGAAGACCCAGTAGAGGTCACGTTTCCAAAAATATCAACAAAAATGAGTGGGACCTTCCATGTCAATGGAAGGTCCCACTTGCACCCTCTGCGTTACCGTGTGACAGGCTATAACGCCCACCAGCACCACAGAGCGGTATTAAAGCTCTTTTCGCTTCCTTTTCTCTCGAGAAAAGGAAGCCGCCGGAGGCCCCCCGTATTACACGAGGCCCTGGATTAGAATAATGAGGATCAAAACCGGGAGGATGAACTGGAAGTAGGGCTTGAGCCAGCGGGGCATTTTGATGCCGTCTCCGGCGTTGGCCTCGGCGAGGTAGCGGTCGTAGCCCCAGCCGGATTTGCTGACGCAGAAGAGGAGGTAGACGAGGGAGCCGAGGGGCAGGAGGAGGTTGCTGACGAGGAAGTCTTCGCTGTCGAGGACGTCGCGGCCTCCGATGAGGTGGAGGTTGATCCAGACGTTGTAGCCGAGGACGCAGGGGAGGCTGGCGATGAGGATGAAGAGGCCGTTGATGAGGGCGGACTTTTTGCGGGTCCAGCCGAAGTTGTCGATGGTGTTGGCCTGGAGGTTCTCGAAGACGGCGATGACGGTGGAGAAGCTGGCGAAGGTCATGAAGAGGAAGAAGAGGGCGCCCCAGAGGCGTCCGCCGGCCATGCTCAGGAAGACGCGGGGGAGGGTGATGAAAATGAGCGGAGGGCCCTGGTTGGGCTGGACGTTGAAGGCGAAGCAGGCGGGGAAGATGATCAGGCCCGCCATGAGGGCCACGAAGGTGTCCAGGCAGCAGATGCGGACCGCTTCGCTGGTCAGGGTGTGGTCCCGCTTCATGTAGCTGCCGAAGACCTCCATGGCGGCGATGCCCAGGCTGAGGGTGAAGAACGCCTGGTTCATGGCGGCGGTGATCACGTGGCCGATGCCTGCGTCCAGGGCCCTCTGAACGTCAGGCAGAAGGTAGAACTTCACGCCCTCCATGCCGTTGGGGAGGGTCAGGCTGTGGACGGCCAGGACCGCGATCAGGCTTAAAAGGCCCAGCATCATGACTTTCGTGATCCGCTCCAGGCCGTTTTGCAGACCGAAGCTGCAAACCAGGAAGCCTGCCAGGACCGTAATGACCATCCAGGCGCCCATCTCCCAGGGGTTGGCCAGCATGGAGGAGAACACCGCGTCCACAGCCTCCCCTGTCAGGCCGTCGAAGGTTCCGGCGGCGAACTTGAAGAAGTAGCCCAGCATCCACCCGGACACCGTGGTATAGTACATCATTAAAAGGCAGCACCCGGCGACGCAGAACCAGCCGTGAATATGCCACTTGGTCCCCGGCTTTTGCAGCGCCTGATAGCCCTGCACCGCACTCTTCCGGCTGGCGCGCCCCACGGCCAGCTCCATGGTCAGCACCGGCACGCCCATAATGGCCAGAAACAGCAAATAGAACAGGACGAACACCCCGCCCCCGTTCTCACCCGTAATATACGGAAATTTCCACACATTCCCAATGCCGACGGCGCACCCGGCGCTCACCAGCAAAAATCCCAACCGTGATTGAAAACGTTCTCGTTTCATGTAGCTTCCTCTCTTTGACTATAGTGCGCAGATACGGGAGTTTCCCCGCGGGGGGACGGGGGGCCTCCGGCGGCCAAGGAGGCTCTGCCTCCTTGGATTCTCCGCCAGGGAGGCACGCGCCTTCCTGGACCCTGGCAAATCACCCAGTTTTGGGGCGTCCCGTTTTCGCGTTGTCCTTTATCATAATCGAGTTGCGCGGGATTGTCAATACTTTCATTTGTGGGTGGCATGACGCGGACCGGAACCTTTTTGGGGTCCCGGTCCGTGCTTTTCTATATGCGCTCTATCTTGCAGCCATACGCGGGAAGCTCTTCGCCCTCTGCCTGCGTCGGCTCGCCGTTGTGGTTCAGGTAGATGCGGATTCGCTCTGTTTCGCCGCGGTCGATGATTTCTACGCCCGGAGGCGTGATGCGCAGGGGGATGCCCTGGGAAAGCATCACTGATTGCAGAAGCGACGCCGTTGTGGCTTCGTCCAGGGCTGTGCCCAGATAGTAGACTGCGCCTGCGCCGCAGGGCTTGCGGGTTACGGCGGCGTAGTCCTTGTAGAAGGTATCCGCATAGCGGAAGAGAACCTCCGTGCCTTCCTCCGGAACCAGCATGTCGCGGAAAATGCCACCGTGGGCTGACGCGCCGTCGTGGGGGCCTGTTCCCCTGACGGGGAAGGCGGCCAGGTCCTGTAGGCTTTCCGTTTCGGCGACAGTTATGCCTGCCAGCTTTGTGAGGCCCACGGGAAGCGGTTCGTTGAGGACAAGATTGTTGTACTCGTCTTTGACAGCGGTGCGGTAGGTCAGGATTACCGTTCCGCCTTTCTCCGCGAAGACTTGCAGGCGTTGGATCAGCTCCGGTTTTACAATCGCCATCTGGGGCAGGAGGACAATTTTATACGCGTCCAGGTCCGACGTGTCGGGGAGGATGTCTGTGGGGACGTTGACATCGTAGAACGCTTTGTACAGCTTCTTCATCTCGCCCGGAGGGTCTAACAGGAGGCTTTGGCGCTGGATGCGGAAGGAGGCAAGGGATTCATAGTTGTACAGAATCGCGGCGGGGGCCTGGATGGGGGTGCTCAGCGGGGCTTCGTATTGGCGGATGTCCGCGAAGAAGTCCTGGACTTCCTGGAACCTGCGGCCCCTGCGGTTGTCCGCGTCGATGACGCCGTAGCAGAACTGCTCCGCGCCCTTTGTCGCGCCGCGGTAGCGGAAGTAAAGGAGGGATTCACAGCCGTGGGCCATGGCCTGGCAGGACCAGAGCTTCGCCTGGTTCGGACGGGGGAGGTAGCCGGTGACGTCGTGGCCCTGGGCCCCCATGATGGCCTCCGTGATCCAGAAATTCCGGCGCTTCAGGCCCCGGATGTAGTCGAGGCCAAAGGCGATTTCGTGGGGCGGAAGGGGTTCCTTTTGTCCGCCCCAGACGGGGTAGTTGTTGTAGGCCGCGACGTCCAAGTGGCGGGCGATTTGGGAGTAGTCCGCGTGCTTTTCGATGCCGCCGCCGGGGAAGTCGTGGAGGATCTGCGCGTTGGGGATGATGGAGCGGATCAGGTCCGCCTGGAATGCGGCGAAGTCCGTCAGGACCTGGGCGCGGTAGCGTTCCCAGTCAAGGCGGAGGGAGGGGTTGTGGGTCGTGACCGTCGGGAGGGGGAGGGGGATTTCCTCGAAGCGGTTGTACTGCTGGGACCAGAAGACCGTGCCCCAGGTTTCGTTCAGGTCGTCAATACCGCCGTATCTGGCGCGGAGATAGGCGTGGAATCCCTTGCGGCAGGCGGGACAGAGGCAGAGGTCGCTGCCCTCGTGGCCCAGTTCGTTGTCGATCTGCCAGGCCACAATCTGGGACTCGTTTTTGTAGTGCTCCGCCTGGGCGCGGATGATTTTTTCGGCGTATGCGCGGAGGATGGGGCTGTTGTAGCAGGCGGTGTGGCGTCCGCCGTAGGAGTGGGTCTGACCAGTCTCGGAGACGGAGAGGATTTCCGGGTGTTTCCGCGCCAGCCAGGCGGGAATCGCCGCTGTGGGGGTGCCCATCATGATCTTTAGATCCCGCTTTTTTGCCTGGGCGATCACCTCGTCGAAATAGCTGAAATCGTATTGCCCTTCATCCGGCTCCATGATGTGCCACGCAAATTCCGCAATGCGGATGATGTTGCAGCCTAATTCTTTGATGGTATCCAGATCGCTTTCCAAAAGCTCCCGGGGCCACTGCTCGGGGTAGTAGTCAACGCCTAGCCACATAGGGATGCTCCTTTCTCATTCACAATTATAATATCCGCCGGAGGCGGGACGCCTGGGCACAGTCCGCAGGGGTCAGGGTTCCCGCGGCGTCCATGAGGGCCACGCGGAAGCTGCCAGGGGCGCGTGACGCCTCCGCCGCTTTTTCGGCGCAGATTTTCCAGAAAATGGATGCCAACAGAGCGGCGTCAAGGGGGGCCTCTTCCGCCGCGGAGAAGACGCCGCAGAGTACGGAGAGCATACAGCCCGTCCCGGTGATGCGGGTCATGAGCTCGCTGCCGCCGGAGACGGACCAGACGGTTTCGCCGTCGGTGATCAGGTCTTCGGGGCCGCTCAGCAGGACCGCTGTTTTGCCGCCAAACCGGCGGGCCAGGTGAAGCGCGGCGTCCAGACGCTGGGTCTGGGGGGCCGCAGGGCTGTCCACGCCATGCTCCCGCCCAAAGCCGCCGCAAAGGGCCTGGGCCTCGGCCAGGTTGACGCGGAGGATGGTGGGGGTGAACCGCTCCAGGAGCTGGTTCACAGCGTCAAGCCGCCAGGCGCTGGCCCCCGCGCCCACGGGGTCCAGCACAATGGGGTGGCCCAGCCGTGCGGCCTCCGCGCCTGCAAGGAGGCAGGCGCGAAACTTGTCCCGGGCAGGCGTTCCGGTGTTCAGGATGGTGACAGCGGCGGCGGCGGTAATTGTCTCCGCCTCCTGGGGCGCGTGGGCCATGATAGGGCTGGCCCCCAGGGCATAGGCCAGGTTGGCGCAGTCGTTGGCGGTAACAAGATTTGAAATGCAGTGGATTAAGGGATGGAGCCGGCGGATAGAGGCAAGGCAGGAGAAATTGGGGAGCATAATGGCCTCCTAAAATCTGGTGGTTGCGGGGGAAGGGCGGGCGCAGAGGCCCGCCCCTACAGATGGATTTCCAGAAGAAGCAGGGGGACAATAAAAGGGTGATCTGCCAGGGTCCAGGGAGGCGCGTGCCTCCCTGGCGGAGAATCCAAGGAGGCAGAGCCTCCTTGGCCGCCGGAGGCCCCCGTCCCCCCGCGGGGACCCACGCAGGCACCTACAGGGTCTTGAGTGCCTTCGTCCGGCGGAGGGCCTGGAGGAGGGCGGAGAGGAGGCTGCCTGCGATGGTGGAGATGAGGAAGGGGGTGACGTAGGCGTAGAAGGCGACCTGGGCGGCGTCGGCGTTCAGGAAGGCGAGGGCGAGGGGGTAGGCGGCTAAGCCGCCGAGGATGCCGGTGCCTATGACTTCGGCCAGGAGGGTCAGGGTGAGATTCTTCGTTTTTTTGTAGGCCAGGCCGCAGAGAAGGGCTCCGCACATGCTGCCGGGGAAGGCCAGGATGCTGCCGACGCCCAGGAGATTGCGCAGGAGGCTGGCGGTGAAGGCCGCGCCTACGCCGTACCATGGGCCGAGGAAGACGGCGCAGAGGATGTTGACCATGTGCTGGACAGGGGCGCACTTGCTTCCTAATACTGGGAATGTGAGGAAGATGCTGCCCGCTACGGCGGCGGCGGTGAGGACGCCTGCCGTCGCGGCTTTTTTGATGGACTCGTTTTTCATATCTGCTCCTTAATCTGTTGCGGACGCGGGAAACCCCGGACTGCGGGTCCCCTGACGCCGCCTGGCGTGGGCGGAGACTCCTTCCTCTCCGCCTGGGGCCGGTCGAGGCTTCCTGGCCTCCTCTCACGCCGGAACACGGCTTCCCATCGCAGTCCCAAAAACCGGCCCGGACCCAGGGCGCTCCCCCTCGATCCGCTCCCGGCCCCGCCGGGACGCCGCAGTTCCCACCGATCCCCCTTTCCCTTGCAGCAGCAGTGAAAAACACGGCGGCGGACACCCTTTTTCCGTGCAATGCCGCCGCCAAATCCGTACACTATGGCTCCCTACGGCGGCATTACCCGCATCAGGTTCTAGGGTCGAAGCGTCCGCTTCCTCTCAGCCTTTCGGCTCCCCTGTTTTTCGCTTCCATTATACATCCTCAGAAAAGTTTGTCAAGGGGCTTGCAATGCGGGGAGGTTTGGGACGCTGAGGACATTAACGGGGGCCTCCGGCGGGTTCCTTTTCTCGAGAGAAAAGGAACCGAAAAGAGCTTTAACTGTGGAAAATCGTACCGATTTTCCACGGGGCCGGATGTTCCCTCTCCGGCGCGATTGCCTTCAAGCATGAAAGGCAGGCGGCATTGCCGCCTGCTTTTTTTGCATTTTTTGAAAAAATTTCCCCGGAGTTGCACACAAACGTGCAACTTTTCCCCCTTTGGAGCCCATTAGTGAAAGGGGGCGCTAAAGAATGAATGCGCGGGAGAATGTGGAAAAGTTCTGCGGGGTGTACCTGCGGACCATGGACCCGGACCGGGCGGCGGAGGCCAGCGGTGTTCGGGACGGGTATGATTTTTTGAGGCGGCAGACCGTAGGAGGCCGGCTGGAGAAGATGCGCCGGGGGACCTCAGACCAGCTCCGCCGTGAGGATGTGCTCCGCCGTCTGGCCCAGCTGGCTTTCGGGCGGGCCAACGACGCGGTGGCCCTGGCTCTGCGGCCCGGGGAGCTGAATCCGGAGACGCTGGACCTCTCCGCCGTCAGCGAGTTCAAGGTGACGGACAAGGGCGGCGTGGAGGTGAAGCTGGCGGACCGGGTGCGGGCGATGGAAACCCTGTGTACCCTCCTGGAGCAGCAGGGAAACGGGGAGCTGGAAGCGCTCTTCCAGGCCCTGGAGGGCGCGGGGAAGCGGCTGGAAGGAGCGGACGATGACGGGGACGCGTGAGCAGCGGATGGCCTTTTCCGAGAAGCAGCTGCAAGTCATGAGCTGGTGGCGCACAAACCGCTGGGACGCCCTGATCTGCGACGGAGCCGTCCGGAGCGGGAAGACGTTTTCTATGGGTCTGTCCTTCTTCCTGTGGGCACAGACGTGCTTTAACGGGCGGCAGTTCGGCCTCTGCGGGAAGACGATTTCCTCTATGCGCCGGAACCTCCTGGCGGAGCTGACGCCTTACCTGCGCCGTCTTGGGATGAGCCTGCGGGAGCGCCGCACGGAAAATTTGCTGATCGTCCGTTTTGGGGGGCGCGAGAACCGCTTCCTCCTGTTCGGGGGCCGCGACGAGTCCAGCGCGTCCCTGATCCAGGGGGCGACGCTGGCGGGGGTCCTGCTGGACGAGGCGGCGCTGATGCCCCGTTCCTTCGTAGAGCAGGCGATTGCGCGGTGCAGCGTGAACGGGAGTAAGATCTGGTTCAACTGCAACCCGGAGACGCCCTCCCACTGGCTGTACCAGGAGTGGGTACTCAAGGCCAAGGAGCGCCGCGCGCTCCACCTCCATTTCACCATGGAGGACAATCCAGCCCTGTCGGAGCGGATTCGGGAGCGCTACAGGCGCAGTTATTCAGGGGCTTTTTACCGCCGCTTTGTTCTTGGGGAGTGGACGGTGGCCGAGGGCCGTGTCTACGACTTCTATGACCCGGAGGAAGACGCGTCGGAGGTCCCGCTGGGCCCCTTTGACGAGTGGCGGATCTCCGTGGACTACGGGACGGTGAACCCCGCGTCCTTTGGGCTCTGGGGGCTTTACGGGGGCGTGTGGTACAGGGTGGAGGAGTATTACTACGACTCCCGGAAGCAGGGGCGTCAGAAGACGGACGAGGAATATGCCGAGGACTTAACGCGCCTGGCGGCGGGGCGGGAGATCCGGCGCGTCGTAGTGGACCCGTCAGCGGCCAGCTTCATCCAGGCCCTGCAAAGGCGGGGCTTCACCGTAGTCAAAGCGGAGAACGACGTAACAGACGGAATCCGCGTAACGGCGGACCTGCTGAGGCGGCGGGAGCTTGTGGTCTGTATGACCTGCACGGACTGCCTGCGCGAGTTTGCGTCCTACTGCTGGGACCAGCACGGAGAGCGCGACGCGCCGAGAAAGCGGGACGATCACGCCATGGACGATTTGCGCTACTTCGCCATGGACATAGCAAAGGGAGGCAGCGGCTTCGCCGCCGTGTCCGTAGAGCGGACCGGCTGGCTTGGCTGAGACTTGAAAGGGAGTTGATAAACTGTGAAATTATGGAAGAAACGAACCCCGCCGGAGGCCGCCGCGCCCCCCGCTCCGGATGCCTGCGTGCAGCTCCGGGACGGGGAGCGGCACCCCTTCGGGGCCCTGCGTGAGTACGTCCCCATGGGCCGCGGGGAGGCGCGGCTTTACCGCGCCGTGCGGGAGGCCGTGCCGGTGGTGGACGCGGCCATTTATAAGCTGATCCGCATGGCCGGAGGCGTCCGCGCGGCCTGCGGCGACCCGAAAGCGGAGGCGGAATTGGCGCAGTTCCTGCGGCGCGTGCCGGTGGGACGGGGACAGTTCGGGATCAACGCGTTCCTGGACCAGTACCTGGATTCCCTGCTGACCTGCGGACAGGCCGTTGGGGAAATCCTGCCCGCCGCCGGAAACCGGGAGATCGCCGCCCTGCTCTGCGGACGGGTAGAGGATATTCAGATCCAGGAGGGGGCGCATCCCCTGGACTTCACCATCTGCGGCTGGGACGAAAGCGGACAATTGGCCCCGCTGCCCTACCAGAACCTGCTCCTGTTCACACCTCTGAACCCGGAGAGCGGGAACCCCTGCGGCGTCTCCCTCCTGCGCTCCCTGCCCTTCCTGGCGGAAATCCTGATGAAGATCTACCACACCATCGGTGTGAACTGGGAGCGCTGCGGAAACGTGCGCTTCGCCGTGACCTGCAAGAACAGCGACGGCGCGGGGGCCGCGGAACGGGGGCGTCTGCTGGCCGGGGAGTGGTCCCGGGCTATGCGGGAATCCTCCGGGCGGGGCGTCCGGGACTTCGTGGCCGTGGGGGACGTGGACATCCGCGTCATCGGCGGCGACGCCCCTATCCTGGACAGCCAGGTCCCCGTCCGCCAGATCCTGGAGCAGATCGTGGCCAAGACGGGCATTCCGCCCTTCATGCTGGGGCTGAGCTGGAACTCCACCGAGCGGATGAGTACCCAGCAGGCCGATATGCTGACTACGGAAGTGACGGCCCTGCGGAGGACGCTGACGCCTGTTGTGGAGCGGATCTGCGGCCTCTGGCTGAAAATGCACGGGTATACCTGCGGCTGTGAAGTCCAGTGGGACGACATCAACTTGCAGGACCAGGTGGAGGAGGCGCGGGCCGCCCTGTTCCGCGAACAGGCGCGGAAGCTGAGACTCGAAAACGACTTAATGGAGGGATGAATCACATGGAACACGGAACGGATATTCATACGGATTTGGCGCTCATCAACCAGTGGGCGAAGACGGATTTGATCGCCGATCAGGTCTACACCTTCACGGTGCGCCTCTGTGATAACGAGGTGGACCGGGACTATGAGCGCTTCGACGGGGCGTGTCTGGAAGAGCTGGGGCGGCTTTTCCTGGGAAAATGCGGAATCTTTGACCACCAGTGGTCCGCGGCGGGGCAGACCGCGCGGATTTACCGCACGGAGGTGGTGCGGGAGGAAGCTGTTACCACCGCCGCCGGGGACGGGTACTGCTGGCTCAAGGGCTGGGCGTACCTGCTTCGGACGGAGAAAAACGCGGACCTGATCGCGGAGATCGAGGGCGGAATCAAGAAGGAAGTCAGCGTCGGGTGCAGCATGGGCCGGGGCGTGTGCTCGATCTGCGGCGCGGAGGACGGCTGCTGCGGCCACGTCAAGGGGCAGGAATACGAGGGACGCCTGTGTTTCCGGGAACTGCGGGAGCCGTTGGACGCCTATGAGTGGTCCTTCGTGGCCGTGCCTGCCCAGCGGCGGGCAGGGATTCTGAAACGCTTCGGCGCGGAGCGGGATGAGGAGCGTGTTCTGCGGAAGGAGGCGGAGCTGGGGCGGAAGTATCTGGGCGGGCTGCGGCGCGAGGTGGTCCGGTTGGCGATGCTGGCCGACGAGGGGCTGGACGGCGCGGCGTTTGCAAGGGCCGTGGGACAGATTGGGGAGGCCGATTTGCTGGAGCTGAGGAAGAGCTTTGAGGGGCGCGTGGCACGGCTGTTTCCGGCGGTTCCGCAGTTGAGGGAGAGGCCGGTTGGCGGCGCAACGGATAGGGGGGAGGATTTTTTGGTTTAGGGATGGGGGGTGTTGGGGGTGCATGTCAGGCGGGCATGGTGGTTGCGGGGGACGGGCCGCCGAGGGCGGCGGCCCCTACGGTGTGCATCCCAGGCGATCATGGCAGTAGTTGTGAAGCACCCCACGAACAAATTCGGCGGGGAAACGAAGTTTTCCCGCAGTTAAAGCTCTTTTCGGTTCCTTTTCTCTCGAGAAAAGGAACCCGCCGGAGGCCCCCGTCCTTCGTCCCCCGCAGGGCTGGCAGGCACTTTCAAAAAAATTTTTGCGGCAGTTGCACGCAGACGTGCAACTATGGGCGGTTTGGCGGGGTAGGTTGAGGGGAGTTTTTCTCTATCTTATGAATTTGGAGGTTTTTTGTATGAGCTGGTTTACCGGGATTGGTCAGTGGGCCGCTACGTTTTCGTGTGAGGGCGTGGAAAACGGGCAGGTGGTGAAGGTTTCCGGCAATGGGGCGGTGGCGTCCTGTGGGGCCGGAGAGGGCATCGGGGGCGTTGTGGTGTCCCTGGGGCGGGATAAGAAAGCCTGCGGTGTGGCGCTGGGCGGGATCGTGTGCGTGCCCTATACGGGGGACGCGCCTGCGGTGGGGTGGTCTGGGCTGTCCGCGGACGGCGCTGGGGGCGTGGCCTGCGACGCTGATGGGCGGGCTTACCTGGTGGTGGACGTGGACGACGTTGGGAAAATGGTTACGTTCGCGCTGTGATAAAATTTGAAATTGAAACGGAGGGCTTGATTTGAGTTACCACTATGAAACAATTTCCCTTGAAAAGGGCATGTACGGGCGGGGCGGGCGCAGCTTTTCCCAGACGCTGGAAGAGCTGGACCCCAGTGAGCGCTATCGCGGGACCGCGCTGGAATCCCTGGACGCCTTTCAGCGCCAGCTGAAACGCTTCGACATTCACGTCAAAGGCGCGGGGAGCGACCTTGTGGAGAAATTCTTCTACTCCGCGGACTCCGCCGTGCTGTTCCCCGAGTTCGTGGCCCGGGTGGTGCGGCAGGGCATGGAGGAGGAGAGCATTCTCCCCCTGATCACCGCCACCGTCACCAAATTCGACGGCATGGACTACCGATCCATCGCCTCCACCCCCTCTGAAGAGGAAAAAAAGCTGCTGCGGGTGGAAGAGGGCGCGGAAATCCCCCGCACGGTCATCCGCACCCAGGAAAACCTGGTGCGCCTCCACAAGCGGGGCCGGATGCTGGTGGCCTCCTACGAGGCGATCCGCTGGCAGCGCCTGGACCTCTTCTCCGTAACCCTGCGCCAGATCGGCGCGTACATCGGCCGGATGCACCTCCAGGACGCCGTGGAGGTCCTGCAGAACGGCGACGGAAACGGCAACCCCGCGGACATCTACGCCGTGGGCACCGCGCCCATCACCGGCTCATCCGGGACCCTGAGCTACAACGCCCTGCTGGACTTCTGGAGCCAGTTCGACCCGTACCGCATGAACACGCTGCTGGTGGGCGGCGACACGATGCTGGGCCTCCTTCGGATGCCCGAGTTCCAGAACCCCCTGACGGGCCTGAATTTCCAGGGCACGGGCACGCTGGACACGCCCCTGGGGGCGAAGCTGCTGCGGACCTCCGCCATGCCCTCCGGGATGCTGATCGGCCTGGACAAGAACTACGCGCTGGAGCAGATCTGCGCGGGGGACGTGTGCGTGGAATACGACAAGCTGATTGACCGCCAGCTTGAACGGGCGGCGATCACGTCCGTGTCCGGCTTCTCGAAGCTGTTCCGGGACGCGTCCAAGGTGCTGATGGTGTGATGGATTTGAAGGAACGGGTGATTTCCGCTGCACGGATCGTGTGCGGCGCGGGGGAGGAAGAGATGCCGGTGCTGGAAGCGCTGTGCGGCGCGGCGGCGGACCGCTGGCTTTCCCGCCTGCGGTCCGGCGTGGCCCCCGCGGACTGCGAAGAGGCGCTGATCTGCGCGGCGGCGTTCACCGCGGCGGCGGACCTGGCGGCGGGGCAGGGCGGCGTGACCGCCTTCTCCGCCGGGGCGCTGTCCGTAAAAGCGGGCACAAACACGGGGGAACTGCGGCGGGCCGCGGAGCGGCTGATGGAGCCGTTCGTGACGCCGGGGGACATCTTTTTACAGGGGGTGCGGACATGATGCGGAACTGGGTGCGAACGCTGCTGGAGCGCTGGGGTGAGGACGTGTCGATCTCCTGTAAAGACGGCGCTCCGCGTACTACCAAAGCCTTGATCCATCCTGTCAGCGAGCGGCGCGAGGGCGTGCCGGAGTCCGTAACCCCCGTTGGGTGGACCGATGAACGCCTCTGGCTGTATGTGGGGCTGGATGAGCTGCATGACGGCGACACGCTCTGCTGGCGGGATTTGACATTCCGCGTGCGGAGCGGTCGGGGCTTCTTCCTCGGCGGGGCGCTGTGCCACTGGCAGGCGGTGCTGGAACAGGAACGAGGTGCGTTATGAAGGAGCTGACGCAGATTCGGGACGCCGTAATCACCGCCCTGCAAGGTGCGGGCCTGCGGTCCGAAGCCGCGTACCCGGACCGGCGGGTCCCCAAGTGTACGGAAGCGCTGGCCTCCGTGTCCGTAGGAGCGGCGGAGGGGCGCGCCCTGGGCTTCTGCAACTACCTGGGCGAGTGCGCGGACGAACACGGCGGCCTGCGGGAGCTGTACGGAAAGCAGCTGGAGGGCCAGATAACGGTAGAAATCCGCGCGGAGCGGGCCCAGACCTGTGAGGACGGCTGTGAAACTGCGTCCGGCGTGCTTCTGGGAAGCCTGCCGGAGGGCATCGCGCCGGGTGAACTGCGCTGGGAAGCCATGGCCTGGGAGCGGGAGACGGGTCTGTTCCTGCGGAAGGGAACCCTGAGCTGTCAGGCCCTGTTCACCGCCTGGGCCGGCGAAGACAGCGAATTCCTTGACTTTATCCTGAAAGGAGCTATGAAAACGTGAACGGAATCGTACATGAGAGGCCGGGTGTATACTCGGCATACGACGCCTCGGCGGCGGTGTCCGGAGGGCAGGCCGCAAAGGTGGTAGGCGTGGCGGCCAAAGCCGCCCAGGGGAGCGTGGGCAAGGCTGTAACCGTGACCGGCTACGCCGCCGGGGCGGCGGCATTCGGCGAGGACATCGACCCGGGAATGTGTACCCTGCTGCGGCTGCTGTTTGCCAACGGGGCGTCGGTGGTGAGGGCCGTGCGGGTGTCCGACGACGGGACGGACGAGGACTACCAGGCCGCGTTTGAGGCCCTCGGGAACCTGGACGTGCAGGTGATGATCTGCGACAGCGGGGAGGAATCCGTGCAGCAGCTCCTGCGGGAGGCGGTGGAGAGCGCCTCCGCCCTGCGCCGGGAGCGGATCGCCGTGGCGGGGGGAAGCGGGTGTACCGTGGACGAGCTGATCGCCCGGGCCGAGGCGCTCAACAGCGAGCGCATGGTGCTGGTGGGCCCGGACGCGCTGGACGCCGGCGGCGGAAGCCTGGGGGGCGTGTTCGCGGCGGCGGCGGTGGCCGGGGCCATCGCTTCGGAGGGCGATCCGGCGGTGCCGCTGAACGGCGTGGAGCTGCGGGGCCTTTACGGCCTGGCGGAGGACTATAACGACAACGAGATCGACCTGCTGGTCCGGGGCGGCGTGACGCCGCTGGAGGCCGCGGAGGGCGTCATTTCCCCTGTACGGGGCATCACCACGAGGACGAAAACCGGCGGCGCGGCCGACACCGCCTGGCGGGAGCTGACCACGATCCTGATCGTGGACCACGTGATTCCGGCGGTGCGGGCGGCGATCCGGAGCAAGTTCGCCCGGAGCAAGAACAACGCCCGCAGCCGCGCCGCAATCCGCTCCCAGGTGATCGTGGAGCTGGAGAAGCAGATGGCGGCGGAGGTCATCGACGGCTACGACAGCGTGTCCGTCCGGGCCTCCGAGGACGACCCGACGGTCTGCCTGGTGGAGTTCGGCTTCTCCGTGGCCCACGGCCTGAACCAGGTGTATCTGACGGTGCATATTTCGATTTAAGAAAGGGGTGCGGATATGAAGGGATTTCCCACCAGCGCGGACATCTATCTGGAGATGGACGGCAAGAAAATCGCGGTGGTGCAGAGCTACACGGCAAAGGCGTCGAAGTCGTCCCAGAGCGTGGAGGCGTTCGGCGAAAGCGAGCCGGTAGCGACCATCGAGGGCCAGAAGAAGTACACCCTGGAGCTGACGCGCCTGTACGCCACAGACAGCGCCGTGTCCGACAACATCAACTTCTACGATTTGACGGACTTCTCCCTGGTGATCTGCAAGCCGGACCGCCGGATCATCTACAGCGGGTGCCAGTGGGGCGCGATCCAGGAGGACGGCCAGCTGAACGCCATGGTGGCGGAGCGGGTCACGGTAGTAGCCGCGAAGCGGATCGAGACGACGGCATGAGGCAGATCGACGAGCTGCGGCCCCTGACAGCAGGGCGTATCCTGGAGATATGGCGCATGTGCCGCGAGACGAGCAGGGACCCTCTGGAACGGACGCTGATCTGCAACGCGAGGATACTGGCCGAGTGCTGCCTGTACCAGGGCGGAGCGGTATACGAGGGGCCGGAGGAGGTCCTGCGAGACTTGACCGGCCGGGAGATTGCGCGCCTGCTGACGCGCCTGGCGGAGGACGACCGTGAAGCGGAGCGGCCCTCCGTCCCTCCGGCGGAGAATCCGACCTTTGACGCGGCACGGTTTGAAGCACTGAAAGAGAGGTGACAGGTATGGACTATATACGGGAGGAATTTACACGGCAGCGCCGCGTATTAGAGGCGCTGCTGACCGGCGGCGGGGGCGGGGACGCCGCCCGGAATCCCACGGAGGCCCAGACCGTTTTTTCCCGCAGAAGCGGGGAAGGGCCGCGCCCTAGCGCGGAACGGCGGACCACGTGGCTTGCGGACGGGGATGCCGCTTCCAGGGAACCGGAAGCGCTGGGCGCATGGGAGGCGGTACGCCGGAGGACTGCCATCTTCGATAGTACGTCTGGCACCAGCCGCGCAAGGGCGCCGGAACACGGATCAAACCCGGCGGGGCAGCGAAGCGTCCCCCCGCCCCTCTGGGAGGCGCGTCAGCCCGCCGAAGGGACAGGCGGTGGGCCTGACGCGGAGGGAACCCAAACGGCGCGAGCATGGGAGCAATCCATAGCGGCGGAACGGATCGCGCCGGTTCCTGCGAGCGGGCTTCCCGCCGCATGGAGGCCGGGAGGCGGTGGGGACACATCGCTTCCCGCGCTGATGGGCCGGCCTGCATGGCTGACAGAGGGCGCATTCACAGCCGCCCAACCTCCCCGAACGGAAACGATAGAGGAACCGGCGGACATGGCTAGCGTCCGCACGGTATCGCGTGCGATCCAGCGTGATGCGCGCCGCTATGACGGCGGCTTCATGCTGTACTGACGCGCCGCACCAACAGGCATCGAGGGCTTGAAGGCCCTCTTGACATAGAAATTTTGCAAGACAACGGCAAAAGCCAACAAAAACGGAGTGATCTGCCAGGGTCCAGGGAGGCGCTTGCCTCCCTGGTGGGAGTCCAGAGGGCAAAGCCCTTTGGCCGCCGGAGGCCCCCCCGTCCCCCGTCCTTCGTCCCCCCGCGGGGACTGGCAGGCACTTACATTATTAAGGGAGGGATTTACGTGCGTTTGACGCCGATGCGGTTCAAGAGCTTTACGTGGCCGCACAATCCGGAGGTGTGTACAGTGGAGCTGAAGCGGCGGATTGCGGTGCAGAGGGTGCCGTATGGAGGGTGTGTTTTGCAGGACTTGGGGCGGAATTTTCGGGTGATGCGGGGAGAGGGGGTGTTTGCGGGAGAGGGGGCGTATGAGCAGTTCCGGAGTCTGGCGGCAGTGTTTCAGGAGTCGGGGCCGGGGCTGCTGGTGCATCCGGTGTGGCAGACGGAGCGGGCTTACTTCGTGTCGCTGGAGATGACGGAGAAGCCGCTGCCGGACTATGTGCGGTACAGCTTCGTGTTCTGGGAGGACTGGGGCGGGTATGACGGGAAACTTACAGAGGTTCCCGGCGCTGCTGGTTCCGGAGAGATTGGGGTTGGGACTGGGGGAGCCAGTTCTTCTGTTGGCACGGTGTACGCCGTGCGGAAAGGGGACACCCTCTGGGGCATCGCCAAGCGGTACGGCGTGAAGCTGGCAGACCTGATTGCTATGAACCCCCAAATCAAGAACCCCAATTTGATATATCCCGGAAACGAGGTGAAAATCCCATGATTGCCCAGCTTTACACCTGCGACCACCACATCTACGACCTACCTGTGCTGCTCACCTGGACGGTGACGCACACCGGCTCCGTTCCCTGCGACAGCTTTTCCGTGTCCTTCGTCTACGAGGGGGACATGGGCGAAGTCCTGGAAAAAGCCTCCGGCTTCCTGGCCTGGGACCAGGGCCAAATCATGCTTCGGGGCATCGTAGACGAATACGCCGTGGAGCTGGGCCCCGGGGGCTTGACGGCCTCCGTCACCGGACGCGGCTATGCGGCCCGTCTTCTCGACAACGAATCCCGCCCCATCACCTACGAATCCGCGACCCTCTCCGAAATCCTCCGCAACCACGCGGAGCCCTACGGCGTCACCTGCCGCGAAGCGGCGGACCTGCGCGCCGGTTCCGTCTACACGGTAGCGGCGGGCACAAGCCAGTGGAAGGCCCTGGACAGCTTCTGCCGCACCTACGGCGGCTTCTCCCCCCGCTTCACCCGGGACGGCCTCCTTCTGGCGGTCCCCGAAGGGGACGGCTGCCGCCGCCTCACCATCGACGCCGCCGCCCCGGTCCTCTCCTGCGTCCTGCGGGAGGACCGCTACGGCGTCCTGACGGAGGCGCTGGTCATCGACAAGACCCGCAACGCGAGCTATTCCGTAAAAAACCAGGCGCTTATCGACAAAGGCGGACAATGCCGCCGCGTGATCTACACCCCCGGCCAAAGCACCTGGGCGGCCATGCGCTACACCGGCGAATACCAAATCGAGCGCTCCAGGGAAGAGGAACGGACCGTAACCCTGACCCTCCCCGGGAGTTTCCCGGCATTCCCCGGCGACCGCGTCATCCTGGACCTGGAGCGGATGGGCCTGAGCGGCGAATTCCGCGTGTCGGAGGCAGAGAACACCTTCTCCGCGAAAAGCGGTTCCATATCGACCCTGACCCTGCAATAAAAAAGAAAGCAAAGGAGCAAGCACATGTGGCTATCAAAGCAAATGAAGACCCCGGCGGCGACCACCGACGCGGACCTGGGCGTCACCACCATCTCCGGCGACAGCGTAGGCGTCGTGACCCGCGGCGAGGTCCGCTCCCTGCCGGTCTACGGCCCCGGCGGCTACGTATGGCTTCCGGAAAACGGCTCCGCAGTCCTGGTGATGAAGGGGGGCCCCGGCGGTGAGGAGCAGTGCGTGTCGGGCATGAAGCAAAAGCAGCCCCCCGCGGGAATGCGCCCCGGCGAGGTATACATCCACGGCCCCGGCGGAAATGCCGTTTACCTCCGGAGCAACGGAAGCATAGAGATCGCAGGCGGCACGATCAGCCTCACCGGCGGCACCGTGAGCATCCACGGAAGCCTCCTGGTGAACGGCCAGCCGTACCGCCCCTGCCATTGCTGAGGAGGCCCGCCATGGAACTGGAGCTGCGAAACGGCGACTACGTCCCCGACGGCGTGGGCGGCCTGCGCCGCGTATCCGGCCGGGAGGCCCTGACCCAGCGCATCCTGTACCGCCTGACGGCCCGCCGCGGCGCGTTCCCCTTCTGGGAAACCCTGGGGAGCCGCCTCTGGGAACTGGGGAAGCACCCCGCCGCCGAGCGTCCCGCCGCCGCCCGCCAATACGTGGCGGAGGCCCTCACGGAGGAGCCGGACATAGAGGTGGAGTCGGTGACGCTCCACGAAGCCCCCGGCGGACGCGCCGAAGTGAGCGTCAGCCTGCGCCACAACGGCGCGGCCCTTCCCCTGACCGTAGAAGTGACCATGTAAGCGGGAAAACCGCGAGAGAGGAGCGACATTGAGAAGCATAGAAGAGATCTACGAAGCGCTGCTGAACGCCTATACGGAGCGCGCGGGCTTCACCCCGGAAAGCGGCTGCGACCTGGCCGTCCGCCTCTGGGCCTCAGCGGCGGAGATCCAGTCCCTGGAGGCCCAGGCGGACTGGGTATTAAACCAGAGCTTCCCCCAGACGGCCCAGGGCATCCACCTGGACCGCCACGGCGAGATGCGCAATCTGCGCCGCACCCCCGCCACCCGCGCCGCCGGGACCCTGCGTTTTTCGGTCAGCGCGCCGCCGGTGGTGGACATCACGATCCCGGCGGGGACCGTGTGCATGACGGCGGACGAGGTGCGTTTTCAGACGGCGGCGGACACGGTGCTGGCGGCGGGAAGCACCTGGGCGGACGCCCCGGCGGAGGCCCTGGAGCCCGGAACGGGGGGCAACGTGGTGCCGGGGGCGGTGCGCTTCCTGACGGCCTGCCCCCTGGCCGTCACAGCGGTGACGAACCCCAACGCCTTCACCGGCGGCGCGGACCAGGAGGACGACGCCGCCTTCCGGACCCGGATTATGGAGAGCTACCACCGCCTCCCCAACGGGGCCAACGCCGCCTGGTACGAGGAGACGGCGATGAATTTTGCAGGCGTCACCGCCGCGAAAGCGGTGGGCCGCGCCCGCGGCATCGGGACGGTAGACGTATACGTGACAGGGGAGAACGGCCTGCCGGACCCAGATTTGCTGACCGCCCTGAAAGCGGAATTCCAGGAGAAGCGTGAAATCGCCGTGGACGTAGAGGTAAAGGCCCCCGCGCCCCAGCCGGTGAATGTGGCCGTGGCCGTCCTGGCGAAGGAGGGGGCGGACAAGGCGGCGGTCCTGGAGGCCGCAGGCCGCGCTGTCACGGATTTTTTCAGCGGGCGTCTTCTGGGACGCCCCGTCCGTCTTGCGGAGCTGGGGAGCCGCCTGTTCGCCCTGGAGGATGTGGAGAATTACAGATTCACGTCCCCCACAGCCGACCTCCTCGCCGACAACACAATCCTCCCGGTCCTGGGCACGCTGAGCGTGACGGAAATGGAGGAGCCGTAAATGTACGAGGCATATTTAAGGGGGCTGCTGGCGCCCCTGGGGGTCTACGACCTGTCAGACAGCGCGGTCAACGCCGCGGAGCTCCACGCCCTGGGCCGGCTCATGGACGCCGTCAGCGCGAAACTGGACGAAGCGGAACGGGAGTCCCATTTGACCACCGCGGAGGACGAGGGCCTCCGCCGCCGCGAGTCGCTCCTGGCCAGGAAGCCCGCGGCATCGACCCTCCAGGAGCGCCGCGCCGCCATAGCGGCCCTCTTCCAGATCGCGGGCGACAGCCTGACCCCGGAGGCCATCAACCGCACCATCCGAGGCTGCGGCATCCGCGCCAGAGCGACAGAAAAGGGAGACGGCGAAATCCGCATCACCTTCCCCGACAAGCCCGGCGTCCCCGACGAATTCGACAAAATCCAGAAAATCATCCTGGATATCCTCCCCTGCCACCTGGCCGTCGAATTCTATTTCCGCTACCTGACCTGGCGCGAATGCGAAGCAGAGCGCTGCACCTGGCAGACCGTGCAGGCCTACCCCCACACCTGGCAGACCTTCCAGCTCTCCGTCCCGCCGGAAGACTAATCGGCCTCCGGCGGGCGGGGGACGAGGGACGGGGGGCCTCCGGCGGCCAAAGGGCTTTGCCCTCTGGACTCCCACCAGGGGAAACGGTTTCCCCTGGACCCCGCCAGATCACCCTGGACTATAACCCGAAGCATCTATCAAAACCTGTGCTCAGAAGTCCAGGGTGCAAAGGGGGCAGTCTGTACTTTTGTAAATATTGATTCGCGATCACGTTTCCGCCGTTTCAATCACGGCGATCTGCATCCGGCGGGAACAACGGCGCTGAATTGGGGCATCTTGTAGGGGCGGGCCTCTGTGCCCGCCCGTTTGGCAGGAACTTGCGGAAAACAGTCCGGGACAGAGCCAGGCCCCTGCAAAATGTCCAAAAACATGGAAAAAAGGGAACGGCCTCAAGAAAGAAGCCGTTCCCTTTTGTTCTGTTTTTACGGAAATTTATGCCCTTTTTCAATTATTCAATCGGCAAATTATGCTGCTTTAAGAAAGAGAGCTTATCCCAATATCCACGTTGGAACAGAATTTTCCCCCTGACGACGTGGAAAAAACCACATCCCCGCAGTCCCAAAGGGTCTTTCCACTCCAAAATCGCCCATTGTCCATCTTCAAAAATGTTTTCAACAACAGCCGTCATATCAGCGGCAGAAAATTCCTCGGTGAACATTTTCCGGATGGCATCTATTCCCACAACAGGTTCATTGGCGACCTGATGGTTGACGGCATTTTCATGATAAAGGCTCACAATAGCCTCCACATCATGCTCATTAAAAGCGTCCACCCACATGCAGACAACATCTTTCGGACTCACCAAAACCACGCCCCCCTGTTTTTCAACACAAATGTGGAACAGCCCCCGAGACCACCATCCCAACAAGGATGCACCCCGTAGGGGCGGACCTATGTGTCCGCCCGTCCTCCGCGCCTACCGCATTCAAATAGACGCATCCGTAGGGGCCGCCGCCCTCGGCGGCCCGTCCCCCGCGCCCACCGCACTCAAACAAACGCCCCCGCAGGGAACGCCGCCCGGCGAAAACGTCACCCCATCTCTCCGCCCCGGCAAATCTTCACCCCCGCCAGCGCGACAGCAAAGGTAAACCAGAAAATGCACATCACGCGGGGATAATTCCAAAGGTAATCCGCGAGCCCGTTGACCATAGACCCGCAGAGCGCCGCCGCGGCCCCGCAGGTAATCGTTCTTGCCGCCGAGCTTCCACAGTGCCGCACGGTATGCGCGGCCCGCTTGATGTTCCAGAGCATGGAGGCCACAAAGCTCCCCACGCCCAGAAGCCCCGCCTCCAGCCAGATCTGGAGGTAGAAGTTGTGCGCGTGAACGAAGGGTGCGGAGCCCCGGTACAAGTACCTCAGCTTGATAAACCGCTGTACCGCCGCAGTCCCCAGCCCGGCCCCGGCGACAGGCGAGACCTGGATCACCTTCAAAGCCGCCTGATACAGCGGAAAGCGGCTGGCCGTAGAGGAATCCGACAGATTCCCGATGGTAAGAATCCGGTTCCAGACCGTCTCCGGCAGCAGCGGCACCGCCAGACAGCACAGTACCACAAATCCCGGCAGCAGCTTCGGTTTCCATAGGAACACCATGACCACCATCGCGCAGGCCATACCGACCCAGCTGGCTCTGGAATAAGTCATCAGCAGCGCCCCGCAGCCCACGAGGAAGGTCCCCCCAAAGAAGACCCGCCCCCAAAGCGTCCGGACGCAGAGCGCCAGCGCCAGCACCAGCGGCAGCAGCAGAACCAGAACTTCTGCAAAGGCGTTGGGATTCTGATAAAAGGAGAAGACCCGCCCCGGCATCCCGGCGTTCAGCTCCACATCGACGTAGGACTTATTAACCTCCACGCCCTGAATCCGCTGCAAGACGGCATAAAGCCCCGACACCAGCACGCACATGCCCCCCCCCGCCGCAACGCGGATCAGATCCTCCGCCCGCCGCACGACGCTGACCGTCACCAGAACGCAGAGCGCGGCGGAGATATGGTAAACCAAAAAGCGCATAGAGAGGGACCGCGCACTGGAATAAATAGCCGCCAGGAAGATGGACCCGAAGAAGACGAGCGGGTAAAATCCGATACTCCTGATATCCAAGCGGCAGTCAGCGCGGTGCATCACGGCGGCATGGAAGAGCAGGAGCAGGAAAGCGAAAGCGGTCATGGAATACGCATTATTCCAGTAGTCATAAGGGATAATCCAAAGAAGGGCAATGAGCCAGAACTGGGCAGAGGGCGCCGCGTCGCCAGCGGCAAAAACCAGCCGCGCGGCATAGCTGCCGTCCCAGGTAGGCTGGAGCACGCGGTAGAGCCAGTGAAGCAGCGCCGCCGGAATCCCGGCGAGCCAGGACAGGAACCCGCACAAAACGCTCCCCTCCCAAGCCCGCGCCACGCATCCCTCCCGGCACAACGGTTTCAGAATCCAGCTCCCATCGATCTGCGCATTACACCAAGCCCCGGCCCGAACAAGGAGCCTGTGCAGACCGCTGTCCAGGTAAGCGGCATAAAGCCAAACACAGAAGCGGCAGAGGAAACTCTCACGAAAAGCAGACATAGCAAAACCTCTATTCAAAGATAAGCACTGAAGCAAAGCAGGCACCAGCAAAAATAGACTGATCTGCCAGGGTCCAGGGAGGCGCACGCCTCCCTGGTGGGAGTCCAGAGGGCAAAGCCCTCTGGCCGCCGGAGGCCCCCCGTTCCCCGTCCCCCGCGGGAAAATCAGATACGGTTTTTCAGCCGGTAGAGCTGTGTAAGGGTAAAAAAGTGATGTCCCCGGACCAGGTTGGCGACCATTTGCTTGTTGGGGCTGAGGCCGGTAGGGGCAAGGGTGGAGATGGCGTGGGACATGTCGGGGCGGGCGCAGAGGGCTTGGACGGCTTTTTGGCGCTGGCGGATGGTTTTGGGGTTGTCTTTGGCGTACTCGTTGCCGATGGCGATGAGGAGGCCCGCCCAGTTGGTGTTCTCGCGCCATTGGGGACGGCCCGCTTCGAGCTGGCAGCGCTGGCAGATGGCTTCCTTGCGCTCCATGAAGCGGTCGAAGACGGTCATGAAATCCTTCATGTATTTGTGGGTGGCGGAGTTCAGATTTAAGAGATAACGGTAGAGCGGGGTCTCCGTGACGGCCAGGCGTCTGGCATTGCAAAAATACTCCATCAGGAACAGCTCGTCCTCCAGATACGCGCCCTCGAAGGTGATATGGGCGGCGCGGAGAATGGAGGCGGAAAAGAGATAACGCCAGATGAAGCCGTTGAAAACCGGCTGGCGAAGCCGGTCCCCCAAAAGGGGATACACGATCTGCTCCCTGATATCCTCCTGGCCGTAAACCCCAGCGGGCAGAAGGAGTTCCGCCGCATTGCCGGAGGGCGTCAGGTTGATATGGGCACAGCCCGCGGTATCCGCCTGATTCTGCTCCAAAAGCGCCCAAAGCGTCTCCAGCGCCTGGGGTTCAAAGGCGTCGTCGGAATCCAGAAAGGCGATATAATCCCCCTTCGCCTCCCGAAGCCCCAGATTCCGCGCCTCACTGACGCCATGGTTTTTCTTGCGATGGAAGACACGCACCCGCCCGTCCTCCGCGGCGAACTGATCACAAATCGCAGGCGAACCATCCGTACACCCATCCGTCACGAGAATCAGCTCCCAATCCTGAAAGGACTGCGCAAGCACACTCTCCACACAGGGCCTGATAAACCGTTCCGCCTGGTAAACAGGGACAATCACAGAAATGCAGGGCATAAAAAGGACCTCCCAAGCTGTACAAAATACGGTATTTTCCTATTGTATCGCATTTTTCGCGGGAGGTCAACGATTTTTGTGCCTCCGGCGGCTTACTTTTCTTGAAAGAAAAGTAAGCAAAAGAACTTTTTAATACCGCTCTATGCCCTGGTGGTCGCGTAAGACTGTCACACGGTAACGGGGGAGTTGCGGGGTGGTCCTTACCTCGGAACGAGGTAAGGACCACGGGATTTTTGGGATCTATAAAAAAATCTGCGGAATCTTTCATGACAATGAAAGATTCCGCACGCAGGCACCCGTTCCGGTGCAAACGCCACAACGCCCACCGGATTCGCGTCGAGTTAAAGCTCTTTTCGCTTCCTTTTCTCTCGAGAAAAGGAAGCCGCCGGAGGCAGCCCCCCGTTACTTTGCGCCCCCCGCACCCTCCAGGTACAGCTCCTCCGCCCGCTGCTGGGCGAGGATCAGGGACTGCTCCAGTTGGGCCATGGCTTCGCGGATGTCGGTGAGGGCGTTGAAGAGAAAGATGTACTCCTTGGACAGTTCATTCATGTTGTTCCATTCCTTTCGTTGATATTTGTTTAGAGATACCAAATGTGGCCGCGGTCTGAAAGTATCATACACAGAACCGCTGTGCGGAATCTGCTGGAATTTGTCGAAGAAATCTGAAAAATGAAAATTTTTTGTGAACGCGGTGCAGAAATGACGGGAAAAGGTTAAAATAAATGAAAAAGGCTGGTTTTTGTGTCTGAGGATTTTAGTATGTCGTAAAATTAACAAATGGGGCGGAAAGGGGGGCATGGGGGAGCAGGAGGGGAGCGGGGCGGGCGGCTTGACGGGGTGAAAAGAAATGGGTTATGCTAGTGGCGGTTCAAAAAAACGGAAAAAAACCTTGCGGCGCGCTGCGCCGCGGGGGGAAGGAGAGACGACGATGCCGGAGGGAGAGACTCGGACCCGGAGGGAATTGGACGCCGCGCTGCGGGCGCTTCTGAACGAAAAGCCCCTGGCCCGGATTCGGGTGCGGGAGCTGACGGAGCGCTGCGGCCTCCGGCGGCAGTCCTTTTACTACCACTTCAAGGACGTGTACGACCTGTTTGACTGGTGCGTGGAGCGGGAGCGGGGCGTGCTGCGGGCGCGGCGGGGGGAGTGCGTCACCTGGGAGCAGGTTCTGCGGGACCTGTGGGGGCGGACGGCGGAGCACGGGGCCTTTTACCGCGCCGTGGCGGAGCAGCGGGGCCGGCGGGGCCTGGGAGACCTGCTGGAACTCCGGGAACCTCTGGGGCAGGCGTATACATACTACCGGAACCGCTGCGGCGCGCCCCCGGACCCGGCGGCGGAGGAGATGCGCCTGGGCTGGGGGGAGGCGGTGCTGCTGTCCCTGTTGGAGGACCGGATGCGGGGGGATCTGGACCTGGAGCCGGAGACGATGCTGCAAATGCTGGAGAAGGTGGTGCGCCAGAGCGTGGCGGGGGCCACGGCCCAGACCCTGCGGCGGCAGCGGGAGGAGGAGCCCTGGGGGGAATTGTGAGCGGAATATGGAACCATGGACGAGGACGAGGACAGAATGACTGCCCTCGTCTTTTTTTGACAGTTTTTCAAGACTGTCGAAAAACGGACGTTTTCGCGGAAAGTGTCTCTTTGGCGATCCAGGAGGCTCTTTTATAATGTGCGCATAACGGGAGCGGAGGGATGATGTGAAAACAGTGTGCTACACGGTGGTGCTGCAAAGCCAGCTGGGCCCCCGGGCGGGAGAGCTGCTCTTGCAGGAGGACACCACGGCCGTCTCCGGGGAGCTGCGGCTGCTGGGGCGGCGGAACCGCTTCTCGGGCAGCGTGCTGCAAAGCGGGAAGTACCTGATCTCCGGGGCCCTGCGGTCCCGGGTGGACAAGGAGCCCTACGACGCCATTTTCACCGTACGGCAGGGGCGGCTGGCCGGGGGCCTGGTGACCAGGCACGGCTGCTGGGACCTGACGGGGGTGGAGGCGCCGGAGCCGCCCCGCAGGGCGGAGCAGGGCTGAGGCGGAGGCGGTCGGAACAGGGAGCAATTTCCATAAGTCCGCCTCATTTGCCATGAAACCGTAACGTTAGGAGAGGAGGGTCCCGATGGCTGGGGAGGGGAACCGCAGGCCGGACGAGGTGAAGATGCGGCGGCTTCTGGAGCGGGAGCGGACGGGGCCGGAGGGCCTGGTCCTGCGCCTGGCCTGGCTGGAGGGGCTGTCCCGGGACGAGATCGGGGCCCTGACCTGGGACCAGGTGTCCTTCCTGGACGACCGGCTGGAGCTGCCGGACCGGATGACGCCCCTGGACCCGGACGTGCGGGCCTGCCTGTGGCGGCTCCACGAGGCGCGGGAGGTGCCGGAGGGGTCCCGGGAGAAGGTGCTGCTGTCGGCCAGGGGGAAGCGGCCCCCAAGGATGGAGTCGATTTCGCGGATGGCCCGCTCGGCCCTGGACCGGGGCGGGATGCCGGAGATCCGGTTGGTGGATCTGCGCTATGACTGGATGCTGAGGCAGGTGGAGCGGCTGGACTGGCCGGAGGCGGCGCGGGTGTGCGGCGTGGAGGTGTCCACGCTGCAAAGCCGCTTCGCGGGGCTGGTGCCGGAGCGGAAGCCGGCGGTGGCTGAGCCGGCAGCGGAGCTGGACGAGTTCAAGCTGTGGAAGATTTTGCAGACGGAGCGGAGGACTCCGGCGGGGCTGGCGCTGTGGATGGCGTGGCAGCTGGGCTTGCAGGCCAAGGAGATGACGGAGCTCACCTGGGACCGGGTGGATTTCCGGAAGAATCTGATCCGCCTGCCGGACCGGGACGTGCCTTTAACCAGCGCCGTGCGCCGTCTTTTGGAAGAGGCTCCGAGGTCCGATGAGGACAGCCACGTGCTCCTGACGGCCCGGTCCAGGAAGCCCATCGACCTGCCCCACCTGTCCCGGATGACCCGTTCGGCCCTGATTCGGGGCGGGCTGGACCACGCGGCCCTCCGGGACCTGCGGCGGAACGACAGCCGGAGCGAGGACGACGCCCAGCTCCTTCGCCTGGCGGCGGAGCAGGGGACTATTACCCGTCAGGATGTGTCGGATCTGCTGGGGCTGTCCAAGACGGCCTCGTACAGCCGCCTGCGGCGTCTGACGGACCAGAAGCGGCTGGTGCGGGTGGGGGGCAAG
Source organism: Oscillibacter sp. (assembly GCA_022791875.1). GTDB lineage: Bacteria > Bacillota > Clostridia > Oscillospirales > Oscillospiraceae > Oscillibacter. The sequence goes on from JAAVZX010000024.1 coordinate 70,345, forward strand.
TATTACCTCTCCGGCACCGTGGTGCCCCCTGAGCGGCATCTGGAGGCCATCAAGGGCTATCTGGAACAAGCGGGCTTTGCGTACCGGCAGGATATCGTCGAGCTGCTCCATATCCAGCCGAAGCAGTGCAGTCTGGTGCTGCGGCATTTCGTGGAGGCGGGGGACCTGATCCAGAGGGGGCAGCGCTACTTCCTGCCGCTGGAAGGGGAAAGGAAGGCCGAGTAGGGGCCGCCGCCCTCGGCGGCCCGTGCAGGCAGTTTCGTACAACGCAAGACTATTTGTATTATTTCGTTGCGTTTTTTCTAATTGTATTTTTCCTGAATATCTATACCCAATTTCTATATAGTTCAAAATCTCAAAAAATCTGAAAATCCGTTACGCACATGACGGAGAGCCAGGATCGCCAAAGTTATACATAGCCGGGAGGGGCCTCGTATAGGGACCCTTCCCGGCCCTTTGATTGCCCCCGCGAAAAATGGGAAAATCCGCCTCCGTTACGCTTTTCAGGCAAAAGAATGAAGCGGATCGTACCGCGGTTTTCAGTTCCGTTAAAAGGGCAGAAAAAGCCTTTACAGGGCGCTTTTTCCGTTGTAAAGTTCACCCATGTGAGGCCCCGGAGCGTCCTTGCCCGTCCGGAAACAATACGGGGTTGGCTAGCCCCCGGTTCCGTGGAGACGGACCGGCGGGAGGGTCCGGGGAACCCACAAATCTTAAAGGAGGAATGTTTCATGAAGAAATTCCTGTCCCTGGTTCTGGCTCTGGTTATGACCATGTCCCTGGTCACCATCAGCGCCGGAGCCACCGAGTACAAGGATTTCACCGACAAGAGTGAGATCCAGTACGCGGAAGCCGTCACCGTTCTGAATAAGCTGGGCATCATCACCGGCTATTCCGAGGGTGATTTCCGCCCCCAGGGCGAGCTGACCCGCGGCGCTGCCGCAAAGATTATCGTTTCCCTGCTGATCGGCCCCGACGCGGCCGCGGCCCTGGGCAACGAGACCAGCCCCTATCCCGACGTTCCCGCCGGCAACAACTTCGCGGGCGTCATCAGCTTCTGCAAGACCTCTGAGATCATCAGCGGCTATGGCGACGGCACCTTCCGTCCCCAGGGCACCCTGACTGGTTACGCTTTCGCCAAGATGCTCCTCGGCGCGCTGGGTTACAGCAGCGATTACGAGGGCTTCACCGGCCCCGGCTGGAACATGAAGGTTGCCAAGCTGGGCGGCGAGGCTGGTTTGTTTGACCGGATCAGCTTCAACGGCAACGCTACCGTGACCCGTGAGCAGGCTTGCCAGCTGGCGCTGAACACCTTGAAGGGCACTATGGTTGAGTACAGCGGCGGCATGAATATCTCCGCTGGCGAGGCCCATATCGTTGCCAACCCCACTCGCGACTACAAGACCAGCAACCAGGAATTCGCTCAGCACATCAACAACCGTAAGGCCGGCAACCAGCAGGCCAGCGACGAGACCTGGTACACCGTCGAGTTCGGCGAGGAGCACTTCGTCGACCTGCGCATGGAGCGCGAGCAGTCCAACGCCGACTCCTTCGGCCGTCCCGCCAACGTGTGGAGCTGGAAGAAGGTCACTATCGGCACCTTCCCCATCGAGGCTGACTATGTCTTCGATCATCAGCTGACCCACAAGGACGCCACCGACGCCGCGAAGAACCGCGCTACCGGCCTGGGCGGCTTCAAGCTGACGAACACCAACACCAGCGTTCTGTCCCAGACTGCTACCCGCGTTTGGGTCAACGGCAAGACCGACTATGTCAACAACAGCAGCGACCTCGTTCCCGCTCTGGGCAAGGTTGCGGAAATCGCGGATCTGACCGATAACGGTACCATCGTTGAGGTCTATGTCTCCGATCTGGTGGCTGACTTCATCACCGATATCGTGGTCCTCAAGACCCAGCTGATGGAAGTCCGCCGTGTTGGCAGCGATTACGTCGCCATCCAGAAGGAAGACAACAAGGACGTTGACAAGATGGTGGCGGGCGCTGAGGCGTTCAACCAGACTCCCATCGATGTTACCGTCGAGAACGTTCTCGCTGAGGACGATCTGTACAGCGTGGTTTCCGGCCTGAAAGCTGGCGATCTTGTGGCCGTGATCCCCGTGGCGCAGGATGAGACCGGCGCGACCAAGTGGGATGTGGGCGACGTCTACGTTCCCGAGACTGTTACCGGCGCGCTGACCGCCGTGAACACCTACGGCAAGTCCGGCCAGGGCGCCGGCAGCAAACAGGGCGCTGTTGACGTCACCGTCGGCGGCACCAAGTACAACGTCGCTCTGTGGAGCCGCGATATGTACGACATCGATCCCGACGCCGTCAAGGTTACCCGCAAGGACGTGACCCTGGTTCTGGACCGCAACGGCAACGCCCTCAAGGCGAAGGACGTGGGCGACACCAGCGACTGGTTCATCGTCGGCAATTACTACAGCACTATGGTCAACGGCAAGATCGTCACCATGGTTGACGGCTGGGATGTTTCCGGCAACAAGATGACCCTGAACCTGGGCACCGCTTTCAATTCCAGCTCTACCCAGTACCGCCCCGGCGATCTGGTGCGCTACGGCAACTCCACCAAGAACGGCGCCGACTGGGCTCTGGACGACGGCCAGGTCAAGAACGTCAACTCCAAGGGCAATAGGTACGAGATCAAGAGCAGCGACGTGTTCATCCCCCTGGTGGGCATGACTCCCGACCTGTATACCGCGAAGGACATCAAGTTCATCTATGTGAACTTCGACGAGGAGAGCGGCGACGTTGACTCCATCGAGATCAAGACCGGCGTGCAGGGTGTGAAGCCCGACGAGATCGACGCTTTCTACAGCAAGGGCGCTGCCACTCCGGATACCCGCTACAATCCTGCTCAGGCTGGCTACAGCTACAAGAGCGGCACCACTACTCCCGACGTCATCAAGGTTGTGGTCATCAAGGAAGAGTCCAATGACGCCATGGCCAGCAACATGATGTACATCCGCGCCCAGATCGGCGGCGGCGTGAAGGACGAGAACGGCGATATGATTTATCATTACACCGCCGCGAAGCTGACCGCTGACGGCCTGGAAGAGATGGTCGACGTCTACACCGACGACCAGGTCCGCGTGGATACCTTCGTTGCTTACACCGAGCGCGAGCACAAGGATTACAGCAACTTCTACGACCTGCGCAACCACAACAACTTCACCACCCGCACCACCTCCACCTTCCAGGCTCAGCTGGGCAGCGTGATCGATGGCAACAACGGCCTGATCCGCCTGGCTCCCGCCAGCGTCAACTACGTGCTGGGCACTCAGGGCACTACCGCCGCTTCCTGGAATGGCAGTCCTACTCCTAACGTGTTCGGCGATCCCCGGAACAACATCGCTCCTGATACTGAGGGCCAGAACGGCGGCGAGAGCCGGAACGTCCGCATCCGCAACGCTGTGTTTGTGGACCTGCGCACTACCACTACCATCAACAGCACCCGCGAGATCAACAGCCTGGACGACTTCAACTGGGTCTTCGAGCACTACCTGGATAAGACCAACACCGGCAACAACAAGGGCTATCTGGGCAGCGGCGACGACACCCTGGTGATGCAGATGATCATCAACGACAACGAGACCAGCAACAGCTTCCGCGACGTTGCCATGATCGTTATCACTAACCAGATCGAGATTCAGCCCGCCAACTATGACGGCAAGGTGCTGAGCAGCAACAAGGACCTCACCGTTAACGTCGCGAAGGCTCTGACTGCTGACAACGGCAACCATGCCCTGACCAGCACCAGCAATTCCCTGACTGTTACCGCTCCTGCCGGTGGGCTGGGCAGCCTGGAGCTGAAATTCAGCTGCAGCGGCACGGCTGCTATGAAGGTGACTGGCGGCAGCGCTCAGATCAACGGCGCGGCTATCGCTACTGATTCCGAGAACCGTACGAATCCCTTCACGCTGACTGGTATCACGGGTGTCGGCACCATCATTGTGACCGTTACTGCCGAGGACAACACCACTCAGACTTACACCATCACTGTGGCTGAGGATAACGGCCTGTATGTCAACGAGAGGGCTAACGAGATTGGTGAGGGCGCGACTGACTTCACTCCGGCTAATTACAATCAGGCTGATGATGCGCATCCCATCGTGTCTATCTCTGGCGGTGTGCTGACTGCTCCTGTGCTGGACAACGGCGTTGAGGCTGATGTGAAGGCTCAGCTCCAGAGCGCTCTGGATTGGCTGGCTGAGAAGAACGGCAAGACCTACACCCAGCTGACCAACCGCGGCGGCGGTGTCTGGGCCTTCATGGAAGACGGCTTCTCCAGTTCTTGGACTGCTCCTGCCAATATCGATACCCTCGTCAAGATTGACGACGGCACCAATGTTACTGCGAAGGTTGTTGCTGCTGGTACCAAGATTGGCGGTAGTACTCCCAACCTGAACCTGAGTGGCCACGTCTTGGTGACTCCGCTCACTGGCGATCCCTACTTCGTAGAGGGTGGCTCCGGTGATGGAAAGACTGAGAATACCGCTGTTGTTGCCGGTGCTACGTACAAGGCCGACGCTGGTGCGAAGGTTACGCTTACTCCTTGGGCGGCAGGAACTGACGACGCTGCTATCGCTGCCTTTGAGGCGACCTACTCTGTGGAGAGTGGTATTGTTGCTAAGGGTTCCACGGTAACTGTTACTTTGAAGGCAAAGAACGCTATCACAAACCCGGAGAACAGTGTTACTGCGGCTGCCACCATTGCTTTTGGTACTGGTGCTACTAACCTGAAGAAGTCTGGGGATACTGTGACTGGTGCGGTTGATACTGGTGTTGCTACAACTTGGAAGTTTGGTAATACCAAAGGGGCGACCATCATTGCGAAGGATGACACTCTGAGTGCGACTTACACGATTAGCAGAGATGTTACTCTGGATAAGGTTGTTTATACCGCTGCTACTGGCACCTGATCTGATTCCTATGGCTTAATATTGTAAGAGTCAGAATCAATCAAAGAGGACCCGCCCAGATGGGCGGGTCCTTTCTTGCTTAGAGAATGCCTAAAACTTGGACGGCGTATTTTCCGGTGAGCTTTGCGCCGGAGTTGTAGGTGATGTACATGGACGTCAAATTCTGTGCCATGATGGAGGCGGTGGGGATTGCGTAGCTTCCTGAAACCGGGAGAAAATTGAGGGAAAGGCTGGGATTCCGGAAGGGGAGCAGCAGGTAGGCGCTGGGGTGGGTGAGGGTTATGACGGGCTGGTTCATGACGGAGCCGACCCGCAGGGCGTGCTGGACGATGTTGGGGATGTAGATGTAGAGAAGGATGGCGACGCAGTCCTTGGGCTGGATGCCGGTGAGTTCTACCTTAAAATGGGGCGCGTCCGTCAGGACGGCGGATTCGTTGGCGAGTTCTACGAGTTCCAGTTTGCGGGAGAGGGCGGCGTCTATGATGGCGTTGTTGTCGTTGAAGTCCTGCATAAGAATGCGGTCGGTCAGGTCCCATTGGGTCAGGTTGTAGGTTGGTGTGTGTTTCATGTTGTCCTCCGATCTTTCGGAGTTGACTAGCCCCTCTATAGATCCCTTCCAAAAGGGTAAAAGTTGCACGCGTGCGTGCAACTTTTCGTTAAAAAGTTCTTTTTTCGGTTCCTTTTTTCTTTCAAGAAAAAAGGAACCCGCCGGAGGCACAAAAATCTGGGGTATAGGCCGAGACAGCCGATGAAGGGTCCTGTGTGTAGCCGTCGGTCAGGCCGCAGTTGCGGAGGTACTCGACGGCGGCGCGGTATTCGGCGCCGGTGACGCGGCGGGTCAGGTGGCCCGTGGCGCCCGGCTGGGGGGTGTATTGGCGCATGAGGGAGATTAGAACTTCGCCGGGGCGGAAGGTGCGGGAGAGCCAGTCGATGATTAGACGGGTGTTTTCCAGGTGGCCGGGGAGGATTAGGTGGCGGATGAGAACGCCGCGGGTTAGGAGGCCGTTTTCGAGGCGGTAGGGGCCGGTTTGGCGGTACATTTCTTCGATGGCTTCGGTGGCGCGGGCGAAGTAGTCGGGGGCCGAGGAGAGAGATTCGGATAGGGCGGGGAGGGCGTATTTCAGGTCGGGGAGGTAGACGTTTACTTTGTTGCGCAGTTGGTGTAAAGTGTCTGTGCTTTCGTAGCCGCCGGTGTTCCAGACGATGGGGACCGGCCATGTGATGTCGCCCAGGGCTTCTATGATCGCCGGGGTGTAGTGGGTGGGCGTTACCAGGTCCAGGCAGGACGCGCCTTGGGCGACCAGGTCTTTGAAGAGACTGCGGAGTTCCGGGGGCGTCAGGGGCTGGCCTTTGGGGGCGCGGGATATGGCGTGGTTCTGGCAGTAGACGCAGCGGAGATTGCAGCCGGAGAAGAAGACTGCGCCTGCACCGTGGGCGCCGGTCAGGCAGGGTTCCTCCCATTCGTGCAGCATCGCTTTCGCTACGATTGGCAGGCTCGGGGAGGCGCAGCAGCCGCCGGGGCGGTCGGGAAGGCGTTCCGCGTGGCAGCGGCGGGGACAGAGGGTGCAGGTCATAGGCCGAAGTCCGGGCCTAAGTTGCCCTCCATCCAGTGGCGGCGGCAGAGGCCGATGTATTGGTCGTTCGCGCCCAGAACTACCTGCTCGCCTTCTTTCAGGACCTTGCCGTTGGCGTCGAAACGGGCGTTGAAGGTGGCTTTCTTGCCGCACCAGCAGATGGTTTTTACCTCTTCCAGCTTGTCCGCCATCACCAGGAGGGCGCAGCTGCCGGGGAAGAGGTCGCCTTTGAAGTCCGCCCGGAGGCCGTAGCACATCACCGGGATGTCCAGGTGGTCTACCAGGTAGACCAGGTACATCACTTCCTCTTTCGTCAGGAATTGGGCCTCATCTACGATGATGCAGGCGTTTTGCTGGAGCTCCATGACCGTCATCCGGCGCATTTCGTCGAAGTAGACGCAGGGGTGGGTCAGGCCGATGCGGGAGACCACCATGTGGTCGCCGTCCCGGGTGTCCAGGCGGGGCTTTACCATCAGGGCCTGCTGGCCCCGTTCCTCGTAGTTGAAGCGGGCCATGAGGGCGTTCGCCGATTTGCTGGAGCCCATGGCTCCGTACTTGAAGTATAGTTGTGCCATTTTATTACAGAGGGTTTTCGGGTTCCTCTGGTTCCTCCTTTTCTTCGGGGTTGCGGGGGGTGGTGTCGATGACGATTTTTTCGCAGGGCTTGCAGCGCCAGGCGATTTTGTAGCTGTAGGAGCCGCCTTCGCTGAGACGGACCGTTTCGGGGTAGACCGGGATGGACTCGAACAGTTTACGCGTGAACAGGCCGGGGTTCCACCATAGGAATTCGCCGCGGCCGTAGATGTAGCCCTGGGTCATGGGGCGGGCGCACCAGGGGCATTTCAGCGGGGGGAGATCGGCGTCTCCGCTTTTGGCCTCGGCGGCATCGCGGCGCTTCGCCAGGAAGCGGTCCAGAAGTGCGCCGGGGTTCCGGGACGCTTGGGGGGCCTGCTCCGGCGGGGTCCAGGGGTCTTCACTCTTTTTGCGGAACATCGGGGGCCTCCGTTTCTTCGGATTCTTCTGCGGGGGCGATGTAGGGGTCTTCCAGGCTCGTCAGGTTCGATGCGTCGAAGACCATTTTTTGGCATTTTTCACAGTGCCACGTGATTTTGTGCATGATGAAATCGCCGTCGGTGTCCACCCGGTACGCGCCGGTTTTGTCCTTTACGAACCAGGCCGTTTTGTAGATGCCGGGATACCAGTGGATGGAGTCGCGGCCTGTGATCATGTAGCCCTGCGTCATGGGCGCGCCGCACCAGGGGCAGGGTTCCGGGGGCAGGAGCTTGGACGCGTCCTTCGCTTTCGCGTCCGATTTGCGCTTCGCGTTCCAGGCTTCCAGGGCCTCCAGGGGGCTCTTTTTCGGGGCGGCTTCCCGGGGCGTTTCATGGACCGTGGGCTTCCGGCGCTCCGGCTTGCGGTCCCAGGGGTCGTCACTCTTGTTCCAGATTGCCATGTTCTTCCTCCTGTTCCAGGACTTTCAGCGCTTCCGCGCAGCAGCGGGAAAAGGCCGAGGGGACGGCGTGAGAGCGCAGGGCGGCGGCGTCCATCCATACAAATTCCGGAGGGCCGCTGCCGGAAACTTCCAGCGTGTAGTTGATCATACGCCACTCCACATGGGTAAAAATATGCCTGGACAGCAGCTTTGAACGCCATGCTTTGGGCGTCAGGCCCCAGGCGCTGACGGCCTCGGACGCGGCGGGCTCGGAGAGGGTGCTTTCCGCGTTCGGGAACTCCCAGAGGCTGGCCAGGAGGCCGGTGGGGGGGCGCTTGCGCAGGGCGATTTGGCTGCCGCGCAGGAGTAAGAAGACGGTTTTTTCTTCGATGCGGCGGGTCTTTTTCGGGGGCTTGACGGGAAGCGTCGGGGCGGTGCCGCGGGCGTGGCCCAGGCAGTTGTCCCGCAGGGGGCACAAAAAACATTGGGGCGGGCCGTTGGGGCCGCAGATGGTGGCTCCCAGCTCCATCAGGGCTTGGTTGAAGATGGGGATGTCCGATGCGTCTTCGGGGAAGATGCTTTGGACTTGGGCGCGGATTTTTTTCCGGGCTGCGGGGGCTATTATGTCGTCGCGGCAGTCCGTCAGGCGCGTGACGAGGCGCAGGACGTTTCCGTCTACGGCGGCTTCCCGTTGGCCGAAGGCCGCGGACGCGATGGCGGCGGCGGTGTATTCGCCGATGCCGGGGAGGGTCAGGAGGCCCGTGTAGTCCTCCGGAAAGCCGCCGCGGGCCGCGACGATTTGGGCCGCTTTTTGCAGATTGCGGGCGCGGCTGTAGTAGCCTAGACCCTCCCAGTGCTTGAGAAGCACGTCCTCCGGGGCCTCCGCTAAAGCCTCCACCGACGGGAACGCTTCGAGAAAACGGGCATAGTAGCCCAGGACCGCCGCTACCCGCGTCTGCTGGAGCATGATCTCTGATACCCATATTTTGTAGGGGTCCCGCGTGTTCCGCCAGGGGAGGGGGCGGGCGTTCGCGCGGAACCAGGTCAGAAGCGGCGGTACGATGGTTGATAAATTTTGTTTCATGGGTTGTATTATACCATATAACTTGGAGTTTGCAAGAGCCTGGAGGGGGGCCTTTTCGCACGGCCCCCTGGCCCCCCACCAGGGGCGCTGCCCCTGGACCCTGCCAGGGGGAACGTTTCCCCTGCCAGCCGGGCACCCGGCCTGGACCCCTCCAAACCGCGCTCTTTTGTTACTTTTTGCAAATTCACAAATTTGCTCTTGACCTTCCACCTGCTGGAAGGTGTATGATAGGCATATCAAGGGGGTGGTTCCCATGAAAATCAATGAGGTGGAGGCCTTGGTGGGCATCACGCGGAAAAATATCCGCTTCTATGAGTCCGAGGGGCTGCTGGCGCCGCGGCGGAACTCGGAGAACGGGTACCGCGATTACGGCGAGGCCGAGGTCGAGGTGCTCCAGCGGATTAAGCTCTTTCGGAAGCTGGGCGTGCCCCTGGAGGAGATTCGCCAGATGCAGAGCGGGACCCATACCGTCGGGGACGGGATGCGGCGGCACCTTGTCTCGCTGGAGCGGGATCGGGAAAATTTGGAGCAGTCTATCCGGCTTTGTACCCGGCTTACCGGGTGCCAGGAGCGCTTTGGGGATTTGGACGCCGCTGCCGTGCTGGACGAGATGTCCGTTATGGAACAGACGGGGACTACTTTCCAGAATAAGCAGAAAAGGGACGTCGGGATTCGGTACGTGGCTCCGGTGGCGATTACCTTGGCGATTGTGCTGCTGATGGGGGCGTTCTGCGCGGTGCTGGTGTGGGGGCTCCTGTTCGAGGGGGCGTCGCCGTGGCCGCTGGTCGTGACCGTGCTGGCGGTGCCGCTGGTCATTATCGCGGGCGTTGTGTACGCGCTGGTGCAGAGGATTCGGGAAATCGGAAAGGGGGAGGAAGATGATGCGAAAAACTACTGACAGGAATCGTAAGAAAATCGCGCCGGTTGTGGTGGCGGTTCTGGTGGTGGTGTATCTTGCGCCGATCCTCTTGTTTGTGCTGTTGGCATTGGCGGGGGCGGCCGGGATGGAGGCAAGGCTGGCGCTGCCAATTCTGGTGGGCTACCTCGTTCTGGGCGGGGCGGTGATCGGGGGCGTGGTGAAGGCTATGATGGAACGGCTCAGGGAGATCGATGGGGGCGAAGAGGATGAGGCAAGCAAATACTAGGCGGGAGGTCAAGCGCAGGAACGCGGTGCGGGGGGCCGTGTCGTCCACGGTGTTCCAGCTGGCGGCGGCGGGGCTGCTGCTGTGGCTGCGGACGGGGATGGACGGCGTGCTCTCAATGTTGCTGCTGATTCTTGCCGTGTCCAATATCATTACCGTTGTGCCGATGTGGGTGTCCCTGCGGGAACGGCTCAGGGAAATAGAAGGGGGTGAGGAAGAAGAAGCGGGCCAATATTAGGGTGATCTGGCGGAGTTCAGAGGGAACCGTTCCCTCTGGCAGGGTCCAGGGGCAGCGCCCCTGGCGGGGTCTGGGGCGGAGCCCCAGTGCGGAGACTAACAATATACAGGAGGTTGTTTATTATGCTGCTTTTGAACATTGACCATGTGCCGGGAAAGGAAATCGAGGCTTTGGGGATCGTGAAGGGAACGGTCGTGCAGTCCAAGAATTTCGGCAAGGATTTTATGGCCGGGATGAAGACGCTGGTGGGCGGCGAGATCGTCGGGTATACCGAGATGTTGATCGAGGCGCGGCAGATCGCTACCAAGCGGATGGTGGACGAGGCCCAGGCGCTGGGGGCCGATGCCGTTGTCAATATCCGGTTCGGGTCCTCGTCTGTGATGCAGGGGGCCGCGGAGGTCATCGCTTATGGCACCGCTGTGAAGGTGCGGTGATGCGGGTTACGTTTCTGGAGCACAGCGGGTTTCTGGTGGAGACCGGGAGCGCCGCGCTGCTGTTTGATTGGTGGAAAGGGGAACTCCCGGCGGTCGCGCCGGGGGTCCCTTTGTGCGTGTTCGTCAGCCATTGGCATGAGGACCATTTCAGCCCGCGGGTGTTTTCCCTGGACGATGGGGCGCGGGAGGTGCGGTTTGTGCTGGGGCATGGGATTCGGCTGAGCGAGCGGAATCTGGAGCGGTGGGGCGTCTCGCAGGGGACGGCGGAGAAGTGCCGGGTTCTGCGGGGCGGGGAGCGCTGTGCGCTGCCGTGGTGCGGGGTGGAGGCGCTCTCGTCTACCGACGAGGGGGTCGCGTTTTTGGTTTCCGTGGATGGAAAGACCGTGTTCCATGCCGGGGATTTGAATTGGTGGCATTGGGAGGGGGAGGATAAGGCGTGGAATCATAATATGGCCGCTAATTTTAAGAGGTTCGCGGAGCCGCTTCGGGGGCGGCGGATCGATCTGGCTATGCTTCCGCTGGATTCGCGGCTGGGAGAGGCCGGGTTCTGGGGGCCGAAGTATTTTCTGGAGCTGGCGGAGATTCGGACGTTTCTGCCCATGCACCAGTGGGGGGATTTCGGGTTTACCGGGATGTTTCTGGAACGGTATCCGGAGTTTGTGGGGCGGACGGTGCCGGTGGAACATGATAAGCAACAGTTTATTTTATAAATGAAGACCGCCGGGGGGCCGGCGGTCTTTTGGGTTATTCTTTTAATAGGTAGTCGGGGCCGAAGCCGTGGGGGAGGAGGACCCGGAGGGGGACGGACAGTTCTTCGCCTTTGGCGTTGAGGGAGATGACCTCCATGTCGGGGTTGAACTCGTACAGGAGCTGGCGGCAGACGCCGCAGGGGGTGCAGAAGTTTTCGCTGCGTCCGGCGACTACGATGCGGACGAAGTCGGTGTGGCCCTCACTGACGGCTTTGCCGACGGCGACGCGCTCGGCGCAGAGGGTTGGAGAGTAGGCAGCGTTTTCGATGTTGCAGCCGGTGAAGACCTCGCCGTCGGAGCATTCCAGGGCCGCGCCGACGGGAAAGTGGGAATAGGGCACATAGGAACGGTCCAGCATGGAGACAGCCAGTTTTTTCAGTTCATCCAAAGTCATAGTAAACCTCCTTCGCAGAAAGCCGCAAGATATGAAAAGACCACAATAAGCAATTGTTTACAAAAGAGGACTGATCTGCCAGGGCCCAGGGAGGCGCACGCCTCCCTGGTGGGAGTCCAGAGGGCAAAGCCCTCTGGCCGCCGGAGGCCCCCCGTAGGCAGGCACCATTCGATCACCACTTGATTTCGCGTTGGGGCCGGGAGGCTACGTCCATGATGTCCTTGGCGTCGTAGAACTGGAGGTACTGGTCGCGGGCGCGGCGGAGGGTGATGCCGTCGGGGTGGAGGCGGTCGCAGATAACGGCGCAGATGTCTTTTTTGATATAGCTAAAACTCTCGACGCCTACGGAGCAGAAGACACGGAAGCCGGTGGATTGGAGATATTGGAAGATGGGGCCGGTCTGGGTCCAGTCGTTGCCGTCGGGGCGTTCGCCGTGGGGGTAGAAGAGGATTGTGGTGTCGCCTACCAGGGAGGCTACTTCGTCTTGCCAGCGTTGGGTGTCGGCTTGGATTTCGGCCAGAGTCAGCTTCTTGCCTGCCAGGCGGATGTGGCCCCAGGTGTGGCTGCCGAAGGTCCAGCCGGTGCGTTTGAGCTCGGCTACGATGGGGGCTACGGCTTCCCGTTCCTTTTGGCGGGCGGCTTCGCGTTGGTCATCCCAGCTTTTGGTGGACTTGGCGGTGCGGTAGCCTAAGATGCCCTCGTAGCCGGTGAGGCTGAGACAGCCTTTCGCGCCGAAGGGGGAGAAGTCGGGGTGTTCTTCTACGAACTTGTCCAGAATGGGAATGGCGTCCAGGTCGCGGCTGACGGTTTCCTGACCTTGGGGGTCCAGGCCCCAGGACCAGATCTTGCCGTCTTCGCCGATGATCAGCTTGTGGGTGAAGCCGTTTTCAAGCATGTAGGGGTAGTAGTTCGTGTCGTCGTAGGAGAGAATCAGGGGCTTCTTGCCCTCGGGGAGGTAGAGGGTGTTGCGGACCATTTTGGGCTGGCCGTCGTCGCCGGTGGTTTCGCTCCAGACGTCGGCAATGTCTACGAGGACGTAGCCTTTTTCGTAGACGCTTTGCAGGATTTTGTTGTATTCGCCGACCGTGACCATGTAGTCGTCAATGCCGTTGGCCTGGGCGTCGCCGTCGAAGGCCAGCTCGGGGTAGGCGACGACCGGGTGGAAGAAGAGGTGCTCTACAATGCCGTCCCAGGGGACATAGCCCTCCTTCGGGTCCGCGGGATTGCTGATTTCGTAGGGCTCCGGGGCGGGCGGCTCCGGTTCCTCCGGTTCTTCCGGCTCCGCGGGGTCCTCGGGGGGCTGCTCCTGACCGCCTGCGGCGGCTTGCTGGGTGCTGCCGCCGCCGGTTTGGGCCGGGGCCGCACAGGCGGTCAGCAGGATCAGCGCTAACATGAGGGTGATGATTCGGCGCATAGGGTCGGTCCTTTCTGTCGAAAATTGATGGATTATAGTATATCATGGTTTCGACAAAAAAGAGCAACAATTTGGTGACAAATTCTTTAATCGGTGCGGAGGGGGGCTTTGCCCCCTAGACCCCCACCAGAGGCTCTGCCTCTGGACTCCGCCAGGGGAAACAGTTTCCCTGCCAGCCGGGCTTCCGGCCTGGACCCCGCTAACTGGGCTTCTCCTGGGGTGCGGTTCAACGCTTGCTGCTTGGTTTGAAGATCGCGGCCATCAGAACGCCGAAGACTACGGCCGCCGCAATGCCCCCCGCCGCCGCCGACAGACCGCCCGTCAGCACGCCCAGCCAGCCCTTTTCCGCGACCGCCAGGCGGACGCCCTTTGCCAGCGTGTGGCCGAAGCCCGTCAGGGGGACCGACGCGCCTGCGCCGCCCCATTCCGCAATCGGTTGGTACAGGCCCAGAGCGCTGAGCAGAACGCCCGCTACTACGTAGCCCGTCAGGATGCGGGCCGGGGTCAGCTTCGTTTTGTCGATCAGAATCTGGCCGATGGCGCAGAGGACGCCGCCGCAGAGAAATGCGTGCAGATATTCTTGCATACTGCCTCCTGTTTCATGAGAATTGATAGGAGGTTTTCCGCGGGGCGGCGTTTTTATGTTGGTTGTTTTTACCGAAAGTGCGTTTTGGTGGTGGAAAGCGGCGGCGTGCTGTGGTATAATTAAAATGTTACGCAGTTCTTTGCGGATTTCTTTGATGGGAGGGAGCGTTTATGCAGCGTCCCTTGGCGGACGAGATCCGTCCGAAAGGATTGGAGGAGGTGGTGGGGCAGAGGCATTTGCTGGCTCCGGGGGCCGTCCTCAGAAGGCTGATTGAGAGCGGGGCGGAGGTCAATATGGTCTTTTACGGGCCCTCGGGCACCGGGAAGACCACGATTGCCAATATTATCGCCCAGAAGACGCGGAAGACTTTGTACCGGCTCAACGCGACCACCGCGTCCCTCCAGGACGTGAAGGATATTATCGCCGACGTGGATACCCTGCTGGCGCCGGGGGGGATTCTGCTGTATCTGGACGAGATCCAGTATTTTAATAAGAAGCAGCAGCAGAGCCTTTTGGAATTTATGGAGAACGGGAAGCTGACTTTGATCGCTTCTACTACGGAAAATCCGTACTTTTATGTGTATAACGCGCTGCTGTCCCGGAGTACCGTGTTCGAGTTCAAGAGCGTGCCGCCGGAGGAGGTTTTGCCTGCTGTGGTGCGGGCGCTGGAGATTGCGAAGGAGCGGGCACAGCTGCCGTTAGAGTGGGAGGAAGGTCTGCCGGGGCAGATCGCCCACGCCTGCGGCGGGGACGTGCGGAAGGCCGTCAACGCCGTGGAGCTGCTTTGCCAGGCGGCGCAGGTGCGGGACGGGAAGCTCTGGCTCACCTGCGGGGACGCGGAACAGGTTGCGCAGAAGAGCGCCATGCGCTATGATAAGGGAGGCGACGCCATGTACGACATCGCCTCCGCGCTGATGAAGTCTCTGCGGGGGAGTGACCCCGACGCCGCGCTCCATTATCTGGCGCGGTTCCTGGAGGCCGGAGATCTGGTCACGCCCTGCCGGCGGCTGCTTTGCTCCGCCAGCGAGGACGTGGGGATGGCGTACCCCCAGGCGGTGGCGATTGTGAAAGCCTGCGTGGACACCGCGATGCAGCTGGGACTCCCGGAGGCGCAGTTGCCGCTGGCCCAGGCGGCGGTGCTGCTGGCTACCGCGCCGAAGTCCAACAGTATTGTGGAGGGCATCGGGCGGGCCAGGGCCGACGTGCGGGCGGGGCGGACCGGGGACGTGCCCAGGCAGCTCCAGAACGTCCACGCTGATACGACCGGGTTTGATAAGAAGCAGCATTACCTGTATCCCCATAATTTCCCGGGGCATTGGGTGGATCAGCAGTATCTGCCTGACGCTTTGAAGGGGGTTAAGTACTACGAGTGGGGGCCCAATAAGACCGAACAGGCCGCTAAGGCGTATTGGGAGAAGATTAAGGGGAAAGAATTGTAGACTCCGGGGCCTCGCGGCGGAAAACCGTCTCTATCGGCGGCTTTTCGTAGTTGGGCGGGGAGTAGACCCAGCGGTCCAGTACGCCATCCGTCACCTGATACCGCAGGGGTTCCGGCTCCGGCGGGGGGAGGCGCTCGATGACCTGCAGTTTGATCTTCATGCGCTCGGGGCGGATGCTCTTGATGTACACCGACACGCCGTCGCCGGGGGCCAGGGGGTCCCGGGCGTCGGCCAGGCCGGAGAGGTTCGGGGCCAGCTCGATGAAGCTGCCGTAGTCCTTCACGCTGCGGACCGTGCCGCGGACTGTCTCGCCGGGGCGGAAGCGGCTGGCGTTTTCCAGCCAGGTGCCCAGGAGCTCCTTGTGGGTTAACGTGATCCGCTTTTTCTCCCGGTCGATGGACCAGACCGCGGCCAGGATTTTGCCGCCGGGGCGGAAGCGGTCGCCGGGGTGGGCGATGCGGGAGACGGAGATGTGCTCGATGGGGAGCATGGCGATGATGCCGCAGCCGATGTCCACGAAGGCCCCGAAGGGCTCCAGGCGGGTGACCAGGCCCGTGAGGACGGAGCCGGGGACCAGGCGGTCCAGGAACCAGGCCAGGGCCTGCTTCTGGGCTGCGCGGCGGGAGAGGACCGCAGTGGGCGCGCCTTTTTCGTCGGCGGAGAGGGACGTGACGGTGAAGCAGGTGGGCTTGCCGACCCGGGAGAGAACCGCTATGTCCCGGTCTGAGCCGCTGATCCAGGGGGCCACCGCCTCCTGGCGGGGGATGTGGGCCTGGACGGCCCCCAGGGCCAGGTGGAGGGTGTGGTCGGGGGCGCAGCGCTGGACGGGGGCTTCCAGGATGGTTTGGGCTTCCATGGCCTCCTTGAGAAGGTCCAGGGTGAAGGGTTCGGAGGGGCGGAGGCCCTCGGGGGGATATGATTTATTTTCCGGCATGATTACACATCGCATCCTATCTGCCGCGGACGGCGGCGTGGTTTTTAGCTGGGACAGTATATGCGGCGGGATGGGTGAGATTGACAGGAGGCGGGTATGGAACTGCATTTGCATGATTGGGTGGAGCTGAAAAAGCCCCATCCGTGCGGGAGCGTCCGGTGGGAAATCCTGCGGGTGGGGATGGATATCAAGCTGCGGTGTTTGGGCTGCGGGCATGAGCTGATGCTGCCGCGGAGCAAGGCGGAGAAAAGCATCCGCAGGATTCTGACAAAGGAGGGGACGGAATGAGCGACAAAATGAAGCGGATCGCCGCCATGGCGCTGGCCTTATTGCTGGTGATCTCTATGTTGTTTTCGATGATTTTATCCTTCATCGGATAAGGTGTGAAATTCTGGTAAAATATGGAATTTTCATAGGCTAAAAAAGCCACCATGAAAGGGTGATCTAGCGGGGTTCAGGGGAAACTGTTTCCCCTGGTGGAGGAGTGCAGAGGAGGCAAAGCCTCCTTTGCAGCTAGGAGTCTGAGGGCGGGAGCCCTCAGAACCCCTCGCTCGGACGCATTACGAACGATATGAGAGGTGCAATGTGGGTATTTTTGATTGGCTGCTGGGAAAGCGGTCTGAGAAAGTGCGGGAGGACGAGGAGAAGGACGAGGCGCTTCTGTCGGTTTACACGGGGATGCGTGTGGAGGTGACGGAGGAGGACGGGCGGTTTCTGTTTGTGGCGAAGCTGATGAACCTCCATCGGGATATGGGGGATCTGCATCAGTATTCGGAGACGGCGGTTCCCGTCGAAGAGGGCGCGGAGCCGATGGCGGTGCGGATTCGGGGGTACAGCGATCACGAGCGGAAGGCGGTCTATATGACCGGGGTGGCCCACCCGGAGGCGGAGCGGATCTGGCCGGTGACGAAGCTGGTGGTGGAGAAGATCGAAAACGCCCGGGCCTTTTACCGCCTGGACACGGATCTGCCCGCCACGATGACCATGTTCAGCGGGATTCTGGCGGGGGAGAAGCCCTGCCGGATGCTCAATATCAGCATCGGCGGGGCGCGGCTGTTCTCCGAAAACGAGTACCACGAGAAGGACCGGTTCATGCTCAAAGTCAAGCTGCTGGAGGAGCGGCCCCAGTCGGTGATGTACTGCGAGGTCCTGCGGACCTTCAAGCGGGAGGAGGGCTGGGAGTACGGCTGCCAGTTCCTGGAGCTGACGGAGGAGGACCAGGAGAAAATCTCCCAGAACATCTTCGACGCCCAGAGGAAAAAGAGAATGTGACGCGGGGCTTGACTTGCGGGAAATTGTGGATTATGATCACTTTGCGGAGATAAAAACACGGTCCGGTCGGTAGTCCGGACGTATTTCCGGGATACGCGGCCCGTTCCGGGAATATCAGTAGCCTGCCTCCTTGGCTGTCCGGTCTCCGCGCAGATGCGATAAGGAGGAAATGAATATGGAATGCGGTTATTCCAGTTTGACGGTGTGCTTTCAGGAGCCCTTCTGGGTGGGCCTGTACCAGCGGGACGGCGGGGACGGCTGCGAGCTGTGCCGGATCGTCTTCGGCGGGGAGCCGGGGGACGGGGAGGTCTACGCCTGGCTTCTGGAGCACTGGCGGGGGCTGGTGTTCGGCCCTGTGGAGGGGGAATGGGTAAAAAAAGAGCCCGCGAACCCGAAGCGGCGGCAGCGGGAGATCCACAGGGCAGTCCGGCCCGCGGGCGTGGGGACCAGGGCCCAGGAGGCGCTGAAACGCCAGCATGCCCAGGGGAAGGAGGCGCGGAAGCGCCTTGGCCGCGCAGAGCGGGAGGCGGAGCGGGAGCGCCGCTTTGTCCTCCGGCAGGAGAAACGCAGGAAGAAGCACAGCGGGCATTGAGGGCCCGTTACAGGGCCGCGGGAGGGGTGCGTCTGCACCCCTCTTTTTCCGTATTTTTCCCGGCGGGGCGGAGGTTCGTTTTTCCTCGAATTGACGCGGGGTTTTTCCAATTTTGACGGCGCGGATTTCCAGATTCAGTATTTCAGGGCATGAAAAAAGCCGGAATTCCTCTAATTCCGGTGGGAAAACGGAACGATTTGGCAGTTCCAGTTTGAGAGAAGGAATCTGGGGGCGGCAGCTCCGCGGCCTTCCAGAAATAGGGCTGGAAGCGATTTTAAGGGGCCTGGGAGCCGTTGGAGGGGCGGGGGCGGTGTCCCATGTCAGGGAGGGGCGCGGGACGCTCAGAGGCGTTTTGGCGGGGAGGAAATTTGAGGGAGCCGCGGGGGGGCTCTGTCCGCCATGGGCGGGCACGGGCTCCGGCGGGGCCCGGCGGCATTTCCTCCGTGCCCCCTTCCGAGTGATCGGGCGGCGGGGGCGGCAGGACGCTCCGTCGGGCCTCAGAGCCGGGGGCTGGAAGGAATTCCCGGAGGGCCTATGGACAAAAGGGGGTAAAAAAGTAAAAACCGGCCGGAGCTGGACGCCAGCCCCGGCCCCATGACTGTACTGCCTTGTTCCATCTGCACCTCCGCCTTTTTACAGCAGCTTCAGCGCTTTCAGGCATTTCGGGCACACGTTTTTCTCTTTGAACACGGTGATGTCCTTGGTGACATTGCAGAAAATGCAGCTCGGTTTGTACTTCTTGAGAATAACCGACGAGCCCTCTACATAGATTTCGAGTGCGTCCCGCTCCGCGATGTCCAGCGTCCGCCGCATCTCGATGGGCAGGACGATCCGCCCAAGCTCGTCTACCTTCCGTACGATTCCTGTCGATTTCACAATATACTCCTTTCTCCGGTTTGGCAGCCCACTGTGCTTGTTGGGTGGTTTGACAATAGCATTCTCTACCGGTATTTGTCAACCGTTTGTCAACAGTTTGACGAGTATTTACAATTTGTTCATATTTGAAGCCTGTTTTTGGGCCCTTTTTGGGGGGAGGTATTCCGATGGCAATGGCATGGGTATGGTCCGGGATGGTGGTTTTGTCCCTGTGCTTCGGTATGAGTTCGGGGCGGCTGGACGCTGTTGCAAATGCCGCTTTGGAGGGGGCCCGGGCCGCCGTGGACCTCAGTATTTCCATGGCGGGGGTTTTGTGCCTCTGGAGCGGGGTCATGGAGGTCATGAACGCCTGCGGGCTGTCGGAAAAGCTGGCGGGGGCCTTCCGGCCAATTTTGAAGCGGCTTCTGCCGGAGGCGTCCAGGGACCCGGAGACGCTGGCGGCGGTGTCCGCCAATGTGTCGGCCAATCTGCTGGGGCTGGGGAACGCGGCTACGCCTCTGGGAATCCGGGCGGCGCGGCGGATGGCCAGGGGCTGCGGGGGGACGGCCAGCGATGAGCTGTGCCTGCTGGTGGTGATGAACACGGCGTCCATTCAGCTGATTCCGGCTACGATTGCCTCCGTGCGGGCGGCGGCGGGCTGCGAGACGCCCTTTGACATCCTGCCGGCGGTGTGGATGGCGTCGGCGCTGTCGGTGGCGGCGGGGATCGCGGCGGCGAAATTGCTGGAGAGAGGGGGGAGAGGGCGTTGGTAAATCTCAGTTCCCTGGTGATTCCCCTGCTTCTGGCAGGGACGGCGGTTTATGGGCTGGGAAAACGTGTAAACGTTTACGCGGCGCTGACCCGCGGCGCGGAGGAGGGCTTGGGGGTCCTCCTGCGGATCGTGCCGGCTCTGGTGGGGCTGCTGACGGCGGTTTATATGCTCCGCGCCTCCGGGGCGATGGAGGCGTTGTCGGGGCTCTGCGCGCCGCTGCTGGAGGCGCTGGGGATTCCGCCGGAGACGGTGCCGCTCATGCTGATCCGGCCTGTTTCCGGGAACGGGGCGCTGGCGGTGGCCAGCGATTTGATGGGCGCCTACGGGCCGGACAGCACCGTCGGACGGACTGCGGCGGTTATGCTCGGGAGCACGGAGACGACGTTTTACACCATCGCCGTCTACTTCGGCTCCGCGGGGATCGTCAGGACGCGGCATACGCTGCCTGCCGCCCTGGTCGCGGACTTGACCGGGTTTGCCGCGGCGGCGCTGGCGGTGCGGGTCTTCTTCTGAGGGGGCCGGACCCGCCGGCTTTGCCGTGTTTCCACACAAAGCAGGGAAGGATCGGAAATCCTTCCCTGTGATTTTGTGCGTATTTGGAAAATGATGTGCGGAAAATTGGAAATTGTGTTTCCTTGATTTTACAGGAGCGTGATCCCCGCCTGCTCGCAGGCTTCCGCCGTCTCCCGATCCCACAGGCTCGCCTGGACCTCCCCGATGTGGCAGGCTCCCAGCAGAAGCATACACAGACGGGACTGGCCGATGCCGCCGCCGATGGACTGGGGCAGCTCTCCGTTCAGAAGCATTTTGTGGAAGGGCAGGGCGCGGCGGCTGTCGCAGCCGGAGGCCGTCAGCTGGCGGTCTAGGGCCGCGGCGTCTACGCGGATGCCCATGGACGAGACCTCGAAGGCCCGCTTTAAGACCGGGTTCCACATGAGAATGTCGCCGTTCAGCTCCCAGTCGTCGTAGTCGGGGGCGCGGCCATCGTGGCGCTGGCCGGATTTCAGCGTCTTGCCGATCTGCATCAGGAAGACCGTCCGGTGCAGGCGGCAGATCTCGTTTTCTCGCTCCTGGGGGGTGAGGTTGGGGAAGCGGTCCTCCAGCTCCTGGGTGGTGGTGAAGTACACGTCCCGGTCGGGGCGGAAGGTCAGGGCGGGGAAGTGGTTCCGCAGGACCGACGCCGTGTCGCAGATGGCCCCTACGATGTCCCGCACCGTGTCTTTCAGGTACTGCGGGCGGCGGTCCCGGGGATTGATGTGCTTCTCCCAGTCCCATTGGTCCACGTAGATGGAGTGGAGATTGTCTACCTCCTCGTCCCGGCGGATGGCGTTCATGTCCGTGAAGAGGCCCATGCCCTCCGGGAATTCGTAGCGTTTCAGGGCGAGGCGCTTCCACTTCGCCAGGGAGTGGACCACCTGGCCCTCTGCGCCCACGTCGGGGATGTCGAAGCTCACGGGGCGCTCCACGCCGTTCAGGTCGTCGTTCAGGCCCGTGCCGCCGTCCACGAACAGGGGGGCGGAGACCCGGTGGAGGTTCAGGCGGACCGTCAGGTTGTGCTGGAAGTCCGCGTGGATCAGCTCGATGGCCCGCTGGAGCTCGTTGTTCGTCAGGGGCATCCGGTAGTTCTGGGGAATGGTGAGTTTACTCATGGTTTGCAACCTGTCCTTTGATGTGATTTTGGCTTTCCCTGCCCCGCCTCCCGGGGCCGTTTGGGGGGCTGGGAGGCTTTGGGGAAATTGGGAAATTTTGAATACATATATATATTAAATGTATATCCCATGGGAGATGAGGCGGCGGGGGCTCCGGCCGGGGGTCAGGCCCCCAGCCGCGCAAGCCCTGCGCGGAGGCGTTTTACGGCCTCGTTTTTTCCCAGAATATGGCAGATTTCCACGGCGCCGCCGGGGGTTACCTGCCTGCCTGCCGCCGCGATGCGCACCGGCCACATCAGCGTCGCGTTTTTCACGCCCAGATGTTCCGCCAGGGCGATCAGGCAGTCGTGTACCGACGCCTGGGTCCATTCGGGAAGGGACTCCAGGGCGGGGATGGCCGCTTCCAGCATCCGTTTGGAGACTTCGGCGTCGGTTTTGGCCTTCTTGTTGGTGAAGAGGGCGGTGTCGTAGTCCGGGAGGGCGTCGAAGAAGTCCACCTTTTCGGGGATGTCCGTCAGGCGTTCGCAGCGGGCCTGGAGGAGGGACGCGACTGCGGCGGCGTCGATGGCGGGGTTTTTGACGGTCTGGCGGATATAGGGCTCCGCCGCCTTGGCAAACGCCTCCGGGCTGAGGGCGCGGAGGTAGACGGCGTTGAAGTGGTCCAGCTTGGCGGGGTCGAAGATGGCGGGGGATTTGGAGATGCCCGCTACGTCGAAGGCGTCTGCCAGCTCGGACAGGGAGAAGATTTCCTGCTCGCTCAGGTCGCCCTTGGGGGCCCAGCCCAGGAGGGCCACGTAGTTCAGGACGGCCTCGGTCAGGTAGCCGTTTGCGATCAGGTCCTCATAGGAGGGGTCGCCGTGGCGCTTGGACATCTTGTTGTGCTGGTCCCGCATGACGGGGGAGCAGTGGACGTAGACGGGGATCTCCCAGCCGAAGGCTTCGTAGAGCAGGTTGTACTTGGGGGCGGAGGAGAGGTACTCGCTGCCCCGGACCACGTGGGTGATGCCCATGAGGTGGTCGTCTACGACGTTGGCGAAGTTGTAGGTGGGCAGGCCGTCCCGTTTCAGGAGGACTTGATCGTCAAGCGTCTTGTTTTCCACGGTGACATCGCCGAAGGAGACGTCGTGGAAGGTGGTGGTCCCCTCCCGGGGGATGCGCTGGCGGATGACGTAGGGCGCGCCGCTGTCCAGCTTGGCCTGGACGGCTTCGGGGCTGAGGTCCCGGCAGGGGTCCGCGGCGCGGTCCCACTCGCCTGCGGGCTCGCTTTCCTCGGTCTTCTCGCAGAAGCAGTAGTAGGCCGCGCCTTTCTCCACCAGCAGGTGGGCGTACTTCGCGTAGAGGTCCCGGCGCTGGGACTGGATATAGGGGCCTACGGGGCCCCCGATGTCGGGGCCTTCGTCGTGGGTCAGGCCGCATTCCGCCATGGTGCGGTAGATCACGTCGGTGGCTCCTTCCACGAGACGGCCCTGGTCGGTGTCCTCGATGCGGAGAATGAAGGTTCCCTGAGCGTGGCGGGCGATGAGCCAGGCGTAGAGGGCGGTGCGCAGGTTCCCCACGTGCATGTAGCCCGTGGGAGACGGCGCGAAGCGCGTCCGGACCCCGCCCTTCGGTATGCGGGCCTCCATGTCTTCAAAAAAACGGCGGTCGAGTGCCATAGTCGTTGTCTTCCTCCTTAGTTGCGCCGGGGTGAACCGGCTGTGTTGCAGATATTGCCATTATCCACGCTTTGGGGGGAAAAGTCAAGGGAGTTGGGGCGCGGGGGGTTACTTTTTTTCTTGAAAGAAAAAAAGTAACCAAAAAAAGAACTTTTTAGTACCGCTCTACGGTGCATAGGGCGTTAAAGCCTGTCACACGGTAACGCAGCTGTGTGCAAGGTGGTCCTTACCTCGAAGCGAGGTAAGGACCACGGGATTTTTTTATTCAGCGTGCTTCAAGCATCTTGTAGAAATTATGGAGCATCGTGCAGAGCTGCTGGCGGGTAACAGGCTGAGAGAGCATCAGGTCCCCAGCAGCCGTGCCCCTGAGAATGCCATGGCTTTGCGCCCACGCTACCCCCTCCTTATGCGCAGGACTGGGGGTATTATCCAGCTCCAGAGGCTCCGCATACTTGGGCCGGACCGCTCCGGTAATCAGCTGGCTTTTCCGCGTTTTCCGACAGACCATGCCGCCGTTGGACTGACTGCCCGCAGTGCTGGTATTGCCCTCAATCGCCGTGACGCCGGAGGCATCCACCGTTTCAACGATGCCTGTATGCTCTGTGCCGCGCCGCTTTCCCGTGAAATCGTAGATCACGATGTCGCCGGGACGGAAGTCCTGCGTAACCCAGCAGCCCGCCTCCTGGGCGGCACGCATCAGAGCTCCGCAAGAAGCCGTGCGGGTGGGCAGCAGGTCCGATGCTCCTGCTTCGTGGAAGCACCACTGCACAAAGACCATGCACCACGGATACGCCGCGCCGGAAACCTCGCGGCCATAGAACCAGGTGTTGTACTTCACGCGGTTGGAGTTCGCAGGGAGTTCCGTGGTTCCCAGCTCCCTGCGGGCGGCGGTGAGGACGGAATCAATCGTTTTCATCGTTGACGCCTCCCTCCTGGGTCTTCTTGGCCTGGGTGCCGAAGTAGAAGGCGATTACTATGGCGTAGACGGTCATAAAATCCTGCGAGATCGTCCCGGCGAGGGACATATATGCGAATACGGCGGTGAGCGTCAGCGTTACCAGGGATTTCACGCTCAGCAGATTGGAAATGCGCTTGTTGATCGGTTTGTACATTGATAGCCTCCTGAAAATTTCCGGCGGCAAAATGCCGCCCTGGCTCTTGACAGGGCGGCGGGGTTTGGTATAATAGAGAACAGAAGGGCGCTGTTACTAAGACGGTTGGCCCAAGGAACAGCTTAACTTACGTTAGCCGCTCGGGTAGGGACCGGGCGGCTAACACGCGTATGGGGTCGTGTACCAGATGACCCAGAGGACCACCAGCACAGTCACCACGAAACGCAGGACTTTCATCCAGCGTCCATGACCCATAGCACCACCTCCCCCCTTTGTGGATTTTGCAGGGGTTCTAACGGTGGGCCAACCGCCTATTGATGTAACAGCGCGCCTTCTGACTGTCCTGGCGGGACAGCGCACTTATTCTACCATGCCGCGCTTTTTTGTCAATTTCCGCTCCGGTTCGGGGCGGATTTTTTCTTTTTCGCTCCGGACTCACAGGCCCAGATGGGCCAGCGCGCCGCCTATCAGAGCGGCCAGGACCAGCCAGATCGCTTTTTCTGCCAGGTTCTCCCAGCGCCGTCCGGGCTTGGACTCCAGCTCGCTCAGCTTGTGGTTCAGCGCGTCGTGCTTCTTCGTGAGGCGGTCCAGCTTTTCCAGGATGGCGTCGTATTTCGCGTTCTGGACTGCGTTCGTCAGCTCTGCCTGGCTGAGGCGTTCCCGAAGCTCTTTGTGGTCCTTTCCGTTCTGCTCGGCCAGGTCACGCAGCTGCTGCTCCAGGCGCGTTAGGTCTGCGCAGGGCTCTGTGCATTTTGTTTCAGACATTTTCTGTTTTTCGCTCCCCTCGTTTGGTTTCAGCGCGGGACCCGCTGGGTTCCGCCCTTCACTATGCCGCTCCAAAGGGGGGATAGTTGCACGGTTTCGTGCAACCGGTTCCGGATTTTTACAATTTTGTCACATTTTTGGGCGCAAAAAAGAGCACCAGGGCCTTGGGCCGCGGGTGCTCTTTGTGCTGTGTTTATTCATATTGGATGGGTAGGGACTAACCTAGTTCGCGGTGGTCCAGTGCGGCCAAGCCGAAGCGGACGGCAAGCGTGATGGTGTCGCGTTCCTCCGGGGTTTCGGCGGCGCTCCACTGGGTCTTCATCTCCCGCAGGAACAGGCCCCGCAGGGAGTCTTCTCCGGACCGCGCCCAGATGTCTTCCGCAAGGCGGGTCTGGTCACGGATTTCCAGGGCGCAGAAGCGGTCTGCAAGGGCGGCTTCCAGCTGAGACGCACCCGCACCGCCTGCGCCGGATTCGCCGGTCAGCAGGATGCGGTAAAAGTCGCTTTCGGTGTCCTCCGGGAGCGCTGACTCTACGGCTTCGCGGGGGGTGCGGCCTGTTACGTCGACCTCCAGAATCTGGTAGCGGCGGCGGGCGAAGGGGACGAAGGTCAGGTCGACCTGCCCGTTGTCGATCACGCCGCGGTAGAAGCCTTTTTCGCCCAGCTCGTCGAAGCCGCGGCCCTCGGGACAGCCGGGCCAGGCGCAGACCGTGCGGCCATAAGTGTGAGGGGCGCCGCGCCTGTGGATGTGGCCCAGGGCCAGGTAGTGGAGGTTGCTGGCGGCGATTTCCTCATGGCGGATGGGGTTGTAGCGTTCCTCGGGAGGGTCCACTTCGCCGTGTAGGAGGCCGATGTGAATTTTTCCGTCTTCCGGGGCGGAAAAGTCGGCCAGCAGGCTCCGAGTCTGCTCGGAGGACTGGAAGGCCGCGCCGTGGATGACGGCGTTCCACTCGGGGAGTTCTACCGACTCCATCTGGGGCGTTTGGAAGATGTACACGTTTTCGGGCCATTCGGTCTGGGTCCAGAGGGTGTTGGGGGCGTACCAGTCGTGGTTGCCGGGGGCGATGAAGATCCGCGCGTGTTCCATGCGGCCCAGGGCCTGGGAGAGCTGCTCGCAGGTTTCCAGATAGGCCGCGGCGCTGTCGAAGAGGTCCCCGGCCAGGAGGACCAGGGGGATTTTCTCCTGGTTGACATAATCCGCCATGCGGAAGACAAGCTCCCGAAGCTCCTGACGGCGGGCCTTGGCCTGTTGGGAGGGCAGGGCCCCGAAGGGGCTGTCCAAGTGGAAATCTGCGCTGTGCAGAAAGGTCAGCATATCGAAAATAGCCTCCTATTCAGGTTCCGGCGCGTCACGCCTGCCAGCCTTTGCACACGTCTATCCAGGCGGTGAAATTGCTGGCGGATTCTTCCAGCTCCTGGCAGCTCAGCTCGATGGCGCTATGGTCGTTTCCGGCGGCGGGGAAGATGGTCTCGAAGCGTTTCAGGGACACGTCCAGGTACACCGCTACGCCTTCCGGGAGGGCGAAGGGACAGACGCCGCCTACGTCGTGGCCGATCAGGGTGTGGGCCTCCTCGTGGGTCAGCATCTTCGCCTTCGTGTGGAACTGGGCCTTGTATTTCGGGTTGTCAACCTTGGCGTCTCCGGCGGCGACGATGATGATGGGGCGCTCGTCTACCTTGAAACTGAGGCTTTTCGCAATCCGCGCCCCCTCTACGCCTACGGCTTCCGCCGCCAGGTCGACGGTGGCGGAGGATACCTCAAACTCACGGATGCGGCCCGCCAGGCCAAGAGGCTCCATGTAGGCCCGTACTTTTTCAATAGACATCGTAATCATTTCTCCTTTTCTTTTTCCATTCCCGATGCTGGGACCAGAAGATTCCCAGGACGGCTGCGCCGGATACGGCGCACACAAGCAGGCTGAACAGCGGTTCAGCCCCTACATAGGCGCTGTTTCCGTTTACAGCCCGCGCAAAGACGGTCAGGCCCTCTTCCAGGACAAAAAATCCGGCGATCAGGACGTTGACCGCGGCCAGTCCCGCGGCCCGTTTTTGGTCTATCCAGAGGGTTGCAGCGGCAATCAGGGCGGTGATGAACGGCCCCAGAAACAGCGCCGCGAACAGGAGCGTCCATGGGAGGCTGAGCCCGCCGCCCACCATGTAAAAGGCTGTCACGCTCTCCCGGTTTCCGGCGATACGGAGCACCCGCAATGCTATAGTGCCCAGCAGAAGTGTGGTGCCGCCGATCCGGAGCGCGAGGCCCAGGCCCTTCATCGGATGTCCACCCGCTCCACGGACGTGCAGAGTCCTGTGTCGCTGTCCAGGGTGAAGATCGCGCCCTGCATTTTGCAGGGGCCCTCCGGCTGCTTGTAGCGGCCTGGAAGCCCGCCGAGAAAGTTCTCTACCGACTGCCAGGGCTCGATGCCCAGCACCGACTCCACCGCGCCGGTCATGCCCAGGTCGGTGATGTAGCCGGTGCCTTTGGGGAAGACCCGCTCGTCGGCGGTGGGGACGTGGGTGTGGGTGCCCCAGAGGGCGGAGACGCGGCCATCCAGGTAGTAGGCCAGGGCCAGCTTTTCGCTGGTGGCCTCGGCGTGGAAGTCTATCAGGGTGAAATCGGCGGAGGGGTCCTCCAGGAGGCGGTCGGAGGCAAAGAAGGGGTTGTCGGCCCCCCAGGCCAGGTCGCAGCGGCCGATGAGGTTTACGACCCGGATGCGGACGCTGCCCAGGTCGAAGAGCTCACAGCCGTGTCCGGGGGCGCGGCCTGTGTAGTTGCCGGGGCGGAGCAGCCAAGGGGTGTCGTCGAGGAAATTCCGGATCTGGGGACGGCCAAAGGCGTGGTTTCCCAGGGTGACGGCGTCGGCTCCAGCGTCCCGGATGCGCCGGGCCTGCTCCGGCGTCAGCCCCACGCCGGAGGCGTTTTCGCCGTTTACTACGGTAAAAGCGATCTGCTTGAAGCGCTGGAGGGGCCGCAGGACCCGCTCCAGGTGTTCCAACCCCGGCTCCCCCACCACATCTCCTACCGCCAGAATATGATACAGCATACACGGTACGCCTCCTTTCCATCCGCCTATCATACCACGCTTTCACGCAAATGTCCACCCTTCCCCACCCAACCATAACAGAAGCAGGCAGTCCAAAAATGGCCGATCTGCCAGGGTCCAGGGAGGCGCGTGCCTCCCTGGTGGGGTCCAGGGGCAAAGCCCCTGGCCGCCGGAGGCCCCCCGTAGGGAAGGTACTTTCGATTTGGGAAAATATTTCAAAAAATTCCTTGCATTGTCGGTAAAATTTGTTTATAATGGAAACGCAGACCCCAAATTTGAAAGGAGAGATTTCTTATGCCCGCTGGAAAAGCTGGAGAGTGCCGCTGCTTTCAGGCCCCTTCCCGTTATATGCAGGGTCCTGGCCTGATCAACCGTCTCCACAAATTCGCCGCTAACTTCGGCAAAACCGCCCTTCTGATCATCGACCCCTACTTCTACGATGACTTCTCCGTCCGCGTCCCCGCTCAGTTCGAGGAGCATGGGATGAAGGCTTATACCGTGAAGTTTCCCGGGTACGCCGGACATAAGGAGCTTCAGGAGCTGATCGACTTCGTGAAGACCCTTCCGGAGATCCCCGAGACCTTCATCGGCATGGGCGGCGGACAGGCTATGGACCTGAACAAGGCTGTGGCCGCGCATTACCGTAAGAACTGGATCAGCTTCGCTACCGCCCTTACCACCGACGCGCCTACCTTCATGCACACCATCATCAACAATCCCGGCGGGCAGAATGAGCTCATGTTCCACTACAAGAACCCGGATTATGTCGTGGTGGACACCGAGATCACCATCAAGTCCCCCGCCTGGATGCTCACCTCCGGCATCGGCGACGCCCTGGCCACCTACATCGAGGCCGAGGCTTCCGCCGCCAACAACAACGTCTGCAACTCCGGCCTCGAGGACTACAAGCCCTCCATGCTGGGCATGGCTGCAGCCAAGCTCTGCTACGACATCCTGCTCAAGGACGGCGTCGCCGCCATGCGGGCCGCGAAACAGCAGCTTCGTACCCCTGCCTATGAGAACGTGGTGGAGGCCGCGACGCTGCTCTCCGGCGTCGGCTGCGAGAATACCGGCGTGTCCATCTCTCACGGACTCCAGGCTGGCTTCGGCGTCCTGCCCAAGCACTTCCTCCACGGCACCGGCGTGGGTTACTGCGTCCTGGTCCAGCTGGTGGTCCAGAACGACGAGCGCTTCCCCGAGGTCTTCCAGTTCTGCAAGGACGTGGGCATCCCCGTCTGCACCGCTGATTTGGAGATTCCGGCTGAGGAGCGGGATATGTACATCGAAAAGCTGGTGGACAGCGTTTACGGCAAGCGCTGGAATGTCACCAACGTGCCCTTCTTCTTCGAGAAGAGCACCTTGGTGGACGCTATCAAGTATCTGGATCTGTACGCTGCTGAGCATAAGTAAGCGGAAATGTGCGCAAAAAAGGTGCTGGCCGGGAGGCCAGCGCCTTTTTCTGTTTTTTCAGATGGGGTTTTCCAGGAAGTAGCGGCGGGTGCTTTCCGCGTCGGCGGCGATTTGCGCCCGCAGGGCGTCCAGGGAGTCGAAGCGGATTTCGTCGCGGAGGTGGGCGTAGAATTCGACTCGGAGGGTTTGGCCGTACAGGTCCCCCTCGAAGTCAAGGAGGCAGGCTTCCACCGTTACGCCGCCGCTGTTGTCTACCGTGGGCCGCGTTCCGACGTTAGTGACGGCGGCACAGCTGTGTCCGTCAGGGAGATACACACGGGTTACATAAACACCGTGGCTGGGCACCAGCACCCGAGGCGGAATCGCCACATTCGCAGTCGGAAACAGGCGCGAGGAACCAAGCCCGCGGCCATGGCCGACTACGCCGGTCAGCGTGTGAGGGTGCCCCAAAAAGCGGTTGGCCCGGTCAATCTGCCCCAGCTCCACCAAACGGCGGATGTACGTAGAACTGACCGTCACCCCCCCAATCTCTACCTTCGGCACAATGTCGCACCCCAGCCCAAGCTCCGCGCATTTCGCCGCCAAAAGCTCAGGCGTCCCCAGATTCTTATGCCCAAACCGATGGTCATGCCCCGCCACAAGATGCACCGCGTTCCACTTCCCCACCAGCAGCCGCGTCACAAAATCCTCCCACGAGGTCGTCATCATCTCCCGATCAAACGGCGCCATGATCACATCCCGTATCCCATAAATCCGCCGCACCAATTCCTTCCGATCCTCCGGCGAATTGATCAGCGGACACGGCACCCCCGTCACAACCTCCTTCGGCGGCCGGTCAAACGTAAACACCGCAGGCACACACCCGCGCCGTGCCGCCTCCTCCGCTGTCCTGCGCAGAAGCGCACCGTGGCCTACGTGGACGCCGTCGAAAAATCCTAACGCTATTACTCGTTGCTTCATGTTTTTTATGCCTCCGGCGGCTTACTTTTTCTTGGAAGAAAAAGTAAGCAAAAAGAACTTTTTTACTCGACGCGAATCCGGTGGTCGGCGTGGCCTCTGCGCCGGACGGCGCGTGGTGCGGGCGGACGCATTTTCATGCGCCCGCCAGGGTTTTTTAGAAGAAATTTTTTTGGGAGGTTAGGACGCCGCTTTCGGCTCTGGATAGGCAGAGAAAAGCGCCGTCTTGGCCGTAGACGCGGTACGTGCCGTCTGGCAGGCTGGGGAGCGTGATCGGGTTGCCGCAGCGGACCCGCTTCTCCTGCGCCGCTGAACGGACCGTTACGGCGGGGTGGTTCGTGAACAGGCTGTCAAGGGGGCGCAGGAGCACTTCACCCTTGTCCTGCAAGGCTTCCAGCGTTACCGCGTCGCTCAGCGTGAAGCCCGCGGCCATCGTCCGGCGCAGACTGCTCATGCAGCCGCCGCAGCCCAGATACGTGCCCAGATCGTGGCACAGCGTTCGGATATAGGTGCCCTTCGAGCAGCGGACCCGGATCAGCCAGTCCGCGCCGCCGCCCTCCAGAACCTCCGTCTCGAAGATGGTCACTTGGCGGGGCTTCCGCGCTACCTCCTGGCCCTTGCGGGCCAGTTCGTAGAGCTTCTTTCCGTTGATTTTGACGGCGGAATACATCGGCGGGAGCTGGGAAATTTCTCCTGAAAAATGTGCCGATAATGCGGCCTCCAGGGAGGCGCGATCCACTTGGACAGAGCGCTCTTCCAAGATTTCCCCGGTGGTGTCCTGGGTGTTGGTGACGACGCCCAGGCGCAGACCGGCGACATATTCCTTGTCCCCATTTTCGGCGAATTCCACCGCGCGGGTGGCGCGGCCTACGAAGACGGGGAGAACGCCTGTGGCCATGGGGTCCAGAGTGCCGCCGTGGCCGACCCGCTTCTCGTGGAGGATTCCGCGGACTTTTGCGCATACGTCCATCGAGGTCCACCCAGCGGGCTTGTCGATGATCAGAATCCCACTCGGCATGGCCTTACTCGGATGCCGTCTGGGCGATGGCGGCGAGGATGCGGAGCTTCGCGTCTTCGAAGGTAGTCTCTACGGTGCAGCCGCCTGCGGCGGCGTGGCCTCCGCCGCCCAGGAGGGAACAGGCGCGGGTCGCGTTGACCGCCTGGGGGTTCGTCCGCAGGGAGATGCGCCAGACGCCGGGCTTCCGTTCCCGCATGGTCACGGCGCAGTCTACGCCCTCAATGGAGCCGCCGAGGGCGGCCAGGTCGTCGGTGTCGGAGTCGTCCGCGCCGATGCGCTCGATCAGGTCCAGAGGGACGGCCAGGACGGCGATGCGGCCTTCGTCGTGGTACTCGATGGCACTGAGCATCGCGGCCTCCAGGGCCAGGCGCTTCCGGGTCTTGGTGCGGAAAAAGCGCTTGTTTACGGTCAGGAAGTCGATGCCGGTGTTCATCAGGGCGGCGGCTACGGCGTGGGTTCGGGCGGTGGTGTTGTTATAGGCGAAGCAGCCGGTGTCCGTCGCCACAGCCACATAGAGGGGGAGGGCGATCTCGGGGGTCACGGGGCCCAGGCAGGCTATGATGTCGTAGAGAAGCTCGCCGCAGGCGGCGGAGGTGGGGCGGACCAGGTTGTGCTTGCCGAAGTGCTCGAAAGAGGGGTGGTGGTCCAGGGCCAGGTCGATGCGGTCCGCGTAGCGCTGGGCGTTGTCGGGGATCAGGGCGGGGGTTGCGATGTCTACGGAGACCACCCGGTCCGGCGCGAAGCCGTCGGGGGCGGCGTAGGGCTGGAAGTAGGGAGCGGTGAGGCTGGTGATTTCGGGGTTGGGGGAGAGATAGGCGGTTTTGCCCAGGGCGCGGAGGGCGGCGCAGAGGCCGGCGGCACAGCCGACGGTGTCGCCGTCGGGGCGGACGTGGGTGAGGATCAGGACGTTGTCATAGGACCGCAGAAGGGCGGCGGCTTCGGGGATGGTGAGCATGGGGGTCAGTCCTCCTTTTTTTCGCGGGCTTGGTCGTCCCGCTCCGCCTGGCGCAGGACTTCGAGGATATGCGCGCCATGCTGGATGGAATCGTCTCCGATGAACTGGAGCTCGGGGGTATAGCGGAGCTGGAGGGCGTGTCCCAGTTCCCGGCGCAGGAAGCCGGAGGCGGATTTCAGCCCTTTCAGCACGTCCTTTTCCTGCGTTTTGTCCAGGACGCTGACGTAGACACGGGCGTAGCGCAGATCGCTGGTGGTATCGACGTGGGTAATGGACACCATCCCGACCTGAGAGACGCGAGGGTCTTTCAGGGAGCGGAACTGCGCAGCCAGTTCCCGCTGAATCTCCTCATTGATCCGGTTAATACGATTAGAAGCCATTTAGAATCTCCTTACAAACGAAATAGCCGCAAAACGGGAAAAGGGCGGGCGCAGAGGCCCACCCCTACGAAAGGTTTTCCAGGAGAAGCAGGGGGACAATAAAAGGACTGATCTGCCAGGGTCCAGGGAGGCGCATGCCTCCCTGGTGGGGTCCAGGGGCAAAGCCCCTGGCCGCCGGAGGCCCCCCGTCCTTCGTCCAACGTTACTGCGGGATTTCCTCCATAGTATACCCCTCGATGATGTCTCCCTCTTTGATATCGTTGAATTTGTCGATGGTCATGCCGCACTCGTAGCCGCTGGCGACTTCTTTGGCGGCGTCTTTGAAGCGCTGGAGGGAGGCGAGCTGGCCTTCGTGGATGACGATGCCGTCGCGGACGAGGCGGATGGAGCAGTTGCGGACGATTTTGCCGTCCTGGACGTAGCAGCCGGCGACGGTGCCGACGCCGGAGACTTTGTAGGTCTGGCGGACTTCGGCGTGGCCCAGGAGGGCCTCACGGAATTTCGGGGCCAACATGCCCTTCATGGCGGCGGTGATCTCGTCGATGCAGTCGTAAATCACGCGGTACATGCGCATGTCGACGTTCTGGCGGGCGGCTCCGTCCCGGGCGGCGGCGTCGGGACGGACGTTGAAGCCGACGATGATGGCGTTGGAAGAGCTTGCCAGCATGACGTCGGACTCGTTTACCGCGCCTACGCCGCCGTGGATCACGCGAACGTTTACCTCGTCGTTGCTGAGCTTTTCCAGAGACGCCTTGACGGCCTCCACGCTGCCCTGGACGTCGGCCTTGACGATCAGAGCCAGCTCCTTGCGCTCGCCTGCCTGGATCTGGTCGAAAAGATTCTCCAGGGACACCTTCTGGGCGGGGCCTGCGGCCTTGGCGCGTTCCTCGGCCTTGCGCTGCTCTACCAGAGTGCGGGCCATGCGCTCATCCGTGACCACGAAGAAGGGACTGCCTGCCGCGGGGGCCTCGCTGAGGCCCGCAACCTCTACGGGGACAGAGGGTCCCGCCTCGGTGAGGCGTCCGCCGCGGTAGTCTACCATGGTGCGGATGCGGCCTACGGCGGTGCCTGCGATGATGATGTCGCCCTGCTTCAGGGTGCCGTTCTGGACCAGGAGGGTGGCTACGGGGCCGCGGCCTTTGTCCAGACGGGCTTCAATGACGGTGCCCTGACCGGCGCGGTTCGGGTTGGCTTTCAGCTCCTGGATTTCGGCTAAGACTACCAGGTTTTCCAGGAGGTTTTCAATGCCGATGTTCTTCTTGGCGGACACCTTGCAGCAGATGGTCTCGCCGCCCCAGATCTCGGGGACCAGGCCGTGCTCCGTGAGCTGCTGCATCACCTTGTCAGGGTTGGCGTTCTCCTTGTCGATCTTGTTGATGGCCACGATGATGGGGATGTTCGCCGCCTTGGCGTGGCTGATGGACTCGATGGTCTGGGGCATGATGCCGTCGTCCGCCGCTACCATCAGAATGGCAATGTCCGTGACCATGGCGCCGCGGGCGCGCATGGAAGTGAACGCCTCGTGGCCCGGGGTGTCCAGGAAGGTGATGGGCTTGCCGTTGATCTGGACCTGATACGCGCCGATGTGCTGGGTGATGCCGCCGGCTTCGCCGGAGGCGACGGAGGTGTTGCGGATCGTGTCCAGGAGGGAGGTCTTGCCGTGGTCCACGTGGCCCATGACCACGACGACGGGGGCGCGGGGGACCAGGTCCTCGGGACGGTCCTCGTGGTCGTCGATGAGCTTTTCTTCAATGGTAATGACGACTTCCTTCTCCACCTTGCAGCCCAGTTCCATGGCCACCAGGGCGGCGGTGTCGAAGTCAATGAGCTGGCTGACGGAGGCCATGACGCCGTTCTTCATCAGGCATTTTACGACCTCTGCGCCCGTCTTCTTCATCCGGGAGGCCAGCTCACCGACGGAGATTTCGTCGGGGATGGAGACTTTCACGGGGGCCTTTTTCGCGATCTCAAGCTGGAGGCGGCGCATCCGCTCCTGCTCGTCCTGACGGCGCTTGTTGGAGAAGGTGGGGGCTCCGCTGCGGCGCTGGGGGCCCTTCTGGACCTTCTCGCGGCCGCTGCGCTGCTGGCGCTGCATCCGCTCGCCCTGCTGGCCGCCCAGGGCCTCCAGGCGTTCGTCGTATTTGGCAAGGTTTACGTCGCCGCCCTTCCGGGTGTCGATGATCTTCTTCTGGGGCACCCGGCTCATGGGGGCGGCGGGCTTGGCGGGCTGCTGCTGCACAGGGGGCCTGCCGCCCTGCTGCTGGGCGGGACGATCCTGACGCCTGCCGCCTTGCTGCTGGCCGGAGGCCGCGGGCTGGGCGGGTTTCGCAGGCTGCTGTGCGGGCTTGCCGCCCTGCTTCTGGGCAGGGGCGGGGGCGGGCTTCGCCGCCGGAGCGGGAGCCCCCTTCTGCCCGGCGGGAGCCGCTTTGGGAGGCTCGGGCGGGGCTTCCTGGTAGGTATCCTGGAAGATGACCTGGATGTCGGAGACGGGGTTGCGCTGGGTGAGGCTGTCGAAAATGAGGGACAGCTCGTGGTCCGTCAGGACCTGCATGTGGTTCTTGGGGGCGGACGCGTATTTCGTCAGGATTTCCGTGATGGTCCGGGTGGGAACGCCGAAGTCCTTCGCCACCTCGTGAACTCTGTATTTTTCAGTAGCCAATATCAAACACCTCGTTACTTTCCGGCCCGGGAGTCCGCTTGAAAACCGCGCGAAGCACACGCGGCTTTCAGCCGGACTCAGGGCCGCAGGATTTTTAGTAGTTACATGGAAGGGGACCGTGCCGCCGCCGCGGCCTGCGCAGGGGGGCACGTCAGCGCCCCCTGCCGGGACCGCGGCTGCGTCCGCCGGGTCCGCTGTGTCCGTTGGGACCGTTAGGTTTACCGGGGCCGCGGCGTCCCTTGCTGGGGACGTGGGCACGGCTGCGGGGCGGCGGTCCGTCCCGCCGGGGCGGAGAGCTGCCGCCGCTTCCGGAACGCTGGCGGCGGGCCTCCGGGGACCCCGGGGGTCCCTTGCGCCTCTGACCGCCGGGGGAACCGGGTCCGCCTTTGGCGGGCGGCGGACGGCGGGGCGGCTTCTTCGTGTTCACCTTCCCGCGGGAGGGCGCGTCCTTCCGCTCGGCGGCACGGCGGACTTTCAGGTCCATCCGGGCAGCGGCGTCTCCGTAGCGCTCCGGGTCCATGAGGGCCAGGCGGCTCACCGCCGCAGAGGCCAGCCCCAGGTCCGTCACCGCCGCCATGGCCACCGTGGCCCGCCCAAGGGCCCCGCCAAGTTCAGACTTCGTAAAGGGGATGATCAGCCAGAGACAGTGGCCCGCCTCCGCCAAGTGCTCCACCCGGCGGAGCGTGTTCCCGGAGGCGTCCGACGAGGCCAGAATCAGCCGTGCCTTCCCGCCCTCCGCGGCCAGCGTCACGGGCTCTTCACCGGCAACGAGGCGGTTTCCCCGCAGAGCCAGACCTAACAGTGAGAGAAAATTGTTCATGTCCCGCCTCCCAGCTCCGCCTCCATGGCGTCGTAGACTTCGCCGGGAATCTGCACGGCGAAGGCCCGCTCCAGCGCCCTGGACTTCCGCGCCTTTTTCAGACACGCCACATCCCGGCACACATAGGCCCCCCGCCCCGGCTTCTTCCCGCCAAAATCCAGGCTGACCGCCCCCTCCGGCGACCGCACCACCCGCAGAAGCACCTTCTTATCCTTCATCTCCCGGCACCCTACGCACTGGCGCTGGGGGACCTTCTTCGGTTTTTGCATGATTGTCAGCCTCCTCCATACGGGGGGCCTCCGGCGGCCAGGGGCTTTGCCCCTGGACCCCACCAGCCCTTTGAAAAGGGCTGGACCCCAAACTTTATCTGCGGGTAAACGGTCGTTTACCCGCCGAGTCTTTATTTTTTACTATCCTGTGGGTCCTTTCATGCCAATGGAAGGACCCACATGCAATTCCTACGTTACCGTGTGACAGGCTTTAACAACCTCCAGCAGCATAGAGCGGTATTAAAGCTCTTTTCGGTTCCTTTTCTCTCGAGAAAAGGAACCCGCCGGAGGCCCCCCGTAGGCAGGCACCTTACTCCTCCACCGGGGCCTCTTCTTCGATCAGGTCTTCATCATCCTCGATGGCGTTTTCCTCGTCGGGAGCGTCCTTTTGGCTGAGGGGTTTGATGTCGATTTTGTAGCCTGTGAGGCGAGCGGCGAGGCGGGCGTTTTGGCCCTCTTTGCCGATGGCGAGGGAGAGCTGGTCGTCGGGGACGAAGCAGCGGCAGGCTTTGCCTTCGTCGGCCATCCAGACCTCGGAAACGTCGGCGGGGGCGAGGGCGGCGGCGATGAATTCGGCGGGGTTTTCGCTGTACTTGATGATGTCGATTTTTTCGCCGCGGAGTTCGTCTACAATGGCGGCGACGCGCTGGCCCTTGGGGCCTACGCAGGCGCCGATGGGGTCGATGTTCTCGTCGTTGGACCAGACGGCCATTTTGGTGCGGCTTCCGGCCTCGCGGGCGACGTTCTTGACCTCCACCAGGCCGTCGGCGATCTCGGGGACCTCGTTTTCAAAGAGGCGCTTGACGAGGCCCGGGTGGGTGCGGGAGATCAGGATCTGGGGGCCTCTTGTGGAGCGGCGGACGTCCACCACGTAGACCTTGACGTGCATTCCCTCCTCCAGCTTCTCGTTGGGGACCTGCTCGCCGGCCATGAGGACGGCCTCGGTGGAGTCGGGGCCGGAGCCGCCGATGCGGATGGAGACGGAGCCGTTGCGGGGGTCGATGCGGGTGACGGCGCCGGTGAGGATCTCGTGCTGCTTGGAGTTGAACTCGTCGTAGACCATGCCGCGCTCGGCCTCCCGGAGGCCCTGGATGATGACCTGCTTTCCGTTTCCGGCGGCGATGCGTCCGAACTCCATCTTGTCCACGGGGATGTTCACCACGTCGCCGATCTCGTAGCGGGCGGAGAGGGCCTTGGCCTCCTCCAGGGGCATCTCGTTGCCGGGGTCCACGTAGTCCTCCTCGTCCACCACGGCCTTCTGGACGAACATGCGCAGGTCCTTGTGCTCCTCGTCCGCCTCCACCACCACGTTTTCCACCTCCGGGTGGTCCCGCTTGTAGGCGGTGGTGATGGCCTGGATGATTTTTTCCAGCATGAAGCTCTTGGGAATATTGCGCTCCGCCTCCAGCAGTTCCAGGGCGGCGAAGATTTCCGCGGGATTCATACCAGCGGGCTCCTTCTTCTTTTTGCCTTTCATCGCTTGATTCTCCTTATATTCAATCACTGCACTTTTTAATTGATAATTGACAATTGACAATTGATAATTGACAATTGATAATTGATAATGGGGTGCGTTTGGGGGACCATTATCCATTGTCAATTATCCATTATCAATTCGTTAGAATTCTACCCGCAGGCGCACGAGGGCCACGTCCTTTTTCGCCAGGGTGAGGGTTTCGCGGCCCAGGGCGAGGGTCACGCTGCCGGAGGCTTCGTCGTAGGCCTCCAGGACGCCGGGGAGCTCTTTGCGGCCGTCCAGGGCGCGGTAGAGCTTTACCAGGACGGGGCTTCCCAGGAAGCGGCGGAAGTCGGAGGGGCGCTTGAGGGCCCGTTCCGCACCGGCGGAGCCGACCTCGAGGGTGTAGCTGCCCTCGATGGGGTCCGCTTCGTCCAGGAGGTCCGAGAGCTTGCGGGAGACGGCTTCGCAGTCCAGAATGTCCACGCCGCCCTCCTTGTCCAGAAGGACGCGGAGATACCAGGTGCCGCCCTCCTTGACGTACTCCACATCCCAGATGGTGCAGCCGGCCTCGGCGACGGCGGGAGCAGCCAGTTCGGCGGTCAGTTCGGTGATTTTCTTCATACAGCCTCCTTTGGCAGAAAAAGGCTAACAAAAAGAGCGGACCCGCGGTCCACTCATCTCCTTTACTCTACCATCTTACTCTAACATCAGCAATATACCACAACAGACAGGAAAACGCAAGCCTTTTAGAGAAAAAACTTGCGCGTTTTCCAATTATTTTTCTTTGGCGGGCTCGTAGGTGATGATATCCTGGACCTGACAGTCCAAAACGTGGCAGATTCTTGCTAAAATATCTGCGTCAATCCGGGCCACTTCGCCCTGATACCACTTGTCAACCACTTCAAACCTGGCGTCAATCGCTCTGGCTAATTGGTTTCTGGAAATCTGCTTGGCATCCATCAGTTCACGGAGATGGACGGACACGTGGCCGTATTCCTGCCAGGCATAGATACTTTTCATCCAATCACCTCCTACGTTCATACTATCTGCATAGGAATGAATTTGTAATTACATATTGATAGAAACTATTTGACAATTACTGTAATATAAGTTACTATATAAATGTAATCGAAAAGGGGGCGAAAAAAATGCCTGACAATGAATTTTATAAGAAGCAGTATGCCAGCCTGGTCGGCGCGATTGACAGGGCAATCACGGCTCTGGACAACGACAGCCCCTTTAAGGCGCGGATCATTCTGCTGAAAGCCATTCAGGAGTGCGAAGAGGCTTACATCCAGGAAAAGGGCGAATGAAAGACGCGGATACCTGAAAAATGGTATCCGCGCCTTTTTTGATTCCGTTGTTTACCTTATTTCCTCCCAGACCTTTTTCAGCGTCAGGCGGTACACGCCGTACAGCAGGGCCGATACCGCGGCCACTACCAGGGTGCTGGACAGGAGGCCCGCCAGCTCGCTGGGGGTGATCTCCGGCGTGCCGCCGTTGAAGGTCAGCATCAGGACGTAGAAAGCGTAAATCAGGGCGGTGCCCGTCAGGATCGGCGTGAGGAAGACCCGTTTTACCTGGCCGCGGACCGAACGGCGGAGGTAGGCGTCGGAGGCCCCCAGATGGCGGAGGTCGTCGTAGACCTTCCGGTTCGTCAGGGCGATGGTCATGCAGCGGGTGAAGGCAATTACGATGACCGCCGCGAAACATACGATGGCGATGAAGATGAACAGAATCAGAAACACCGCCATTGTCTTCACAAAGTCCAGCTTGTCCAGAATGCGGAATGTGGGCATGTACTGCCAGCCCAGGCGGAACGCGGAGCTGTCCCGCTGGTCGTAGTCGATGGCGGTGAAGCCGTTTTCCTCGCAGTTCTCCCGGTCCAGGAAGTACGCGCCCTCTTCCGCTATGCGGCGGTCCCGGATCACCGGGTCCCAGCCGTTGTACTGGGCTACTTCGATGGCGGATCGGTCGACTATTTCGTTGAAGAGGGCATTGGCGAATTCGTAGGTTTCCGCGCAGTTCTCCACGTTGAAGCAGATTTGAGTTTCGCGCCACGCGTCGGGGAGGCCCGCGCTGAGGGCGGCGAAGTCGGCGTCGTTCATGACGTAGCGGCCAAAGAGGCTGTCATAGCGAAGGGGTTCCAGGGGGGTGACGGGGAGGGCGTCCTTCGTGATGTAGTTGGTGAGGATATGGGCGTCGGAGGCGAAGCCCAGCTTGCTGCCCTCGGTGTC
This sequence comes from Oscillibacter sp., assembly GCA_022791875.1. Lineage (GTDB taxonomy): Bacteria > Bacillota > Clostridia > Oscillospirales > Oscillospiraceae > Oscillibacter. The sequence goes on from JAAVZX010000024.1 coordinate 110,579, forward strand.
GATGATGCCGCGGATTTCGCCGAGGGCCAGGTCTACGCGCTGGCCCGTCAGGGCTTCGTAGCCGGAGGCGGAGAGGAACAGTTCGGAGGACATGACTTCCTCGTATTCCTTCCGCCAGGTGACGCCCATGGGGCCGTCTTCCTCGATGTGGTTGTCGCCGTCCACCGCCAGGCGGACCATGGGGGCGGCGGCGAAGTCCGTGATGGTTACGCTGTAGTCCTCCGCAAGGGCGCAGACTTCCTGCTCTTGGGGGATGTCCTGGTCGGCGCGGAAGCGGTAGGCGTAATCTACGGGGCGGGCGTCGTAGCCGATCATGGATCCGGTGCCCATCATGGGGACGTAGAAGCTGCCGAAGTAGGCCCCCGCGATGAGCAGGGTCATGACCAGCATGTTCCGGACCGTCTGACGGCCCTGGAAGCGCATCTGGCTGGTGGCGATCAGGTCCTTGTAGAGCTTTTTGCGGCTGTTCCAGCCGTTGACCACCGTGTGGAGCAGGATCATGTAGAGGCCCGCGAGGGCGGGGATGTAGAAGATGGCGTCCACCCAGCCGGGGGAGTACCAGTGGAGGACCAGGACGAAAAAGGTGGGCACCATGTAGCCCAGGACGCAGCCCAGGGCCAGCAGGCCGATTCCCACGGGGCCGTACCAGCGGGGGACGGCGTGGATGGGCTCGGACTTGTGGGACTCCTGAACGATGTCGATGATGTTGGTCCGCTTCACGGAGCGGGAACCAAGGAGGAACATCATGACGATGACGAAGAGGGAGAATAGTAGGGAGAGGCCGTAGGAGCTGAGGTCGAAGGTGAGGCGCATTTCCTCCGTGTCGACGACGCAGAGGCGGAAAATCTGCCAGAGCAGCCAGGCCATGGGGGAGCCCAGGATGGCGCCTGCGGCGCAGGAGCCGACGGATATGGCGCTGAGGTCCCGAAACAGCTCGCGGCGGACCTGGGCCTTGGAGGCCCCCAGGGCCAGAAAGATGCCGGTTTCCCGGGACTTCTGGCGGAGGAAGAGCCCGGAGGCGTAGGTGGTGAACACGGCGCAGCCGATGACGGCCAAAACGAAGATCATCATGACCTGCTTGCGGCTGTCGCCGCCCTCGGGCAGCACGTTCAGGACCGTAGGGGCGCGCATCATGCAGACATAAGCGGTAATCAGGAGCACGGAGAAAAAGCAGCACCCCGCAAGCAGGGCGTACTGGCTTCTGTTCTGCCGCCTCAAGTGCGCATAAACATCAGAAAAATGTCTCAAAAAAAATCACTCCAATCGAATTGATAATTGATAATTGACAATTGATAATGGATAATGCCCGCACAGAAAAACATTATCACTTATCCATTATCCATTATCAATTGAATCCGTTGAATCCGTTTTTCCCATTTCACGCACAGCGTCCAGCAGATGATCCTGGAATTCCTCCCGTTCCGTCCCGGCGCGTTCCAGCGTCTTCCAGACCGTCCCGTCGCGGAGGATGACGACGCGGTCGCAGAAGGAGGCGGCGTAGGAGTCGTGGGTGACCATGAAGATGGTGGCCTCCAGGGATTTTTTGGCCTGCTCGAAGGAGCGGATGACGGCGCGGGTGGACTTGCTGTCCAGGTTGCCGGTGGGTTCGTCGGCCAGGATCAGGAGGGGGTGGTTGATCAGGGCACGGGCGACGGCGGTGCGCTGCTTTTCGCCGCCGGAGATTTCCGCGGGGTATTTGTCGCGGATGGCGGTGATGTTGAAGAGCTCGCAGAGCTGGTCGGCGCGGTTTTCCGCCGTGTCGGAGATCAAGCCGCCGATGATGGAGGGGAGGAGGATGTTCTGGCGGACCGTCAGGCCGTCCAGGAGAAGGAAGTCCTGGAAGACGAAGCCCAGCTTCTTGTTGCGGATTTCCGCCAGGGCTTCCTCGGAGAGGGAGGCGAGTTCGGTGCTGTCCAGGCGGATGCTGCCGGAGTTGACGGGGATGTAGCAGGAGATGCAGTTCAGAAGGGTGGTCTTGCCGGAGCCGGAGGGGCCCATGACGGCTACAAATTCGCCTTTGCCTACGTGGAGGGATACGCCCTTTAAGACCTCGTAGGAGGTCTTGGCGGTCTGGTAGGATTTGTGCAGGTTTTCTACGGTTAACATTGCTTGTGTCTCCTTTCAGCGGATGAATTGGATCAGGGCTATGATTGCCAGGTGGGCTGGGTAGAAGAGGTAGAAGAACCATTTCGGGATTTTCAGGCCGGAATGGGTGGGGAGGAAAATCAGGGGCGCGGCCAGGAGGGCGAAAATGGTCCAGTCTATCGTGAGGCCGCCCAGGGTCAGACAGAGGGGGTCCTCCGCATAGCCGCTCCAGAGGGCGGGGAGGTAGCTGGCGGTGTAGAGAAGCGCGCCCAGCTTGGGGCGGTTCCGGCAGAGGAAGAAAATCAGCATCAGTTGGATTCCGGTGCCGGAATAGTCGAAATTCCACCAGCTTACTATGAACAGCCCTCCCAGAAATAACCACCACTTGCGCTCCTTCCAGCCGTACATCGCCAGGAGGGACAGGAACAGGGTGAAGAAAATGTTCCAGTTGGCCCAGTTCATGTCCTGGGACCAGTCGTGGGGATGGAAGGCCAGGATGTAGAAGGGCTGGGAGACCAGGGCGAAGAGGGCCAGACGGGCCAGGTAGCGCTTGATGTTTCGGGTGTAGAGGAGGCCCACGGTCATGCAGTAGCAGAAGATGGGGAAGGCCGGACGGCCTATCCAGCGGAAGACGCCCACCTCGGGGAAGAATGCGCCGCCGATGTGGTCAACCAGCATAGAGACGATGGCAGCCAGTTTCAGCAGGTCCGTGTCCAGGTTCGTGCGGAGGCGGGGGCCTGTTTCCGGGACGGCGGCGGGGGTGGTCAGGGCGCGGCGGATGGCGGATGCGTTCATTTCGGTTCCCTCCTTTTTCTGGAACCAGTTTAGCGCAAAAAAATACGCCCCGCAAACGGGGGCGTCCTGTTTGGGGGCTTTGGTGTAAAGTTTGGCGGCGGCGGGGGATGAGTTGTCATTTTTGGCGGGTTTGGCGTCAAGTTTGGTTTGGCGTTTCCAGGTGAGTGTGGTATAATCGGCGGGAGTACACGCAAAGGAGGGGACGCTATGATCCGGATCGGGATCTGCGACGATAACGCCGGGGCGCGGATCGCCCTGGAGGCCGCGGTGGAGCGGGCCCTGGAGCGCCGCCGGAGCGGCGGGGCCGCGTTTTTCCACTTCTCCTCCGGCGAGGGCATCCTGCAATGGCTGGACAAGCACGCCGGGGAGATGGATTTGGTCTTTCTGGACATCGAAATGGGGGGCCTGGACGGTATGGAGACGGCCCGGCGCATCCGCGCCGCCGACGGGAGCCTTGCTATGGTCTTCGTGACCGGCTACTCGGACTACGTCTTCGACGGCTACGCCGTGGGGGCCCTGGGCTACCTGATGAAGCCGCCGAAGCCGGAGGCCCTGGACGATGTGCTGGAGCGGGCCGCGCTCCTGCGGCTCCGGGACGAGGACAGCGTGTTTGTCTGCCGGAGTGGGGAGACTTTGTACCGGATTCCCAAAAAGAGCATCCTTTACTTCCGCTCCGAGCGGCGGCAAATCGCCTGCGTGGCCCAGCGGCGGACCTACGTGTTCTACGGGAAGCTGGACGAGACGGAGGCGTCTGTGGGGGAGGGCTTCGTGCGGATTCACCAGCGGTATCTGGTGCGGGCGGGGGCCGTGGAGCGGATGGAGAGCACCCAGGTGGTCCTCAGCAGCGGGGAGGCTTTGCCGGTGAGCCGGGCCTGCCGCGCCGGGGCCATGGCCGCGTTGGCGCGGGAAGCGCTGGAGGGCTGAGGCGTGACGGTTTTTGTGTTCCATGCCGGGAACTTTGTCCTGGATTGGCTGCAGCACTGGTATATGTTTGTTCCGCTGCTGCTCAGCGCGTTTTTCCTCTGTAAAATCAGCGCGGCCTTCCTGCCGGTGAAACCCCAAAGAGGGTGGCGGGCGGCGCTCTTTGCCCTGATGGCCGGGGTGACGGGGATGGTCATCTGGGTGGGGGACGACAATATTCTGTTTACTATGCCCGTCTTTCTCGCCGCCATTTTGGCCTGCTCCAGGGGGGACCGGGCGGGACGGCTGGCGGTGGGCATCATCCTTTTCTGCCTCATCATGCCCGTCAGCGCCCTGCTGGACACGTACCTGGGGGAGCTGATGTGGAACCATAAGCATGACTGGGATGCGGTGTATGAGTTCATTGCACGTGTCCTGCGGCCTGTGATCTGGGGGAGCCTGTACCTGGGCGTGCGGCGGCGATTGCCGGAGCGGACACCCCAGCTGTCCCCCAGGCTCTGGAAGCTGGTGTTGGCGCTGTCTGTGCTGCCGTTCTGCTCTATGATGGCGGTGATGCTACTGACCAGCCAGATCCGCTATGAGTCCGACGTGCTCCACGGGCTGACCTTGACTTTGGGGCTGGCGGTGCTGCCGTTTGTGTTTTTGACGGCCCTGGCGCTGCTGTACGCCATTCTGCTTCTGGAGAACCATGAGCGTTTGGAAGAGGCGGATAAGCTGTCGTCCCTGCGGGAGAGCTACTATCAGGCGCTGAGGCGCGAGGACCGTCAGGTTCGGACTCTGCGGCATGATCTGCGCAACCATCTGACCGTGGTGCAGAGCCTGCTGGACCAGGGGGAGGCGGACCGCGCTGCGCGCTATCTCGAGGAGATAGCGGCGTCTCCCGCCATGGGCGGGAGACGAAGCCTTTGCGAGAATGAGACGGCCAATATCGTGCTGGCCGCGAAGGCGGAGGCCATGGAACAGGCGGGGGTTGAGGCGGATTTTTCCGTCACCCTGCCAAAGGAGCTGGCGATTGCGGATTTGGACCTGTGTGCGCTTTTGGGCAACGCTTTGGACAACGCGCTGGAGGCGGCGGTGAAAACGCCGGGGAAGTGGGTGAAGGTCCGCTGCCGGGTGGAGAAGGGGCTGTTTATGCTGAGGGTGGACAATGCCTTGCCAGCAGGCACTTTACCGGATTTGGAGACTACCAAAAAGGACAAATCCTCCCACGGCTTCGGACTGACAGGAATGCGCGAGATTGCGGAGCGCTACGGGGGAAGCCTGGAGGTCCGTGCGCTGATGGGGCGGTTTGAGCTGGTGGCGTGTCTGCCTCTGCCGAAAGGTTCATAAGACTTGGGGGACGGGCCGCCGAGGGCGGCGGCCCCTACGGGTGCAATGCGTAGGGGCCGCCCCCCTGGGCGGCCTGTCCTTCGCGACTGCCAGACTTCCGGGAGTGCTTTTTGCAATTTTACAGCTTCCGCAGAGCGTCGACTAATGCGGTTTTGCCCTCGGTCTTTTCGTCCTTCATCTTGATGATGCGGGCGGGGCTTCCCGCGACGACCGCGTTTTCGGGAACGTCCTCAATCACGATGGCTCCCGCGGCGACGACTGCGTTTTTGCCGATGTGAACGCCCTCGATTACGACGGCGTTTGCGCCGATCAGCACGCCGTCTTCGACGATAACCGGGGTGGCGGAGGCGGGCTCCACCACGCCGGCCAGGACTGCGCCTGCGCCGATGTGGCAGTGGTCGCCGACGGTGGCGCGGCCTCCTAAGACGGTGCCCATGTCGATCATGGTGCCCTTGCCTACCACCGCGCCGATGTTGATCACCGCACCCATCATGATCACCGCGCCTTCGCCGATGATCACTTTGTCGCGGATGATCGCGCCGGGCTCGATGCGGGCCTTGATGTTCTTCAAATCCAGCAGGGGGACCGCGGAGTTGCGGCGGTCATGCTCGATTTCACAGTCCACGATTTTGTCCGCGTTGGCCTCCAGAATCGGGGCCAGGTCCTCCCAGTCGCCGAAGACAATCTGGCTCAGGCGGGTGCCGAAGACCTTCGCAGAGCCGAAGTCCACGTCCTCCGTTAAGTTCACGTAGACCTTTACCGGGGTCTTTTTTTCTGCGTTGGCAATAAAATTGATGATTTCCTGTGCGTCCATAAAAACCTCCTGTTTTACGCCTTGTCCCCAAAGAGAATTTTTTGCAGATCGTAGAGCCCGTTGGGCTTGCCGGGGAGCAGACGGGCCATGTGGAGCGCGCCGTTGACGAAAATCTGACGGCTGGCGGCGCGGTGGGTTAACTCAAGCTCTTCGTCGGGTCCGAAGAAGTGGACGGAGTGGGTGCCCGCCACGGTGCCGCCCCGGAGGGCGTGGACGCCGATTTCCTGCTTCGTCCGCTTGCCCGTGTTCCCCTCCCGGCCGTAGACGGGGCGCAGGGCGTGCTCCGGGTCCATGGCCTCGATCAGGAGCTTCGCCGTGCCGCTGGGGGCGTCTTCTTTTTGGTTGTGGTGGGTTTCCGTCAGCTCAATGTCGAAGTCGGGCTTCAGGACGCCGGAGACTTCTTTCAGGGCCCGGACCAGGACCGCCACGCCCAGGGAGTAGTTGGCGGACCAGAGGATCGGGGCAGCGGTGCCCAGGCTTTCCAGCTGGCGGAATTCGTCGGGGCTGAACCCGGTGGTGCCGGAGAGAAGGGGGGTCCCGGTGCGGCGGACGTAGGAGGCGAGTTCGGGGAGGGCGCCGGGACGGGAGAAGTCGATCACTACGTCGGCGACCTTGCCTAAGCGGCCCAGGCGGTCGATATCGTTGATGTCGAACGCGGCCTGGATTTCGTCGCCTGCGGCCTGGGCGGTTTCCCGGATGAGGCTGCCCATTTTGCCGCGGCCTATCAGAACGTATTTCACAGCAGTCCCGCCTCCTTCATGGTGGCCTTGAGGACGGCGGCGTGCTCCGCGCCCATCTCGCACAGGGGCAGGCGCATGGGGCCTACGTTCAGGCCCATGAAGTTCATGGCCGTCTTGACGGGAATGGGGTTCACTTCCAGGAAGAGGCCGTTCATGAGCCGGAGGTATTTCAGGTGGTTCGCCAGGGCCTGGGCCTGGTTGCCGCCCAGGAAGTCGGCCACGATCTGATGGCACATGGCGGGCATGACGTTGGCGTAGACGGAGATGACGCCGCTACCGCCGATGCTCATGAGGGGGACGGTGATGTCATCGTTGCCGGAGTAGAGGGCGAAGTCGGGGCCGACGCAGTGGGCGATTTTCATGGCGTAGCTCATGTCGCCGCTGGCTTCTTTGATGCCCGCGATGTTGGGATGGGCGCTGAGTTTTTCCACTACGGAGACGGGGATGGAGCACCCGGTCCGGCCGGGGACGTTGTAGAGGATGCAGGGGACGTTCACCTTGTCAGCGGTTTCGGCGAAGTGGCGGTACATCCCTTCGGGATTGGCCTTGTTGTAGTAAGGCGCAATCAGAAGCAGCGCGTCCGCGCCCATGTTCTGGTATTCGATGCTTTTTTCGATTTGGGTAGCGGTACAATTGGACCCACTGCCGACCATGACTGGCACCCGCCCGTCAACAACGCGGATCGTATGCTCCACAACGGCGGCGTCTTCCTCATGGGACATGGTAGAGTATTCGCCGGTAGTGCCAAGGGTGAGGATCGCGTCGGTCCCCTCGGCGATCTGACGCTCCAGAAGCTGCGTCAGAACGTCAAAGTTAACGGAACCATCCTCGTGGAACGGCGTGACCATGGCAACAATGGAGCCTTGCAGATGCTCGAATTTCATGATAAAACCTCCAAAAATGAAAATTGGTGAGATTTTTGTTACGGGGGGCTGCCAGCGGGGCTTCCCGCCTCCGGCGGCCAGGGGCTTTGCCCCTGGACCCCACCAGCCCTTTGAAAAGGGCTGGACCCTAAACTTTATCTGGGGCAAATTGGGGCAATTTGCCCCAGTGTAAAAAAATTGCCGGTGGAGGGGGGCTCCAACCGACAGGCAGGCACGACGAGACGTGCGGAAACTGTACGGATAGCGCCCCTGCGGGGTGGGAGGCCCGCAGACAGTCCCGCAGGTATTTCCTGCGGACCCATCCGCCGTCCATGCCTGGGCGGTGGATTCGGCGGATTGGCCTCTGCCGTGCTCACAGCCCGCCGGCTCCCACAGCATCATCGTCTCCGCGCCTCTATCTCATTTTGGGTTATCATATCATCTTCCAACCGCCGTTTCAATAGCATTTTACAAAAAACATATCGTCAATCTCTACAAAAACTGCGCTTCCCCCTGGCCGTTTCACCCAAACCGTGCTATAGTACAAAAGAAAAAAGCCCGCTGGGAAACAACGTTTCCCAGCAGATAAAGTTTGGGGTCCAGCCCTTTTCAAAGGGCTGGTGGGGTCCAGGGGCAAAGCCCCTGGCCGCCGGAGGCCCCCCGTAGGCAGGCACTATCGTTGTACAGGAGGTTTTCGTTATGTTGCAGGTGGTAGAGTATCGCCGCGCGCTGCATGGGATTCCGGAGTTGGATGATAGGCTTCCAGAGACGGTGGCTTATGTGAGGGGGCGCCTTGCGTCCTTCGGACTCGCGGCGGAGTCACCGGTTGAGGGGAGTTTGTGCGCGTTTTTGGATGCGGGGAAGGGGGAGACGGTGGCGTTTCGGGCGGATATGGACGCGCTGCCGGTTGCGGAGGCGACCGGGCTGGCGTTTGCGTCGCGGAATGTGGGGTGTATGCACGCCTGTGGGCATGATGGGCATACGGCGATTGCGCTGGCTTTGGCGGAGTTTGCGGCGGGGCATCGGGAAGCGCTGCCGCGGAATGTGTTGTTCGTGTTTCAGCCCGCTGAGGAGACGACCGGGGGGGCGGCGCGGATTTGTGAGTCGGGGATTCTGGAGCGGTTTGGGGTGAGCCGGGTGTTTGGGCTGCATTTGTGGCCGCATTTGGACGAAGGGTTGGTGGCATCGCGGCCCGGGGCCTTGATGGCGCGGTCTAATGAGGTCACTGTGACGGTGACCGGGAAGAGCGTCCATCTGAGCCGCGCTGAGGAGGGGCGGGACGCTTTGCTGGCGGGCGTTGCGTATTTGCAGAAGGCTTATGCGCTGGTCGGGTCACTGCCGCCGGAGGAGCCGCGGGTGCTGCGGTTCGGGAAAATGGTGTCCGGAAGCGTGCGGAACGCGGTCAGCGGGAAGACGGTGCTGGAGGGGAGCCTGCGGACGTATCGGGAAGAGACGTACCGCTTCTGCCGTAATGGTTTGGAGGCGCTTGGGCGGGATGTGGCCGCGGAGAGCGGGTGCGGGGTGGACGTGTATCTCAACGAAGGTTATCCCGCCGTGTGGAACCATGAGGGCCTTTACCGCGAAGTCTGCGGGGCGCTGGGGGACGACGCTCCGGCGGAGCTGCCCGCGCCCGCGCTGGCGGCGGAGGATTTCTCCTTTTACCAGCAGAGAGTGCCGGGGGTGTTCTTCTTCCTGGGAGTGGGGAATACGCCGGAGCTCCATGCACCAGATTTCTCCTTCCGGGATGAGGTGGTGCTGCCCGCCGGGGTGGAGTTTATGAAAAAGCTGATGCTGTTGGATTGAGGGAACGATGAAAATTGATGTTGGGGAGGCGCTGCGGTATCTGGGGATCGGGGACGCGCCGGAGGACTTGCGGAGGCAGGCGGAGGAAATCGCCGCCGGGCTGGAAAAGGCGCTGAGGCCGCGGTACGTTTACCGCGTTTTTCCGCTGGAGCATACGCCGGAGGGCGTCCGCCTCGTGGGGGCGGACGCGGTCCTGACGGGGAAGAGCGCCGTGAACATGCTGGCGGACTGCGGTTTGGGGGCGCTGATGGCGTGTACGCTGGGAAGTGCGTTTGATCTGCGGCTGTCGGCTTTGCAGGCGCGGGATATGGCGAAGGCTGTGATTCTGGACGCCTGCGGGAGCGCTTACGTGGAAAGCGGCTGTGACGCGGTTGAGGCGGAGCTGTCTGCGCGTTTCCCTGGGAAGTATCTGACGGACCGGTTCAGTCCCGGCTACGGGGATTTGCCCCTCGATTTGCAGCCGCGGATCTGCGCGGCGCTGGACGCGTCCCGCCGTCTGGGACTCCATGTGACGGAGAGTTTGCTGCTGAACCCGGTGAAGTCCGTCACCGCCGTGATCGGCCTGTCGGAGCGGCCCCAGGCGGCGCGTATCCGGGGCTGTGCGCACTGTGCGCTCCGCGAGAGCTGCCCATACCGAAAAGGAGGAAAACGCTGTGGAGACGAAATTTGAGCTTCAATTTGGAAGCCGTTGCCGTACCCGTAATTTTTACCTGGAAAATACGCTGGTCCTGGACGGCGGGATGGGGACGGAGCTGCAAAAGCGGGGCCTGCCCGCCGGGGGCGTGCCGGAACTGCTGTGCCTGACGGACCCGGAACTGCTGAAAAGCGTACACCGGGACTACATCGCCGCCGGAAGCGAGGTGATCTATGCCAACACCTTCGGGGCCAACGCCCTGAAACTGGCCCGGACGGGACATGAACCGGCGGAGGTCATCACCGCCGCGATCCGGATCGCCCGGGAGGCGGCGGAGGGGACGGGAACCCGCGTGGCGCTGGACGTCGGACCTCTGGGAGAACTGCTGGAGCCTATGGGAACGCTGTCCTTTGAGCGGGCCTATGCGCTGTTCCGGGAGATGGTTACCGCAGGCGCGGCGGCGGGGGCGGAGCTGATCGTGATCGAAACCATGACGGACCTCCAGGAGGCCCGCGCCGCCCTCCTGGCGGCGAGGGAGTGGTCCCTTCTGCCGGTGTTTGTGACGATGTCCTTCGACGAGAGCGGACGGACTTTTACAGGCTGCACCGTGGAGTCTATGGCCCGGACGCTGGAGGGATTGGGGGCGGACGCCATCGGGCTGAACTGCTCGCTGGGGCCGGACAAGCTGGCGCCGCTGCTGAAAGAGCTGTGCGAATATACCCGGCTTCCCGTGATCGCGAAGCCCAACGCGGGCCTCCCCGACCCCGTGGACGGACACTACGACATGGGGCCGGAGGCGTTTGTGGAGGCGCTGCTGCCCTGCGTGGAGGCGGGGGTCAGTATCGTGGGGGGCTGCTGCGGCACGTCGCCGGAGTATATCAGGCAATTGCGGAGCGCCCTGGAGGGGAAACGGCCTGGGCTGCGTCAGTACCGGGACGGCGGCTTCGTCTGCACGGCCCAGAATCCGGTGCGGCTGGAGGGCGTGCGGGTGATCGGGGAGCGGGTGAATCCCACGGGGAAAAAGCGCTTCCAGAAGGCCCTTCTGGAGGACGATCTCGACTATATCCTCGACGTGGCCATCCAGCAGGAGGAGGCCGGGGCCGATATCCTGGATGTGAACGTGGGCTTTCCCGGCGTGGACGAGGCGGCGATGCTGCCGCGGGTGGTGAAGAAGCTGCAAAGCGCGGTGTCGACGCCCTTGCAGCTGGATTCCTCCAACCCCGACGCGCTGGAGGCGGGACTGCGGGTCTGCTGCGGCAAGGCGGCGGTGAACTCCGTCAACGGGGACCCGGCGGTGCTGGAAAAGGTGCTGCCCGTCGTGAAAAGATACGGCGCGGCGGTGGTGGGGCTGACCCTCGATCAGGAGGGCATTCCTCAGACGGCGGAGGGGCGGGTCGCCATTGCGCGGCGGATTCTGGACGCGGCGCTGGCTTGCGGAATCCCGCGGGAGGACGTGTGGATCGACTGCCTGACGCTGACGGTTTCCGCCCAGCAGGAGCAGGGGCGGGAGACTTTACGGGCCGTGCGGACCGTGCGGGAGGAATTGGGCTTGCAGACCCTGTTGGGGGTGTCCAATATCTCCTTCGGACTGCCGAACCGGTCCCTCATTACCCAGAATTTCCTTGTTCAGGCCCTGGGGGCGGGCTTGACCCTGCCGATCCTCAACCCGAACCAGAAGGAGATGATGGACGCGGTGTGCGCGTTCCGGGTGCTCTCGGGGGAGGATGAACAGTGCCGCGCTTACGTGGAGCGCTTCGCGGGGGACGCGGAGAAGAAGCCCGCCGCACCGGGGCCGGAGGGCCTCACCTTGGAGGACGCTATCGTGAAGGGCTTGCAGGGGGACGCGGGACGGCTGGCGCGGGAGGCGCTGGAGACGCAGGCGGAGCTGGAACTGGTGGAGAAGCGGCTGATTCCCGCCTTGGACCGGGTGGGGGACGGGTATGAAAAGGGGACCGTGTTCCTGCCGCAATTGCTCAGCGCCGCCCAGGCGGCCCAGGCCGTGTTTGAGGCGGTGCGGGCCTCCGTGGAGGCCAGGGGGGGAACGCCCGTGAAGAAGGGGGCCCTCGTTGTCGCTACCGTTCAGGGGGATATCCACGATATCGGAAAGAATATCGTGAAGACCGTGCTGGAGAATTACGGGTATGACGTGCTGGACCTGGGGCGGGATGTGCCGCCGGAGGCGGTTGTGGAGGCCGTGACGCGGCATGGGGTCCGGCTGGTGGGGCTGTCGGCTTTGATGACCACTACCCTGCCCGCTATGGAGGAAACCGCGCGGCGGCTCAAGGCGCTGGAGAATCCGCCGGCTGTGTTCGTGGGCGGGGCGGTGGTCACGCCGGAGTACGCGCGGCGGATTGGAGCGGATTTCTACGCCAAGGATGCGCGGGAGTCCGTGGAGATTGCGAGGAAGGTGCTGGGATGAAGAAGCTGCGGGATTTCCTGGCAGAGGGAGGGACCCTGCTCTTTGATGGGGCGATGGGGACTTACTTCGCTGCTCAGCCGGGGCGCGCGGATGCGCGGTGTGAGCTGGCGAACCTGACGGAGCCGGAGGCCGTCGCGGCTGTCCACAGGGCTTACCTGGAGGCCGGGTGCCGGGCCGTGAAAACGAACACGTTTACCGCAGGAGTGGACCTGGCGGAGGGGTGCGAGGGGCAGGCCCTTGCGATGATTGAGGCCGGGTGCCGGATTGCGCGGGAGTGCGCGGAGCCTTACGGCGCGTACGTGTTTGCCGATATCGGACCTGCGCCGGAGGGCGGGACGCTCTCGCGGGGGGAGATCTATGTGCGTCAGGCGGAGGCGTTTCTGGAGCAGGGAGTGCGGGGCTTTCTGGCGGAGACGCTGCCGTCGGATGAGGGCGTGGCGGAGCTGGCGCGGTTTTTGAAGGGGCAGTGCCCTGACGCGTTTTTGATTGTGTCCTACGCCGCCGCTTTCGACGGGACTACCAGGGAGGGCTACAGCGCGGAGGCGCTGTTCCGGCGGACCGCCGCGCTGGAGGACGTGGACGCGGTGGGGTTTAACTGCGTGTCCGGGCCTCAGCATCTGTTGAATTTGATCCGCCGCCTGGACCGGCGGGGGACGCGGCTTTGCGTCATGCCCAACGCCGGGTATCCGACCGTTCTGGGGCGGCGCACCGTCTACCAGGGCGGGGCGGACTATTTCGGCGGGAAGCTGGCGGAGATTGCCCAGGCGGGGGCGTGCATCGTGGGCGGGTGCTGTGGAACCACGCCTGCGCATATCGCTCAGGCGGCGGAGGCCCTTGCGAAGATGGGGCCTGTTGTCAGAGCGGCGGCGGAGGACAGAAGCGCGCCGCCGTCTGCCGCTCACGTGAACGCGCTGGCGGACAAGCTGGACGCGGGGCGGCGGGTGGTTGCCGTGGAGCTGGACCCGCCGGCGGACGACGATATCGGCTTTTTCCTGGAGGGCGTGGGGGCTCTGCGGGACGCGGGGGCGGACGCCGTGACCATCGCGGACTGTCCTATCGGGCGTCCCAGAGCTGACAGCAGCCTGCTGGCCTGCAAGATCCGGCGGGAGCTGGGGATCGAACCGCTGCCCCATATGACCTGCCGGGACCGGAACCTGAACGCGACCAAGGCGCTGCTTCTGGGGCTGTCTATCGAGGGGGTGCATAACGTCCTGCTGGTGACGGGGGACCCGATTCCGTCGGAGGCGCGGGACGAGGTGAAGAGCGTGTTCAACTTCAACTCGCGGAAGCTGGCGCGGTATGTGTCCGCGCTGAACGAGACGGTTCTGCGGACGCCGTTCCGGATCTTCGGAGCGCTGAATGTAAATGCGCGTAATTTTGAGATGCAGCTGAAAATCGCGCGGGAGAAGGAGGAAAACGGCGTGTCCGGGTTCCTGACACAGCCGGTGTTGTCCAGGGAAGCCCTGGAAAATCTCAGAGCGGCGCGGGAGGCGCTTCATGGGAAAATCCTGGGGGGCATTTACCCGGTGGTCAGCTATAAAAACGCCTGCTTCCTCCATAACGAGATCGCCGGAATGCGGATTTGTCCGGAGATTATCGGGCTTTACGAGGGGAAGGAGCGGGACACGGCGGAGGATTTGGCGGTGCGGATTTCCGTGGCTATTGCGGGGGAAATCGCGCCTTACACCGACGGGCTGTACCTGATGACGCCGTTCAAGCGGGTGGGGCTGATGGTGCGGATTCTGAAAAGCCTGTGACGCGAAAAAACCAGAGGTGAGCCCTCTGGTTTTCTCATTTCCAATTGTTCTTGACAGCCGCGTCCAGACGCCGCCGCAGGGGCTGGAACAGGACCAGCGCTATGACGAAGTTTCCGGCCCCGTGCATCAGGTCCATTGGGATTCCGGCCACCCACCAGGACAGCGCCGCGGCCCAGCCGCCTGTCACCAGGTACACCCCCGCGCACAGCCCGCCAAAGAGCAGGCCGAAACAGCCGGACAGCACCGCCCAGCCTGCGGGCGACTGCATCCGGCGCAGGAGGCGCGCCGCCGCGAACAGAATCAGCCACACATATAAATAGGCCAGATTCCAGAGGCCCAGGCCCCAGACGGCGATTTCCAGGAAGACATACAGGTAGACCGCGATCAGGCTCCGACGTCCGAAGCAGACGGCCAGGAGCATCACGATCAGGGAGACCGGCTCGATGTTGGGGAGCTGGGCCATGGCGGTTTTCAGGGCGAACATGAGGGCTCCCAGCATACTGTAGAGGGCCAGCTCTCGGGTGGAGAGGCGGCGGTCAGTTGGTGGTATAGATCCAGGCATAGACGTCTCCGTCGTGGAGCATGACTTCATCGACTCCGGTTTCGGCGTCCTGGCCGTTGCAGGTGAGCCGCCACCAGCCGCCGTCGGCGTCGAAGACCGCCGTTTCGCCGTCCACGGTGTCGACGAAAAGGCCGTAGGCGCTTTCCGTGCCGGAGATCAGGCCCTCCTGCTCCAGGAGTTCGCCGAGGGAGTCCAAGTCGGTCTGGTAGGTGAAGGTGTTGACGCTGCTGTCGCTGTGAGTGACTTCTACGGTGACGCTTTTCTCCCCCAAAGCAGGCGCGGGCCGCGTAAAGCGCCACACGCCAAACAGCAGCAGCGCCAGAACCAAAAAGCCCGCAACAGCGATCCAAGTATGCTTTTTTCTCTCAGGCGCAGTATTCATGAATTCTCCTTCGTTCAGAATTTTTCACAACAGAAGCAGAGGTCCTAAAAAAAGGCCGATCTGCCAGAGTCCAGGGAGGCGCGTGCCTCCCTGGTGGGAGTCCAGAGGGCAAAGCCCTCTGGCCGCCGGAGGCCCCCCGTCCCCCCGCGGGGCCTTGCAGGCACCCTCAGTCTGCGAACAGCTGCGTGGAGAGATACCGGTCGCCGGTGTCGGGGAGGAGGACGACGATGGTTTTGTTTCGGTTTTCGGGGCGTTTTGCCAGGGTGATGGCGGCGTGGAGGGCGGCGCCGGAGGAGATGCCGACCAGGATGCCTTCGGTTTTGCCCAGGCGTTTGCCGGCGGCGAAGGCGGATTCGTTTTCTACGGGGATGATTTCGTCGTAGACGGCGGTGTTCAGGACTTCCGGGACGAAGCCTGCGCCGATGCCCTGGATTTTGTGGCTGCCGGAGGTGCCCTGGCTCAGGACCGGGGAGGAGGCGGGTTCTACTGCTACTACTTTTATGTTCTCGTTTTTTTGCTTGAGATATTCGCCGGTGCCCGTGATGGTGCCGCCGGTGCCTACACCCGCTACAAATATGTCGATTTGGCCGTCGGTGTCCTCCCAGAGTTCGGGGCCTGTTGTGGCCTTGTGGGCGGCGGGGTTGGCGGGGTTTACGAATTGGCCGGGGATAAAGCTGTTGGGGATTTCCTTGGCCAGTTCGTCCGCTTTCGCTATCGCGCCCTTCATGCCCTTCGCGCCCTCCGTCAGAACCAGCTCCGCGCCGTAGGCTTTCATGATCTGGCGGCGCTCCACGCTCATCGTCTCCGGCATCACGATGATGATCCGGTAGCCCCTGGCGGCGGCTACGGCGGCGAGGCCGATGCCCGTGTTGCCGGAGGTGGGCTCGATGATTACGGAGCCTTCTTTCAGGAGTCCCTTCGCCTCCGCGTCGTCAATCATGGCCTTCGCCACGCGGTCTTTTACGCTCCCGGCGGGATTCAGGTACTCCAGCTTCGCCAGAATGCGCGCTTCCAGCCTTTCCTCTTTCTCCAGATGCGTCAGCTCCAGCAGAGGCGTGCGCCCAATGAGCTGGTCGACGGATGTGTAAATTCTGCTCATAAAAAAGCCTCCTATTTTACCAATCTTCCAGATAGGTTGATGTGATTATATACCGGAGGAAGGGGTTTGTCAACCAGGAATTTACATAAAATGTGGTTGAATTCCCATTTAACTCATTGTATAACGGGGAAAAGAAAGAGAGGGAGAAAATATGCTGATATCGACAAAGGGGCGCTACGCCCTGCGGGTCATGGCGGATCTGGCGGAGCACCAGTCCGAGAATTTTATTCCGCTGAAAGAGATCGCCCAGAGGCAGGAGATCTCGGAGAAGTACCTGGAGAGCATCATGAAGCTGCTGGTCCGCGCCAGAATGCTGAGCGGAATGCGCGGCAAGGGCGGCGGCTACAAGCTCATCCTGCCGCCGGAAAAATGCACCGTAGGCGCTATTCTGCGTCTCACCGAAACCTCTATGGCCCCCGTCGCCTGCCTGGAACCCAACACCCCCGCCTGCCCCAAATCCGCCTCCTGCCGCACCCTCCGCGTCTGGCAGGAACTGGACCGGCTCATCTCCGGCTACCTCGACAGCGTTACCCTCGCAGACTTGATACAGTCCGACAACAACGGTGGGGAGTACGTGATTTGAAGGTGCCTGCCTGGCCCCGCGGGGGACGGGGGGCTCCGGCGGCCAGAGGGCTTTGCCCTCTGGACTCCCACCAGGGAGGCAGGCGCCTCCCTGGATCCTGGCAGATCAGTCCGCTATTGTAGGCTTTTTGGAAAGTGGGAGAAACAGCCTCCATCCGGGTTGGATGGAGGCTGTTTTGGTGCTTATTTAATCAATACATGCCGCCCATGTCGGGAGCGGGAGCGGCGGGGGCGGGGGGCTCGGGCTTGTCGGCTACCAGGGATTCCGTCGTCAGAACCATGGCCGCGACAGACGCCGCATTCTCCAGGGCGCTGCGGGCAACCTTCGCAGGGTCGATGATGCCGGAGGACACCATGTCGCAGTATTCCTCCTTGTAGGCGTCGAAGCCGTAGCCGTTCTTGCCGGAAGAGCGAACCTTCTCCAGAATCACAGAGCCGTCCAGGCCAGCGTTGGAGGCAATCTGACGGATGGGGGCCTCCAGGGCCTTCGCAATGATGCGCACGCCCGTCTTCTCGTCGCCCTCAACGCCGTCCACCAGCTTTTCTACCGCCGGGACCACGTTCACAAAGATGGTGCCGCCGCCGGCAACAACGCCCTCTTCCACAGCCGCGCGGGTCGCGTTCAGCGCGTCCTCAATGCGCAGCTTTTTCTCCTTCATCTCCGTCTCGGTGGCCGCGCCGACCTTGATCACCGCCACGCCGCCAGCCAGCTTCGCAAGACGCTCCTGGAGCTTCTCACGGTCATAGTCGCTGGTGGTGTTGCCAATCTGCGTACGGATCTGAGCAACCCGGTCCTTGATGGCCTGGGAGTCGCCCGCGCCGTCCACGATGGTGGTGGTTTCCTTCGTCACCTTCACCTGACGGGCACGGCCCAGCATGGTCACGTCTGCGTCCTTCAGCTCCAGACCCACTTCCTCGCTGACAACCGTGCCGCCGGTCAGGGTCGCGATGTCCTGGAGCATCTCCTTGCGGCGGTCGCCGAAGCCGGGAGCCTTCACGCACACCACGTTCAGCACGCCCCGCAGACGGTTCACGATCAGGGTGCTCAGGGCCTCGCCCTCCACGTCCTCCGCGATGATCAGCAGCTTCTTGCCGGACTGGAGCATATCTTCCAGCAGGGCGCG
This sequence comes from Oscillibacter sp., assembly GCA_022791875.1. Classification (GTDB taxonomy): domain Bacteria; phylum Bacillota; class Clostridia; order Oscillospirales; family Oscillospiraceae; genus Oscillibacter. The sequence continues at coordinate 128,488 of JAAVZX010000024.1, forward strand.
GATGTCGGACACCAGGGAGATCTTCTTGTCGGTGATCAGGATATAAGCGTCGTCGATAACGGCCTCCATCTTCTCCATGTCGGTGGCCATGTAGGGGGTGATATAGCCGCGGTCGAACTGCATACCCTCGACGACCTCGCTGTAGGTCTCGGCGGTCTTGGATTCCTCAATGGTGATCACGCCGTCAGCGGACACCTTCTCCATGGCGTCGGCGATCAGGTTGCCGATCTCCACATCGCCGGAGGAGACGGCGCCGACCCGGGCGATATCCTTGGAGCCGTCCACGGTCTTGGCCTGGGCCTTGATCTCGCCCACAGCGGCCTCCACGGCCTTGGCCATGCCCTTCTTCACCACGATGGGGTTCGCGCCAGCGGCCAGGTTCTTGAGGCCCTCGCTGATCATGGCCTGGGCCAGGAGGGTAGCGGTAGTGGTGCCGTCGCCGGCCACGTCGTTGGTCTTGGTGGAGACTTCCTTCACCAGCTGAGCGCCCATGTTCTCAAACGGGTCCTCCAGCTCGATTTCCTTGGCGATGGTCACGCCGTCATTGGTGATCAGGGGCGCGCCGTACTTCTTGTCCAGAACCACGTTCCGGCCCTTGGGGCCGAGGGTGACTTTAACGGTATCAGCCAGGGTATTGACGCCGGTTTCCAGCGCCTTGCGCGCGTCATCGCCGCGCTTGATGAGTTTAGCCATGGTAACAACTACCTCCAATAGAATTTGAAAACAAGATGAATTGATAATTGATAATTGACAATTGATAATGGTGGTGTCCGGCTTCGCCGGACGGATTGAATGGTTCGCCGCAGGCGAACGTCCCCGTTCATTATCAATTATCCATTATCCATTGTCCATTACTCCACGATGGCGAGAATATCATTCTGCCGCACGACCACGTACTCCACGTCGTCCAAAGTAACCTTCGTCCCGGCGTACTGGCTGGTGATCACCTTATCGCCAGGCTTCACGGTCATCACGATGTCTTTTCCGTCCACGTTTCCGCCAGGCCCGACGGAGATAACCTCGGCCACGGTAGGCTTTTCCTTGGCGGAGCCTGCGAGGATGAGGCCGCTTTTGGTGACCTCTTCGGTTTCGGTCATTTTCAGAATGACGCGGTCTGCAAGCGGGGTGAGTTTCATGGGGAATTCCTCCTTAAAAATATAAAAATAAACAAGAAGAAACAATTTCACTGTTAGCACTCATCACTGTCGAGTGCTAACAGTGACTATCATAGTACAGTGTTCCGGATTTGTAAAGGGGGAAACGGGAAAAACTTATGAAGAATTTGTAAATGTTGCCGGAAGGGACCAGGGGCGGCAGGAACAGGATAGCAGATTTTGGGTGCAAAAGTGAGGGAAACAGGGGATCAGGGGGCGTTTTCCTCCAGGAATCCGGCGAGGGAATCCCTGTCGAATAAGATATTGAGGGCCTCCAGGAGGCCGTTGGCGGTCAGGTGCCGGGGGAGATCCAGGCGCTGGAGGAGGGCGGCGCGGCGGGCAGAACTGTCGGGGGTGCCGCTGAGGCCCAGGGCGTAGAGGTCCGCTTTGGTGATGGGAGGCTTGGGCGGGGCGGAGGTTTCAGTGTCGTCCAGGAAGGTAGCGCCCGCCCTGCGCAGGGCTTCCAGCAGGACCGCGGGCGTCATGCCCTCCACCCCCAGCTTCCCCTCCTTGCCGGGGGCCCGCTTGCGGCGCTCCTTGCCGTGGATGTCGGGGATGTATGCCTGTTTCACGCGGTCCTTGGGGAGGGCCCCTTTGAGGTAGTTCCGGATGACGAAGCCCGCGCCGTCGGGGTCCGTGAGGACGATCAGGCCCTGTTTTTCCGCCAGACGGCGGAGGAAGGACAGCTTTTGATCGTTGTTGAAGATGGAGAAGCCGTTCAGGGTGATGATCACGGCGTCCACCACCTGGGCCAGGGCGTTCTTGTCGTAGCGCCCCTCCACCACGATCACTTCCCGGATTTTCCGCTTGCTCACCGCCGCGCCTCCAGCTGGGCCAGGAGCAGTTTCAGCTCGCCCTCGGCGTCCAGGCCCCGCTGGCTCTTCATGCGCCGGTCCAGGGTCTGGCAGCGCTGCACCGCGTCGGCGCACCAGGGGGACGTGGCCCCCCGGGCGGCGGAGAGGAGGAGCTTCGCCGGGTACTCGGAGCGCATGCCCCACAGGTCCATCAGCCACTGTTTGTCCCGTCCGGAGTCCAGGGCGATCCGGGCCGTCCAGATGCGCCGGAGCTGGCTTCCCAGGGCCGCCAGGATGACGATGGGCTCCGTCTGCATTTTCAAGAGGTCGCCTAAGATGGACGCGGCCTTGTCGGCGTTGCCCTGGGCCACGGCGTCGGAGAGGCGGAAGACCTCGGCGGAGAGAACGGGGTCGGCAATGGCGTCGATGTCCTTGAGGGTCACCACGGGGCCTTTCGTGTAGGTGGCGATTTTGTCGATCTCGTGGGAGAGACCGGTCATGAGCCCGCCGCAGGTGAAAATGAGGTGCTCGGCGGCGGTGCGGTCGATGTCCTTGCCCAGGGCCTTGAAGTGGCGGGCCACCCAGCCGGTGAGCTCGCCGCTGTCCGCGATTTTGAACTCCACCGCCTGCGCCGCCTCGTCCAGAGCCTTGCACAGCTTCTTCATGCTCCGGTTCGGCTTGTAGGCGACGGTGTCGTAGACGAAGACGATGCAGCAGTAGGGGGGCACGTCGGAGAGCAGGTCGATCAGGATTGCCTGCTCATCCTGGCTGAGCTTGAAGAGATCGTAGTCCGTGACGGCGATCATGGTGCGCTCCGCCATGACGGGCATCGCCTCCGCCATCTCCGCCAGCGCCCGCGCGTTCAGATCGCGGCCTTCGGCGGCGTGAAAGTTGAACGCTTCAAAGCCCTCGGACACAAGGGCCTTCTTCACCATTTTCAGATAGTGCTCCCGTAAATACGTTTCCTCGCCGTAGAAAATGTAGACGTTCCCCAGGGTTTTGGCCTCCAAGTCCGCTTTCAGCTTCTGAAACGCCTTGTTCTGCGCCGGTGCTTTCTTCTTTGCCATGCTGTCCCCTCCTTAACGTGGGTCCTCCTGGTCTTGTCCGGTGTATGCGATGTGGATGTTGCCCTGCAGGTCCGTGCGGTAGATGGCGCAGCCTGCCCGCGCCAGACGCGCCATGGCCTCCGGAGACGGGTGGCCGTAGGCGTTGCTGCCTGTGCTGATGACCGCTGTCTCCGGCTTTACCGCGGCCAGCAGTTCGTTTGATGTGGAATATTTGGAGCCGTGGTGGCCCGCGATCAGTGTCTCTATGTCCGGCAGGACGCAGGTCTCCAGGAGGCGGCGCTCCGTTCCGGCGTCCATGTCGCCGGTGATCAGAAGGTCGTTTTCGCCTGCGGACGCCAGGATCGTCAGGCCCCGCTCGTTGTCTTCGCCGTCGCCTATGGGCGGGTAAACGGTCACTTTGGCGCGGCCCAGGGGCAGGGTGACGGGGGCGGTGACCGGGGTGTTCGCTGTGCCGCGTTCCGCGGCGGACGCGAGGACGGACGTGTCCCCGCCGCCTTCCGGGGCCAGGAGTGTGTCTGCGCCCAGGCGCGTCAGGAGGCCCGGGACGCCGGAGGTGTGGTCGCTGTCGTAATGGGTCAGGATCAGCCAGTCGATGCGGCGGCAGCCCATGCTTCGGAGCTGCTGGGCCGCAATGCTTCCCGCGTCCCGCCAGCGGTTTGCGCTTCCGCAGTCCACAACGGCGTACTCGCCCGCTGAGGCCAGGACGATGCACTGGCCTTGGCCTACGTCCAGGATGACGGCGTCCAGATCGGCCTGATAGCGCGCCGCACCCAGCTTTGCCGTGACGCACAGTGTCAGCGCGGCCAGCAGGGCCGCCAGCGCGTAACCCCGCCGCCCGGTCCGCCGGGTGAGCCAGGCCAGGGCGAAGAGCAGATAGGCGCAGGCTAACCAATATTTTAAGTAGGGATTGGAAAAGTATACCGCGTGGCCTGGGATTTGGGCCAGAATGCCGGAAATATAGAGGATGTAGCGAACAAACAGGACTGCGGGGACCGCAATCAATTTCCCTAAAACTGGTAGGAATAGGCTGCTCAGAACCGCCGGAAAACCCAGCCCGAAGACAAGACTGACCGCCCAGAGGCACAGGACGCCGCTCAGCGGCGCGATCAGGCACAGGCTCCCGAAGTAGTACCCGGACAGGGGCGCGGTGAAGGCCATCGCGCCCAGGGAGGCCGACACGGCCCCGCTGACAAAGCGGAGGACGGGGCCTGGGCTTTTCTTGCAGCCCAGGAGCATCCGGTTCAGCGCCGGGGTCAGGAGCAGGAGTCCGGCCATGGCGGCGAAGGAGAGCTGGAGGCTTACGGACGCCGCCGCATAAGGGTTCCCCAGCAGGATCAGCATCAGGGCCGCGGCCAGGGCGGTGGGACCGTCGCTTTCCCGGCGGAACAGGGGCGCGGACGCCGCCAGGGTCAGCATGATGCAGGCCCGGACCGTGGATGGGCTGGCTCCGGTGAAGAGGGCGTAGAACCACAGCAGGGGAATGGTTACGCCAGCCGTCAGGCGGCTTCGCCGTCCCGCGACGGCGGACGCCAGGCCCATCAGAATCGCACAGTGCATTCCGGAGACGGCCATGATGTGGGACAGGCCCGCCTCGGAGAGGGGGATTTCTATGTCCTCCGGGAGGCCCAGGCGGTTCCCGGTGAGAATGGCGGTGAAGAAGCCGGAGTCGGGGCCGAACAGGGCCTTGATTTGGGCCTGGACCGTGCGGCTCAGGCGCTGGGGAAGCCAGCGGAGGGACCCGGCGCTGCCCGGTCCGATTGTGGGCGTTCCGCGGCTGTAGGCCAGGAGAAAAACGCCCTTCGACGTGAAAGTTGTGATATCTTCGTCCCGAATTTTACCAGCGGAGCGGAGCTGTACGGGGCCGGTGACGGTCTGGCCGGGTTCCAGGTCCAGAAGGAAATCGCCGCCGTAGAGGACGGCTTTGCCGGGAACACCCTCAATACGGACTGTGGCCCGCGCGCCGAAGGGGCTGGGTTCAGCGTAGCCGCAGAGGGTCGCGGTGACGGCCTGGGCTGTGTCCGCCAGAGCGGCGGCGGGACGCTGGATTTGATGGGCGTAGAGCCACGTGTACCCCAGGCCCAGGCTCAGCGCCGCGCCGATCACCACCGCCCGCCGCTTCACCTGCACCGGCAGGAGGAGGCCCGCCAGCGCAAGCGGAAAGCACGCCAGGGCCCATGGCACCAGCCATGCCTCCGGCAGCAGGTACTGCGCCAGGAAGACGGCGGCGGAGAAGGTTCCGGCGAAGAGCGCCAGCCGCCTCATCGCCGCTTCGGGGGCGGGGGAGGCGCGGGGTCGTCGGTGCGGCCCAGGAGGTAATCGGTGCTGACGTTGTAGAGGTCAGCCAGTTTGATTACGGCCCAGGTGGGGATCTCACGCACACCTTTTTCATAGCGCCAGTAAACATTCCGGCCTGTATTGAGGTATTCGGCAATTTCCAGCTGGGTTTTGTCGTGGTCCACACGGAGGTCTTCAATCCGTTGGAAGTGCATAACACCACCTCATGGTGATGCTACCAAACGGCAACATCCCCTTGGTGTTTTGCACCCAAACGTATTCATTTATGTATGATAGCACAATCCAGGGAAAATTTCTACCCCTTTGGAAAAAACATTTTCAGAATGGCGCGGCGCGAAAAAATCCGCCTTGCCCTTTCCGGCGGAATGTGCTATAATTTCACCCGTTCTGACAGCCTGAAGCAAAGGAGGACCGGCATGTTTACCGGATTCAGCAGCGAAACTGTGGATTTTATGTGGGGCATCCGCTTCAATAACGAGCGGGCGTGGTTCGAGGCCCATAAGGAGGAATATTTGACCTGTTTCTACCGCCCTATGGCCGCTTTGGCGGATGAAATGTACGCGTTTTTCCAGGAGGAGCGGCCTGACTGCGGCCTGATCCGGAAGGTGACGCGGATCTACCGGGACGCCCGCCGCCTCCATGGGCGGGGGCCTTACAAGGAGAGCTTGTGGTTTACCGTGGAGCAGCCCGCCGAGCAGTGGACGGCCCGTCCGGCGTTCTGGTTCGAGCTGATGCCGGAGCGCTGGACCTACGGCATGGGGTACTACATGGCGAAAGCCGGGACCATGGCGAAGCTCAGGGCCAGGATCGACCGGGACCCGGAGACGATGGCACGGCTTACGCGGAGGCTTAACGGGCAGAGCGAGTTTGTGCTGGACGCGGAGAATTACAAGAGGCCGAAGCGGGCCGCGCCGTCCAAGGTGCTGGAGCCGTGGTACTGTATGAAGTCCTTCGCGATCCTCCATGAGGAAAAGCTGTCGGAGACGCTTTTCAGCCGGGAGATCGTGGAACGGCTGAGGGAGGGCTACCGGTTTTTGCTTCCTTATTACGATTATTTCGTCACCCTGGAGGGTGACCCGGAACCAGATTTGAAATCTTAAAAGGAGTGGATTCAGATGAAGAATTATCCGGAGCGGGAGGCGGCGCTGGCGTTGCTGCGCAAGTACAACAGCGAGCCGTTTCACATTCAGCACGCTTTGACGGTGGAGGCCGTCATGCGCTGGTATGCCCAGGAGCTGGGTTACGGCGAAGAGGCCGATTTCTGGGCGGCGGCGGGGCTGCTGCACGACGTGGATTTCGAGAAGTGGCCGGAGGAGCACTGTAAGAAAGCGCCGGAGCTGTTGGCGGAGCTGGATTGCAGCAGCGAGCTGGTTCACGCGGTTTGCAGTCACGGGTATGGGCTGTGTTCGGACGTGGAGCCGGAGCATGAGATGGAAAAGGTGCTGTTTGCGGCGGACGAGCTGACGGGCCTGATTGGGGCAGCGGCGCGGATGCGCCCGAGCAAGTCGGTGAGCGACATGGAAGTGCCGTCTCTGAAAAAGAAGTTCAAGGATAAAAAATTCGCCGCAGGCTGTTCCCGCGACGTGATCAAGGAGGGTGCAGAACGCTTAGGCTGGGACCTCGAAACCCTGATGGAGCGCACGATTCAAGCCATGCGCACCTGCGAGAGCCAGGTAGCGGAGGAAATGGCAGCCCTCGCAACCTGAGACTAACAAAAGAAAACTGATCTGCCAGGGTCCAGGGAGGCGCACGCCTCCCTGGTGGGAGTCCAGAGGGCAAAGCCCTCTGGCCGCCGGAGGCCCCCCGCCCGCCGGAGGCCGCTAACGCTTTAGTACTCGTGTGAGCGTTTGCAGGTTCTGACGCATGAGGGTGAGGTAGGTTGCTCCGGCGGTCAGGTCGGTTTTGCTTACGTTGTGGCAGGTGTGGAATTGGAGGGATTGGGTTCCGGTGGCTTCGGCTATGCTGTCGGCTACAAGGTGGTTTGAAAATTCGATGTACCAGACCGCGGGGAGTTGCTCGGTCTGGACTTTTTTTGTTAGGAACGCTATCGTGGCCGCGGAGGGCTCTGTTTGGGTGCCGCAGCCGGGGAAGGCCGCGTAGTAGTCGATGTCGTAGGCTTCTGCGAAGTAGCGGAGGGGGAAACGGTCGCCGAAGACCATCGTGCGATCAGGGAGGGATTGGAAAAGATTTGAAAAGTCGGCGTCTAGGGCGCGGAGGTCGGCGGCGTAGGTGCTGGCGGAGGCGCGGTAGGCGTCCGCGTTGCTTGGGTCGATTGCCGCTAAGGCTTCGCCTACCGCTTCCGTGATGATGGCCGCATTTTCCGGGTCCGTCCAGACATGCTCATCCATCCCCACTACTTCCCCAGGACCGTGCTCATGTTCCTCATGCTCATGCTCGTGCTCATGCCCCGGCGCGGCCTGCATCCCCTCTACCGTCTGTTCCTCCAGCAGTTCTACACAGTCCACCATCCGCATGGCCGTCCCCTCCATGTCAATGGCCGACAAAATCGTATCCACCCAAGTGTCCGACTCGCCCCCCAAATACAGGAACAAATCACACCTCTGCACTTTCAAAATATCCGCCGGCGTCGGCTCATACGAATGACTCTCCGCCCCCGGCGGCAGCAGCAACTCCACATCCGCACAATCCCCCGCCGCCGCCCGCGCAAAATCATACGCCGGGAAAATCGCCGCTACTACCTGCGGACGGCCCTCCGGTGGGTCCTCAATCGGTGCGGTGCAGCCGGTCAGGAGCGCTAAGACTATCATCAACACTGTCAGTTTCTTCATGATCGTGCCTCCGGCGGCTTCCTTTTCTCGAGAGAAAAGGAAGCGAAAAGAGCTTTAATCTCGTTACCCGCTCTGGTGGTGGTCGCAGTGCTGTCACTCGGTAACGGTACTCTATATTACATCGGGTTTATTTTTTTTGCAAGGGGATGTAAAAGAAACTTGACAAACGTCCGCTGATCTGTTATGATGCGTGTAAAGGATGCTTTACATGGAGGGTGACGGCCGCGCCTGCGTGTAAAGGGGCCTTTACAAAAAAGGAGGTGCCTATGAAAAACCGCGTGGAAGAGCTGCGGAAGGCGCGGGGACTGCGGCAGGAGGAGTTTGCCAGGGCTATCCGCGTCTCCCGGCAGACCGTCAGCTCTATCGAAAACGGACGCTACAGCCCGTCGCTGGACCTCGCTTTCGCGATTGCTGATTTTTTCGGGTTGACAATTGAGGATATTTTTATCTATGAAAGGGGCGGTTTTAATGAAAAAGCGTGACTTATGGACCGGCGTGGCGTTCCTGATTGCCGCCGCCGCGTGCTTGATCGGGGCACTCATGCTGAGCAGGACAGCGCTGGGAAGCCTTTTGTGCGGAATGACGGGAGGCATCGGTGTGCCGGGCTTTGTGATGGTTTACAAGTATTTCAAGTGGAGCAGCCCGAAGCACGCCGCCGAGTACCGGGAACGCCTGGAGCAGGAGCAGATCGAGCTGCGGGACGAGCGGAAGGAAATGCTGCGGAACAAGTCGGGGCGGTATGCCTATATATTCAATCTGGTGGTGAACTGCCTGGCCTTGTTCGTGCTGGCGTCTTTGGATGCGCTGGAAATCGTGGAGATCGAAAGCCAGATCATTCTGTGGCTGGCGCTGTGGGTGCTGGCGCAGTATTTCACGGGGATTGTGTTTTATAAGATGCTGGAAAAGAGGTATTAAAGCAAAAAGAGCGGCTTAGCCGCTCTTTTTTGTTCAGTTATCCAGGACAATCAGGGCGATCAGCTCCAGCATTTCGGTGGATTTGTTCTCGATGCCGTGGACCTCGCCAAAGCCGGTGGCGCAGATGTCTCCGGCGTGGACGATCACTTCCGTGCCGTTGTCGTTGAAGACGCCCTCGCCTTTGATGATGTAGTAGAATTCGGTTTCGTTGACGTGGGGGTGGTCGCCGATGGAGTGGCCGGGCTCGATGGTGACGTGGGCGAAGAGGCGTCCGTGGTTGTAAAGGCCCTGCTTGTCGGTGAGGTCCTTCACGTTAACGGTGCCCTTGCCGTCCCGGAGGCAAACGTCGTTGCTGGGGCAATCCTTAGAGCGAGTAACCATAGTAAAATCCTTCTTTCCTTGGTTTAATTGATAATTGATAATGGATAATGGATAATGAACGAGGTTGAGGGTGCCTGCCAGGGCGGGCGCAGAGGCCCGCCCCTACGGATAGATTTCCAGAAGAAGCAGGGGGTCAACAAAAGGGTGATCTGCCAGGGTCCAGGGAGGCGCGTGCCTCCCTGGTGGGAGTCCAGAGGGCAAAGCCCTCTGGCCGCCGGAGGCCCCCCGTCCCCCCGCGGGGAACTCCCCGCCCGCCGGAGGCCGTAAGCACCCTCGTTAAAACGCGACGGTGACGCCGCCGTCGACGGCGATGGTCTGGCCGGTGACGAAGGAGGTTGCGTCGGAGGCGAGGAAGACGGCGGCGGAGGCGATTTCGCTGGGTTTGCCGAGACGGCCCATGGGGATGTGGGCCTCGAAGTATTTGCGGGTGTCGGGGTTGTCGCGCATGAGGCCCTCAATGAGCTTTGTGGCGGTCTGGGCGGGGGCGATGGCGTTGACGCGGACGCCGCGCTGGGCCCATTCCACGGCCATGACTTTGGTCAGGGAGGAGACGCCGCCTTTGGCCGCGGCGTAGTTGGAGTTGCCGGTGGTGTTGGCGATGATGCCGATGATGGAGGACATGTTGATGATGGAGCCGCCGCCGTTGGCGAGCATGTAGCGGCCTGCTTCGCGGTCGCAGAGGAAGACGCCTTTTAGGTCGATGTCGATGACCTTGTTCCACTGGTCCAGGGTCATTTCCTCGGCGGGGGCGCGCTGGCTGACGCCCGCGTTGGCGACGGCTACGTTCAGGCCGCCCATGGCCGCGGCGGCGTCCTGGATCAGCTTCGCTACCTGGTCCTCCTTGGAGACGTCGCAGGTGAGGGCGTAGACCGTGCCGCCCTGGGCACGGAGGTCCGCGGCGGCGGCTTCTACCGCTTCACGGTTGATGTCTGCGATGGTTACTGTTGCGCCCATGGCGCAGAATGCCTCCGCAATGGAGAGGCCTAGGCCCTGGGCGCCGCCGGTGACCAGGGCTTTCTTGCCCTCAAGGGAGAAGAGATTTTTGTAATCCTGAATCATATGAAATCCGCTCCTTTTTATGTTCAATCCGGGGTTATGGGGGCGTGTGCCGTGCTTTTTCGGCGCGGCACGCGGGTGTGTGGCTTCTTTTAGATCCAGCGGCCCGTGGTCTTGTTGGAGAGGTAGGTTTCCAGGGGGGCCCAGCCGGTTTCCATGAACTGGCTCAGGAGTTTTTGGGTGACGCCGAAGGTGATGAACTCCCAGGGCTTCATGCCGTCGGGCTCGTAGGCGCGGACGAATTCGGGAATCTTCATGAGCTGATCGATGATCTGCGGGTCCATGGGCTCGTTGATCTTCTCCACCTGCTCGGGGTCCTCCGCCAGGATCATGTCCTGGACGCGGGTGTTGATGGTGTAGAGGAGGCGTCCGCCGGCCATTTCGGTCATGTGGTACGCGCCGCGGAGTCCGGCGGGCATGATGATGCAGTCGGACTTCATTTCCTCCAGGATGGCGTAGGTCCGCTTGGCGACGGCCAGGCCCGCGCGGGTGATCACGGACTCGGGGAGGCCCAGCTTCATGTCCTGGGCTACGTCGCGGAGGTAGTCGTCGAGGCGGCCAACCTGCTGCACCACAATGCACAGAGGGGGCTTGACGCCGTTGGCGAGGGCCTTCTTCTTGCCGCGCTCGTAGGCTTCGGCCACGGCGATGCCCTGGGCCACGGAGACGTTGATGGTGGCACAGATGGGGATGCCCTCTTCGGCGAGGTGCTCAATGACTTCGACGCCGGAGGCGGTGGCGGGGAGCTTGACGGCGATGTTGGGGGCCCAGGAGTGGACGCGGCGTCCCTGGGCGAGCATTCCCTCGGCATCGCCGGCGCGGGCGGGGTTGAGCTGGCCGAGGGCGTAGCCGTCAGCGCCGTCGGTGGCGTCGTAGATGTGGCGGACCTTGTCGGCGGCGAAGGTGGCGACCAGTTTCAGGAGGGCTTCGGCGTGGGCCTCGGTGGTGGGGAAGTCGTCGCCGAGGGCGAGGACCTTCGGGGTCCAGTAGTCGGGCTCGGAGGTGAAGGAGCGGAAGGTGAGGACGGGGTTGGTGGTGACGCCTGTTGCGCCGCGCTCCAGGGCCAGCTCGATTTCGGCGGGGTTGCCGGAGTCGTGCCACCAGCGGGTCTGGGTGCAGTTGTTGATCCATTCTAAGTAGGTCATAATCATATACCAGCTTTCCCATAAAAATATAAGATATAAGTAAGAAACGAAGCTGAAAGTGCCTGCCAGGGCGGGCGCAGAGGCCCGCCCCTACAGACAGATTTCCAGAAGAAGCAGGCAGTCCAAGCAAGACTGATCTGCCAGGGTCCAGGGAGGCGCATGCCTCCCTGGTGGGAGTCCAGAGGGCAAAGCCCTCTGGCCGCCGGAGGCCCCCCGTCCCCCCGCGGGGAAACGGCAGGCACCTTAGCCCATGTACATTCCGCCGTTGACGTCCATCAGCAGGCCGGTGATGAATGCGGCGTCGTCGGAGGCGAGGAAGGCGACGGCGGCGGCCATGTCGGTGGGCTGGCCGAGACGGCCGAGGGGGATGCGGGTGAGGAGGCGTTCCATGGCTTCGGGGGTGAAGGCTTTGGTGATGGGGGTTTCGGTGGTGCCGGGGCAGACGGCGTTGACGTTGATTTTGAAGGGGCTGAGCTGGCGGGCCAGGCCCATGGTCAGGGCGTTGATGCCGCCCTTGGAGGCGGAGTAGGCCAGGTGGGTCTCAAAGCCGCCCATGCGCCCGGCGAGGGAGCCGATGTTGATCACCCTGGGGGCCGGGGACTCCTTCAAATAGGGAAGGGCCTGCTGGACCATGAAGAAGGGGCCTTTCAGGTTGATGGCCAGGGTGCGGTCCCAGTCCTTCTCGGCGGCGTCGGCGATGGGTCCGGCGGGGGGGAGGATGCCGGCGTTGTTGACCACGATGTCAATGCCGCCCAGCTTTTCGGCGCAGGCCTTGACGGCGACGGCAATGTCGTCGGCGCTGCCTACGTTGCACTTCATGCCGAAACAGTCCTTGAGCTCGGCGGCGGCTTCGCAGACCTTCTCCTCGTTGATGTCCAGCATGGCGACGCGGCAGCCCTCGTCGTTGAGGCGCTTCGCAATGGCGAAGCCCAGGCCCTGGGCCGCGCCGGTGACGATGGCCTTCCTGTTTTCCAGTTTCATAGTAGCAATCCATCCTTCCATAAAAGTTGATGAGCGGCGGCAGATAAAGAAAAGCGCTGAGGGGTGAGGATGTGGAAACTGTGCGCAAAATTTAACAAAATCCACAAAATACCTAGAAAAAGGATACGGCAAAATTGGGGAACTGTCAAGGAAGCGGGGTGATTTCTGCCAAAATGACAAAATTATGAAGATAAATTTGTGAACAATACCGCTTGATTTCCGAGGAATGGGGTGGGGGAACAAAAAGGTGTTAGAGAATCGTTAGATTTGCGCAAATTTAGCTTGCGTTCCGACGAAAAACCTGGTAATATAACAAAAGGAGGAGAAATGCAAAAATCTCCCTGGGCGGCGCGCCGTCCGGGAGGCGAAGTTTAATCAGAAGGGATTTGATAACCATGTTCAAGTACGGCGTCGCCTGCTCGCTGAATGATGTGTCCGTGACGGCCCCTATCACCCTCCGGGGCCCCATTGAGCAGCTCTGCGAGCAGGCCGGGAAGATTGGCTACGACGGCCTGGAAATCCAACTGGCAAACCCCATGCAGTACGACTGGAAGCACATCAAAAAGGTCTGCGGCGACTACGGTCTGGAGATCACCGCTTTCGCCTCGGGCCGGGAGCTGAGCGAGAACGGGCTGTGCCTGCTGTCCGACGACGAGAGCGTGCGGAAGGCCGCGGTGGCCCGGCTCAAGGAGCATATCGACTGCGCCCGGGAGGCTGGCTGCCAGCTGATCGTGGGCTCCATGCGCAAGAACATCCCCGACCAGAGCCAGCGGGAGAAGTATTGGAACTACCACCGGGACGCGATCTTAGAGCTGGCGGACTACGCCAGGGACAAGGGCGTGCGGATCTGGGTGGAGAACATTCTCAGCTGGATCAGCAACTTCCTGAACACCATGCGGGAAGTGGAGGACTTCGTGGCCGGACTGGACCGGGACAACGTGGGCGTCCACCTGGATACATACAGCATGAACATGGAGGACAACGACATCGCCGCCGCGTACCGCTACTGCGCCAGGCATTTGGAGTACGTCCACTTCTCCGATACGGCGCGGCTGTACCCCGGCGGGGGGAACGTGGACTTCCACAGCCACGTGCGCTGCCTGAAAGAGCTGGATTACAAGGGCTTCATCACGGTGGAGTGCGTGCCGCTGCCCACGGCGTGGGACTGCGCGGACCGGAGTTTCCGGTACATGAAGGCGATGGAGGAGATTGTGGAGATCGAAATGGCGTCCAGCCGCTTTGAGTGAGGCGGAAAGCTGTTAAAAGAGCGTGAAAAAGTTCACATTTTTCCTGTCAAGATTGTACAAATCAAATCTTTGGGCTCTGTGAGAAACGCCAAAAATGCCGGGGGAGCCGCCGCAACGTCTTGAAAGAAATGACAAGCTGTGTTATTTTAGATCGCGGCTTGGCCCCCAGTACCGTCATAACAGCGTGGTTCCTGGCGGCACAGGCCAATCTTTCTTTTGCCGCGCGGGGCGCGGCCCATTCCAAACAAACCAAATATGAAGGAGTAAGTGCATGATGAAAAAGAAGTTTCTGTCCCTGACCCTGGTCCTTTGCATGATCCTGGCCCTGGCCGCCTGCGGCGGCAGCGGCGGTTCCACCGGCGGCGGCTCCGGCTCCACCGGCGGCGGCGCGTCCTCCAGCGGCGACTCCGGTTCCTCCGGCGGCGGCGACAGCGCGGGCTATGACGAGCTGACCATCATCGCGGCCCACGGCGCGTCCGAGGCCACCTCCGAGCACGCCAGCTTCGTGAAATTCAAGGAGCTGGTTGAGGAGAAGTCCGGCGGCGCTGTGAAGGTGGACCTGTACCCCAACCAGCAGCTGGGCGGCGACCGTGAGTACACGGAAGCCTGCATCCAGGGCAACGTCACCATGGGCGGCCCCTCCGCGGCCAACATGGCTCCCTTCGTCCCCGCTCTGAACGCCTTTGAAACCCCCTTCATGGTGTCCGACCGCGAGACCATCTACAAGGCCCTGGACAGCGACGCCGGCCAGGCCCTGCTGGACTCCCTGGAGGGATCCGGCCTGAAAGGTCTGGGCTACTTCGAGAACGGCTTCCGCCAGCTGACCTGCAACAAGGAGATCAACTCCCTGTCTGACCTCAGCGGTTTGAAGATCCGCGTCATGGAGAACGAGATCCACCTGGCCATCTGGACCGCCCTGGGCGCCAACCCCGGCCCCCTGGCCTTCGGCGAGCTGTACACCGCCCTCCAGCAGAAGTCCTTCGACGCCCAGGAGAACCCCGCCGAGCTGATCTACAACACCAAGTTCTTCGAGGTTCAGGACCACGTCTACCGCACCAACCACATCTACACCCCCTACATCATCTACATGAACCTGGACGTGTGGAACGGCCTGAACGAGGCCACCCAGGAGCTGATCCAGGAGTGCATGGACGAGGCCGTGGCCTACTGCCGTGAGATCTGCGCCGAGAACGAGCAGAACTGCTTCAACGAGATCGACAACTCCGGCCGCAGCAAGGTCTACGATGTCAGCGAGGATCTGTACAACGAGATGGTCGCGGCCTGCGCCAGCGTGTACGACCTGGTCATCGAGAAGGCCGGCGGCACCTACGCCCAGGATCTGTGGGCGGCGGCTGGCTTCTCCCCCAACTGATCGAGGCTTCCCTGCGCCTGAGCGCGCGTGATTTCCCCGCACGAATACAACATTCTTAAAGGAGCGAGCATTTCCATGAAGAAGACTCTGGCATTGATTCTGACCCTGTGCATGATTCTGGCCCTGGCCGCCTGCGGCGGCGGTTCCTCCTCCGGCGGCGCTTCCAGTGACGCTGGTTCCTCCTCCGGCGGCGGCGCTTCCGCCCCCAGCGGCGGCGGTTCCTCCGATGCCGCGCCCAGCGGCGACGAGTACACCCCTGTTGACATCATCCTGGCCCACGGCTGCACCGAGACCACGGCTGAGCACGCCAGCTTCCAGCTCTTCGAGCAGCTGGTGGAGGAGCGCTCCGGCGGCGTGGTGAACATCGACATCTACCCCAACCAGCAGCTGGGCGGCGACCGTGAGTACACGGAAGCCTGCGTCCAGGGCAACGTCACCATGGGCGGTCCCTCTACCTCCAACATGGCCGCCTTCGTCCCCGCCCTGAACGCCTTTGACGCCCCCTTCGTGTTCACCAGCTACGAGGATGTCTACAAGGCCCTGGACAGCGACGCCGGTCAGGCCCTGCTGGACTCCCTGGAGGTCTCCAACCTCAAGGGCCTGGGCTACTTCGAGAACGGCTTCCGGAACCTGACCATCAACGGTGAGGTCAACCACCTGTCCGACATCAAGGGCCTGAAAATCCGCACCATGGAGAACGAGGTCCACCTGGCCATCTGGCAGGCCCTGGGCGCCAACCCCGGCCCCCTGGCCTTCGGCGAGCTGTACACCGCTCTCCAGCAGGGCTCCTTCGACGCCCAGGAGAACCCCCTGGAGCAGATCTACAACAACAAGTTCTGGGAGGTCAACGACCACGTCTACCTGACCCAGCACGTCTACACCCCCTACATCATCTACATGAACCTGGACGTGTGGAACAGCCTCAACGAGGCCACCCAGAACCTGATCCAGGAGTGCGTGGACGAGGCCGTGGAGCACAACCGCGCCCTGTGCGCCGAGAACAACCTCAAGTGCACCGACGGCATCAACAACTCCGGCAAGAGCAAGGTCTACGAGGCCAGCGCCGAGCTCCATGACGAGATGGTCGCCGCCTGCGCCGACGCGGGCATCTATGACCTGGTCATCGAGAAATCCGGCGGCACCTACGCTCAGGACTTCTTCGCCGCGGCGGGCTTCACCTATTGATTCCGGCCCGGACCCTTTGAATCGACTGGTTTTGAATCCTCTGATCCAAATACACTCTGATTTGTAAGGAGAACATCTGCATGAAAAAAGCGCTGGCACTGATTCTGACCCTGTGCATGATCCTGGCCCTGACCGCCTGCGGCGGCGGGTCCTCCAACGGCGGCGGCGCGTCCAACGGCGGCTCCGCCCCTTCCGGCGGTTCCTCCTCCGGCGGCGACGCGGACGGCGGCTCTGAGTACACTTCCGTCAACATCATCGCGGCCCACGGCGCGACGGAAACCACCTCTATGCACCTCTCCTGGCTCAAACTGGAGGAAATGCTGGAGGAGCGCTCCGGCGGCGCTGTCACCGTGGACATCTACCCCAACCAGCAGCTGGGCGGCGACCGGGAGTTTACCGAGTCCGCCGTGCAGGGCAACGTGACCATGGGCTCCCCCTCTCCCGCGGCCATCACCGCCATGATCCCCTCCCTGAACGTCTACGACGCGCCCTTCATGTTCCCGGATTACGAGACGGCTTACAAGGCGCTGGACAGCGACGCGGGGCAGGCGCTTCTGGACTCCATGGAGACGGTGGGCCTCAAGGGCCTGGGCGCTTATGAGAACGGCTTCCGGAATCTGACCTGCAACAAGGACGTGAACTCCCTGGACGATTTGAAGGGCCTGAAAATCCGCACTATGGAGAGCGAAGTGCATCTGGCCATCTGGCAGGCCCTGGGCGCGAACCCCGGCCCTCTGGCCTTTGGCGAGCTGTATACCGCCCTCCAGCAGGGAGCCTTTGACGCCCAGGAGAACCCCCTGGAGCAGATTTACAACAACAAGCTCCACGAGGTCCAGAATCACGTCTATCTGACCCAGCATGTCTACACCCCGTACATCATCTACATCAACCTGGATGTCTGGAACAGCCTCAACGAGGCGACGCAGGAGCTGATTCAGACCTGCGTGGATGAGTCCGTGGCCTACAACCGTGAGCTGTGCGCCGAGAACAACCTCAAGTGTACCGACGGCATCAACAACTCCGGCAAGAGCCAGGTCTACGAAGTCAGCGAGGAATTGCGCCAGGCCATGATCGCCGCCTGCAACGAGGCGGGCATCTACGACCTGGTCATCGAGAAATCCGGCGGCACCTATGCCCAGGACTTTTTCGACGCCGCAGGCTTCACCTACTGAGTTCAACTGCCCGGATGGCGGGCAGAGCCCCGGGGGAGAAACTGCCGCAGGGCAGTTTCTCCCATCCTGGGACCCGCAAAGAACCCGTTAAGAAGTGTGATATGATATAAAGAAAGGTGGTCAGTCGGGGAATGAAACTACTCCGTTTTCTGGACGACAACTTGGAAAAAATGCTCTGCACGATTACCCTGGCCCTCATGAGCGCCATCATCGTGCTCCAGGTCTTCTTCCGCTATGTTCTGAACAACTCCCTCGCATGGTCCGAGGAGCTGGCGCGCTATCTCTTCATTTGGACGATTTATATCGGCATCAGCTACGGCGTCAAGATGGATAAGCACGTCGCCGTGGACGCCGTCTATGCTTATATGCCCAAGGGCGTGAAGAAATACTACGCCATGGTGGCCTATGCCCTGTTCACAATCTTCGCCGTCCTGGTGATCTACTACGGCGTCACCGTCGTGGGAATGCAGATCACCAGCGGCCAGGTGTCCCCCGCCATGGGCCTGCCCATGCAGTACGTATACGTGGCTCCGGTGGTCGGCATGGTGCTGACGGTGATCCGTCTGGTGCAGAAGATTATCGAGGCCGCCAAGGCCGAAGAGTGGGAATGAAAGGAGAGAGATAAATGGCAGTTGCAATTCTGTTCGGAAGTTTTATCCTTCTGTTGATTCTCCGCGTTCCCATCGGTATTGCCCTGGGTATGTCCAGCTTCCTGGCCATCTTCACCAGCGGCGTGGTCCAGCCCACCTACCTGGCTCAGGGCCTGGTGACGGGCACCGACTCCTTCCCCCTCATGGCTGTGCCCTTCTTCATGCTGGCCGGTGAGCTCATGGCAACCGGCGGCATTTCCCGGCGGCTGCTGAATATCGCGGACGCCTTCCTGGGACGGAAGTACGGCGGTCTGGCGCTGGTTACTATCGTGGCCTGCATGTTCTTCGCCGCGATCTCCGGTTCCGGCCCCGCCACCGTGGCGGCTATCGGCGGTCTGACCATCCCCAGCATGTTGAAGCAGGGCTATGACCGCCCCTATTGCAGTGCCATCACCGCTGCCGCCGGTTCCATCGGCGTCATCATCCCGCCCTCCATCCCCATGGTTATGTACGCCGTGGCGACGGGCGCCTCTGTCGGCGCCATGTTCCTGGGCGGCATGATCCCCGGCATCCTGATCGGCGTGTCCCTGTGCATCTACAGCAGCGTGTACTGCAAGAAGCGCAACTACATCAACGTGGAGGCGAAGCCCTTCTCCTGGAGCCATGTGTTCCACACCCTCAAGGACGGCATCTGGGCGCTCCTGGTGCCCGTGATCATCCTGGGCGGCATCTACGGCGGCATTTTCACCCCCACCGAGGCCGCTGCCGTGGCCGTGGCTTACGGTCTGGTCGTGGGCCTGTTTGTGTACCGCGACCTGAAATTCAATGACCTGTACCGCATTTTCAGCAACGCGGCCCTGACCACCGCCACCGTTCTGATCATCCTGGGCACGGCCACCACCTTCGGCCGCATCCTGACCCTCCAGCGCGTGCCCACCATGATTGCCGACGCCTTCACCTCCATCAGCGACAGCAAGTATGTCCTGCTGATCCTGATCAACCTGCTCCTTCTGGTGGTGGGCTGCTTCATGGAGACGAACGCCGCCATCATCATCCTGGCCCCCATCTTCCTGCCCATCGTGGAAGCGGCTGGCGTAAACGACGTCCACTTCGGCATTATCATGGTCGTAAACCTGGCCATCGGCTTCGTGACCCCGCCTCTGGGCGTGAACCTGTTCGTGGCCTGCAACACCGCCGGCGCGAAGCTGGAGGAAATCGTCAAGGGCATTATCCCCATCCTGGGCGTCATGATCCTGGACCTGATCCTGATCACCTACATCGAGCCTATCTGCATGTTGCTGCCGAACCTCATGTATTGAGAAGTGCTGTGCAGTAAAAAATCCGGGAAGGTTGGACCTTCCCGGATTTTTTTGCCTCCGGCGGCTTCCTTTTCTCGAGAGAAAAGGAAGCGAAAAGAGCTTTAACTCGACGCGAATCCGGTGGTTGATGTGGCCTTTGCGCCGGAACGGGGTGCTGTGCATGTGGTCCTTACCTCTGTCGAGGCAAGGACCACAGATTTTGTATAAAAGAAAATTGTGGGGCATACCGAAAAGGTATGCCCCACACGCAGGCACGTGGTTACTACGCAACAGCCTTCAACACCCACCAGATTCGCGTCGAGTTAAAAAGTTCTTTTGCTTACTTTTCTTTCAAGAAAAGTAAGCCGCCGGAGGCCCCCCGTATGCAGGCACCTACAGCGCCTCCAATTGTGCCGCCCGGACGCTCAGACGCTGATCGACCAAGTTGAAGTGCTCGTCGATGGCGGCGAAGCCCTCTGCCAGGTTCCCCGTAAGCACGGCCTCCACCATGGTCCGGTGCGCCGCCAGCAGCTTTTCCCGCCGGTCCGCGTCTGTCATGATGTCCAGGCGCAGGTCCGCGATGAAGCGATCCATCACATCCGACAGCGCGTTTAGGACCTCTACAAACAACACGTTCCCCGATGCCCGCGCAATCGTGTAATGCAGCTGCTTGTCCAGTGCCACGTTCCGCGCCTCGCTCCCGCCCGCCAGGTCCAGGAGGGAGATAATGCCCGCCAGCTCTTCCCGATCCGCCTCCGAGGCGTTCGCCACCGCCAGCGCCAAGGCGTGCCGCTCGATGGCGTAGCGCAGCTGGCTTACCTGCTGGAAGCTCAGCTCCTTGAGCAGGAACATGATGGACATGGTTTCCACCAGCGTGGACTCGAAGTTGGCGGCGATGAAGTGCCCCGCCCCCTGGGTGCTGACGGTGGTGCCCATGATTTCCAGAATCCGGAGGGCCTCCCGCACGGAGTTCCGGCCCACGTTCAAACGCTCCGCCAGCGCCCGTTCCGGAGGCAGGCGGGAGCCGATCCGCAGATTCCCCGCCCGAATTTCCTGCTTGATGTACTCGATGACCCTCACATATGCCCGCTGGGCGTCCGGATGGTTCTGTTCCATAGCGCGTCCCTTCTGTAAAGCGCGGCCTGACGCCGGGTTGCAGCGTCAGGCCGCGCGGTCCGTTGGGCTTGAAGGTGCTCAGCTTCTGCGGGCTTTGATCTCCTCAATCATGAGAGGCAGAACGTCGTTTACGTTCCCCACGATGCCCACGTCGGCCACGTCGAAGATGGGGGCGTCCTCATCCTTGTTGATGGCCACGATGTACCCGGACCCGGTCATGCCGGACACGTGCTGCATGGCCCCGGAGATGCCGCAGGCGATGTACAGCTTGGGGGCCACGATCTTGCCGGACTGGCCCACCTGATGGTTCCGGGGCACCCAGCCGTCCTCGATGGCGGGGCGGCTCGCGCCGACCACGCCGCCCAGCAGTTCTGCCAGCTCATGGACCAGCTTGAAGTTCTCCGCGCTGCCCATGCCCCGGCCTCCGGCCACGATGACCTCCGCGTCCTCCAAATTGACGCTCTCCGCCAGCTCCTTGACGGTTTCCTTAATGACGGCCCGCAGTTCGCTGGAATCGGCCTCCACGGCCTCCACGGGCACGGTGCGGCCAGCCTGTTCCTCCGGCTTGCCGAAGGTCCCGGAGCGGACGGTCACGACGCTCCGGCCCTCCGCGGCCACAGTCTCCTGGAGGGAGCCGCCGTAGATGGAGCGGACCCAGCCGTTCTCGTTCAGGTCCATAGCGTCGGTGACGCAGCCCGCGCCCAGCTTCGCGGACACGCGGGCGGCCAGCTCCTTGCCGTCCCGGGTGGAGCCCAGCACCAGGCAGGGGGCCTCATAGCGGCTGCAGAGGTCCGCCAGGATGTTGGCGTAAGCCTCGGCCTGGAAAGCATCGGCGGCGACGGTGAGCACGGCGTCCGCGCCCCAGGCCCCGGCGGCATTTGCCGCAGAGGCGTCGCCGATGAACACGGCGGCGACGGGCTTGCCCAGCTTCTTGGCGGCGTTGAGGGCCTCCAGGGAAACCTTGACGATCTGGCCGTCCGCGGCCTCAAGATAAACCAAAATCATGCCTTTTTCCATCGTCTTATCCCCCTTAAATCAGCTTCTGGCCGGCCAGCATTTCCATGGCGCGGCTCACGGCCACAGCGGTTTCCTTCTCCTGGATCTTGACGCCGCTCTGGCGCTTCGGCGGCGCGGCCACGGCCACCTGCTTCACCTTCGCGGCCCCGGGGCCGTAGGCGGCGGCGTCCGCGCCGATCTCGGCGGCGCTCAGCTCGGTGATGGGCGCTTTCCGCGCGGCCATCTTGCTCTTGATGGAGGGATAGCGAGGCTCGTAGCCCGGCTTCACGGTGGTGACGACGCAGGGGCAGGGGACCTCGATGGTCCTGTAGCCCTCCTCCGTCTCCTGCTTGACGGACACGCCGCCGTCAACAGGCTCCACGGCCAGCACGTTCGTCACCACGGGCACGCCCAGGGCCTCGGCCAGCTGGGTTCCGGTGACGCCGGTGGCCTTGTCGGTGGACTCCACGCCGCAGAAAATCACGTCGAAGCTCCCGGCCTTCTGAGACGCCTTCGCCAGCAGATGGGCCATGCCCAGGGAGTCGCAGGGGGCGCTCTCATTCAGGCACACGGCGGTGTTGGCCCCGACGGCCAGGCAGCTCCGCAGGGAGGGGACCACCTCGGGTCCGCCCACGGCCAGCACAGTCACGTTTCCGCCGTGCTCCTCCTTGAAGCGCGCGGCCATTTCCAGCGCGTAGGTGTCGAAGGCGTTCACCACAGGGGTGATGCCGTCCAGCTTCGGCGCGCCGTTCTCCAGGGTTACGGTGACGGAATCGTCCGGCACCTGCTTGATGCAAACCAACAGTTCCATAAACAACTACCTCCCTGATTCCGCTCAGAATTTGCCGATGACGCTCTTGCCGATGACCATGCGCTGGATCTCGTTGGTGCCCTCGAAGATCTGGAAGATTTTCGCGTCGCGGAGGAGCTTTTCAACGGGATACTCGCGGCTGTAGCCGTAGCCGCCCAGGATCTGGATGGCCTCCAGGGCGTTCTGCACCGCCACGTCGCCCGCGTAGCACTTGGCAATGGCGGATTCCTTGCTGTAGGGCAGGCCCTTGTCCATCAGCGTCAGGGCGTGGGCCACCATCTGGCGGGCGGTCTCCGTGCGGATCTCCATGTCCGCCACCTTGAACTGGAGGGCCTGGTTTTTCAGAATGGGCTTGCCAAAGGTGATCCGCTGCTTGCCGTAGGCCACGGCCTCGTCGATGCAGCGCTGGGCAATGCCCACCGCGCCGCAGCCGACCCAGGTGCGGGACATGTCCAGGGTCTTCATGGCGATCTTGTAGCCCTCGCCCTCGGTGCCCATCAGGGCGGAGGCGGGAATGCGGCAGTCCTCGAAGACCACGTCGCAGGTGTTGGAGGTCCGGATGCCCATCTTGTTCTCGTGGTTGCCGGTGGAGAGGCCGGGGGTGCCCGCGTCCACCAGGAAGGCGGACATGCCCTTCACGCCCTGGCTCTTGTCCGTCATGGCGGTCACCACGTAGAAGGAGGCCACGCCGCCGTTGGTGATGAAGCACTTGCGGCCGTTCAGGACGTACTCGTCGCCCTCCCGGACGGCGGTGGTCTTGCTGTTGCTGGCGTCGGAACCGGCCATAGGCTCCGTCAGGCAGAACGCGCCGTGCTTGCCCTCAATGAGCAGATCGCAGCAGTGCTGCTTGTGCTCCTCGCTGCCGCCGATTAGGACGGCTTTCAGGGCCAGGTTGCTGGCGGTGATGGTGCTGGCAAAGCCCGCGTCGGCCTTGGCCATTTCCTCCATCAGAGCCGCTACGGTGAGGCGCTCCAGGCCGGGGCCGCCGTACTCCTCGGGGACCTCCAGGGCGTTCAGGCCCATCTCAGCCGCCTGGGCGTAGATGTCCTCGGGCCACTCGCCGCTGACGTCGAATTCCTTGCACTGCTCCTTGACTTCCTTCTCGCAGAACTCTTTGACGGTTTGCAGGAGGTCCTGGTCTTCGGGGTTGATTAAGTATGCCATATTATTTTACACCTTTCTTTTTTTACCAAAGGCGCTGCCTTTGGTCCGCTGCGGCGGGGGTTGGGGCTCTGCCCCAAACCCCGCCAGAGGCTCTGCCTCTGGACTCCGCCAGGGGCGCGTCGCCCCTGGACCCTCCAACTTTTTTTACAGCTTGTAGCAGACTTTGCCGGGATTCAGAATCAGATTCGGGTCGAAGACCTTCTTGATGCTCTCCATCAGGGCCATGTTCACCGCGCCCACGGACTCCGCCAGGAAGGGGACCTTTCCGTGGCCGATGCCGTGCTCGCCGGAGACCTGGCCACCCAGCTCCGTGGCCTTGGCGTACAGGGCTTCCATGAACTTCTCCGCCCGCTTGAGGAATTCCTCTTCCTCCAGGTCGTTGGAGCAGCAGTAGATGTGGAGGTTGCCGTCGCCCGCGTGGCCGAAACTCTTCACGGTGAGGCCCACGTCCTCTTCCAGGGATTTCACGTACACCAGGAAGGGGGCGATCTGGGTCACGGGGACCACCACGTCGCACTCGTCCAGGAGTTTGGTGTCGGCCATGATGGCCTCCAGGAAGCTGCTGCGCGCCGCCCAGGCGTCCCGCTTGAGGGCCGGGGTGTCGGCCACCAGAACGTCAATCGCGCCCGCCTCCAGGACGACCTCGGAGGCACGCTCGATCACGGCGTCCAGCTCGTCGGCGGAGTTGCCGTCGAAGGTGACGAGGAGGTACGCCTCGGCCTCTACGCCGTCCAGCTTCCGGGGGAAGACCTGCTTGCCCACGTAGGCCTCGGAGGAAATGACGATCTCCTTGCCCATGAACTCCAGGGCCTGGGGGTTCAGGTGGTTCATGAAGAAAGCGGGGACGGTGCCGATGCAGGACTCCATGTCGGGGTAGGGGATGATGAGGCTGATGGTCTCCTTGGGCTGGGGG
Source organism: Oscillibacter sp. (assembly GCA_022791875.1). Taxonomy (GTDB): domain Bacteria; phylum Bacillota; class Clostridia; order Oscillospirales; family Oscillospiraceae; genus Oscillibacter. Next base: position 152,929 of record JAAVZX010000024.1, read on the forward strand.
ATGAGCTTCAGGGTCAGCTCGGTGATGACGCCCAGGGTGCCCTCGGAGCCGATCATGAGGTGGAGGAGGCTGTAGCCGGAGCTGGTCTTGGAGACGGAGCTGCCCAGCTTGATGACCTCGCCGGTGGGGAGGACCACGGTCATGGCCTTCACGTAGTCGCGGGTGCAGCCGTACTTGACGGCGCGCATGCCGCCGGCGTTGGTGGAGACGTTGCCGCCCAGGGTGGCGAACTTCTCGCCGGGATCGGGGGGATACAGAAGGCCGTGGGTAGCGGCGTCTTCGGCAAGGGTGTTCAGGAGGACGCCAGGCTGGACAGTGACGGTGAAGTTTTCCTCGTCGTAGGCGAGGATCTTGTTCATGCGGGTGGTGACCAGGAGGACGCCGCCGTGGATGGGGACCGCGCCGCCGACGAGACCGGTGCCCGCGCCGCGGGGAGTGACGGGGATGTGGTGCTCGTTGCAGAGCTTCATGACGGCGGCAACCTCTTCGGTGGTGGCGGCTTCCACGACGGCCTCGGGGACGGCCTTGCCGTAGATGGGCATTTCGTCGTGGGCGTAGTCGGGGTTGATGTCGCCGCCGGTGAAGACGCGGTTGGGGGCGATGCCAGAGAGCTGCTGGATGAGCTCGGGGGTCAGGGTCTGGTAAGTCATAGTGCTGCAACCTCCTGTAAAAGTAAAATGTGGGCGGGATTGGTCCTACCAATTTGATACTCTAATGATACGACAGGGAAAGGGATTTGTCCAGTGCAAATTTGTAGGACCAATTTTGCGGAAAAAGCGAAAAAGTAAGTAAAAATGGGTACGTTACCGATTACGTAAAATAAAAAGGGGAGTAAAAAGACTGGAAAACGATGGATCTACAAAGGCGACAAAGTTTGTGGCCGAAAACTGTGTAAATTGTTGACAATCTGTAAGGTGATCCCCAGAACGGGGGGATTGGTGTGTATGGAGCCACACAGCCCTGGTGGTTGCGGGGGACGGGCGGGTGCGGAGTTCCATGAAAAAAAATAAGTGGTCCTTGCTTCGTCAGAGGTAAGGACCACTTTGCAATTCCTACGTTACCGTGCGGAAAGCCATCGCGACCACCAGATTCGCGTTGAGTTAAAGCTCTTTTCGGTTCCTTTTCTCTCGAGAAAAGGAACCCGCCGGAGGCCCCCCGTAACTTACAGGTCCTTCGCCTCGGGCAGACCCGCCTTGCTCCAGCCGCCGTCGGTGAAGATGGTCTGGCCGGTGATGCCGCTGGCCTCGTCGGAGGCGAGGAAGGCGACGGTGCTGCCGATTTCTTCGGGGAGGAGGAGGCGCTTCATGGGGATCACCTTCATGATGTTTTCGATGTCGATGATGCCCTCGTCGATGCCCTTCTGGATCATTTCGGTCATGACGTAGCCGGGGGCGACGGCGTTGATTCTGATGTTGAAGCGGGCCCACTCGACGCCGAGGGTGGCGACGAGGCCGTTGACGGCGGTCTTGGAGATATTATAGGCGGAGCGCTGACTGGTGTAGCACTGGGAGTTGCCGGAGGAGATGCAGACGATGCTGCCGCCGCCCTGCTTCTTCATGTAGCGGGCCGCGGTGCGGGAGGCCAGGTAGTAGGCGCGCATGTTGACGTTGATCACCTTGTCGAAGTCCTCCAGCTTGAACTCCGTGGCCCACTGGCGGATCTGGATGCCGGCGTTGTTGACCAGGATGTCAATGCGGCCGTACTTGGCGGCTACGTCGTCCACCATCTTCTCCACGGCGGCGGCGGCGCTGAGGTCCACCATCATGGCCTCGATGGGGCCAAGAGGGCTGAGCTCGGCGACGGCGCGGTCGGCGTCTTCCTTGTTCTTGCCGCCGACGATGATGACCGTCGCGCCCTCTTCCAGGAAGCGCTTGGCAATGCCCTTGCCGATGCCGCGGGTGCCGCCGGTGACGAGTGTGATCTTTCCCTGAATGCCTTTCATGTTAACCTGCTCCTTTTCTTTTATGTGAATTCGTGGATGTGGGACCGCTTGCGCGGTCCCACGGGGGACGGGGGCGGACCCGTCCGGTTGACTGTTGATTCAGTTGGCGGCCAGCCACGCCTTGGCGGCCTTGTCGGTGTCCAGAATGGCCTGGGCGAACTGCTCGCGGGTGATGGGGGTGGGCACGTAGTTCCAGTTGCCCATGGTGACGCACTTGTCCAGCAGGGTGGGCATGTCGGCCTCGGTGAGCTCGATGGCGTCCATGGTCATGGGGAGGCCCAGGGCCTTGTAGAAGGGGAAGAGCTTGTCGCGCTGCTCGATCTGGCCGTCCAGGGTGAGCAGGACCAGGATGCCCAGGGAGACGACTTCGCCGTGGAGGTGCTTGTGAGCGCCGGGGCAGACGGTGCAGCCGTAGTAGAAGCAGTGAGCGAGGGAGTCATTGTAGAAGTAGGCGTCGCGGGTGGTTTCGACGGTGAGGTTGGAAACCATGCCGGCGGTGATCACGATGCCCAGGACCACCTGCTGGAGCTCGTAGCCGTCCTCGTGATTGCGGATCTGCTCCATGGCCTTTTCGCCGAAGGCGAGGAAGGCGGAGGTGCAGCAGCGGGCGATGTTGACGCCCATAAGAGGTGCGTGCTCAATCTTGAAGCTGGCCAGGTCGTTCCGCGCGGCCATCTCGGACTCGAATTCCTTGGCGAGGGAGTCGCCGATGCCGGCCCACATGTACTCGGCGGGGGAGTTGGCGATGATCTCGGTGTCCATGAAGGTGTGGATGGCGCAGCGCTTGGGGTAGTAAAGGTCCTTCATAGCGCCGTCGGGGTAGTACATGACGCAGAGGGTGGTGCAGGCGGCGCAGTTGGAGGCCAGGGTGGGGAAGGCGAAGATGGGCTTGTCGAGGTGGCCCGCGGCGCACTTGGCGGTGTCCATGGCGCGTCCGCCGCCGATGCCGAAGATCATGTCGGCGTTCTTGACCTCGTCCATGGCTTCCAGCATAGCGGCGTTCTCATAGGAGGCTTCGCCGCCGAACCAGATGGGCTCGGTGAGCTCCAGGTCGGTGCCCGCGAGAGCGGCCTTGATCTTGGGCAGGGCTTTCTCTACGGAGATGTGTCCGCCGATGACGGCGACTTTTTTGCCGTAGGGGCGGGCAATGTTGTAGATGTCCTTGTAGCAGTCGGGGCCGATGCTCCATGCGGGCAGGTAGAGTGTGGTGGTCATGGGTGGTGTCCTCCTTATAAATATGTAAAAAGTGGTATGGAACAGCGTTGGATCAACAAAAGGGGCAGAACTCAAAACTATGATAGCAGGATAGAAAATTGGTTGTCAATACACGAAACGCCATGTAAATGGAAAAATAATTGTGCAAAGCGCCCAAAGAAGCAGGATTACTCGCAGATGATCAAAGCGATCATTTCCACGGGTTCGGTCCCACGGTTTTCCAGCCCATGTCCCTGCCCGAAGCCGGTGGCCCCGATATCGCCGGGGTGGAGGATAACTTCGGTGCCGTTGTCGTTGAAGACGGCCTCGCCGCGGATGATGTAGTAGAATTCGGTTTCGTGCTCGTGGGTATGATACCCGATGGAGCAGCCGGGATTAACGGTGGTGTGGGTGAACAGCCGCCCATGATGGTAAAGCCCGGCGGCGTCCGTGAGGTCCTTGACATGAATAAGCCCCTCCCCGTGCCAAACGGAGACATCTTTTTCAGGAAGGTCATGAGAAAACGTAACCATAGCAAAATCCCCTCTCCGACAGGCCCGATTTATAGGAACCCGCCAATGATAGAAGCGGCCCAAAGCCGAATCCTGTATAAAATTATCATAACACCCACCCGGAACAAAGTCCAGCACAGAAACGCAAGAGGACAATTTTTGAAAGGTAGGAGGCGATTGTTGACAACTGACAATGCCTGCATACGGGGGACGGGGGGCCTCCGGCGGGTTACTTTTTCTCGAGAGAAAAAGTAACCAAAAAGAGCTTTAACTCGACGCGAATCTGGTGGGCGCGGTGGCTTGCTGCGCCGAAACGTGGCAATGTGCATGTGTTCCTTACCTTGATCAAGGTAAGGAACACGGGATTTTTTATGATCTTATAAAAAAACTGTGGGGCATACCGATCCGGTATGCCCCACACGCACTTCTAACGTTACCGTGTGACAGGCTTATTCAACCACCAGAGTATAGAGCGGTATGAAAGCTCTTTTCGCTTCCTTTTCTCTCGAGAAAAGGAAGCCGCCGGAGGCCCCCCGTAGGCAGGCACCATCCTCACGGCAGCGCCTCCACCAGCTCCGGCAAGGCGTCGTCTAACTCAGCCGCGCAGAGCTGATCCACCCCGAACAGCCGCGCCAGCTGGTTCCGTTCCTGAATGGACTGCCCATTCAAATACCAAACTGCTGTCGTCTCATCCGCTGTCTCCAAATAGGCGCAGGCATAGCGGTCGGAATAGTAGACCTTCGCCCACTGCTCCGCCATCAGCTCCGCAATTTCTCCGCCGGTGACGATTTCGCCTTCTGATTCCTCGCCCCAGGCTGTGCCGTGGGTTGTGACCATCAGGGACAGCTTGCCCGCGTCTACCAGGCCGCGCATCCGGTTCAGGGCGAAATAGATTTCCTCCAGGGGTTCTGGGGGAGCGGTCACGATGCCGTTGGCGTGCTCTACGGGTGAGTCGATTTTCAGGACTAGGCGGTCCACATACTCGCCCAGGCTGGCGTAGTCGTAGCCGGGGAGACGGCCGTGCCAGGAGGGGGTTTCCGCGGCCATGTAGAGCAGCTTCTTGCCCAGGCCCTCCCGCAGAGCCGCCGCCACGGCGGTCAGCTCGTTCCGCTGGGGGGTGGTGGTCAGGCCGGAAATGTCCAGGAAGAGGCCGTCGTAGCCCCCCTCCTTCACGGCCTCCAGGAGGACCGCCGCCATTTCCTCTGCGTTCTCGCGGAGCTGGTAGGGGCCTCCGGATACGTGCAGGAGCTGGGGCACCTTCGCCTCCTTGGCGGCTTCCCTGGCCCGCTGGACTTCCTCGTCCTCCATGTTCAGGGAGAGCTGAGGGGAGCCGTTGTAGGCCAGGCGCAGGGCGGAAATGGCTACGGCCTCATAGCCCTTCAGGTCCGGCAGGTTGTCCGCGGAAGAGAGGATGCCCGCACGTCCGGAGGCGGGTTCGCCGTAGAGCTTGTCGTGGAGGCGCATGAGAATGACGGCCATTTGCTCCCGGAGCACGGGGGCCTCCGGCGCGAAGGTGCTGACGGTAGCGCCGTCCATGAGGCCCAGGCCGTAGGCGATGGCGATGTAGCCGGTGTTGGCCTTCACGTCCTGGAAGGGGAGGGACAGGTCCTGGGCCAGGCCGGCGAAGGTGCCGTAGCCCAGGGCGCGGACCAGCATTGCGGCCAGGTCCTGGCGGGCGGCAGGCTTGTCCGGGTGGAACTCGCCGCCCTGGATGGTGATGGCCCCTTGGAGGAACGCGGCCTCGACGGCCCCGGCATACCAGAGGTTTTCCGGCACGTCCTGGTAGACCTGACGGGGCGGCAGGGTGGGCTTCCAGCCGAAGAAGCGGCAGAGGACCACCACGGCTTCTGCGCGGGTCATCTCCTTGCCGGTGCCGAAGGTGCCGCCGTCTTCGAGGAAGAAGTAGCCCTCCTCCACGGCCCGCTGGATGTCGCCCGCAGCCCAGAAGTCCTCGGGCACGTCGGCGATGCCGCCTGCGGCGGCAGCCGGGACCTGCCACAGAGCCGCCAGCAGAGCGCACAGCGTCAGGCATGATAAAATTTTCCGTATCCGTTGGTTCATGTTTTTCATCGCTCCTTCAATTTAGTGCTGATTATTTCCTATTTTAGCAGATTTTTCCCCGTTCGTCAAACGAGACTGGTCGAATTCCGGTGATTTCCAGGGCCCCTTTTCTTTTTCGTGCTGGCGGTCCTGGCCATTGGCGATTTCAATAACAGCCGCTTGAAACGGAAAAAGGGCCGTGATATAATCGGCTCGATAAATCGAAACTTATCTCCCGGATAATGGCGAGTATGCCTTGTGGTTACTGTATTGAAAAGAAAGTCCCAAAATAATAATTGGATTATTAGAAAACGATAACAAATTTACAGGAGAGGAAAGATGGACTATATCAGTAAAATTTCCAATTTATATAAAGGAAATATATTGCTTCATTCTCCATATGAAGGAAATTGGGGAGCGGATATTCCCCAAGAGATAAGGTCCATTTTACAAGTCAGTAATGGAATTGAAGAAACGATGTTGAATCCAAAGACAGGTGAACAAATGCCAATTATGTGGATTCTATATTCATATGATGAAATGATGATAGAAAGCAGCTTTTATCAAGAGAACTACGGGATCGAGGGATTTGTATTCGCTGATAATGGTGCAGGCGAACCATATGTGCTGAAACCTGACGGAACGATTACATGCTACAATGCGATTGATGATGAAGAAATTCAAGTGGCTGACTCATTGTCTGATTTTTATAAATAGCAGATGCACAACTGCAATTTCCGGCTCACTGCCTATTCCGTCATTTTAACGATGGAAAATTTTTATAAGCGTTTCTCAACACGAACGAGAAAAGGGATTTTCCAGAAGACGAATTGAATTGAAGGGTGGTTCGTGGTAGAATCGGGGCAGAACTGTATGGAAGGGGTTGCGCTGGTCATGGCACATTTTATGGTATACTGGCCCCAGGACTGGGTGGACGAGCTGAAAAAGGCGGGGGATAAGGGGCCGATTAAGGTGGTCTATGGGAGCATCCACTCCCGGATGCCCACGATTGCGTCTGTGAAAGCGGGGGACGTGGTGTTTCCGGTGACGCTGATGAAAAAGAAGCTGTATGTCATGGCGCGCCTGCCTGTGACCCATCGGGAGCGGGCCTTTGACTACTGTATGCGGGAGCTGGGGTGCGAGTGCGGGGCGCTGATACCGGAGGGGATTGCGGTGGAATGGGACGGGGGGTTCTACGCAATGTCGGGCGGGAAGAGCTTTCGCGGCATCGAGAATGCGCCGGAGGGGGTGCGGATTGTGGGGCAGAAGGAGAAGCCCCATGCGAAGCATCAGGAGCCGTTTAACTGCTGTTCCCAGTGGGCGGTGTGGGGCGAGGAAGGGTCGGTGATTGAGCCGAGGGCCTTGCCGGAGGATGTGATTCCGCTGCTGCGGTTCGGGTATCCGAAGAGTAAGGAGCGGGCTTTGCTGGTGGATAAGAATGGGAATGTGCTGGTTTCGAGTCTGACGGCTACGCGGAGGATGTCGGAGGAGACGGCGGGGGTGTTTGAGGGGTTGTTTTAGCGTTGCCGGGTGACTGGTTCTCGCGGGGGACGGGGGGCCTCCGGCGGGTTCCTTTTCTCGAGAGAAAAGGAACCGAAAAGAGCTTTAATACCGCTCTACGGTGCGGAGGTTGTTAAGGCTTTGCCGCACGGTAACGTAGGAAGTGCATGTGGGACCTTCTATTGCGATAGAAGGTCCCACAGATTTTTTACGTCAAAGAAAATCTGTGGGGCATACCGGCAAGATATGCCCCACACGCAGCTTCTGCGTTACCGTGTGACAGGCCATAACGCCCACCAGCAGCATAGAGCGGTATGAAAGTTCTTTTGCTTACTTTTCTTTCAAGAAAAGTAAGCCGCCGGAGGCCCCCCGTAAACGCCCCGCAAAAATCCCACGGAAAATTGCAAAAAAATTCTTGCTTTTTGTGGATAAGTCTGTTACAATGAAAATCTGTACGGCGGGACGAGGCCGTTCCACTCCATATTTTCATGCCAAAGGAGGTGTTAGGTTTGCCGAACATTAAGTCTGCCAAGAAACGTGTGCTGATCGGAAAGGCGAGAAACGCGCGCAACAAGGCCACCAAGTCCGATTTGAAGACTGCTATCAAGAAGTTCGAGGCCGCTGCCGCAGAGGGCAATCGCACCGAAACCGATGGCGCTTACAAGGTTGCGGTCAAGAAGGTCGATCAGGCTGTGGCGAAGGGTGTGCTCCACAAGAACGCCGCCGCTCACAAGAAGAGCGCCATGACTCTCAAGCTCAATCGGATGGGTTAAGTCCGGGAGGCGCACCCCCTTTCCCCTTCGCGTCTTCCCCCTGCTCCCGTCAGGCCAAAAGGGCATCCGTCCGGATGTCCTTTTTGTTTTATCTGCATCAAAGGAGGCACGTTTCCATGCCTATCTTCGACACCCACGCCCACTACGACTCCAACAGCTTCCGCGCCGACCGGGACGAGGTGCTCTCCGCGCTGCCTGCGGCGGGCGTCAGCCTGGTGGTGGACCCCGGCTGTGACCTGGAAAGCTCGCGGGAGGCTATCGCCCTGGCGGAGCGCTTTCCCCATGTCTGGGCGGCGGCGGGCATCCATCCCTCCGACTGCGCCGGGACGGGGGACGCGGAGCTTGCGGTCCTGCGGGACCTGTGCGGGCACGAAAAAGTTGTGGCCGTCGGCGAAATCGGGCTGGACTACTATTGGAAGGACAACCCGCCGCGGGCGTTCCAGCAGCAGGTTTTCCGGCGTCAGATCGAGCTGGCTCTGGAATTGGACCTGCCCGTCATCGTCCACGACCGGGAGGCCCACGGGGACTCCCTGGCGATTGCGCTGGAGTACCCGGGCCTGCGGGGGGTGTTCCACTGCTTCTCCGGGAGTCCGGAGATGGCCCAGGCGCTTTTGAAACGGGGCTGGTATCTGGGCTTCGACGGCCCCATCACCTACAAGAACGCCCAGAAGGCCCCGGAGGTCGCCGCCGTGACGCCGCTGGAACGCATTCTGGTGGAGACGGACGCGCCGTATCTGACGCCGGTGCCGTACCGCGGGAAGCGGAACGACAGCCGGAATCTGCCCTATGTGCTGGAAAAGCTGGCGGAGTGGAAGGGCGTCGGCGCGGAGGAACTGACGCGGATTACGTGGGAGAACGGCCTGCGGCTGTTCTCGAAAATACGGGTGAAGGAGTGAGGAAAAATGCCCTTTGAGGGGTTTGATTTGACCAGTTTCTGGGAAGAAAGTGCGTATGCGCAGAAAGCCTACGGCTGTGGGCCGCTGACGCCCGCCGTTGTGGCGGAGGCAGAGAAGGCTCTGGGGTACAAGCTGCCTGCGGCCTATGTCTGGCTGATGGAGCGGCACAACGGCGGTATACCTGTGAACCGCGCCGTGCCCACGAAGGAGGCCACCAGCTGGGCGGACGACCACGCGGCCATCGAGGGCATCTATGGCATCAGCGCGGACCCGGACGAGCGGAGCGGCATCCTCTTTGAAACCCGCCTGATGGTGGAGGAATGGGAGTATCCGCCCATTGGCGTCGCCGTCTGCGACTGCCCCTCGGCGGGGCACGACGAGGTATTCCTGGACTACCGGGACTGCGGTCCCCAGGGGGAGCCGAAGGTGGTCCACGTGGACCAGGAGGACGACTACTGCGTCACGCTTCTGGCGGACAATTTTGAGGAATTTATCCGCAGTCTGGTGAACGAGGATGTCTTCGATTTTGACGACGAGGACGAGTAAAAACAGGGAGGGAAGACCGGTCATGAGCACCTTGGAAGAATATATGAAATGTCCCTGCAAGCGCCTGGAGGCGGGGCAGACCGCCGATGCTATTATGGAAGCGTACCGGGAGGCCCGTGCGCGGGGAGCGAAGGAGGGCTTCATCCCCGTCCTCATGCCCGCGGACAGTGAGCGCTTCACGGAATCCCTGGAGTGGGAGGACTACACGCCTTTGGAGAAGTACCGCGCGGAGATGCTTGCCAAGCCCGTGGCGGACGGGAAAGCCTGGTTTGCAAAGACGGAGGAAGAGCTTCGGAAATGGGGCGAAGGGGTTCCCCCAGCGCCGGAGGACCTCGGCCCCATGGAGGGCGGCGAGGCTTCCGACGAATTCACGGGCATCCTGGACTACAACAGGCCCCGGAGGTCGATCCCGCTGCTCCTGGCGGAGATTCCGGTAACGAATCCCTGGGAGGTCTTCGCCTGGGTGCCTTTCGGCGGCTGGAACGAGTGCCCCCTGCCGGAGGACCATATCGCCGTGGCGAAATACTGGTACGAGAAGTACGGCGCGGTCCCGGCGGTGATCACGGAGGACGTGCTGGAATTCAGCGTCCCGGCGCCGGTGAAACGGGAGGAAGCCCAGGCGCTGGCCTGGGAGCAGTACCTGTACTGCGCGGACATTGTGGTCCAGGGCTGTGAGTCCATCGGACTGCTGGCGGACATTCTGTCGAAATCCACCACCTGGTTCTTCTGGTGGGACTGAGGGGCGCACTATGGAAAAGGGCTTTACCATCACTTACGAATACGGCGGCAATCTCTACGTCAACACCACGAACCGCTGCAACTTCAACTGCGCCTTCTGCGTCCGGCACAACGGCCGCCAGGGCAGCATCTACAGCGATAACCTCTGGCTGGAGCGGGAGCCTACGAAGGAGGAAATCTTAGCGTCCATCGAGGCCCGCGACCTGACCCGCTACGCCCAGCTGGTTTTCTGCGGCTTCGGGGAACCCAGCTACAGGATCGAGGACATCTGCTGGGTGATCGACCAGCTCAAGGCCCGCGGGAAGAAGCTCTTCACCCGCATGGACACCAACGGCACCGGGAACCTGATCCATGGCCGGGACATCTGCCCCGACTTCGCGGGCCGCTTCGACATGGTGTCCGTCTCCCTGAACGCGGACACGGCGGAGAAGTACGACGCCCTCTGCCGTCCGGCCATGCCCGGCGCGTACCAGGCCATGAAGGACTTCGCGAAGGAGCTGCGGCGCTATGTGCCCACGGTGATGATGACCGTGGTGGACACGATTTCGCTGGAGGAGATCGAGGCGTGCCGCAGGATCTGCGAGGACGAGATCGGCGCGGTTTACCGGGTCCGGGAGTATATCGAGGACTGACACAAAAGGACAGGCCGTGAGGCCGGAAAGAGAGAGGGAACTATGTTTCGTTTGCTTGGATCGCTGATTATGGGCGCGCTGGTGGGCTGGATTGCGGGGAAGCTCATGGACGCGGAGGGCAGCCTGATTCAAAATATAATCATTGGTATCATCGGATCGGCTGTGGGCAGCGTAGTTTTTGGCTTCCTGGGCTTTTACGCCTATGGCTGGATTGCAAATCTTCTGGTGTCCGTAGTCGGAGCCTGCATTTTCATCTGGCTGGGCAGGAAGCTCTTTCACTAGAGGCTGAGACGAAAAGGCCGGACAGACGCGTTTGTCTGTCCGGCTTTATGCCGCCTCAGCGGGCAGCGGCACGCCCTTTCAGGACGGGAATCTTCGCCAGCGTCCGCATCAGCGGGATTCCCAGCAGGAAGCACACGGCGGCTTCTCCCAGGCCCACCGTCAGCGCGTTCATCCCGTAGGCGGGCCAGAACGCCGCGCCGTCCTGCATCGCAAACCACGCAATCTCCGCGCCCACAATCGCCGCGTTGCACAGAACCGGCGGCACCGCCGCCAGCCACACGTTCGGCATTTTTCGCGTCAGGAGCGCCGCGATCAGCGTCGCCAGGGTGCCGAAGAGCCAGTCCAGCACGAACGGCGACCCGATGAAGTTCGCCAGGAAGCACCCCACTACAAGCCCCGGAATCGCCTCCGGAAACAGGAACGGCAGCAGCGTCATGCACTCCGCCACCCGGAACTGCACCGGCCCATACTGCGGAATCGGCAGCAGCAGCGTCGCCGCCGCGTACACAGCCGCTATCATCCCGGCTGTCGTCAGACGCCGGATGCGCGTCTCAAAGGAAATCGTCATGCTCGTTACCTCCCAATCCCCGCAGCGGAGCGTTATGCCCACCGCGGACGCCGCTTTTCCAGGCGCGGCGTGCCGGTTTACAGCAGGCCTACGGCATGAAAAAACCGCGCTTCGCCAGTCCTCGGGGCTCCGGCTTCGTTCGCCATCATCCTGACAGAGGGCCGCATAAGCGCAGCAAAACACACGCGGTAAGGCCGCGTACTGCCTCCATTTTTTTACTCGCCGCTCGGGACGGCGGGCAGGGTGATGGCACCTGCTTAACCTATAGTATAGCATGTTTTTGTGGTTGGTGCAATGTAAAAAGCGACAAAAGCCCCCAGTTTGCACTGGGGACATTTTGTCGCTTTTTTTGCCTCCAGCGGCCAGCCCTTTGAAAAGGGCTGGACCCCAAACTTTATCTGCCCACTAACGCAAACACATAGCCCCCGTAAAGTGCCAGCATCACCACCCCCTGCCAGCGATAAAACCGCTCCGTCAGCAAAGGCGGCAGCACCGCCACGCAGCACAGCAGCAGGCAAGCCGGCAAATCCAGCCCGGTAGTCTGCCCCCCGATCACCAACTGCCCCCCGGAGACAGCCGTACACGCAGGCAGAATCATCGTCAAATCGATCACATTCGCCCCGATGATATTCCCCACCGACATAGACGCCTCTTTCTTAGCAATCGCCGTCAGGGTCGTCACCAGCTCCGGCAGGGAGGTCCCAATCGCCACCATCGTCACCCCCACGATACTGGACGGCACCCCAAGCAGCAGTGCCAGCTCGCTCCCGTAGTCGATCAGCAGCCGGGACCCAGCGACGATAGCTAAAATCCCAACCCCGAACAGTACCAGCTTTCCAGCCAGCACCCGCCGGGAGATCCGCCGCCGCCCGCCGGAGGATTGCTCCGCCATCCCGGACCGCGCGTCCCGCAGGTTATTCCATAAGTACACGCCGAAGATAACGAACAAAATCAGCCCCGGCAGCTCCCGCAGGACCCCGCCCCGGCAGAGGATCATGAGAAGCGCCGCGCTGCAAACCATGAGGAAGGCTTTCAGCTCGAACTGTTCCCGCCGCACGGCGGAGGGGATGCACACCAGGGATAGCCCCAGGATCAGCCCGAGGTTTGCCGTCACGGACCCCACCGCGTTCCCCACGGCCATGTCCACCTCGCCTTGCAGGACCCCGGTGAGGGAGACGGTCAGCTCCGGCAGGGTGGTAGCCAGGGAGACGATGGTAGCGCCAATGATGAACCGCGGCACTCCCGTGGCCTCAGCGATCCACACGGCGCCCCCAAGGAACCAGTCCCCGCCCTTGATGATCAGCACCAGGCCCACAAGGAACAGCAGCACAGCAATCCAGATTTCCATAGACACATTACCCGCTTTCCAAAAAAATCAGCGAGACGTTTACTGCGTAAGATCCCCGCGGAAGCGGAGGTCCTATGCAATAAAAGTCTCGCTTTTCAGTGGGTCCGGAGGGCGGAAGCCGCCCACGGGATGACGAACCGCACCGCGTTCAGTACGCAAGCTACTCCCTTTTTCTTATGAACGCCTTTGGCTGTGAGACTATTATAGGATCATCTTACACAGCCTGTCAACGCCAACCTTGCCGAAAAGGCCCGAACCGGCAAAAGTTTTCAAATTCTTCACTTTTCCCCTAAAATCTCCGGATCGAAGCCGATGTGTTTCACGTACAGGCTCCCGTCCTCAGAGGAAAAGCCGCAGTCCAGGAGGAAGTCGCGGGCGGCGCTCCCGGCGGGCAGTACAGCGGAGAGGGTGTCCACGCCCTCATTCCGCGCGTGCTGCACGGCCTGCCCCACGAGCTGGACTCCAAAGCCGCGTTTGCGGCAGTCAGGGCGTATGTAGGCCCAGGCGATCCGCCCCGGCCCGCCGTCCATCCGGAGCAGGCCGACCGGTTCATCCCGCAGATACCCCGCCAAGGCAAGCCCCGCGGGGGCGCTCAGGGCCTCGGCGGACACGCCGCACTCCCCGGCGCAGGCGGTCAGCAAGGCGCCGTGGGCCGCGGGGTCCAGGGGCGCGAACCATAGCCCCGGTTCCAGGGCGTTGGCCCGCTTGCGGACCTTTTCCCCGGCCAGGAATTCCGGCGTCAAAAGATGGGCGTTGTCGTTCTGGGAGACGACCCGCAGGCGGTCCCCGTCGAACTCCAGGACGGAGACGGCGGTATTGTCCCCGGTAGGCGTTTTCGATCCGGTATCGGCCAGGGAGATACCCTGCAAATTTGCCAGCAGGAGGCGGATAGCGTAGCCATGGCAGAAGACGGCCACGGTTTTCCCGGGATTTTCCCGCGCGATATCCTCCACGGCGGCGCGCACCCGCGCCAGCACCTGGGCAGGCGTCTCCGCGCCGGGAATAGACCAGCGGTCCATATGGAGGCTGAAATCCTCCATTTCAGCGGGCCAAAGCCGGAAAATATCGCCCCAGGTCCGTTGTTCCCAGTCCCCGACGCAGATTTCCCGCAGATCAGACCGCCGCACCAGCGGAAGTTTTTTAGGCCGATACAAAGCGGAAGCAGTAGCGCAGGTCCGATAGAGGTCACTGGAGTAAACGGCATCAACATGCACCCCAGCGAACCGCCCCTCCAGCGCCCGCACCTGCCTCCACCCCCGGTCGGTAAGGTTACTGTCGAACTGCCCCTGAGCGATCCGATAAAGGTTCCCCTCCGCCTCAGCGTGTCGAATGAGAAAAATCCTAGTCAAGAGGCAACACCTCCAAAAAAGTAATGATCTGCCAGGGTCCAGGGAGGCGCGTGCCTCCCTGGTGGGAGTCCAGAGGGCAAAGCCCTTTGGCCGCCGGAGGCCCCCCGTCCCCCGTCCCTCGTCCCCCGTAGGCGAGCACTCACAGCCGCGCGGGCACTCCGTCCTCGTAGAGTCCGCGTTCGGTGAGGACCCAGGGGACGGGGAAGTCGTGGGGTTCGAGGGGGATTTCTGCGCGGATGAGGCGTTCGCGGCAGAGGAGGACGGAGCCGCCGCGGTAATGGGCGAGGAAGCGGTCGTAGTAGCCGCCGCCGCGGCCGAGGCGGTGGCCCTGGTGGCTGCAAGTGAGGCAGGGGAGGATGGCGAGGTCGACGGAGTCGACGGGTAAGACGGGGCTGGCGGCGGGTGGGGCGGGGATGCCGTACATGCCGGGTGAGAGCTGGGCGAGGGCGGTGATTTTGCGCAGTTCCATGAAGCCGGGGGCGGTGCAGAGTGGGACGCAGAGGATTTTGCCGGAGGCCAGGATGTCGGCGAGGATGGGGCGCGTGTCGATTTCGTGCCCGGTGCCCACGAAGCAGAAGATGGTCCCCGCCTGCCGGTAGGCGGGCATCCCGAGCAAACGGGCCGCAATGGCCCTGCTGGACCGCTCCCGATACCGCTCGGGCAATCCAGCTTCCAATTTCCTGATTGTCTGACGAAGGCGCAGCTTCTCCTCCCGTTTAGTCATGACGGGCACTCCTCTCTTCCCAGCACACACCGGGCAAATTTATCTCCAGGCAGCACAACACTCCTCAATTCCTACTTATTATAATGGATTCCAACCCGCCTGTCAATTCCAACCGAACATTGACTTTCTCCCCGCAGTATCGTATAATGCAGAAAGCTCCACCATAAAATGGAGAAGCTACGCAGACAGAAAGGAGGACCAACCAATCAAACAGCGCCAGACCTTGTGCTATGGTGCCTACCTACGGGGGGCCTCCGGCGGGTTCCTTTTCTCGAGAGAAAAGGAACCGAAAAGAGCTTTAATACCGCTCTACGCATTGGAGATTGTTTTGGCTTCCCGCACGGTGACGCAGAAAGTGCGTGTGGGTCCTTCCATTGGCATGAAAGGACCCACAGGTTAGTATTAAAAGATGATCAGCGGGTAAACGGCCGTTTACCCGCAGATAAAGTTTGGGGTCCAGCCCTTTTCAAAGGGCTGGTGGGAGTCCAGAGGGCGAAGCCCTTTGGCCGCCGGAGGCCCCCCGTCCCCCCGCGGGGGAGGCAAGGTGACGAGGAGAAGGGAGTATCGAAATGTTCGGCGGATGCCCTTCCGTGGCGGCGGACGCGTGACATGGCTGATAAATACGCGGGCGACCGCGGAACAGATAGGCTGTGACCGCTTTTGAAATGACAAGTGGCTGCGCATTTGTCCTTTTGAATACTTTTTTTTCAGGAGGATTTTTTGCTATGTGTGGAATTATCGGCTTCGTGGGACGGGAAGAGGCGGCTCCGATTCTGCTGGAGGGCTTGGCTCAGATGGAATATCGGGGGTATGATTCCGCCGGAATCGCTGTGCGGGACCCGGTGAAGGGATTGCAGGTCAGGAAGTCCAAAGGGCGGCTCCAGGTCCTGGCGGACCTGACCCATCAGGGCGCGGATCTGACGGGGCCCCTTGGGATCGGTCATACCCGGTGGGCTACCCACGGTGAGCCGAATGACGCGAATGCCCACCCCCATGTGAGCGAGAACGGGGCTATCGCCCTCGTTCATAACGGGATTATCGAGAACTATCTGGAAATCAAGGAACAGCTTCTGCGGCAGGGGGTTACGTTTACCTCTGACACGGATACGGAGGTGGTTGCCCAGCTTCTGGAGTTCCACTACAACGAGTGCGGGAGTATGCTGGAAGCCGTGGGGCGGGTCCTGCGGCGGATCGAGGGGGCCTACGCCTTCGGAATCATCTGCTCCGATTACCCCAACGCCCTGATCGCGGCCCGGAAGGACAGCCCCCTGATCCTGGGCTACGGCAAAGACGCAAATTTCATCGCCTCCGACGTGACGGCCATCATCAAGCACACCCGGGACGTGGCCTACATGAACGACGGGGAAATCGCCGTGCTGACGGCGGACAGCATTGACGTGTTCGACAGCGAAATGACGCCCCTGGAGAAGGAGCACAGCTTCATCGAGTGGGACGTGAGCGCGGCTGAAAAATGCGGCTACGCCCACTTCATGTTCAAGGAAATCCTGGAACAGCCGGAGGCCATCCGGAAAACCGTGTCCCCCCGCGTCCGGGGAGGCCGGATCGTGCTGGACGACATCACCCTGACGGCGGAGTACGCGAAAAAGATTTCCCACATCTACATGATCGCCTGCGGGTCGGCGTACTACGCGGGGATGGTGGAGAAATACGTCTGGGAGCAGCTTCTGCGGCGTCCGGTGGAGGTGGTGCTGGCGTCCGAGTTCCGGTACAGCGATCCCCTGGTGGACGAAAACACCTTCGTAATCGCCATCAGCCAGTCCGGCGAGACGCTGGACACCATGGCGGCGCTCCGTGAGGCGAAGCGCCTGGGCGGTCGGACGCTGGCGGTTTGCAACGTGGTAGGCAGCTCCATCGCCCGGGAGGCCGACGACGTGCTCTACACCTGGGCGGGTCCGGAAATTGCCGTGGCCACCAGTAAGGGCTACTCCACCCAGCTTGCCGCCCTGGACCTGATCGGGCTGTACCTGGCGGACCTCCTGGGGACCGTGGAAAAAGCGGAATACGACGCGATTCTGACGGAATTGCAGGCCCTGCCGGAGAAAATGCAGCAGTACCTGGAGCACTACGAGGAGACCCAATACTACGCCTCCCGCTGGTTCAACCACGACTCCATCTTCTTCATCGGCCGGAACCTGGATTTCGCCATGGGCCTGGAAGGGTCCCTGAAACTGAAGGAGATCAGCTACATCCACTCGGAGGCATATGCCTCCGGCGAGCTGAAGCACGGCACCATCTCCCTCATCGAGCCGGGGACGCTGGTAGTGGCCCTGGGGACCCACGCGCCGCTGTTTGACAAGGCCATGAGCAACGTAGTGGAGGTGAAAGCCCGGGGGGCCACGGTCCTGGCCGTGACCACCGACTCCCTCCGGGAGCGCCTGGAGAAGACCGCCGACGCGGTGATCTCCGTCCCGGAGACCCACCGGCTCTTACAGCCGTCCCTGGGCATCGTGCCCTTGCAGCTCTTCGCGTACTACGTGGCCCTCCAGCGGGGCTGCGACATCGACAAGCCCCGGAATCTCGCGAAATCCGTCACCGTGGAGTAAGCGCATAAAAAATCTCCAGCCCCCAGGGGCTGGAGATTTTTTCTATGCGCCTTTGCGCAGGCTCAGATCCGCTTCCAGACCGCGCCGCCCTTCACGTCCGTGACCTCGATGCCCTGGGCTTTCAGGTCGTCCCGAATGCGGTCGGCCTCGGCGAAATTCTTCGCCTTCTTGGCCTCATAGCGCTGGAGGACCAGGGCGTCAATGGCGGGGTCGCCCTCTCCGGTGACGCTGTAGTCCGCCGTTCCGGCCTGGACGGTCTGGGCGGCTTTCTCCCGCAGCGCCGCCGCCTTTTCCAGCAGGCTCAGGGACAGCACGCCGTCGTAGGCCCCGATCAGGGCCAGCTTCGTGGCGTCGCCGGTTTTCAGCTTGAGGGCGTCGAAGACCGCCGTGACGCCCATGGAGGTATTCAGGTCGTTCCCCATTTTCTGGAGGAATTTTTCATACTGCTCATCGTAGACAGCCTGGTCCACCTCCCCGCCCGGGACCAGGGCCGCGATGCGCCCCAGGAGCTTGGTGTAGGCCGCGGCGGCGTTGTCCAGGTTTTCCCAGGTGAAGACCAGGGCCTTGCGGTAGTGGCTTTGCAGGCAGAAATACCGGTAGGCCAGGGGATCGTAGCCCTCCTTCTCCAGGAGGGAGACGGTCAGGAATTCCCCCTTGGATTTGGACATCTTGCCCTCCGGCGTGTTCAGGTGGTGGACATGGAACCACTGGGGGCACCAGGGGTGGCCCAGGTAGCTCTCGGACTGGGCGATCTCGTTGGTGTGGTGGGGGAAGGCGTTGTCCACGCCGCCGCAGTGGAGGTCCAGGTATTCCCCGTTGTACTTCATGGAGATGCCGGAGCACTCGATGTGCCAGCCGGGATAGCCCACCCCCCAGGGGGAGTCCCATTTCAGGGCCTGGTCCTCGAACTTGGACTTGGTGAACCAGAGCACGAAGTCGTTCTTGCTCCGCTTGTTCACGTCCTCCTCCACGCCCTCCCGGACGCCCACGGCCAGGTCGTCCTCGTCGTGGTCGTTGAAGATATAGTAGCGGGCCAGTTTGGAGGTATCGAAGTAGACGTTGCCTCCCGCCGCGTAGGCATAGCCGGTGTCCACCAGTTTGGAGATAATGCGGATATACTCGTCAATGCAGCCCGTGGCGGGCTGGACCACGTCGGGGCGCTTGATGTTGAGCTTCCGGCAGTCCTCGAAAAAGGCGTCGGTGTAGAACTGGGCGATCTCCATGACGCTCTTGTGCTCCCGCTTCGCGCCCTTGAGCATCTTGTCCTCCCCGGTGTCGGCGTCGCTGGCCAGGTGGCCCACGTCGGTGATGTTCATGACGCGGTTCACGTCGAAGCCCGCCGCCCGGAGGTACTTCTCCAGCACGTCCTCCATGATGTAGGAGCGCAGGTTGCCGATGTGGGCGAAGTGGTACACGGTGGGGCCGCAGGTGTACATCTCCACACGGCCCGGCGTGTGGGTTTTGAATTCCTCTTTTTTGTGGGTGGCAGAATTGTAAAGGTACATGGATGTTTCCCCCAGTTGTTAGTTTTGTGAGTGGTTCAGGTGATGGGTTTTCCTATGCCGTCCAGGAGATCCGTGAGGGCGGCATAGCCCTCGGGCGTGGCGGCGCCGCAGTCGGCGCGGTGTTCGGCAACGGCGTCGATAACCGCCAGCACGGCGCCGGGGAAGGGACAGTAAAAGGTGAAGTGCATATCGAGCCAGTTCAGCAGGCGGGCCTCGCGCTGGGGCAGGCGCTTCGGAAGGAGCGTCATATCATCGTAGGACAGCCGCCGCTGCGTCATGGAGTTCTCCTGCGGGAACCCGTTCCACAGGGCTTCAAAGAACATCATGCCCTTCAAAAACTCGCTGACAGACGGGGCGCAGAAATACTCGGTGGGGTCGTCAATGTCGGAGTACATGAGGGTGTTCTTCCAGACATACACGGGCGGGTCCGGGAGGGACAGGTCCTTCCGGCGGATATACGCCTCGAACGCGCCCGCGTTCTCCATGAACAGCGGCAGATCCTCACTGTTCGCGTAATTGAGGCTGAGGCTGGGGTCAACGACATGATCGCCCAGCTTGCCCGCGCTGAACACGGAGGCGGACACGTGCCAGAACTCCTCCAGCGCCGGAGGAATCGGGAAGCGCTCCTTTGCGGCGGCAATCTCCGCCTCGGGGAAGCTCTGAGGCTCATCGCAGAAAAGGGTGCTGACGATTTCTTTCATTTCCATAGTTGATGGATTCCTTTCTCCATTCGGCATTTTAAGGCGGTACATCAGGATTGCGCATCCCGGAACGCTCCTTTCTGTAGGTTATATAGGCGGCATTTTCAGCCAGTATAACAAAAGTTTTTCGCTTACAGCGGTTCCCCCAGGCCGTCCATGACCTCCAGGAGGGCCTTGTAAGCCGCCTCCGAGGCCCCGCCGTACAGCGCCTGGTACTGGCCCCCCACGTCCATGATTACAAGAAGATTGTCGGGGCGATTGCTGTAGAAGGTGATGTCCATCTCCATCCAGCCCCGCAGAACCGCGTCCCGCTTCTCCAGTTTTTCCCGAACGGTTTCCAGTTCTTCATCGCTCAGCCAATAGAATTCGTCTGGACTGTAGTCGAACTGCCAGACGGCCTGGTACAGCAGCGCCGCCTCCAGGAATTCGCTGACCGTCTCCGCGGTCCGCGCACCCGGGCCATGGGCGGGGAGGGTGTAAACCGGCGGGGCCGGCAGGGCCAGGTCCTCCCGCCGGATCACGGCCCGGCAGCAGCCTTGATTTTCCATCAAAAGAATCAGGTCCTCCGATTCACGGTAGGATTTCCACTTGCGGTAATTCGCCGGGAAGGCCCAATTGTCTTGGACAAAGTGCAGGCGTTCCGTGCGCCCCGCGCTGCGCCAGAAGGTTTCCACGGCCTCCGGCAGCGCGCCGAAGAGGTTCCGTACATACTCGATTTCGTCGTCCGTGCAGCCCTCCGGCTCCACGCCGTAGAGGGTGCGGATCAATTCCAGCAGCTCCATCGCAGGCTCACCCATGCAGTTCCAGAGGCAGGCCGTCGGGGTCGTGGAAGAAGGTCATAGGGCGCTGGGTATAGGGGTCCCAGCGGATGGGCTCGCAGGGGATGCCCTTGGCCTCCAGGGCCTGTACGGCGGCCTCAACGTCCTCCACGTAAAAGGCCAGGTGCCGCAGGCCCTGAGCCTCGGGGTAGCTGGGGCGGGGCGGCGCGCCGGGGATGGCGAAGAGTTCCAGCTCCATGTCCCCGCATTGCAGGTCCAGCTTCCAGTCCCCGCGGTCCTCCCGGTAGTTTTCCCGCAGGACGGGAAAGCCTAGCTTTTCTACATAGAATTCTTTGGAACGCTGATAGTCGGACACGATGATAGCAACATGGTGCAGCTTGTCAAACAGCATGGCGCAGGAACTCCTTCCAGGGCATCAGCCCTTTTCTTTCATGTAAGCCTCGTCCAGAATCTGCTCCACCAGATCCAGGCGATCGGACAGAGCCGCAAGGCGCTCCAAGGTGGGATTGCGGACGCTGGTCTGGTCCACGTCGTCGGCGTAGTGGGTGGTGCGTCCGGCGATGCGGACGATCTGGGCGGGAATGCCTACGGCGGTAGCGTCTTCGGGCACTTCGGAAAGCACCACCGCGTTGGCGGCGATCCGGGCGTTGTCGCCCACCCGGAAGGGCCCCAGGACCTTGGCTCCGCAGGAGATCAGGACGTTGTTGCCAATGGTAGGGTGCCGTTTCCCCTGGTCCTTTCCGGTGCCGCCGAGGGTGACGCCGTGGTAGATCAGGCAGTCGTCCCCGATCTCGGCAGTTTCGCCGATGACGATCCCCATCCCGTGGTCAATCACCAGCCGCCGCCCGATTTTGGCCCCCGGATGGATTTCGATTCCCGTTTTTCTCCGCGCGTGCTGGGAAACCCAGCGCGCCAGGAAGAAGTGTTTATGAACGTAGAGCCAGTGTGCAATCCGGTGCCAGAGGACGGCATGGACGCCGGGATAGAGCAAAAAGATTTCCAGCTTCCCCCGCGCCGCCGGGTCGCGCCGCTGGTACGCCCCAAGCAGGTCGCTGAGCTGTGAAAAAATGGACATGAAAAAGCCTCCCTTCGGGTGCGCCGGTGGCAGGAAAAAAAGTAACGCCCCCCGTACTGCCATAGTACGAGAGGCGACGTGTCGCGGTTCCACTCTCTTTTATCACTCATTACGAGCCGCATTCGCCGGCCCCGCGGGCGCTCCCGGACGCACTTCCCAGGTTCCGCGGCGGACCCGCTCTCAGCCGATGGCGTGTCCTTTCTGTTCCGTGGGCGCTCCTGGTACTCTTTCCGTTCACTGCGCCTATTCAGCTTGCTCTATCTTAGCAGTATTTTGGAGGGTTGTCAAGTACGGGGGGCCTCCGGCGGCTTACTTTTCTTGAAAGAAAAGTAAGCAAAAGAACTTTCATACCGCTCTGTGCTGCTGGTGGGCGTTATGGCCTGTCACACGGTAACGCAGAAGCTGCGTGTGGGGTCTTCTATGGGCATAGAAGACCCCACGTGTTTCTTTGCGGGGCGCATGTCAGGTGGGTGCGGAGGAAGGGCGGACACGCAGGTCCGCCCCTACGGGGTGCATTTGTAAACAATCATAAAAAATCCGTGGGACCTTCCATGCTAATGGAAGGTCCCACACGTCTGCACCACGTTACTACGCAGAAAGCCTCCGCGACCACCGGATTCGCGTCGAGTTAAAGCTCTTTTCGGTTCCTTTTCTCTCGAGAAAAGGAACCCGCCGGAGGCCCCCCGTCCCCCGCGGGTACAGATTGTAACCAAAATGAAATAGAATTATTGCGGGAGGTGTGATATACTAGGGACAGATGAATTAAGAAAGGAGGCGGTTTGGTGAATCTGATGATATGGGTCTGGCTGGGGGCTGTTGTGGTCTTTGGCGTGGTGGAGCTGTTGACGGAGGGTATGGTTTCGGTGTGGTTTGTGGCGGGGTCGCTGGCGGGGCTGGCGGCTTCGATGCTGGGCGCGCCGGAGAGTACGCAGGTGCTGGCGTTTGCCATCGTGTCCGCCGCGGCGCTGGCGGCCAGCCGCCCGCTGGTCCGGAAAATTATGAACAAGCCGGGTGTGCCGGCGAATCTGGACCGGATTGTTGGGGCCGTGGCCCGGGTGACGGAGAGCATCGACAACGAGCGGGCTTCCGGCGCGGTGTACGTAGACGGGAAGACCTGGAGCGCGCGGAGCGCTGAGGGCGACGTGATCCCCGCCGGGGCGCGGGTCAAGATCCAGCGGATCGAGGGCGTGAAGCTCTTGGTTCATCTTATGGAACATGTGGAGGCGGTAAAATGAGCTTTTGGTGGATTCCGATTAGTATTCTCATCTTTTTGCTGGTGGTGCTGATTATCGTCAATATCAGCATCGTGCGGGAGTCGCGGGCCTATGTGGTGGAGCGGCTGGGGAGCTTCTGCGCTGTTTGGACGAAGGGGCCGCATGTGAAGATTCCCTTTATTATGCGGGTCGTGAAGAAAGTGTCCTTGAAGGAGCAGGTGGCGGACTTTCCGCCTCAGCCGGTGATTACCAAGGATAACGTTACGATGCAGATCGATACGGTTATCTATTTTCAAATCACCGACGCGAAGATGTATACCTACGGCGTGGAGCACCCCATGAACGCCATCGAGAATTTGACGGCGACTACCTTGCGCAACATTATCGGCGAAATGGAGCTGGATCAGTCTTTGACCAGCCGGGATATCATCAACTCCCGGATGCGGGTGATTCTGGACGAGGCTACGGACCCGTGGGGCATCAAAATCAACCGCGTGGAGCTGAAAAACATTATCCCGCCCAAGGAAATCCAGAGCGCCATGGAAAAGCAGATGAAAGCGGAGCGGGAACGGCGTGAGTCCATCTTGCAGGCTGAGGGACAAAAGCAGTCCCAGGTGCTGGTGGCGGAGGGCGAGAAGCAGGCGGCAATCCTGCGGGCCGACGCCGCGAAGCAGGCCGCGATCCTTCAGGCCGAGGGTGCGAAGGAAGCCCGGATCATGGCCGCTGAGGCGGAGGCGGAGGCTATCACGCGGGTGCAGACCGCTTTGGCGGAGTCCCTGCGGATGCTGAACGCCGCCGCGCCCAACGACCAGGTCGTGAAGCTGAAAGCGCTGGAGGCCATGGCGAAGATCGCCGACGGGAAGGCTACGAAAATTATCATTCCCAGTGAGCTGCAAGGGCTGGCGGGTTTGGCCGCGAGCGCTAAGGCGCTGCTGGAAAGCGATCCGCCTTTGAAGGATACGAAGGAGTAAGAGTGCTGAGAAAGCCGCCGTGAAAACGGCGGCTTTTTTTGCGCGTTCAGCAGGCGACGTGGCTTTGGTGATACTGGATGAAGCTGTCTTTGGTGAAATCCGGAATGCAGCCGTGTTCCTCCAGAAGTAGCTTGATCAGGGGGACCGTTCTGGCCTGGGTGTTGACGCTTCTGGCGGGGTTGAATTCGATGTCGGTGAAATAGTTGTATTCTGAAAGCGCGCTGAGTTCGGCCCGGGTGAGGGATTCTTTTACGGCGGAGAGGTAAATATAGTCGTAAAACGCGGTTTTGGGCGTCAGCGGGAACAATTCAGACTGATAGAGAAACCCTGTCAGGGCCCCGGATTCCCGGAGACGCGGGTCACGTTTGGCCTCCTTCGGGGGCAGGGTGAGCAAATCCGGATAGGGACCGCCGTTCTCGAAAACCTTCGCGCTCTGGAAGACGTTTTCAAGGGCGGTGCCGTTCAGCCTGAGATTGAAGGCGCTCAGCTTTACGCCGAGAGGCGCTTTGCCCTTCGTGCTGATTTCCAGGGGACTCGCGCCGGGGTCCGTTTCCAGGATCGCTTTATGCAGGCTTTCGATGGATTTCTGCTTCTGGGACGCCGCAAAACCGGGAAACCACGCAAAGGCGTACAGCCTGCTTTGGACCTTCCCGCCGCGGATGAAAAATACCGGACGTTCTGCCATGGGAGCCTCCCGGCGTCAGCCCCAGAGGGCGGAGAGCATCGGAATGATCTGCTTTTTCCGGGACATGATCTTGGGCAGGAAGACCCGGCTGGCGTCGCCGCTGACGGAGAACGCCTGACGGATGGAGTCCTCGTCGCCTACGAACAGGAGCTGGGTGCCCTCCAGAAGGACGTCCGTGATCATCAGCACCACCGTGTTCAGGCCCCGCTTCTGGCGGATGGTCCGCATGACATCCATGAATTCCTCCTGGCGCTCCAGAAGGCGGTCGGAGTCCATGGTGGTGATCTGGCTGACGGCCAGGTTGTGGCCCGCGATGTGGAACTCCTTGTAGTCCGTGTTCACCATGGCCTCGGCGGTCTTGTCGTCGCCGCAGCTGGCGGAGAAAATCGCCTTGCCCAGGTCCTCCAGGGACACGTTCGCAATCCGGGCCAGCCGGTGGGCCATGTCCATGTCCCGCTTCGTGCAGGTGGGGGACTTGAACATAACGGTGTCGGAGACAATTGCCGCCGCCATGAGTCCCGCCATGTTGGCCGTGGGCATGAGGCCCTTTTCCTGGTACATTTCCGCCACGATGGTGGTGGTGCTGCCTACCGCCTCGTTGCGGACGTAGATGGGATTCTTCGTCTCGATGTCGGCCAGCCGGTGGTGGTCCACGATCTCCAGGATTTCCGCCTGGTCCAGGCCTACTACGGACTGGGATTTCTCGTTGTGGTCCACCAGAACCACCCGCTTGCGCCGGGGCCGCAGGAGGTGGAAGCGGGAGAGCATTCCCACGACGCGCCCCTCCTCGTCCAGGATGGGGTAGGCCCGGAAGCGGCTTTCCAGGACGGCGTTGCGCACGTCGTCGATGTAGTCGTCCAGGCGGAAGGACACCAGGTCCCGGCTCTTGCAGATGCGGGAGATGGGGAGGGCGTGGCTGATGAGGCGGACGGCCTGGTAGGGGTCGATGGGGGTGGAGATGATGCAGGTGTGGGTGTCGGATTTGAGCAGATCCGGGTCCACCTCTGCCTGGCAGACAATGACGCAGTTGACACGCAGCTCAATGGCCCGGCGGATCATGTCCGGCTGGTTGCCGCAGATGACGATGCTGTTCTCGCTGGAAAAGAGCAGGTTTTCCCGTCCCGCAGGCAGGGCGATGGTGATGGCTCCGGAGATGAACTCCTTCCCCTCGCCGCCCTCGTTCAGAATCTTGCCCTCCAGGACGGAGAGCAGGTTATAGACCGGAATCTCCTGGACCTCCGGATTCAGCACGGAGGTCATGTCGTAGTTCGCCACGTCCCCGGCGGAGAGCATTCCGTAGAGAGTTCCGTCCTCGTTGGTGACGGGCAGAACGGAGATTTTATTGGCCTGCATGGTAGTCCAGCCGCGGGAGATAGCGACGGCGGCAGAGAGAGTAGGCGGCGTATCGTAGGCCAGGTCCCGGACCTGGGTCCGAACGTTGGTGATAAGCCGCGGCGGCTGAAAGCCGAAGCGGTCAAGAACGATCTGCGTCTCGTCGCTGACCTGCCCGAGGCGCGCGGCGAGGTATTGACGGTCGCCGAGGGCGTTTTTCAGAGCGGCGTAGGCCATGGCGGAGACGATGGAGTCGGTGTCGGGGTTGCGGTGTCCGGTGATATAAATGGTGTCCATAATGGGCGGGATCTCCTTCCTGAAATGTAGATTCTGGGTATTATTATGCGTCTGCTGAACGGAAATGTCAAGGGCCTCCGGCGGGCGGGGGGCCTCCGGCGGGTTACTTTTCTTGAAAGAAAAGTAACCAAAAGAACTTTTTAATACCGCTCTATGCTCTGGTGTTCGCGGAGGCGTCCCGCACGGTAACGGGGGTGCGAGGGGTGGGGAACCTTCCATGCCAATGGAAGGTTCCCCAGATTGTGTTTGGGCATCCCAGGCAGCCCTGGTTATCGCGAAAAATAAACCCTGCGGGACCTGAAAGGTTCCGCACGCTTGCACCCATTCCAACGCAAAAGCCAAAACGCCCACCAGATTCGCGTCGAGTTAAAGCTCTTTTCGCTTCCTTTTCTCTCGAGAAAAGGAAGCCGCCGGAGGCCCCCTGTATGGGAATTTTGCGATTTATGATAAAAATTCTTGTTTTTTGGCGGAAAGCATTGTATACTTTAGTTATATCGGCGTTTGTGTGAGCGCCGGAGAAATTTACGGAGGAAGTGAGGGAGGAGTCTTGCAGTCTGAAAATGTTATCGAAATGCTCCATATTACCAAGGAATTTCCAGGTATTATTGCCAACGACGACATTACCTTGCAGCTGCGCAGGGGGGAAATTCATGCGCTGCTGGGTGAAAACGGCGCGGGGAAGTCGACGCTGATGAGCGTGCTGTTCGGGCTCTATCAGCCGGAGGCGGGGGAAATCCGGAAAAATGGGGAAGTCGTTAAGATTAACAGCCCTAACGACGCTACCGCTCTGGGGATCGGTATGGTCCATCAGCACTTTAAGCTCATCGACGTTTTTACCGTCCTGGACAACATCATCCTCGGGGCCGAGACGACCCGTATGGGCTTCCTGCAAAAGAAAGCGGCGCGGGAGAAGGTCCTGGCGCTCTCCGAGCGCTACGGGATGAAGGTGGATCTGGACGCGAAAGTCGAAGATATCACCGTGGGAATGCAGCAGAGGGTGGAAATCCTGAAAATGCTGTATCGGGATAACGAAATCCTCATTTTTGACGAGCCTACCGCCGTGCTTACGCCGCAGGAAATCGACGAGCTGATGGCTACTATGAAAGAATTCGCCAAGGAGGGCAAATCTATTCTGTTCATCTCCCATAAGCTGAACGAAATCATGGCCGTGGCGGACCGGGTGACCGTCCTGCGGAAGGGGAAGTACATCGGCACCGTGGACACCGCGGAAACCGATAAGCAGACTTTGTCCAATATGATGGTGGGGCGTCCTGTGCAATTGGAGGTTGTGAAGGCTCCGGCACAGCCGAAGGAAGTCGTGTTGCACGTGGAAAACCTGGTGATCCCCTCCAAGGGGCACCGGAAGAACGCCGTCAACGGCGTTAGCTTCGACGCGCGGGCGGGGGAAATCGTCTGCATCGCGGGCATCGACGGCAACGGGCAGACGGAGCTGATCTACGGCCTGACGGGCCTGGAAAAAACCGCCGGAGGCTCCATCACTCTCTGCGGCAGGGACATCACCCACCTGACCATCCGCCAGCGCAGCGAGGGCATGAGCCACATCCCCGAGGACCGCCATAAGCACGGCCTGGTCCTGGACTTCACCCTGGAGCAGAACATGGTCCTGCAAAAGTACCGGGAGGCCCGCTTCCAGCACCTAGGGATCATCAACAACGGGGCCGTGCGGAGCTACTCGGAGGACCTGATCAAGCAGTACGACGTGCGAAGCGGCCAGGGGCCCCTGACCGTGGCCCGCAGTATGTCCGGCGGCAACCAGCAGAAAGCCATCATCGCCCGGGAGGTGGACCGGGACCTGCCCCTGATCGTGGCGGTGCAGCCCACCCGGGGCCTGGACGTGGGCGCGATTGAGTACATCCACGGCCAGCTCGTGGCGGAGCGGGACCGGGGCAAGGCCGTCCTCCTCGTCTCCCTGGAGCTGGACGAGGTCATGAGCCTGGCGGACCGCATTCTGGTCATGTACGAGGGCGAGATCGTAGGCGAGCTGGACCCGAAAAAGACCAGCGTGCAGGAGCTGGGCCTCTACATGGCCGGTGCGAAGCGGCACGGAAAGGAGGGCGCATCCGCATGAAGGAGAAAGGAAACGGCTTCTGGAGCCGGAACGGGACCAAGGCGGTGCTGGCGTCCCTGATCTCGATTCTGATCGGTATGATGGTGGGCAACATCGTGATCCTGATCGTGGGCGCGACGAACCCGTCCATGGGGATCAAGAGCGCGTGGGAGGGCATCTGCCTGGTGTTCGGCGGCATGTTCAGCACCGGGCGGGACGCCGCGGGCGCGCTGACCTTCGGGTTTAACCCTACCAGCGTGGGCAATATGCTCTTCCGGGCAACGCCGCTGATTCTTACGGGTTTGTCTGTCTCCGTGGCGTTCAAGACGGGCCTGTTCAACATCGGCGCGCCGGGGCAGTACCTTATGGGCACCGCCGCTACGCTCTATATCGCGCTGAGCATTCCTACGAGCTCCGTGCCCGCGGGGCTGGTGTGGATTCTGGCGTTCCTGGGCGGCATCCTGATGGGCGCGGCCTGGGGCGCGGTTCCGGGCATGATGAAAGCGTTCCTGAACATCAACGAGGTTTTGGCCTGCATCATGACCAACTGGATCGCTGCGAACCTGGTGACGTGGTTCTTCGACGGCAGCGCCCTGTGCAACGCCGTGGAGTCCGGCAAGACCGGGTACATCTATAAGACTACTTTCAACGGCGTGGAGACGCCGAAAATGGGGCTGGACCTCCTGTTCCCCGGCTCCCAGGTCAACGGCGGCATCCTGGTGGCCATCGTCCTGGCGGTTTTGGTGTACGTCCTCATGAGCAAGACCACCCTGGGCTACGAGCTGAAAGCCTGCGGCAGCAACCGCCACGCGGCCCGCTACGCGGGCATCGCCGACCGGCGGAATATCGTCCTCTCCATGGCCATCGCCGGTGGCCTGGCAGGCGCGGCCGCGTCCCTGTACTATCTCTCCGGCAACACCGAGTTCTTCTGGTCCACCTACCAATCCCTCCCCGCCACGGGCTTCAACGGCATCCCCGTCGCCCTCCTGGCGGTGAACAACCCCATCGGCGTGATTTTCACCGGCTGCTTCATGTCCATCCTGAACATCTCCGGCCTCCAGCTCACCAACCTCACAGCCTATAACGAGTACATCACGGACGTGATCATTGCCAGCATCGTGTACCTGAGCGCGTTCTCGCTTCTGATCCGGAGCCTCCTGGACGGCAGGGCGAAGAAAGCGGATAAGGCGAAGAGCGGGAAGAAAGGAGGCGGAAAGGCATGACGTTCCTGATTCAGCAGACTTTGATCTATGCGATTCCGCTGATGATCGTGGCCCTGGCGGGCGTGTTCGCGGAGCGCAGCGGCATTATCAACCTGGCTCTGGAAGGTATTATGATCTTCGGAGCGTTTGTAGGCGTCTTTTTCGTGAACCATATGCAGCCCGCTTTCTCAGCCGCGAAGGAGGCCGGAAATTGGATGACCCTCCAGTGGTTCGCCATTCTGGCGATGCTGGTGGCGGCGCTGATGGGCGCGGTTTTCTCACTCCTGCTGTCTTTCGCCTCAGTGAATCTAAAGGCCGACCAGACCATCGGCGGCACCGCCTTAAATCTGATGGCCCCCGCCTTAGTCCTCTTCCTGATCCGCATTCTTGAGAACCAGAACACCATTCAGATGGCCGAGGGCGACGCCGCCAGTTGGTTCATGATCAAGAAAGCCAACTTCGGCTACGGCAGAACGGAAAGCATGGGTTTCCTGGGCGAAACCTTCGTAAACCGCGTCTACTTAGCAACCTACATTTGCATCATCCTCTTCATAGTCCTCTCCATCGTCCTCTACAAGACCCGTTTCGGCCTCCGTCTCCGCTCCTGCGGCGAGAACCCGCAAGCCGCCGACTCCCTAGGCATCAACGTCTACAAGATGCGCTACGCAGGCACCACCATTTCCGGCGCCCTGGCGGGCCTGGGCGGCTTCGTCTACGCCCTGACCACCGCGAACTGCACCGCCAACGGCGACGTAGCCGGCTTCGGCTTCCTAGCATTAGCGGTCATGATTTTCGGCAACTGGAAGCCCCTGAACATAGCGGGAGCCGCCCTCCTATTCGGCCTCTTCAAATGCGTAGCCGCCTCCTACTCCAGCATCGACATCAACGGCGACGGCGTCTTCCTCCTGGCCCAAATCGGCATCAGCGCCCACCTCTACCGCATGCTCCCCTACATCATCACCCTAATCGTCCTCGCCTTCACCTCCAAAAAATCCCGCGCACCGAAGGCGGAAGGCGTACCGTATGACAAGGGCCTGCGGTGATTTGTGCCTCCGGCGGGCGGGGGGCCTCCGGCGGCTTCCTTTTCTCGAGAGAAAAGGAAGCGAAAAGAGCTTTCATACCGCTCTATACTCTGGGGGTTGAATAAGCCTGTCACACGGTGACGCAGGAAGTGCGTGTGGGGCATACCGGGTCCGGTATGCCCCACAGATTTTCTTTATCAGGACAAAAAAATCCCGTGGTCCTTACCTTGATCAAGGTAAGGACCACTTTGCAGTTCCCCCGTTACAGCGCAGAAAGCCCCAACGCCCACCGGATTCGCGTCGAGTTAAAGCTCTTTTTGGTTACTTTTTCTCTCGAGAAAAAGTGACCCGCCGGAGGCCGGAAGCCCGGCTGGCAGCCCCCCGTAGGTCTAGTGCGTCATCCTCCACCGCAGTCCGGAATATCGGCGTTGTTGGCGGTCGTTAGCGGCCATAGCGCGGATGGCGGCGTCGTCGCCGACGATGACGAGGAGTTCGCGGGCGCGGGTGAGGGCGGTGTAGAGGACGCCGCGGACCATGAGGGAGGGGGCGGCGGGGAGGGCGGCGAGGATGACGCCGCGGTATTCGCTGCCCTGGGACTTGTGGATGGTCATGGCGTAGGCGAGGTCCAGCTCGTTGAGCTGTTCCAGGGCGTAGACGGTGGTGCGGGTGTCGAAGTCCAGTTCAAGCCAGTCGCCGGAGGGGTCTATGTGGGTGATGTGGCCGATGTCGCCGTTGAAAATGCCGGTGCCGGAGGTGCCGTCGGGTTTTTGCCAGAGGACGTCGTAGTTGTTTTTGGTCTGCATCACACGGTCGCCCTCGCGGAAGATGCGGTCGCCCCAGGGGAGCTCGTGCTTGTCCTTGGCTGGGGGGTTCAGGGCTTCCTGGAGGCACTTGTTCAGGTTGATCGTGCCTGCTGCGCCCTTCCTGGTGGGGGTCAGGACCTGGAGCTGGGAGGCGGGGATGCCCATGTTGTTGGGGAGGCGGGTCTGGCAGAGCTCCACAATCGTGGTGACGGCGCGGTCCGGGTCGCGGCGGCAGAGGAAGAAGAAATCGCCCTGGTTGTTCGCCAGGAGGGGAGGCTGTCCCAGGTTGACGGTGTGGGCGTTGCGGATGATGGCGGACTGCTCCGCCTGGCGGAAGACCTCCTTGAGGAAAACCGTTTCGATGCGCTGGCTGCGGATGAGGTCGGAGAAGACGTTGCCCGCGCCCACGGAGGGGAGCTGGTCGGCGTCGCCCACCAGGATCAGCCGGGTGCCGGGGCGCAGGGCCCGCAGGAGGGCGGAAAAGAGGGGCAGGTCTACCATGGACATCTCGTCCACAATCACGGCGTTGGCCTCCAGGGGTTCCTTCTCATTTTTGGTGAAGGTGATCTGGCGGCTTCCGGGGGCGCGGGTGGTGCCCAGGAGGCGGTGGATGGTCTGGGCCTCCATGCCGGTGAGCTCGCTCATGCGCTTGGCGGCGCGGCCCGTCGGCGCGGCCAGCACCATTTCCAGCCCCATTTTCTGGAACAGGGACACGATGCCCCGCACGGCGGTGGTCTTGCCGGTGCCGGGTCCGCCGCTGAGGATCAGCACGTTCCGGTCCGCGGCCAGCTCCACGGCCCGCCGCTGCTGGGGGGCGTAGGTGATGCCGAATTCCTTTTCCACCTCGTCCACGGTCCGCCCGGGCTGGAAGCCCCGGTCCGTCTCCGCGTCCAGAAGCGCGTTCATCCGCAGGCGCACGGAGCACTCCGCCTCCCAGAGCCGCCGGAGGTAGCAGGCGTCCACGTTGGCGAGGCGCTCCTGGACGACGGCCTTGCAGTCGATGAGGGCGTCCAGGGCGGCCTCGGGAAGCTCGGGGGAGCAGTTCAGGAGCTGGGCGGTGGCGGAGATGAGCTTGGGGCGGGGGAGGAAGACGTGCCCGTTGTTCTCGTTATGGGTCAGCTCGAAGGTAACCGCCGCCCGAAGCCGCTGGTCGCACTCCTCGGAAAACCCGAGATTGATGGCGATCTGATCGCTGACGGCGAACTCGATCCCGCAGGTTTCCTCCGACAGCAGGTATGGATTCTGCCGCACCATCTCCAGCGCCCCGTCCCCATACTGCTGCCGCAGATCCAGCGCCAGCACCGGCGACAGCTCGTACTGCGCCAGGAACGCCATCAGCCGCCGCAGCCCCATATGCCGCCGGAAGCCCTCGGCGATTTCCTGGGCTTTCCGCGCCGTGACTCCTTTCACGGAGGTCAGCAGTTCCGGATTCTGCTCCAGGACGTCCAGCGTCTGCACGCCGAACCGATCCACGATATTCCGCGCCGTGGCAGGCCCGACGCCCTTGCAGATCCCGGAGGCCAGGTAGCTGCAAATCTCGTCCTCCTCCTCCGGAAGCCCCCGTTCCAGCTCCACGGCTTGCAGCTGTTCCCCGTGCTGGGAATGCTGCTCCCAGACCCCGTTCACCGTCAGATGCTCTCCCGGCGCGGCGCAGGGGATGCACCCCACCACGGTAATGACCTCCCCCTCCTCCGTCAGGAGCCGGAGGACCGTGTAACCGTTATCGGCATTCTGAAATATTACGCTATGTATAGTGCCCTCCCGGCAGATCAGTTCTTCGTCCATACGCAGCCTCTTTCTTATTCGCCCTGCGGGGGGTGCCAGCCGGGCTTCCGGCCCTCCGGGGGTGCCAGCCGGGCTTCCGGCCCAGGGAGGCGCTGCCTCCCTGGACTCTCCGCCAGGGGGAATGTTTCCCCCTGGACCCCTCCAGATCAGGGTGCTTGTTTTGGATGTCTCTGTTTATGTATGGTCTGGCGCGGTGACGAGTTCGGCGTTTTTCTCGCGGTCCGCCAAGTACTGCGCCAGACACCGCGCGTCCGGCGTCAGCCCTCGGTCTTCCAGAATAATCTTGGAACCCGGCAGCTGGGCCTGGACGCGGCGCAGCTCCCGCACGTCCGCCTCCATCGCCAGCGCTTCGCCCCGCAGGGGAAGCACCAGCAACAGCCCCGGAATCGTGGGCCGTCCCGCGTGGAACAGCGCCCCGCCCACGATCCAGAAAAGGGTGGTCACGCCCACCGCTGACAGGAACGCCAGCACGCCGTCTTGCAGTAAAATCATAGAAATCACCTCGCAATCATCATATGCAAGGTGTGTTTTTTTGCCCCTTACCGCTCGTCGGACCGCCCCACCAGGTAGTCGATAGATACGCCGAAGTGGTCCGCCAGCTTCCAGGCATTGGCAAGATTAGGATAGCTTGCGCCCCGCTCGTATTTTTGGTAGTGCGCTTCTGCAATGCCAATCGCGGAGGCAACCTGCACCTGTGTTTCGCCTAGCTCTTGTCGAAGTTCACGAATTCTTTCTTTTATCAATATTTCCATAGTTCCCCCTTGACACGTCAAGAAGTGAGTGCTATTCTATAATTATGAACACTCCATAAAGTGAGTGCGAAGGAAGGAGAAAAGTTATGACAGATTTCATGAAATGGTTCTACGCCCACTACATCCAGCCCGGGCTGGCAGAAATTCCAAAGGAGGACTACGCCTCGTATTTCTCCTTCCTGGAAAACAATCTGGACAAAAACGGCTGGGAAGCCTACGAAAAAGTCCTGGAATTCACCGCCGCCCACGCCTTTGCCCTGGGCGTCCGCGTCGGGCAGGGCTTCGCCAGGGATTTCAGCGCGTAATCCCCAGCTCCCCCAGAATTTTTTCCTCCCGCTCCCGCATCTGCGCCTTCATCGGCCCCTCGTCCACGTGGTCGTAGCCCAGCAGGTGCAGAAGCGAATGCGTCACCAGATACCCCAGTTCCCGTCGGTTGGAGTGCCCGTACTCCTTCGCCTGCGCCGCCGCGTGCTCCATGGAGATCATGATGTCCCCCAGGGGCACCAGCCCCGTGCCGGGGTCCGCGTCCTCCGGGTCGGGCAGCTCGCCCGGCTGGAGATCGAAGGCGGGGAAGCTCAGCACGTCAGTGGACTTGTCCACCTGCCGCGCCTCCCGGTTCAGCGCCTGGATTTCCGCGTCGCCGGTGATCAGCACGTCCACCTCACAGGGGAAGTCAACCCCCTGCAACCCAAGGGCTGTACGGATCACCTTGCGGATAAAGGCCCGCTGGCTGTCGTTCACGCCGGGGACGTTTGCGGTGATGGGAATGTAGTGCCGTTTCATTTCCGTTTCCCCCTGTCCTTGTCCTTATCGCGGCGTTTTTCGTAGTCCTCGTAGGCTTGCACGATCCGCTGGACCATGACATGGCGCACCACGTCCGCGTTGGTCAGCTCGCAGATGCCGATCCCCTCCACGTTCCGCAGGACGCGCATTGCCTCCCGAAGTCCGGAGGTTTTGCCGTCGGGGAGGTCGATCTGGGTAGCGTCGCCGGTGATCACGATTTTGGACCCGAAGCCCAGCCGCGTCAAAAACATTTTCATCTGTTCCCGGCTGGTATTCTGCGCCTCGTCCAAAATGATGAAGCTGTCGTCCAGCGTCCGCCCCCGCATATAGGCCAGAGGCGCGACTTCGATGTTCCCGCGCTCCAGGTATTTCTGGTAAGTCTCCGCCCCCAGCATATCAAAGAGGGCGTCGTACAGAGGCCGCAGGTAAGGGTCGACCTTAGACTGCAAGTCCCCAGGCAAAAACCCCAGCCGTTCCCCCGCCTCCACAGCAGGCCGCGTCAAAATAATCCGGTTAACCTGCTTGTCCCGGAACGCCATAACCGCCGCGGCGACGGCCAGATACGTCTTCCCGGTCCCCGCAGGCCCCACGCCGATGGTAACGGTATTTTTGAGCACAGAAGCGATATAATCCTTCTGCCCCACCGTCTTCGGCTTAATCGGCCGCCCCTTCGCAGAGATACACAGCACATCCCCCGTCAGCTCCGCGATTTTCTCTTCCTTCCCGGCCCGCACCATGTTAATAACGTACCGGACATTCTGCTCCCCGATAGCCTCCCCGCGGCTGGAGAGCGTCAAAAGTGCCTGAATCGCCTTACACCCCAGCGAAACTGCCTCCGCGTCCCCCTCAACCCGCAGCTCCCCCTCCCGGTTCACCACAGCAATGCCGAACTCCTGCTCCAAAAGCCTGATATTCTCATCAAAAGACCCAAAAATATTGATAGCCTGCTCCAACCGTTCAATACTGATACGCTGTTCCAATGTCGCAACTCCTTTGTATAAATGTAGTGCGCCCCTACGGGGGGCCTCCGGCGGGTCACTTTTTCTCGAGAGAAAAAGTAACCAAAAAGAGCTTTAATACCGCTCTATGCTCTGGTGGGCGTTATAGCCTGTCACACGGTAACGGGGGCGTGTGGGTGCGGAACCTTTCAGGTCCCGCAGGGGTTATTGTCTGCAAAATGGGCCTGGCCATGACAGAGGCAGGCCGTTCGGAAAAGGGTGATCTGCCAGGGTCCAGGGAGGCGCGTGCCTCCCTGGTGGGGTCCAGGGGCAAAGCCCCTGGCCGCCGGAGGCCCCCCGTCCCTCGTCCCCCGTAGGCAGGCACCTACTCGGTATAGATAGGCACCTTCTCCCCAATCTCCTCCTCGCACTCCGCCGACAACGTCACAATCAACACGTCCCCCTTCTGGCGGGAGGAACACAGCGTCGTGCGCACCGTGCCATACGGATCGACCATCTCATGAAGCTGGGCGGTCAGAATAGCCTCGGCCTGCGCCTCGGCTTCCGCGGGGTCGCGGGCGGCGGGGACTGTCTCGTAAAAACGCCATGTCTCCGTCACCACCGTCAGCGGCAGGGGGACCCCCAGGATGCTGCATGGGGTTCTTTTGACTATTTTATCATATTCTGTATCCGTAATGCTACTGTTTGTGAAGAATTTTATTCGCCGACCTCCAATAATCAGGGACACCCCCGTTTTTTCCTCCCCCGTGTAGCTCTTCTGCGCCGCCGTCAGGGGCACGGAGGTCCTCAGCGTGTACCACGTGCGGGCCGTCACGGTCCCCAGGCCCCCCAGGACCCGCGCCCCCACCGTCTCCGTGTCCTCCACGCCGGAGATCAGAAGCTGGCCCTCGGTCACGGAGGTCCCCGGCAGGACGCAGGCCGTGCCGCCTATGGCCTGGAGGCGCAGGACCAGCCCCGGACGGCGGGCCACAAGATTGGACGGCACCCGTTTGTCAATCAGCTCCGGCGGCAGAATCCGCTCCCGGACCTCCACGCTGGCACGGCACCCGGATACGTTCACGCTGATCCAGCTCAGCTCCGGGAGGTCCAGCAGCACGTGGTTCCGCAGGGCTTCCCCGTCCAGGCTGAGGCCGAAGGTCCCCAGGCCCACGCCGTTCTTGTCCAAGGCGCGGAGGATGCGCTCAGTGGGGACGGTTTCGTTGCCCACCACGGTGAAATCCCAGATGTAGAAGGACCCCAGGAACAGGCACAGCGCGCAGGCCATCAGGCCCAGCACCAGGGCCTGACGGTGCTTGAAGCGCAGGAGGAAGTAGGGCACGCCCTCCAGGCCCACCAGGGAGAAATTGCAGTCCAGGTGCGCGGCGGCTTTCTGGAGGCGCTTCCAGTCCTGGCGGGAGAGGCGGCAGGTGTAGGCCGTAGGGGACTCCCATTTCAGGTCCCAGAAGGACAGATCCTGCGCCCCGCACAGGTTCAGAACCCGTTCCGGAAAGGCGCACTCCACCCGCACCCGGACCTGCCCCCGGAACAGGTTGATCAGACTAGCCATTCTCCGCTCCCACCCATTCCACGGCGTCGATCCGCCCCCCGATGCGCAGTTCTTCCGCCGTCATGGCCAGGAGGGTCAGGCGGTCGCCCCGGACCCGGAGGACCCCGGCGGCGGTGTTGGCGTCGATCTGCTTGTCGCTGTAAGCCAGGAGGCCGGTGTGGTGTTCCAGGTAGAGCTGGCGTCCGCCCACCATCTCCAGGCGGGGCAGGCCCGCCACGATGTCGGCGGGCAGGTCGAACAGCTCTGCCAGGGACCCCAGGACGCCCCCCTCGCGGTCTTTTCGGTTTCGTTCCATCGTGCTTCACCTCAAACAAGCTATATGCGGCGGCCCCGGAAAGTTTGCCTGTCCCGTCATGGAAGCCCCGGACGGCGCATAGGATTTTCCGGGTGATGCGGAATGAAAAGACGCTGGCGGGCGGATGCGTGCCTGATTTTATGCGGGGTGCTGGTGTGGTTCCTGGCGGACGCGGAGCGCGTTCGGCGTGCAGCGGCGGAGGCTTTGGCGCTGTGCGGCGGGGCGGTGATCCCGGCGCTGTTTCCGTTTATGGCGGTGTCGGCGCTGCTGGTGGCTCTGGGCTTCGGGGAGTGGCTGTCGCCATATCTGGCGGGGCTGATGGCGCTGTTCCGCCAGCCAGGTCCAGCGGGCTCGGCGCTGCTGCTGGGCCTGGTGGGCGGCTACCCCGTGGGGGCCAGGACGGCGACGGAGCTATATCAGAAGGGCTTGCTGACCGCCGACGAGGCGGAGCGCCTTTTGGGCTTTTGCAACAATTCCAACCCGGTTTTTTTGGTAAGTGTGCTGGGGTCCGGCGTATTTGGAGATGTACGGATCGGGGTCTGGCTATGGCTGATCCACGTACTGGCGGCGCTGCTGACGGGTCTGTTTTTCCGCGGGCCGAAGGCCCCAACACGGCGGCGCAAGCCGTTTTCTGCGCCCATGGTCCGGGAGATGCCGCCGTTTCAGACAGCCTTTGTAGACGCGGTACGCGGAGCCTGCGGGACGATGCTGTCCGTATGCGGCTTTGTGGTGCTGTTCTACGTGCTGGCGCGTCCGCTGGCGGCGCTGGGCGGCACAGCGGGCGCGGCGCTGGTAGGCTGCATGGAGCTGTTCTCCGTGACGCCTCTGCTGACGGCTGACCGGATAGGCTTCATCCTGGCGGCAGGCTGCGCAGGCTGGGGCGGACTGTCGATCCAGTGCCAATCGGCGGCGGTACTGGACGGCAGCGGCCTGCGGGTAAGGAACTGCGTTTTCGGAAAGCTGCTGCACGGGGGGATATCCGTCGTTTTGGCGGCGGGAGTGTGTGCAAGACTGTTTTAACGGGGGGCCTCCGGCGGCTTACTTTTCTTGAAAGAAAAGTAAGCAAAAGAACTTTTTAACTCGACGCGAATCTGGTGGTTGATGGGGGCTTTCTGCGCCGGAACCACGTGCCTGCGTGTGGGGCATACTTTTTCGGTATGCCCCACAATTTTCTTTTTAGGGCGTAAAAAAATCTGTGGTCCTTACCTCGAAACGAGGTAAGGACCACCTCGCACCCGTCGCGTTACGGTGCGGAAAGCCTGCGCGCCCACCAGATTCGCGTCGAGTTAAAGCTCTTTTTGGTTACTTTTTCTCTCGAGAAAAAGTGACCCGCCGGAGGCCCCCCGTAGGCATGGCACCTTCGACGTTGACATTTTCCGGGTATGTATGGTATTCTTTCCACAATGTAAGGAGGGGTGCAGGGTGTATCGGATTTTCGTTGTGGAGGATGATGGTGTGATTGCGGGGGTGGTCAGGAGGCATTTGGAGAGTTGGGGGTATGAGGTGGCTTGTGCGGGGGATTTCAGGGATGTTTTGGGGGAGTTTGTGGCGTTTGAGCCGGAGTTGGTGGTGTTGGATATCTCGCTGCCGTTTTTTAATGGGTATCATTGGTGTCAGGAAATTCGGAGGGTGTCTAAGGTGCCGATTCTGTTTTTGACTTCGGCGGCGGATAATGTGAACGTCGTTATGGCGATGCAGATGGGCGGGGACGACCTTTTGGCGAAGCCGTTTGATTTGCAGGTGCTGTCTGCTAAGGTGCAGGCGATGCTGCGGAGGGCCTATGATTTTGGGCCTGCGGCGTCGCTGATCCGGTGCGGGGAGGCGGTGCTGAATCTGTCTGACGGGTCCTTGAGCGTGGGGGGGAAGCGGGTGGAGCTGACCAAAAATGAATTGAAGCTGCTTCAATTGCTTTTGGAACACAAGGGGCAGACGGTTACGCGGGACGCTATGATGACGGCGCTTTGGGAGTCGGACAGCTTTGTGGACGAAAATACTCTGTCGGTGAACGTGAACCGGCTGCGGCGGAAACTGGAGGCGGCGGGGCTGTCTGACTTTATACGGACCCGGAAGGGGGAGGGCTACCTGATCCCTGACGGCGGGACGCAGTGAGGGGGCGGGAAGATGCTTCGGGCTTACCTTTTGCGGCAATGGAAGCTGGTGGTTCTGGTGGCGGGGTTCGCGGTATTGAACTGGGGTGTGTTCTGGCTGTACCGTTTGCCTGGGGAACCGCTTCTTTACGCTTGGGCGCTGTGTCTGGCGCTGGGGCTGGTGATGTTCGCGGTTGGGTATTTCCGGTTTGTTCAGAGACACCGGGAGCTGGAGTGGCTTCTGCGGAAGGCCGGGGAGAACGCGCTTCCTCTGCCGCCTGCCAGGGGGCTGCTGGAGCGGGATTATCAGGCATTGCTGCAAGCTGTGTGTGGGAGCCGGGCGGCGCTGTCTGTGGAGAACAACAGCCGTTTGCAGGATATGACGGACTACTATACCCTTTGGGCGCACCAAATCAAGACGCCGATTGCGGCGATGCACCTGCTGTTGCAGGAGACGCCGTGTCCGGAGATGGAGGCGGAGCTGCTGAAAATTGAGCAGTACGTGGAAATGGTGCTGGGGTATCTGCGGCTGGGGAGTGCGTCTACGGATTATGTGTTCCGTGAGCGGGAACTGGACCCGCTTTTGAGGCAGGCAGTGCGGAAATATGCGCGGCTGTTTATTCTGAAGAAAATCTCGCTGGATCTGCGGGAGACGGGGCGGACGGTGCTGACGGATGAGAAGTGGCTGTCGTTTGTGATTGAGCAATTGTTGAGCAACGCGCTGAAATATACGCCGGAGGGCGGATTCGTATCTATGGGGATGGGGAAACGCTTGTGATTGCGGATAACGGGATTGGGATTCAGGAGGAGGATTTGCCGCGGGTGTTTGAGAAGGGATTTACGGGGTTTAATGGGCGTGAGAACCGGAAGTCGACGGGGATTGGGCTGTATCTGTGCCGGGAGGTGTTGGATCGGCTGAACCATGGGATTTCGATCGCGTCGAGGCCGGGGCAGGGAACGCTGGTGCGTCTGGATTTGGGGCGGAGGCCGCGTGTCATAGAATAATGTGTGGGACCTTCTATTACCATAGAAGGTCCCACTTGCACTTACTGCGTTACCGTGTGACAAGCCTTAACGCCCACCAGAGCATAGAGCGGCATTAAAGCTCTTTTTGGTTACTTTTTCTCTCGAGAAAAAGTGACCCGCCGGAGGCCCCCCGTAGGCATGGCACTCACAGATTATACAGCACCTTCGCCAAGGCAATGTAAAGCCGGTCGCGCTCGCGGATAGCCTCGTCGGCCTTGTTGCCGGAGTAGTCGTAGAAGCCGGCGCCGGTTTTGACGCCGTAGCGGCCCTGGGAGACGAGGTCTTCGAGGATGGGGTGGCCGTCGGTGCGGTTGCAGAGGGAGCCGAAGAGGTACTTGTTGACGCGGTTGAAGGAGTCGACGCCGTTGAAGTCGCAGACGCCGAAGAGGCCGACGGCGGCGTAGCGGAGGCCCAGGCCGCCCTTCCAGACTGTGTCGATGTCCTCGATGGTGGCGACGCCGTTTTCGACGAGGTAGAGGGCCTCACGTAAGATGGCGTACTGGAGGCGGTTGATGAGGAAGCCGTTGATGTCCTTGCGGACCATGACGGGCTGCTTGCCCAGGTCCTTTACAAGCTCGTACATCTCCTGGGCGCGGGCGGGGTCGGTCTTCTCGCCGCAGATGATCTCGCACAGAGGCAGCAGGTGGGGCGGATTGAGCCAGTGTTGGCCCATGAAGCGCTCGGGTTTGTGGATGGGCTTCGCGATTTCGGTGATCAGGAGGCCGCTGGTATTGCTGGCCAGAAGGGCGTCTTCGGGGGCCAGGCGGCTGGCCCACTCCCAGAAAGCGTGCTTCTCGTCCATCTGCTCCACGATGGTCTCCAGAAGCAGATCGCACTCCCGCATAACTTCCTTATCGGTGGTGTACGTAATGAGCCCAAGCAGCTCCTGCGACTTCTCCGCAGAAATCAGCTCCGACTTGATCATCCCCTCCTGATTCAGAGCGATCAAATTCTTAGCCCGCTCCAACCCGGACTCCGACCGATTCCAGACGGTAGTCCTCCACCCCGCCTGCGCATAAACCTGCGCAAAGGAAGCCCCCATAATCCCCGCGCCCGCAATCACAACATGCTTACTCATAAACGAATCCCTGTCCTTTCCAATTTTTGTGGGAGATACCAAAATCATCATACCATACGCCTGGTTTTTTGTAAAGTCCCCTGCTGCGTTGGACGAGGGACGGGGGGCCTCCGGCGGCCAGAGGGCTTTGCCCTCTGGACTCCCACCAGGGAGGCACGCGCCTCCCTGGACCCTGGCAGATCGGGCTTTGTTGTTGGGGGTTGCTCCTTTTTCAGGCTTCTGCTTCGCGGAGGCGTTCTACGATGGTGTGCTTGGAGATGGCTTGGCAGGTGAGGAGGGGGACCGCTGCGCCCAGAAGCAGGAAGAAGGGGAGCATGATTACGATGGGGAGAACGGTCAGGTGGTAGGAGAAGAACCAGAACAGGCTGTTGACCGTGTCGCCCAGAAAGGGGCCCAGGCATACCGTCATGACCAGGGACGCCAGGAGGGCTAAGAGCGTGTAGTACAGGCCCTCGCAGACCAGCATCGTTTTGAGCTGCTTCCCCGTCATGCCTACGGATTGCAGAACCGCCAGCTCACGCTTCCGGGCCAGAATGCCCGTCAGAACCGCGTTGCCGAAGTTCAGCACGCCTACCAGGCCCACAATGAAGCTCAGTGCACCGCCCACAATGTAGAACATGTTCCGGAATTCCTCGAACTCTGCCACGTAGTTGGTGCGGCTCTCGTAGTTGTA
The DNA here is from genome assembly GCA_022791875.1 of Oscillibacter sp. Taxonomy (GTDB): domain Bacteria; phylum Bacillota; class Clostridia; order Oscillospirales; family Oscillospiraceae; genus Oscillibacter. The sequence continues at coordinate 195,175 of JAAVZX010000024.1, forward strand.
AAGGGTCTGGACGTTCTCTGTGTAGTCCGCCAGAAACGCCTCCATCTCCGGCTCCAGCTCGTCGGTGGTGTTGAAGCACCAGTGCATCACGGAATCCGTGCCCGTGAAGTCCTTGAAGACCTCCGCGTTCAGGACGTATTGGTCCGCGCCGTAGAAGCGGTAGTTGACGGTCTGCCGGACCAGCACCAGGGCGCAGACGGTGAAGGTCTGATCCTCGTATTCCACAGGGCGGGAGGCGTAGTGCCGGGGGTCCTGGCTGTCATATACGGCGTCGATGTCGTCGATGATCTCGCCGTTGTCGGTGTAATAGTATTCCATTTTATCCACGCGGCGCAAGGTGACGGTGTCGCCCACCTTCGCCCAGTGGGAGTCCATGTAGGGCACGCTGTAGTCGTTTTCTATCAGCACGGCGGCAATGGCCTTCTGATTTGGGTCGTAGAGGGCGGAGATGTCCCCTTCCACCACGGTGAGCAGGTCCAGAGGAAAGTCTTCCATACCATAGATTTTCGCGCGGTCCATCAGGAAACCCTCGTCGTTCCGCACGGCCTCTTTGACCGACTGTTCCACAATCTCCGGCGGGTTCCAGGCCCCGACGCTCTGCCTGTACCAGTCCTCCGGGACAAACTGCTGCACGTTGCTGACCTGGCCGTAGGTCCGGCCGCTCTCCGTGATGCCCGCGCCGCCTTGTTCGGCCACTTCCGCGATGATTTCCTCCGGGAGGGCGTCGTCGGCGGAGCGGAACATCAGGGAGGTGTTGAAATAGTTGGCATCGCCCAGAATGAAGTCCACGTCGGCGTTTCGGGTGAGGTACTTGTTCAGGTCGAAGCCGCTGGCGAAGGTATAGGTCATGGTGGCCAGGACCACGGCCAGGGTCAGGGAGAGGACGGTCACGACGGTTTTGCCCCTGCTGCGGCCCAGGTTCGCCCAGGCCATGCGGGACAGGGACGCGCCGCTCTGAGCCCTGCGGAGTTTTGGACGCTTCCCGTTTTTCTGCGTACCGCCCTCGGTGCAGCGCACCGCCTCCACGGGGGAGACCTTCGCCGCCATCCGCCCCGGCCTTGCGCAGGAGAGGAAGACCGTCACCAGGGAGAACAGCGCCGCCCCGGCGAAAATCACCGGGTGGAAGGTGACAACGAAGTGCCCGTAGTCCATGCGGTCCAGGATGAGGGAGGACATGCGGGTGCCGATGAGGAAGCCCAGGAGCAGGCCGAAGGGGATGCCGATCAGGCTGAGAAGCAGGGCCTGCTGGCGGACGATGCGCTTGATCTGCCGCCCCGTGGTGCCGATGGTTTTTAGCAGGCCGTAGAAGCGGATGTCGTTGGTGACGGAGATCTGGAAGATGTTGTAGATGATCAGGTAGCCGGTGAAGACAATCAGAAGGGTCAGGAGGATGATGGTCATGATTGCGCCGGCGTCCATGGCCTGGGCGAACTTGGCCCCAGTGTAGCCCCAGTTGACGCCGATGCCGATATAGTTGTCCGCCATGTGGTCCTCGGACTGATAGCTACGGGCTTCCAGAATGGCGTTCAGGTCTTCCTTGATGTGCATGGCGTCCTTGAGCATCACGTCCAGGCCCCATTTCCCGGTGAGGGAGTTGGGGTCGCCGCTGCCCAGGGCGCAGAGTTCCTCCGCGGCGGAGCGGGGGACGAGAATGTGGCTGGCGACGTTCGCCGCGTCATACTCCCACCAGCCGCAGAGGGTGAAGGTCCGGGTGACGGGGATGGGATGGGCTGTCAGGTCGTCCAGGTTGAAGGTGACGGTGAACTCCGCGCCGATCTCCGGCTCGATGCCCAGGAGGGCCAGGACACGGGTGTCTGTCGCGGCCTGGTTGGTCCCTTCCTCGGGGTACGCGCCCTCTATGGGGATGCAGAAGCTGTGGGCCGCGTTGGCGGGCTCCTTGTAGCTTACTTCCACGTGGGACTTGCTGAAGGGCGGCTCGACGGGCATTCCCACCATGAGGCGCGCGCCGCTCTCCTGAATGAGGGGATCGGCCCGCAGGTCCTCCACCTGCTCCCAGGTGAGGGCTTTGAAGGTGCCGTGGAAGTCCCCGCCCACCTGGCGAAAATTCTCCTGCTGGTAGGATGTGTTCAGGGACACGGCGGTGGTGAACAGGGAGGTGAAAAGGACGGTGGTGAGGGCAATGGCCAGGACGGCCACGATGTTCCGGGTCTTGGCCGCGGCCATGGAGCGGAGGCCCAGGCGGCGGATGCAGCCCTTGTTGGCGACGTTCAGCATGGCCCTCACCCCCGATCCGCGGCGTGGGCGGAACGGACCCGCCCGTCCTCAATGCGGATGATCCGCCCCGCCGTCTGGGCGATCTCCTCGTTGTGGGTGATCATCACGATGGTCTGCGTAAACTTCTGGCTGGTGACCTTCAGGAGGCCCATGACGTCCTGGCTGGTGCGGGAGTCCAGGTTGCCCGTCGGCTCGTCGGCCAGGATGATGGCGGGCTTCGCCGCCAGGGCGCGGGCAATCGCCACACGCTGCTGCTGTCCGCCGGAGAGGTTCGAGGGGAGGTTTTGCAGCTTCTTCTCCAGACCCAAAGTCTCGATGATCTGCCCGATGTAGGCTTTGTCGGGCCGCTGGCCGTCCAGCTGGATGGGGAGAACGATGTTCTCGTAGACGTTCAGCACGGGGACCAGGTTGTAGTTCTGGAAGACGAAGCCGATCTTGCGGCGGCGGAAGATGGTGAGGGCCTCGTCCTTAAAAGAGAAGATGTTCCGCCCGTCCACGAAGACCTCGCCGGAGGTGGGGCGGTCCAGGCCCCCCAGCATGTGGAGCAGGGTGGACTTGCCGGAGCCGGAGGTGCCTACCACGGCCAGAAATTCCCCCTTCTCCACCTGAATGTCCACGCCGTCCAGGGCCCGGACCTCCGCTTCGCCGCTGCCGTAGATTTTCCGCAGGTTTTTCGTCTCTAAAATCGTCATTTCCAATGTACCTCCATAAGGAAAAGTCTGTACTGCCTTTCGACAATACAGACTATAGCACCGAATTCTTTCCAGATTCTTTCTGAAATCTAACAGTTCTGAAAGATTTCCGCGCAGTCACCTGGGCAGAAACAGGGAGAACCGCGCCCCGTGGCCGGGTTTGGAGGACACCTTCACATATCCGCCCTGCCCCTCGGCGATCTGCCGTGCGAGGCACAGCCCTACCCCGACGCCCTCCGCCTGGCTGGCCCCGGCCCCGCGGTAAAAACGCTGGAAGACCTTCCCTAGCTCTTCCTCCGGGATGCCCGGCCCTGTGTCCTCCACGTCGATGCGGGTGAACAGCTCGTAGGCCCTGGCGGAGACGGTGACGCGGCCTGACGGGGTGTATTTCACCGCGTTGTCGATCAGGCAGCATACGGCTTCCTCCGTCCACTTGGGGTCGAAGACCGCCTCCGCGTCCGCCGCCCCCAGGGACAGCGCAAGCCCCTTTTCCTCGGCACGGGGCCGGAACTGGGCCGCGGCCTTTTCCAGCACCTCCCGCACAGACCCCGCCTCCGGGTGCAGGACCAGCATCCCCGCCTCCAGGCGGGAGATTTTCACCAGGGCGTCAATCAGGGACTGGAGCTTCCGCACCTGGGCCTCCAGGGCCTCCGTCATGGCCCCCTGCTCGTCCAGGAGCTGGGTGTAGAGAAGGAGGTTCGCCAGGGGCGTTTTGGTCTGGTGGGAGATGTCGGCGATGAGGCGCTTGATTTTGTCCCGTTCCTCCCGAAGGCTGAGGGCGGAGACGGAGGCGGCGGAGATGAAATGGGCAAATTTCGCCTCCAGGGCGGAGAGCAAACCCTCGTTGAACGCTTCTTCCCGGAACTCGCCCCGGATGGCGTCTTCCAGCATCCGGTTCAGGCGCAGGAGGGTGCGCCGCGTCCGGTGCCAGAGTACGAACGCGGCCCCCAGGGCCGTCAGGGCGATCAGCGCCGCCAGGGCGCAGAATGCGGGGGCCGTCATGGGGCCTCCTTCGGGGCGGAGGCCCAGGTGTAGCCCAGGCCGTAGACGGTTTTGAGGAAGCGGGGGCGGGAGGGAACGGCCTCCAGCTTGTCCCGCAGGCGCTTCATGGTGACGGAGAGGGCGTTTTCGTCCACGTACTCCGCGCCGTCGGTCCACACGCGGTCCACCAGGGCGGCGCGGGTCATGGTGCGCCCCCGGTTCTCCACCAGGACGCGCAGCAGCTTCTGCTCCGTTTTGCTCAGCTCCACCAGCCGCCCGTCGCGGCGGAACTCCATGCGCTCGAAGTCGAAGGAGAAGTTTTCGATCTCCACCGGACCGCCCTGGGAGGGCGCGCCGCGCCGGAGCTGGGCGTTGACGCGGGCGCGGAGGACGGCGAGGGAGAAGGGCTTTGTCACGTAGTCGTCGGCTCCGGACTCCAGGCCAGCTACGATGTCGGTTTCCATGTCGTTGGCGGTGAGGAGGATGACGGGGACGGCGGAGGTCTGGCGGACGGTGCGCAGGAGGTCCAGGCCGCTTCCGTCGGGGAGGTTGATGTCGAAGATAAGGAGGTCGAAAGTGCCGCTGGCGAGAGCGTTCTGCGCGTCAGCGCAGGAGCGGCAGAGGGTCAGGATGAGGTCGGGGGATTTGAGGGCGAGGCAGAGGCCGTCGCCGAGGGTGCGGTCGTCTTCTACGATTAGAATGCGTTTCATGTGAGCCTCCGGTATTGGGGGTGCATTTTTGGTTATCGCAAAAAATAATCCCTGCGGAACATGGAATGTTCCGCACGCAGGCACATATTCCGGCGCAAAGGCCACAACGCCCACCAGATTCGCGTCGAGTTAAAGCTCTTTTCGCTTCCTTTTCTCTCGAGAAAAGGAAGCCGCCGGAGGCCCCCCGTATGCAGGCACTTACACGGATAGTGCGTCCGCGAGTTCAAGGCCGGGGTTGTGTTTGGTTAGGAAGCCGATGGACCATTCGCCGCCGAAGGCGATTAGGAGACGGCCTTTGAAGTCTTCCAGGACCGCGGAGCCGGTGCAGAGGATTAGGTCGTCGGGTTTGCAGGGGCAGGCGGAGACCAGGCGGAGGTGGTCGTAGGGGAGGCCCTCCATGCGGAGGTCTACGCCGTATTCGGATTTCATTCTGTATTGGAAGACGTCGAATTGGAGGGTGCCGACGACGCCTACTACTACTTCTTCCATGCCTGCGCCGGGGAGTTTGAAAATTTGAATTGCGCCCTCTTGGGCGATTTGCTCCGTGCCTTTGATGAATTGCTTGCGCTTCATGGTGTCTTTGGGGGACACTCTGGTGAAATGTTCCGGTTCAAAGGTTGGAATGCCTGCGTAGCGGAACTTTTTGCCTGGGATTGTGATCGTGTCGCCGATGGAGAAAACGCCGGGGTCGAAGACGCCGATGATGTCTCCGGCGTAGGCTTCTTCTACAATTTCGCGTTCCGCGGCCATCATCTGCTGGGGTTGGGAGAGGCGCATTTTGCGGCCTGATTGGACGTGGAAATATTCTGCGTCGCGCTGGAAACGGCCGGAGCAGATGCGCATGAAGGCCAGGCGGTCCCGGTGGGCCTTGTTCATGTTGGCCTGGATCTTGAAGACGAAGGCGGAGAAGTCGGGGGAGAAGGCGTCGACTTCGCCTGCGTCTGCGGTGCGGCTCAGGGGGGCGGCAGTCATGCGGAGGAAGGCTTCTAAGAATGGCTCTACGCCGAAGTTGGTCAGGGCGGAGCCGAAGAAGACGGGGGAGAGGGTGCCCGCGCGGACGGCTTCTAAGTCGAAGTCGCGGCCCGCGCCCAGCAGTTCCACTTCTTCTTGAAGCTGCTGCCAGCGGGAGGGGCCGATCAGGCCGCCGACGGCGGGGTCGTCCAGGTCCACTTCCGTGGCCTCCGCCTTTTTGGCGTGGCCCTCACCGGAGAAGAAGAGAATGCGCTGCTTCTCACGGTCGTAGACGCCTTGGAACTCCTTGCCGGAACCAATGGGCCAGTTCATGGGATAGGTGTCGATGCCTAACTCGGCCTCCACTTCCCCGCAGAGGTCCAGAGGGTCCCGGCTGTCCCGATCCATCTTATTGATGAAGGTGAAAATGGGAATGTGCCGCAAGGCACAGACCCGAAAGAGCTTCCGCGTCTGCGGCTCCACGCCCTTGGCCGCGTCGATGACCATGACGGCAGAGTCCGCAGCCATGAGCGTCCGATACGTGTCCTCAGAGAAGTCCTGGTGCCCAGGCGTATCCAGAATATTGACGCAGAACCCGTCATGCTGGAACTGCATCACCGAGGAAGTGACCGAGATCCCGCGCTGCTTCTCAATCTCCATCCAGTCCGAGGTAGCAGCCCGCGCCCTCTTCCCCTTAACCTCACCCGCCTGCGCAATAGCCCCACCGTAAAGGAGCAGCTTTTCAGTGAGCGTAGTCTTCCCCGCGTCCGGATGCGAAATAATAGCAAAAGTCCGCCGCCGTGCAATTTCCTGCTGGAGTGTAAGCATGGAGTGTGCCTCCTTGATGGTAGTTTGAGTCTCTATGATATAATTTCCCGGGAGAAATTGCAAGGGTTTTCTGTGCCTCCGGCGGGTTCCTTTTCTCGAGAGAAAAGGAACCGAAAAGAGCTTTAACTCGACGCGAACCTGGTGGTTGAAGAAGCCTGGCACACGGTAACGAAGCGTTAGCGAGTGGGACCTTCCATTGGCATGGAAGGTCCCACGGGTTTTTTATATTTGTTGACATGTGTTGCGGTGCATTGACACCATAGACGGGCGGTGGTAGAATTGGGGGCGGTAAATCTTTGGTTGGAGGGATGCGGTTGTGGCAATTGTCATTGTTGTTGCTGTGCTTGCTGTAGTGATTATCTCAAGGAGTAAATATCGGAACAGGTCGAACGCGGGCGCGTTCTTCTTCGAGAATGACTGCCTGGTGCTGAACAGCGGGATTCCATACGCGATCCCTTTTGCTCAGATCGACCGGGTTGAGCTGCAATACAACTCCTGGGAGCTGGAACACCGGCTCTCCTACGGGCTGTTCGTAAAGGTATTCAAGACGGATGGGAAGACGAGGCGGGTTTTCTACAAAGGATACGGCACCGCAAAGCTGGCGCGGCCCGCAGATATGGAGCGGGCTTTGAAGGAAAACGGAATCCGCTGTGTCATGGTGGATTCCCAGGACTGAGGATTCCCGGAGACTGCATTTACATAAGGAGGCACAGGCAGTATGTATGAACTGAGACAGGTTTCGGAGCATTGCTATTACATCCAGAGTCCCGCGAAGATCGGGCTGGTGCGGCTGGAGGGGGACGAGGTGTGCCTCATCGACAGCGGCAGCGATAAGGACGCAGGGCGGAAAGTCCGCCAGATCCTGGACAAGAACGGCTGGAAGCTGAAAGCCATCTACAACACCCACTCCAACGCCGACCACATCGGCGGCAACCGCTACCTGCAAAACCAGACCGGCTGCGCCGTCTACGCGCCGGGGATCGAGGCGGCCTTCACCCGCTGGCCCATCCTGGAGCCCTCCTTCCTCTACGGGGGCTACCCCTGCAAGGACCTGCGGCACAAGTTCCTCCTGGCCCAGGACAGCGAGGTCCAGGCGCTGACGCCGGATGTCCTGCCTGTGGGCTTCGAGCTGCTCCCCCTGCCTGGGCACTTCTTCGACATGGCGGGCTTCCGCACACCGGAGGGCGTGGTGTACCTGGCGGACTGCCTGTCCAGCCGGGAGACGCTGGAGAAGTACCGGATTGGGTTTATCTACGACGTGGCGGCGTACCTGGAGACGCTGGAGGCCGTGAAGGGGATGGAGGCGAAGCTGTTCGTCCCGGCCCACGCGGAGGCGGCGGAGAGCGTGGCAGAGCTGGCACAGTACAATATTGATACGGTGCATGAGGTGGCAGAGAAAATCCTGGAGCTGTGCAGGGAACCCCTTTGTTTTGAGGTGATTTTGCAGAGGCTGTTTGCCGGGTACGGGCTGGCGATGAATTTTGAGCAGTATGTTTTGGTGGGGAGCACGGTGCGGTCTTACCTGTCCTGGCTCCGGGACGCGGGACGGGTGGAGTGTGCGTTTGAGGATAATATGCTGGTTTGGCGGAGGGTGTAGGGGCGAACCTGCGTGTTCGCCCTGGCAGGCAGCTGCATCATCCCCAAGAGTGCGGTGGTTGCGGGGGAGGGGCGGACACGCAGGTCCGCCCCTACGGGGTGCATTCCAGGTGGGTGATCAAAAAATGTGTGGGTCCTTTCATTCGCATGAAAGGACCCACCTGCACCGGCCCCCGTTACCGTGTGACAGACTTTAACAACCACCAGAGCACAGAGCGGATCTAAATCTCTTTTCGCTTCCTTTTCTCTCGAGAAAAGGAAGCCGCCGGAGGCCCCCCGTAAAAAGGTTCCGAAAATCCCCGACTTTCGATAAAAATGCGCGGAAACAAGGCGGGATGGTAGGAAAAAGAAAAAGATGAAAAAATTTTGAGATTGGGGTTGACAGGAGGGGGGAATTCGCGTATAATAACCCTTGCCGTTCGGTGGTCGGACGTTTCGGGAGCATAGCTCAGCTGGTTAGAGCATCTGCCTTACAAGCAGGGGGTCACTGGTTCGAGTCCAGTTGTTCCCACCAAAGTTCCGCCCTTGATATGGCCCGGTAGTTCAGTTGGTTAGAACGCTAGCCTGTCACGCTAGAGGTCGACGGTTCGAGCCCGTTCCGGGTCGCCATTTGTCCCCACGTTTTTGTGGGGCCTACGCCCAGATAGCTCAGTTGGTAGAGCAGTGGACTGAAAATCCACGTGTCGCTGGTTCGATTCCGGCTCTGGGCACCATCCGCGGGCATAGCTCATCTGGTAGAGCGCCACCTTGCCAAGGTGGAGGTAGCGAGTTCGAGCCTCGTTGCCCGCTCCAGCGCCATGCCCACACTGCTGTGTGGGCATGGCGTTCCACCTCCCCCCTTTGCGGGCGAAAAAATTTTTTCAAAAAAGTGTGGACTTTTTTCCGCAAAGCGTATATAATAGCATATGAAGGTTCGGTGACATAGCCAAGTGGTAAGGCAAGGGTCTGCAAAACCCTGATTCCCCGGTTCAAATCCGGGTGTCACCTCCAGTGAAGAACCCTGTAACTGTATCGGTTGCAGGGTTTCTTTCTGTCCCCGCCCCCGCGGGACCGCGGAATCGCGTTTTTCCCTTGACCATTCCAGGGCGGCGGGAGTATAATAAGATGAATCGCACCCGTGTGAAAAAAAGGAGATGTGCCTATGTCCAGCGGCGAACGCAAACCCGTCGCACCCTTCTACGCAGTCGGCGCCCTCTGGCTCCTGTGCGGGCTCCTGCTGCCGCTTTATTCCATCACCCACTACCTTTTGCTGGCAAGCATATCTGCCGTCGCCTTCCTGGCGGTGAACGCCATCTGCAAGAGCAGCGGCGTCGTGGAGGCCGAAGGGGAGAAGCCGAAGCCTGAACCGGCCCCCGCGTCCCAGTCCTCCGCCAACCCCGAACTCGACAAGATGCTGCGGGACGGCCTGGAGGCCGTGGCGGAGATGAAGCGCCTGAACGACAGCATTGCCGCCCCGGGCATTTCCGCCGATATCTCCCGCCTGGAGCAGGTGTCCGGGAGAATCTTCCAGGCCGTCCGGGAGGACCCGGCCAAGCTCCCCCAGATCCGCCGCTTCATGGACTACTACCTGCCCACCACTTTGAAGCTCCTGAACGCCTACGACCGCATGAGCGCCGCAGGCGTCTCCGGCGAGAACATCGACGCCTCCCTCAGCAAGATCGAGGCCATGATGCACACCGTCGTCCGCGCCTTCGAGAAGCAGCTGGACAGCCTCTACGGCTCCGACGCCCTGGATATCTCCACCGACATTTCCGTCCTGGAGAGCATGATGGAGCGGGAGGGCCTCACCGGCCAGGAGCTGCGCCCCGACGCCCGCCAGCAGGACCCGAACGACATCCGTTTGGAGTTCTGATTTGATAACAGAGCGGAGTAACCAAAGGAACTTATACGATACGGACTGAAAAAATGCGGAGGTTAACTATGAACGAAGATCGCGCCGTAAAGCTCTGCGGCCTCATGGCCGCCCTTACCGCCGTGTGCGCCGGAATGGACTTCTGGCTCAGCGGACGCCGCCGGGAGCCCCTGTACGCCCTGGCGGGCCTGGCCTGGCTGGCCAGCTGCTTTGGTTGGATTGCCCAGACCATGCGCCGCTGGAAGAACGACGGCGAGGAGATCTGGGAAGAAGAGGTCTGAGCGCCCCACACATATTGAACAAGAGATGGAGGAACAAACATGAGCAGCGATATGATCCCTGAGCTGACCTTCGGCGACGCCCCCTCCGCCGCGGAGGCCATGCCCGAGCTGAGCCTCGCCTCCGAGCCACAGAAGCCGGAGGTCAAGCCCGTGGAGCTGGATGACAGTATGCTCTCCGAGGCCGAGAAGAAGTCCGTGGAGGAGTTCTCCCAGAAGATTGACATCATGGACACCAGCGCCATCCTCAACTACGGCGTCAACGCCCAGAAGAAGATCGCGGGCTTCTCCGAAAACGCCCTCAGCTCCGTGCGCACCAAGGATTTGGGCGAGATCGGGAAGTCCCTGAGCGAGCTGGTGGTGGAGCTGAAGGGCTTCGGCGAGGAAGAGGAAAAGAAGGGCTTCTTCGGCAAGTTCAAGAAGGCCGGGAACAAGCTGGAGGCGATGAAGGCCCAGTATTCCAAGGTGGAGACGAACGTGGACAAAATCGTCCGGGAGCTGGAGCAGCATCAGGTGACGCTGATGAAGGATGTGGCCATGTTTGACCAGATGTATGAGCTGAACCTGCGCTATTACAAGGAACTGACGATGTATATCTTAGCCGGCAAGAAGAAGCTGGCGGCAGTGCGGGAAAACGAGCTGGTACAGCTCCGCCAGAAAGCGGAGCAGACCGGCGCCCAGGAGGACGCCCAGCGCTATAACGATATGGTGCAGATGTGCGAGCGCTTCGAGAAGAAGCTCCACGACCTGGAGCTGACCCGCATGATCTCCATCCAGATGGGCCCCCAGACCCGGATGCTGCAAAACAACGACACCCTGATGGTGGAGAAAATCCAGTCCTCCCTGGTGAACACGATCCCCCTCTGGAAGAGCCAGATGGTCCTGGCCCTGGGCATGGAGCACGGCCGTCAGGCCACCGCAGCCCAGAGCGCCGTGACGGAAATGACCAACGAGCTTCTCAAGCGCAACGCCGACATGCTCCGCATGGGCACCATCGAAACCGCCAAGGAGGCGGAGCGCAGCGTCGTGGATATCGAGACGCTCCAGCACACGAACCAGCAGCTGATCTCCACCCTCGACGAAGTCCTCAACATCCAGCGGGAGGGCGCGCAGAAGCGCAAAGCCGCCGAGGTGGAACTGGGCCGCATTGAGGGCGAACTGCGCCAGAAGCTGATGGAACTGCGGAATTGACGGAACCCCCAGGCGGTTCGCGCGCAATCTGAATACGAAGCGTTATAATAGATGGGAATGAGTTTATGAAGCTGTTGCAAAAACGTCCGGTAGCGGCGGTGATCATGGTGCTGGCCATCCTTGCAGGCATCGCCCTTGGGCAGCGCCGCAAGCCCGCTGACACAACCTTTTTCGGTGATTTCGACTACGTCCTCCACAACGAGCGCGATGTCATCAGCGACCAGACCGCCGACTACATCGGCTCCATGAACGCCTCCCTCTTCGCCCAGACCGGCGCGCAGATTGTGGTAGACGTGGTAAAAACCACCGGCGACGCCGACATTGTGGACTACGCCGAAGACGTTTTCGACCACTACGGCATCGGCTCCAAGGAGCGCGACAACGGCATTCTCATCGTCCTGGCCCTGGAAAACATCTTCGAGGGCGAGCCGGACGGCGATTACTGCATGTCTTGGGGCGCTGGCTTCACCCGTTCCCAGCAGGACGACCTGGACGACATTCTGGTAGACAACATGGAAGAAGCTTTCGTAGTCCAGCGCTACGACCTGGCTGTCCGCCAGACCTTCGATGCCCTGATTGACTATTTAGAAGGCGTTTACCACGTCTCAGTCCGCCAGGACTACTACCCCCCAGCGACCACGGATTACCACGCCATTTCCGGCAATTACAGCACCACCGCCTCCGGCCACGTGGTCCCCACAGAGGTCTACATGGCCGAAATCGTAACCTTAATCATCGTCCTCCTGATCATCTGGATCATAGCCGACGCCATGCGCTACCGCCGCTACCAAAGGCGCTGCCTGGGCCCCGGCATGATCTACCCCCCCGTCCGCTACTACCCCATCTTCTGGGGCCGCCGCCCCCGCGCCCCCAGGCCCCCAAGACCCCCGCGTCCCCCCAGGCCCCCCATGGGCGGCTTCACCGGCGGCGGTTCCTACGGCGGCAGCGCCCGCCGCCCCAGCTCCAGCCCCCGCCCCGGCGGCGGCTCCTACGGCGGCAGCGCCCGCCGTCCCACCTCCACCCCCCGCCCCGGCGGCTCCTTCGGCGGCAGCACCCGCCGCCCCAGCTCCGGCGGCATAAAGCGCAGCGGAGGCGGCGGAGGAATGCACCGCGGCGGCGGCTCGAGAGGCGGAGGACGTCGAAGATGATCCCATACGAGGGGCTGCCAGCCGGGCTTCCGGCCTCCGGCGGCTTCCTTTTCTCGAGAGAAAAGGAAGCGAAAAGAGCTTTCATACCGCTCTATACCCTGGCAGGTGTTAAAGCCTGTCACACGGTAACGCAGAGAGTGCAAGTGGGACCTTCCATTACCATGGAAGGTCCCACACATTTTTCTGATATACTCCGTAGGGGCGGGCCTCTGTGCCCGCCCGTCCTTCGCAACTGCCATTGTTGCTTGGGATGCATCCCGTAGGGGCCGCCGCCCTCGGCGGCCCCTCCCCCGCGCCCACCGCACCCACGGTAAACGCTCAAAACACACACTCCGCCGTAAAACAAATTCCGTCTCTCCCAGCGCCCTCCACGCGGTAAACGTCCCCCTCACGGAACCCGGAAAGCCGCAGCGTCTCCCCCAACACCGCCTCCCGGCTGTAGTTGACGAAAAACTGCTTCACCGTCCGCTCTTGCAGCTCGGCGGGCAGGGCATCCCACACAATATCCGCATAATTCCCGCTGAACAAATGCCCGTTGCCGTCCAGATCCGACCAGCGGACCGTCCGCGTCCCCAAATCGGTCCGTCCCTCCTTCGGCAGGACCACCTTCCGCGGGTCTGGGCAGTCGATTTCCTTCGGGCACGTGGTGATCTCCTTCGCCGTGAACGACGCGGGGCGCAGAATCTTCCGGCTGATGGGGTCCACCAGAATCCAATCGCTCTTTCCGCTCACCCGCAGCCGCCCCGCCTGGTCGCGCATTTCGTAAACCCGCTGCATATGCGCCCCCTTCGCGCCGTTCTCCCAGGTGGTGACAGTGAGGACGTCCGCCGCATGGGGACAATCGCGGATCTGAATGGCCGCGCGGGAGAGAAGGAAGACCTCGCGCAGGGCGTAGAGCTTCTCGTAGGTGAGGCCCCGGGCGTCGTAGTCGTAGCCCGCGAACGCGGCCATTTTGCTCAGCAGGGCCGCGGGACGGGCCCGCTTCTCGCGGTCGCAGTCCCAGAATACCAATTCCTCCTGGCGGGAATAGCTGTTCTCCGTCAGGATTTGCTTAAAATCCATCATCTTTTCCGCTCCTTTTGGCTGATTGCCTGCCAGCATTATACCACCAGACTTTGGAATGCACAAGTTCAGAAAGACGCCGCGGAACGGTGGATTTTTTTCCCGGAGTGTGTTATGATACTCTTCACAGAATTTTTCCAGAGGGGAGGCGTTGACTATGGAGGCATTAACGGCGGTCTTTCAAGGCCCCTTGAGCGCCCTGACGGCGCTGCTGTCAGAGCACCCGGCGCTGGGCGTCTGGTACACGGCTTTCATCCGCTTCCTGTTCCCGATACTGGCGCTGCTGATTCTGGGGCGTGCGGTGCGGTCCCTCCTGCGCATCCCCCACACGCCGGAAACCTGGGGCCAGCTCAGCCTCCCCAACGGCGCCCCCATCCCCCTCACCCACTGGGAGAACATCATCGGCCGTGGCGGCTTCGCGGACGTGCGCCTGAACTACCCCAGCATTTCCCGCCAGCACGCCGCCCTCTGCCGCGGCGAAGACGGCGCATGGACCATCTACGACCTGGACTCCAAAGGCGGCGTCCGGGTAAACGGGGAACTGGTAGAGGACTCGGCCCCCGCGGCGCTGGGGGACACGATTGAACTGGGCGGCGTGCCCCTGCTGTTCCTCCCCCAGACGGCGGCGGAGCGGGAGGAATTGGAGCAGAAGCGCCGCGCGGAGCGCCCCACCACCGTGTGGCCGTCGTTTCTCTGGCTGACGCTGTTCCAGCTCCTGACCTGCCTCCAGCTGATCATATCGGCGGGGGAAGAGGTTTCTGCGGCGGTGCCGCTGGCTTTCTGCGGCCTGACGGCGGTGATGTGGATCTACTTCATAGTGCTGCGGTGCAGCCGCTGCGTGGGCTTCGAGATGGAGACGATTGCCTTTTTCCTCTCCACGCTCTGCCTGTCCGTGACGGCCTCCAGCGCGCCGGGGAGCCTGTACAAGCAGCTTCTGGCGGTCTTCCTGGGACTGGGGCTGTTTCTGGTGCTGGGCCTGTTCCTGCGGGACCTGGGGCGGGTGCAGAAGTACCGCTGGCTCATGGCGGCAATGGCCATTGGTCTGCTGGGAATCACGCTGGTGATCGGGAACCGGAAGTACGGCGCGGTGAACTGGATCTCCCTGGGCGGGATGTCGTTCCAGCCGTCGGAAATCGCGAAAATATGCTATATTTTTGCCGGATCGGCGACGCTGGAGCGGCTTTTCCACCGCAGGAACCTGACACTGTTCATCGTCCTGACCGGCGTGTGCATCGGCTGTCTGGGGCTGATGAGCGACTTCGGGACGGCGGCGGTGTTCTTCGTAACCTTCCTGGTTCTGGCGTTCCTGCGGTCCGGGGACTTCGCCACGCTGTCTCTGATCTGCGGCGGGGCGGTGTTCGGGGCGGGGATCATCGTGAAATTCAAGCCGTATATCCTGAGCCGCTTCGCGTCCTGGGGCCACGCCTGGGAGGCGGCGTCTACAACGGGCTACCAGCAGACGCGGACCATGTCGGCGGCGGCGTCGGGGGGCCTGCTGGGCATGGGCGCGGGGGAGGGCTGGCTCCATAACGTGGCGGCGGCGGACACGGATTTGGTGTTCGGGATGCTCTGCGAGGAATGGGGGCTGGTGATCGCGCTGCTGGCGGTGGGATCGATTGTAGTGCTGGCGCTGTTCACGGTGCGGGCCTGCCGCGTGGGGCGCTCCAGCTTCTACACGATTGCGGCCTGCGCCGCAGGCTCCCTGCTGGTGTTCCAGACTTGTCTGAACGTGTTGGGATCGGTGGACCTACTGCCCCTGACGGGCGTGACGTTCCCCTTTGTCTCCAATGGCGGATCGGCCATGATGTCAGCCTGGGGCCTGCTGGCCTTCCTGAAAGCCACCGACACACGGGAGAACGCCAGCTTCGCCATTCGACGCTGGAAGAGCCTGCAAAAGAAGCAGGGATTGTAAAAAAGCCCAGTTAGCAGGGTCCAGGGGGAACTGTTCCCCCTGGTGGGAATCCAGAGGGCCGTGTGAAAAGGCCCTTTGGCCGCCGGAGGCGAGGGAGGTGCCTGCGATTTGAAGAAGATTGAGAGAAGAGCGGCAGTCTGCGCGATCCTGGCGCTGGTGCTTGCGGCGGGGATGGCGCTGTTTCTGGTACGGTGGGTGACGCGGGGCGGGAGCTGGGCGTCTTCGGCGTTTAACCGGCACCTTTATAATTCCAGCGGGCAGCTTGCCAGCGGGAGCGTTCTGGACCGGGATGGGGATGTGTTGTCGGAGGTCAAGGGCGGGAAGCGGACCTATTACGCCGACGAGACGGTGCGGAGGGCTACTTTGCACGCCGTCGGGGACTTGCAGGGGAATATCGGGACCGGGGCGCTGAATGCGTTTGCGCATAAGCTGACGGGTTATACGCTTGTCAACGGGGCCTTTGGGGCCGGGCGTGGGCGGTCGCTGTACCTGACTTTGGATGCGCGTTACAACTATGAGGCCTACCGTGCCTTGAACGGGCGGTCGGGGGCGGTGGGGGTGTACAATTATAAGACCGGGGAAATTCTCTGCATGGTTTCCGCGCCCAGTTACGATCCTTTGAACGTGCCCGAAGACTTGGAGAGCAACGAGCGTTGGCAGGGAGCCTACCTCAACCGCTTCCTCAGCTCCACCTTTACGCCCGGGTCCGTCTACAAAACCGTGACCCTGGCGGCGGCTATGGAAACCATTCCCTCCCTTATGGAGCGCACGTGGACCTGCGAGGGTTCCATCGTCATGGGCGGGGAAACCATCGCCTGTACCGAAGCCCACGGCGAGCAGTCCACCGGGGACGCGTTCGCCAACAGCTGCAACGTGGCGTTCGCGGAAATGGCGGAGGAACTCGGGGCCGATACCCTCCGCAAATACACGGAACAGGCGGGCCTGATGGTCTCCTACTCCGTCGACGGCATCCCGACGGCAAAGGGGTCCTTCGACTGGCCGGGCCTCAGCGGCGGACGCCTTGGCTGGGCCGGCGTCGGGCAGGACCGGAACCTGGTGAACCCCTGCGCCCTGATGGTCTACATGGGCGCCATCGCCAACGGAGGCCAGGCGGCGGTGCCGTATGAGATTTACAAAACAGAGAATGCCCTAGGAGTGCCGTCCCTGCCCCACCGGACCCGCCGGACCGGAACGCTGGTTGCGCCGGATACCGCGTCGGCGCTGGCGGACCTCATGGCGGACAACGTGAAGAAGACGTACCGCGCGGACCGCTTTCCCGGCATGGACATCTGCGCGAAGTCCGGGACCGCGGAGGTGGGGGGCGGGAAGGAGCCGCACGCCTGGTTCGCGGGCTTCCTGCGGGACGAGGGCGCGCCGTATGCGTTCGTGGTGCTGGTGGAGAACGGCGGCGGCGGGAGCAGCGCCGCGGGAGGCGTCGCGGCGCGGGTGCTGGATATTATGGTCAACGGATATTGATTGTGCTTCGTATAGATTATTGCTTTTTAGACGGAGGGTATTGGGATGAAGGAGAAAAAAGGCGTCCTTTTGCGGACGGTGCGTCAGATGAACGCGGGGGCGATTGTCAGCGGGATCGGGTTTGCGCTGTATCTGATTGCGTCGGCGCTGGGGAAGGAAGCGGCCGCGGATGGGATCGCGGTGGTGTTCGGCGTTGTGGCGCTGTATGTGTTTGTGTCGATCTCGGAGGGACGGCGGCTCGATAAAGAGGCGGTGAGCTATAACCTCCTGTGGGGGCAGGGGGCCTTGACTCTGTTGCTGGTGGGCTGCGCCGTTCTGACGGTGAAGATGCGTTTGGGATTATAGAGCTAAAGGAGGCCGGGTATTGAACCCGGCCTCCTTTTACAGAGGTACTCAGAACAGCGCAACCACCGCGCCGTCGTAAGTCTCTTCGATATAGGTGCGGACCTCGTCGCTCTGGAGGGCCTTCACCAGCGCCTGAATGGCGTCGCTGTTCTCGTTGCCTTCCTTCACGGCCACGACGTTGGCATAAGCCTCGGCGGCGTCGCCGGTGGCGGCTTCCACGGCAACGGCGTCGGACACCTTGAGGCCCGCGTCAATGGCGTAGTTGCCGTTGATGACGGCCATGTCCACGTCGGCGAGGCGGGAGGGAAGCTGCTCGGCGTTCAGCTCGACGATGTCGAAGCTGTGGGGGTTCTCGGCCACGTCGCTCTTGGTGGCGGAGAGGCCCACGCCCTCTTTCAGGGTGATCAGGCCCTCCTGCTCCAGAAGGAGAAGGGCGCGGGCCTCGTTGGTGCCGTCGTTGGGGACGGCGATCTGGGCGCCGTCGGCCAGGTCGGCGAGAGCGGCGGTCTTGCCCGCGTAGAGGCCGAAGGGCTCGTAGTGGATGGCGGCGGCGCTGACCATGTGGGTGCCGTGCTCCTCGTTGAAGCCGTTCATGTAGGTGATGTGCTGGAAGTAGTTGGCGTCCAGGGAGCCGTCCTCGAGGGAGTCGTTGGGGGTGATGTAGTCGTTGAACTCGATGATTTCCAGGTCGTAGCCCTCAGCGGCCATAAGCTCCTTGGCGACTTCCAGGATGGCGGCGTGGGGGGCGGGGGTCGCGCCGACCTTGATGGTGACGGTTTCGCCGGAGCCGGAATCGCCGGAATCGCCGGAGGCGTTGGAGCCGCTGGAACTGCCGCCGCCGCAGGCGGTGAGGCCCAGGAGCAGGATCAGGACCAGTGCAAGGACAGAGATTCTTCTTTTCATGACAATTTACTCCTTTTTAGAATTGGATTGATTGATACGCCGGTCCGACTTGACGGACCAGGCGGTACCGATGGATTGGATGATCTGGACCATGATGACCAGAATGATCACGGCCACGTACATGACAATGACCTGATTGCGCCCATGGCCCCGCATAAGGGCCACGGCACCCAGACCGCTGCCGCCGATGTTTCCGGCCATAGCGCCGTAGCCCAGAATGGTAATGGAGGCGTTGGTCGCGCCGTTGATCAGGGAAGGGCGGCACTCGGGCAGCATAACCTTGGTAACAATCTGCCAGGGGGAACAGCCCATCGCCTGGGCCGCTTCAATCACGCCCCGATCCATCTCCCGCAGGGAAATCTCCACCAGCCGGGCGATATAGGGAGCCGCCGCAACCGTCAGCGGGACAATAGTAGCCGCCGTGCCCACGCTGGTGCCCAGAATCAGGCGGGACAGGGGGATAACCATAACCATCAGAATCAGGAACGGTACGGAGCGCAGAAGGTTTACGATGGTATTCAGAATGCTCATCAGCGCCTTGGGCAGGGGCCGAATGCCCCCTTCCTCGCCTGTGACAAGAATGATTCCCAAAGGCAGTCCGATCATGTAGGCAAACACCGTCGCCAAAGCGGGGGCGTAAATGGTTTCCCAAATCTCGAAAGCGAGATTGCCGAAATCAGACAGGTACGCAATCTGCTCCGGCACCTTGGCGATGCCCCAGCCCTCAAAGAGCCCAATCAAAAACTCACTCATGGTAATCCGGCACCTCCTCGACCGTAATATTTTTCTGCGCACGGATGTAGTTGAGGGCCTTCGCGGCCTCGTTGGGGTTCTCCGGCAGGCCCAGGAGCATGGTGCCGATGGCCTTGCCCCCCACGTTCCGGGTGTCGGCCCCGAGAATGTTCACCTTCACGCCGCAGTCGATGGCCAGAGACGCGATCAGCGGGTCGTAGGCGGTGCCGCCGTTGAAGGAGATGCGGATCACGCGGGTGCTGGCGGGGACCTGGGCGGCGCTGATGCCGCCGGGGTAGACCAGCCGCCGGGCGGCGTCGGTGGTGGGATTGGAGAAAATCTCCTGGACCTCCCCCATTTCCGCCACCACGCCCCCGTCCAGAATCGCCACACGGGAGCAGATTTCCTCAATCACGCTCATCTGGTGGGTGATCACCACCACGGTAACGCCCAGCTGGCGGTTCAGGTCCTTCAGCAGCTCCAGGATGGAGACGGTGGTGGTGGGGTCCAGGGCGGAGGTGGCCTCGTCGCAGAGGAGGACCTTGGGGTTGGTGGCCAGGGCGCGGGCGATGGCCACGCGCTGCTTCTGGCCTCCGGAGAGCTGGGCGGGGTAGGCGGACGCCTTGTCCCCCAGGCCCACCAGCTCCAGCAGCTCCGCGGCCCGCTTTTTCGCCTGGGCCTTGGGGACCCCCGCGATTTCCATGGGGAAGCACACGTTTCGCAGGCACGTGCGCTGCATCAGCAGGTTGAAGCTCTGGAAAATCATGGTGATTTTCCGCCGCGCCAGCCGGAGGTCCTTCTCGGACAGCTCCGTCAGGTTCTGACCGTCCACCCGGACGGTGCCGGCGGTAGGCCGCTCCAGGAGGTTCATGCAGCGCACGAGGGTGGACTTCCCCGCGCCGGAGAGGCCGATGATGCCGAAGATTTCGCCCTCATGGATGTCGAGGTTGATGTCCTCCAGGGCGTGGACGGCGCTTCCGCCGCCGTCGAAGGTCTTGCTCAGGTGCTGGATTTGGATAATGGGACTGCTCACAGCGCTTACTCCTTTCACCGGGGCAAAAATAAAAAGGTCCTTGAAGCGTCAAGCCTCAAGGACGGGCACGCAAACGCGCCGTGGTACCACCTTGTTTCGCGCGCCCCCTCACGGGGACGGCCTTACGGAGTGCGATCACACTCCTGCGCTGTCACGTGCGCACACGTCGCGGCCTATGGGGACCCCAAAAGAGGGAAGTCCGCAGTCGGCGGCGCAACTCCAAGACCATGTTCCGCCGGCCCTTCCGTACCTCTTCCCAGCCCCCGAGGCTCTCTGCGACGTATCGTCCGGCGTACTCTTCTCTTCATCGTCTTTGCAATATGCAATTGAAGAATTGTTTACCCACTAAGTTTACCTGTTTTTATACCTCCTGTCAACGGTCATTTTCCCCAGAACCCCCACCAACCCCACCCTCCGCTCTGTACATTCCCCACAAAACGCCCTCGAAAAATTTCCCCCCGAATTGGATTGAACCACGCTGGCAAAAATGCTATCATATGTGGTGCGCACCGTATCCCCGCAGGGGGACGGGGGGCTGCCAGCGGGGCTTCCCGCCTCCGGCGGCCAGAGGGCTTTGCCCTCTGGACTCCCACCAGGGAGGCAGGCGCCTCCCTGGACCCTGGCAGATCGGGTTTCTTTTGGGGGACTGGCTGTTTTTTTGGATTTTGCATTCTTTGGTTGCTGGGTGGTGATCTCTTGGCGGAACGGAAAAATATTCTGCGGTGGCTCTTGTGCGGGTTCCTTATCGGGGCGGGGGCGATCCTGCCTGGGGTGTCCGGGGGGGTGCTGGCCGTCGTCTTTGATATCTATCGGCCTTTTATGGAGCTTTTGACACGGCCGCGGTCCGCTTTGCCGAAATATTGGCGGGGGTTCCTGCCCCTGGGGATCGGATGGTGCGCCGGGTTCATGGCCTTTGCGAAGGGAATTGCCGCCGCAATCGTCCTCTCCGACGCCGTTACTACCTGGCTCTTTATCGGATTGATTGTGGGCACGATTCCCTCCCTCTTCCGAGAGGCCGGGAAGGAGGGGCGGAATGCCTTTTCATGGCTGAGCCTGGCCCTGTGCGCCCTGACCGTCTTCGCGGGCCTCTTCTACGTCAGCCGGATCGCCCACGCGGAGGTGGAGCCGAATTTCTGGTGGTATAACTTCTGCGGCGTCCTCTGGGGCATGAGCATCGTGATTCCCGGCATGACCTCTTCGTCCATTATGATGGCCCTGGGCCTCTACCAGCCCATGTTGGAGGGCCTGGCAAACCTGGATTTCCTCGTCCTGGCGGCGAGCCTCCCGGGGATGGGCCTGGCGATTCTGCTGCTGGCCCGCCTGGTGACGTGGTTCTTCCGCCAGCACTACTCCATCGCCTTTCACGGCATCTTGGGCTTCGTTCTGGCCTCCACGCTGGTGATTGTCCCCGTGGAGTACACGGGCCTCATGGAAATCGTGTTGTCGGCTCTGTGCTGCGGCGGCGGGTTCCTCCTGGCCTTCTTCCTGGCGCGGCTGGAAAAGGGGATATAGCCTGTCAGAATTCGTTTTTACCTTATATAACATATTTTACAGAAACAAGGAGGGCGCATCATGCAGTATCGGGAGCTGGGCCGGACGGGCCTGCGGGTGAGTGAGATTGGAATGGGCTGTGAGGGCTTCGTGGACAAGCCCTTCGAGCAGGTCAAGGAGCTGGTGGACGCCATGGAGGCGGGCGGGGTGAACTGCATCGACCTCTATACCCCGAACCCGGAGTTCCGCTCCAACCTGGGGCAGGCGCTTAGAGGACGGCGGGAGAAGTTCGTCCTCCAGGCCCACGTCTGCGCGGTCTGGAAGGATGGGCAGTACATGCGGACCCGGAACATGGACGAGGTCCGGGCGGGCTTCGAGGACCAGCTCCGCCGTCTGGAGACGGACCGCGTTGAAATCGGCATGATCCATTACGTGGACTCCATGGCCGACTGGGAGACGGTGCTCACGGGCGGCGTGATGGACTACGTGCAGGACCTGAAAAAGCGGGGCGTGATTCTCTCCGCGGGGCTGTCCAGCCATAATCCGGAGGTGGCGCTGGCGGCGGTGAAAACGGGGCTGATTGACGTGCTGATGTTCAGCGTGAACCCGTGCTACGACCTCCAGCCCGCGGGGGAGGATGTGGAGGAGCTCTGGGCGGAGAAGAACTACGCGGAACCCCTGGTGAACATGGACCCCCAGCGGCGGGAGCTATATGAGACCTGCCAGCGGCTGGGGGTAGGGATCACGGTGATGAAAGCCTTTGGCGGCGGGGACCTCCTGAGCGAGTATTCCCCGGCGGGCAAGGCGCTGACGCTGTACCAGTGCCTGAACTACGCGCTGACGCGTCCCGGCGTAGCGTCGGTGATGTCGGGGGCGCGGACCCTGGAGGAGCTGAAAACCAGCATTGCCTACGAGGACGCGCCGGAGAGCGCGCGGGACTACGCGGAGGCGTTTGCGTCCCTGCCCAAAATCAGCTGGAAGGGCCACTGCATGTACTGCGGCCACTGTGCGCCGTGTCCGGCGGGCATTGACGTAGCGTCGGTGACGAAGTTCCTGAATCTGGCGAAAGCCCAGGGCAGCGTCCCCGAGACAGTGCGGGAGCACTACGCGGTCCTGGACCATCACGCAAGCGAGTGCGTCGCCTGCGGCGGCTGCGAGAAGCGCTGTCCCTTCGGCGTTCCCGTAATCGAGAACATGCAAAAAGCGGCAGAAATTTTCGGCAAGTAAACAGAAAAGAGTCCCGGGACCCGAAAAAGGCCCCGGGACTCTGCATACTATAAAGAACGGACTGATCTGCCAGGGTCCAGGGAGGCGCCTGCCTCCCTGGTAGGAGTCCAGAGGGCAAAGCCCTCTGGCCGCCGGAGGCCCCCCGCCCGCCGGAGGCACAAAAAATTTGGCGGGCACTGTCAAAGACTGTTGCATTTTGTTATTGTTTGTGGTATCATTACTTCGCTATACCGCGGGGGAGTGCGGCGTCTGCGGTGGGTGCGGATTCCATATTCTCCTGGTTTTTGGCGGATTTTTGGCTTTTTTGACGAAGAAGGTGTTGCTTTTTGGCGATCCATACCGCCCCATTCCTGTTCTTCTTTCTGCCTCCGGTTTTTTTGCTTTACTTGATCATTCCCGGAGTGCGGTGTAAAAATTGGTTTCTCGCCGTTGTCAGCCTGCTCTTTTATACCTGCGGACAGTGGCAGGGAATCCCCTGCCTGCTGGCCTCCGTCATTCTGACATGGCTGGCCGGAATCTGGCTTCCCAAGGACGGGGGCGGACGGAAAAAATTGCTTCTGGCCGCGGTGCTGATCATTCATCTGCTCCTGCTGGGCTCCTTCAAGTATTGGAACTTCTTCACTGGGATGCTGAACGGCCTGCTGGGCCTCCGGCTGCCTGAAACCTCCCTGATTCTGCCCGTGGGCATCTCCTTCTTCACCTTCAAGGCCATGTCCTACGCCATCGACGTCTACCGGGACGGGAACGCCGCGGCGAAGCGCTTCTCCGACGTCCTCCTGTACATCTCCTTCTTCCCGCAGATTACCTCCGGACCCATCAGCCGCTTCGGCTCCTTCGCCGAACGCCTGGAGAAACGTCCCGTGGACGCGGAGCGGATCGCGCGGGGCCTGCGGCGCTTCATCGTGGGCTACGCGAAAAAGGCGCTGATCTCCGAGGCGGCGGCGGGAATTGCCAACAGCGCCTTCGGCATGAGCGCCGGTGATCTGGACTTCCGTCTGGCGTGGCTGGGTGCGGCGGCTTACACGGTTCAGATCTACTTCGACTTCTCCGGCTACAGCGACATGTCCATCGGCCTGGCGTCCATTCTGGGCTTCGATACCCCGGAGAACTTCAACTATCCCTACATTTCCGCGTCCATAACGGAATTCTGGCGGCGCTGGCATATCTCCCTGTCCTCCTGGTTCCGGGACTACCTGTACATCCCCCTGGGCGGCGGACGCCGCGGCACGGTGCGCAAGGGCGTGAACAAGGCAATCGTTTTCCTGCTCTGCGGGCTGTGGCACGGGGCCAGCTGGACCTTCGTGATCTGGGGCGTGTGGCACGGCGTGTTCTCCGCGCTGGAAAGCTACATGCCGGAGCGGGTGAAGGCCCTGGGCCGGACCCTGCCGGGAAAGGTGCTGAGCCACGTGTACACGCTCCTGGTGGTGTGCCTGGGCTTCGTGATTTTCCGGGCCTCCAGCCTGGGTGAGGCCCTTATGGTCTACCGGGCCATGTTCACCGGCGGGACCGCCGCGGAGTCCGGTCTGGCGCTGGCGCGGATCTCCCCGGCGGCGTGGTGCGCCATGGGCGCGGGGGTTGTGGGCAGTACGCCTGTGGGGCCGTGGCTGAAAGAGCGGGCCTCCGGCGGATTCTGGCGTCCTGTCAGCTATATCGCGGCGGCGGGGCTGTTTGTGCTGTGCCTGCTGTGCGCGGCGGGAAGCGGCTTCCAGCCCTTCATCTATACGCAGTTTTGAGGTGGCGTGATGGGAAAAAAGTTAGGCTATGCCGCCTTCGCGGCGCTGATCATGCTGATTTGCCTGATCCCGTCCCTGGGGATGCTCCTGCCGTCCCAGGGGGAGGCGGGAGGCAATCAGACCCTGGCCTCCGCCCCCGCCCTCCGGGACGGGGAGGGGAACCTGAACCGCAATTACCTCTCCCAGATGCTGGACTACCTGGAGGACAACTATTTCCTCCGCCAGAAGATGATCACGGGCTGGTCGGCCCTGAACGCGAAGCTGCTCCGCAGCTCCATTACGGAGGACGTGGTGCTGGGCTCGGAGGGCTGGCTGTACTTCGGCGACACCCTGGAGGACTACACGGGCACCAACCCTATGACGGAGTACGAGATTGCCTCCGCTGCCCACAACCTGGCGCTGATGGGCGAATACTGCGAGAGCCAGAGCACGTCCTTCCTCTTCACCCTGGCCCCCAATAAGAACTCCCTCTATCCGGAACACATGCCCGATCTGCCCCGGAACGACGTGCGCTCCAACGCGGAGCGCCTGGCGGAATGCCTGGCGCGGAAACGGGTGGAGTACCTGGACCTCTTCGCCCTGTTCCGGGAGCGGCCGGAGACGCTGTACTTCCAGACAGACTCCCACTGGAACAGCCAGGGCGCGGCTCTGGCGGCGGACGCCCTCAACGAGGCCCTGAACATGGGCCGGACCACCCGCTACTTCGACGCCCACTTCCGCCCCGAGTTGGTCCACAAGGGGGACCTCTACGATATGCTCTACCCCGCCGGAGACGGCCTGGACACCGATTGGACCTACTGCGGCGATGCCCTGCAATTCGAGTACGACGCCCCCATCCGCTCGGCGGAAAACCTCACGATCATGACCCACGGCCAGGGGGATCACTCTCTGCTGATGTTCCGGGACTCCTTCGGGAACCTGCTGTATCCGTATATGGCGGACAGCTCCAGAGCGGCGCTGTTCTCCCGGGCCCCGGATTACCGATTGGACCTGATTCCGGAGCGGGAGGCCGACAGGGTGGTGGTGGAGCTGGTGGAGCGGAATATCCGCTACCTGATCCAGAATGTGCCGCTGATGCCTGCGCCAAGCCGGAGCATTGGCAGCTTCGATTGGAAAGCGGTGGATTTTGCCGTGCCCATGGAGCGGAATGCAGACAAACTTCCAGGCTATATACTGGTTACGGGCACTCTGCCTGTGGTTCCGGACCCGGATACTGCGGTGTACCTGGACGGATTTGAGGCATTCCGGCTGGAGAACGGCGGCTTTGCGGCGTATATTCCAGAGGACGCGCTGGGGGAGAATGACCCGGCGGTGTACTTTACCTCTGACGGCGTGAGCTGTGTGTCTGGTTACACTGAGCCGGAGGGTGAATGGCGCGCTTCATTGAAAGAGGTGCAGAAGTGAAAACACGCTGGATCGCTTTTTTGATGGCGCTGGCGCTGCTGCTTTCGGTGCCGGTTTCCGCCGCTGAGGCGGAGAATCCGGAAGCGCCGGAGGAAGCCGCGGCGGCGGAAACGCCTGCGGGCGTAAACCTCGTAACGGATGAACACATCCCCTATATTTACGGCAGCGGAGGCGCGTTCCCCAGCTTCCATCCCTGGCGGAACGTCACCCGCGCCGAGGCGGCGCAGATGCTGTTCCGGCTGCTTCCGGAGGCCCCGGAGCTGACGGCGGAGTATGCGGATGTGCCGGAGGCGGCGTGGTACGCTGAGGCCGTCCGGGCCATGGGAAGCCTGGGGGTCATGGGGGCGGGGGCGGAGACGTTCGCGCCTGGTGATGAGATTACGCGGGGCGAGTTCGTGCGCTGTATTGCCAGCTTCTTCCCGCTGGAGACGGACGGGACGGAGCAGTTTCCCGATGTGGACCCGGCGTCCCCGGATGCGCCCTACATTCTCTCCGCGAAAGCGGCGGGTTGGGCCAGGGGGAACAGCGACGGGCTGTTCCATCCCGACGACCCCATCACCCGCGCCCAGGCGGCGGTCCTGCTGAACCGCGCCCTGGGGCGCAGCGGCGACGCTGCTTACATACTCACCGCCCACCCTGCGTTTTACTTAGACGTCCCGCCGGACAGCTGGTTCTACGCGGACGTGATGGAGGCGTCCATCGCCCACAGCTTCGAGGACGCCGACGGCCAGGAGCGCTGGACCGCTCACACGGCCCGTGCCGAGGTACCCGCCGAGGGCTTCCAGCTCGTGGACGGCTGGCTCTATTACTACGATGCCGACCGGAACGATATCCTGCGCAACACCCAGGTCGGGGGCCTGCCCCTGAACGCCGCGGGGCGCTTTACCTCCGGCAGCGCCAAGCTGGACGGCCTGCTCCGCACTATCGTCCTCCGGGAAACCAAAGAGGGCATGACCCGGGAGGAACGCCTCCGTGCCCTGTACCTCTACGTCCGGGACACGAAGGAATTCAAGTACCGCAAGCGCCCCACCTACGCCATGGGCGCGTCGGACTTCATGCTGGACGACGCCCTGCTTCTCCTGGAGACGGGGCGCGGGAACTGCTACTGCTACGCCTCCGTCTTCTGGTATCTCTCCCGCTGGATCGGCTATGACTCCGTGATCTACAGCGGCCTGGTGGGCCAGAACGCCAGCCCCCACGCCTGGGTGGAGATTGCGTTCGACGGCGCGTACCGCATTTTCGACCCGGAGCTGGAGATGTCCTACCACCAGAAGGGCCGGACAGACGTGAACCTCTACAAATTCCTGGATGCCAAAAACAGTTGGCGCTACATACGGCCCGAGGGCTGAATAACTGACAAAAGGAGATAAAAAGTGATGAAAAAGTTTTGTGTGGTTTTGACGGCCCTTGCATTGATGTGCGCTCTGTGCGCCTGCGGCGGACAGTCCGCCCCGGTGAACGAACCCAACGATCCCCCTGCCCAGACCAATTCCCAGCCCAAGACGGACGATCAGCAGGCTCCGGACAACAGCAAGGAAAATGATGCCCCCGATGCCCCCACCGAGCCCTCCGACAGCGAACCCGCCCCCGAAGAGGGCGAGGCCGCGCCTGGGGAAGAAGAGAGCCCCGCCGAATCTGGCGGCACAGATCAGCCTGAGGAGGCCGTAAGGACGGCCCCCGTCCAGACCCAGCCCGTGGAAGCACCTCCGGCGCTTGAACCCGCCCCCGAGGAAGCGCTCGCGGCTCCGGTTGAAGAACCCGCCGCCCCCGCTGAAAAACCCGCCGCCGATCCGAAGGCCACCGCTGCGAACCTGGTGGGCCGTCCCGTCAGCGAGCTTTACGCCGCCATCGGACAGCCGGTTTCCTCCGATTACGCCCCCAGCTGCCTCGTTGAGGGCGGCGAGGACGGGGAGCTGACTTATAACGGCTTTACCGTTTACACCGTGAAAGACGCCTCCGGGGAGACGGTTTACGACGTTTTCTGAACTGAATCAGGGCATAAAAAGACCGCGCCCATCCCCCGAATTCTGCTCTGGGGGATGGGCGCGGCCTTGTTCGTTTCCAGCGCTTCTCAGTCAATTACCAGGTCTTCGACCTTCCGCTTCGGAACATAGTGGACATCGGCTTCGTCCCTGTAATACTTGGTGCTGCCCTCCGCGTCCACGATGACGACCTTTTCGTCGGGCTTCCCCAGGGCGATCACCAGGGTGGGCACAATCCCCTCCGGGAGGTGCAGGAGTTCCGCCATGGCGTCCTTCTTGAAGTTGGCGATCATGCACCCGCCGAGGCCCTTTTCCGCCGCACCCAGGAGCATGGTCTGGGAGGCGATCCCCACGTCGGCCTGGCAGTTGGCGGGCGCGGCGCAGATGGCCGTGTCCACGCAGACGACGATGAAGGCGGTGGGGTGCTTCCCGTCGTGGGGGATGGTGAGCTGGGGAAGCATCGCGGCCCATTTGGTGTTAGCGACGACGGTTTCCACCTCGTCGTGCTGGTAGACGAGGCGGTACTTGAGGGGCTGGTTGTTGGCCCCGGAGGGCGTGCAGCGCGCCAGCCCGACCAGATCCAGAAGTTCCTCCTTGGTGATGGTACGGCTCTCATCGAAGCCGCGGTAGCTGCGGTTAGCCAGAACGAGATCCTTGAACATATGAAACAACTCCAATCAAATAAAAAATGTACAAGAGGCGCAGAGGGCCTCAAAGGAGACAAAAGTTAGCGGGGTCCAGGGGAAACAGTTTCCCCTGGTGGGGAAGTGCAGAGGGGGCAAAGCCCCCTTTGCGGCCAGGAGTCTGAAGGCGGGAGCCCTCAGAGATTCACGCTGTGGTGTAGCGCCCGGAACGTGTTGGCGATGGCGGCGTTGATGTGGTAGTAGTCCTTGAGGTGGTCGCAGATGGCGTTGGAGGTGCGGACGTAGTCGCGGGCTAAGAGGCCGTCGAGGATTTCGCGGTGGTGGCGGACGTCCTGGAGGCTTTTTTCCACGTTGGAGTAGTGGGAGATTTGGATCAGGCGGATGATCTGGTAGAGGCGCTTTTGGTTGTCTATCAGGATGCGGTTGCGGCTGACCTCTACGATTCTGGTGTGAAAGCTGTGGTCGGAGGTGATGAAGCCCTGGATGTCTCCGCGCTTCGCGCACTCCTCGCAGACCTCCACCAGGGGGCGCATATCTAAAAAATCCTGGTTCGTGCCGAACTGGATGGCCAGGCGGGCGGCGAGGATGTCCTGGGAGAGGCGGACGGTGCCCACCTCCTCCATGGCCTGCTGGTCGTAGACCCGGACGCTGGCGCAGTGCCGGGGTGCCACCTCCACCAGACCCTCCGCAGAGAGAAGGCGCAGGGCTTCCCGCACGGGCGTCCGGCTTCCGCCGACGAACTCCGCCATCTTCTCCTCCGGAATCCGGTCCCCCTGGGCCAGCTCCTTCGAGAAAATCATCTCCTTGATCTTCTCGTAGACCTCCCGGCTCAGGACTTTGCGTGTGTTATTGTTCATATCAACCCTCATTTTTCACGTATATAGTACCATCATACATATTTTTTGCGGAAAATCAAGAGCAAGGGCGTCGGGCGTGGGGGAAACCATGTGAAAAAAGGGAAGCCCGTTTCGTGTAAAACTCACAAAAATTTGGAAAGCGAAAGAAAAGTCTTGAAAATTTTTGCCATTTCCGCTACAATAGATGTATACGATTTTCTGCTACTGTATACACTTTTGGAGGCGAGAAAATGATTCAGATCAAATGGTACGCCCGGGGCGGGCAGGGGGGCTTCACGGCCTGCCGGCTCATGGCCCTGGCGGCGGTGAAGCACTCGGGGAGCTATGTGCAGGCCTTCCCGTCCTTCGGGCCGGAGCGGCGGGGGGCCCCCGTCTTCGGCTTTACCCGCATTGACGAGCGCCCCATCCGGGACCACAGCCAGATCTATGACTACGACTATGCCGTGGTCATCGACCAGACCCTGCTGGAGTCCCAGGACGTGATGAGCGGCCTGAAGGAGGGGGGCACCGTCTTCGTGAACAGCACCCGGACCCCGGAGGAACTGGGCCTCACCGGCGGGAAGGTGGTCACCTTCGACGCGGACACGATCTCCCTGGAGATCCTGAAAGCCAAGATCTCCAACACGGCCATGATGGCTGTGGCGGCGCTGTACAGCGGCGTGGCCGACAGGAAGGGCATGGAGGACGCCTGCCGGGAGCTGCTTCCGGAGCGGATCGTGAAGAAGAATCTGGAGATTATCGAGCGGGTCTGCGGAGAAATCGGGGAGGTGCGGGCATGAAGGGAAAGCCGGAGATTGATCACAGCTTCCGCCGTCCGGTGGGCGCGGCGGAAATGCCCCTGGGGCCCTGCGCGGACGCGGGCATCCTGGTGGAGGGCAACGCGGGCTGGCGGACCATGCGGCCCGTGGTGGACCGCGAGAAATGCGTGAAGTGCATGATCTGCTGGACGCTGTGCCCCGACGGGGTCATCGACCGGGAGGTCAACATCGACATGGACTTCTGCAAGGGCTGCGGCCTCTGCGCCCACGAGTGCCCCAGGAAGGCCATTACCATGGTGAAGGAGGGTGAGGAGGCATGAGCGAACAGGTGAAGATGTTCCTGAACGGCGACGAGGCGGTGGCCTGGGCCGTGCGGCTGTGCCGCCCGGACGTGGTGTCGGCGTACCCCATCACCCCCCAGACCATCGTGGTTGAGAAAATTTCCGAGTTCGTGGCGGACGGGCTGATGAAGTGCCAGTATATGCACGTGGAGAGCGAGCACAGCGCCATGGCCAGCGCTATGGGCGCGTCCCTGGCGGGGGCCCGGACCTTTACTGCCACGTCCTCCCAGGGCCTGGCGTACATGTGCGAAATGCTCCACTACGTCAGCGGAAGCCGCTTCCCCATCGTTATGATGAACGCCAACCGGACGCTTGCCGCGCCCTGGAACATCTTCGGGGACCAGCGGGACTCCATCTCCCAGCGGGACTCCGGGTGGATTCAGGTCTACGTGGAGAACGGGCAGGAAGCCCTGGACATGATCATCCAGGCATACCGGATCGCGGAGCACGAGAAGGTGTATCTGCCGGTTATGGTGAACCTGGACGGCTTCGTCAACACCCATACATATGAAATGGTGGAGGTCCCCGCCCAGGAGGACGTGGACGCGTTTCTGCCGCCCTTCAAGTCCCTGAACGCGGTGGATTTCGAGCACCCGAAGAGCTACTGCATCAGCGCGGGCACGGACTGGAACATGGAGTTCCGTCAGCAGCAGCAGCAGGCCACCCTGGATGCGGAGGCCGTGATCCAGGCGGTGGATAAGGAGTACGGCGCGGCCTTCGGCCGGAGCTACGGCGGGATGCTGGAGGAGTACCGGATGGAGGACGCGGAGGTCTGCCTGGTTGCTCTGGGCAGCGTGAACGGGACCATCAAGGAGGTCGTGGACAGCCTGCGGGGCGAGGGGAAGAAGGTGGGCCTCGTGAAGCTGCGCTTCATCCGCCCCTTCCCCAGGGACTACTTCAAGGCCCTGGCGGGCCGTGTGAAGGCCGTGGGCATCGTGAGCCGGGACCTGTCCTTCGGCTACGAGGGCGCCATCGGCAGCGAGGTCAAGGCCGCGATGCAGGGCGCGGGGACGGCGGTCCCGGCGGTGAACTTCGTGGCGGGCCTGGCGGGCCGCGATATCCCCAGGGGGACCATTGCGGAAATGTACCAGAAGCTGGAGCGCGCCGCGGACGGCGGGGCGTACCAGGACATGGAAATGGTGGATATGAGGTGGTGAAGACGATGTTGGCAAAGGATTTGACGGATAAGGAATACCTGTACGGCCATAAGGCGTGCCCTGGGTGCTCCCTGGGCATTGTGGGGCGGCTGACAATGAAGGTTCTGGGGGAGAAGACGGTGGTCTGCCTGCCGGCGAGCTGCATGTCCACCGTGACCACCCAGTATCCCCAGATGAACTACACCACGCCCTCCCTGACCAGCTCCTTCCCCGCCTCGGCGGCGGTGATCGCGGGCATGGCGGCGGCTTACAAGGCCATGGGCGTGGAGGACGTGAACGTGGTGTCCTTCGCGGGTGACGGCGGCACGGCGGACATCGGCCTGCAGGCCCTGTCCGGCGCGGTGGAGCAGGGGCAGAAGTTTATCTACATCTGCTACGACAACGAGGCGTACATGAACACGGGCATTCAGGGCAGCGGCCTGACCCCCATGGGCGCGACGACCACCACGACCCCCGCGGGGGCGTGCTCCTTCGGCGAGACGCATGTGAAAAAGAACATGTTCGAGATCATGATGGCCCACCGCATCCCGTATTGCGCCACGGCCTCCACCAGCTACCCCAACGATCTCGTCACGAAGGTGGAGAAGGCCAAGAACACCAACGGCCCGTCCTTCATCCACATCATGGCTCCCTGCCCCACGGGCTGGGGCTTCGCATCGGAGCTGACGGTGGAGATTGGCCGCATGGCGGTGGAGTGTGGCATGTGGTCCCTGATGGAGTACCAGGACGGCAAGGTGACGGTGAACAAATTCGCAGACAAGCCCAAGGACGTGACGCCGTACCTGAAAGCCCAGCGCCGCTTCTCCCACCTGAACGAGGAGCAGATCGCCCTGATTACCGCCCAGCGGGACAAGGAGCTCGCGATCATCCGCGGCTGGGCAAAGCAGTAGGCCCTCAGCGCTATCGGATTTGCATCATTTTATATAGGAGGATTGCAGTATGGATTTTAAGCTCAACGAAGTGCAGCTGGCTGTGCGGGACGCGGCGCGTACCTTTGCGACCAAGTACGTTCAGCCCCGGATCGACGAGATCGAAAAGGCCGAGGAATTCCCCCAGGACCTGTTTGACGTGATGGCGGAAATGGGCCTGCTGGGCGTGCCCTACCCCGAGGAGCACGGCGGCATCGGCGCGGGCTACGTGGCTACCGCCGTGGCCCTGGAGGAGATCGGAAAGGTGTCCGCCAGCGCGGCGACCCTGCTGACCGTCTGCTACCTGCCTCTTGACGCGTTCCACCTGTTCGCCAACGAGGCCCAGACGGAAAAGTACCTGGTCCCCGGCATCGCGGGCGAGTACCGCGGCTCCTTCGCGTTCACCGAACCCGGCACCGGCTCCGACCCCAAGCAGCTCACCACCATTGCCAAGAAAGTGGGCGACAAGTATTATCTCAGCGGCACGAAGCGCTTTATCTCCAACGCGGCCTATCCCGGCCCCATGGTGGTCTTTGCCAAGGAGGCCGAGACGGAGATCTGCACCGCGTTCATCATCGACAAATTCTGCAAGGGCTACTCCCTCTCCAACCCCTGGGACAAGGTGAGCCTCCACGGAAGCCACGTCTACGACGTGTTCCTGGACGAGGTGGAAGTAGGCGAAGAGGACGTTCTGGGCACCCACGGCCAGGGCTTCGACATCCTCATCGGCACCACCGCCTACGGCAAGCTGGCCTTCTCCGCCGTCTTCACGGGCACCATGGGCGGCTCCTACGACATGGCGGTGAAGTACGCCAAGGAGAAGATGCACCGCGACAAGCCGATTGCGAAGTTCCCCACGGTCCAGTCCCGGATCGCCCAGATTGCGGCCAACGTCATGGCGGCGAAGCTCTGCCTCTACAAGGCGGCGGCGGACGCCGACGAGTACGCCGGAGACATCCGCAAGATCCAGTGCAGCACCGCCCTGATCAAGGGCTATATCTCCGACCTGGCGGTGGAGACGAACGTGCTGGCCCTGAACGTCCACGGCGCTTACGGCGTTACCGCCGAGTACCAGGTGGAGCGCATGGTCCGCGACTCCCTGGTTGCCCCGAACATTGAGGGTTCCGCCGACATCCAGCGCCTGATCGCAGGCGGCTACATCCTCCGCAGCAAGGACAGCTACTTCGACACCAACTTCTAAATTAGGAGAACAGGCCCAATAAAACACCCTGATCTGCCAGAGTCCAGAGGGGCGCGTGCCCCTCTGGTGGGGTCCAGGGGCAAAGCCCCTGGCCGCTGGAGGCATGGCAGGGACTATGAAAGGACGGTTCACTATGGCTTACGAAACCATTCTGTACGATGTTTCCGAGGGAATTGCGACCATTACCCTGCACCGGCCCGACAACATGAACTCCTACAACAATACGATGTGCGCGGAGATCAACCAGGCTCTGGACGCGGCGGACAACGACGCGGCGGTTCGGGTGGTGATCTTCACCGGCGGCGAGGGGACGAAGAAGCCCGTCTACTGCGCCGGGTTCGACCTCACCGGCGGCAAGCCCTTCGACTTCTCTGCCGAGGATATCCACGAGACCCGCGACACCGGCGGCACCAACGCCCTGCGGCTCTACGAGATGAAGAAGCCCGTCATTGCCGCCATCAACGGCGCGGCGGTGGGCATCGGGGCCACCATGACCCTGCCCATGGACGTGCGCATCATGTCCGAGAACGCGAAAATGGGCTTCGTCTTCGCCAAGCGCGGCTTCGTGAACGAGGCGTGCTCCAGCTGGTTCCTGCCCCGGATCGTGGGCGTGTCCAAGGCCGTGGAGCTGGTGGTCACGGGCCGCATCATCAAGGCCCAGGAGGCCCTGGCCTGCGGACTCGTCTCCGAAGTGGTCCCCGAGGGGCAGGCGTATGCCCGCGCCCGGGAGATTGCCAAGGAGATCGCCGACAACTGCGCCCCCGTGTCCGTGGCCCTGTGCCGCCAGATGATCTACCAGATGGCCGGCGCCCGCTGGCCCATGACCGCCCACAAGCTGGAGTCGTGCAGCTACCACTACATCGGCGTCTCCCCCGACGCCCTGGAGGGCGCGGCCTCCTTCCTGGAGAAGCGGCCCCCCGAGTGGAAGATGGACCCCGCCAAGGACATGCCCCCCGAG
This sequence comes from Oscillibacter sp., assembly GCA_022791875.1. GTDB lineage: Bacteria > Bacillota > Clostridia > Oscillospirales > Oscillospiraceae > Oscillibacter. Next base: position 229,761 of record JAAVZX010000024.1, read on the forward strand.
TACCCCTGGTTCCCGCCTGCCCAGTTCCCGCGCAACATCCAGGAATAAAGCCGCAGACGGCGCGTCCATCCGCCGGAAAAGAATCCGCCGCCGCCCAGGCGCGTCCTGCGCGGCGGCGTTCATCTAAGAAGGAGGCACCAGAATGAATGTTGTGGTGTGTGTCAAGCAGGTCCCTGACACAACGGAAATCAAAATCGACCCCGTGACCAATACCCTCATGCGGGAGGGTGTGCCCAGTATCCTGAATACCTTCGATACCTACGCCCTGGAGGCCGCTCTGCGCCTCAAGGACGCCGATAAGTCCACGAAAGTGACCGTCATTTCCATGGGCCTGCCCAAGGCGAAGGACGTGCTGAAAGAGGCCCTGTCCGTAGGCGCGGACGAAGCCTTCCTGGTCAGTGACCGCCCCTTCGGCGGCGCGGACACCCTCGCCACCAGCTACACCCTCACCCGCACCATCCAGTTTTTAGAGGAACGGAAGGGCGAAAAGTTCGACATCATCTTCTGCGGCAAGCAGGCCATCGACGGCGACACCGCACAGGTGGGACCCGAGGTTGCCGAGCACATGGGCTACGCCCAGGTGACTTATGCCACAGAGGTGGAGCTGGAGAACGGAAAGGCCATCGTCCGCAAGGACACCGACGACGGCTACTGCGTCCTGGCGGCCCAGCTCCCCTGCGTCATTTCCGTGACGAAAGCCCCTTATGAACTGCGTTTCGCCACCATCAAGGGCAAGCTGAAAGCGAACCGCACCGAGATCGAAACCCTCACCAACGAGGTCCTCCAAATCGAGCCGGACCGAATCGGCTTAAAAGGCTCCCCGACGAAGGTGAAGAAGAGCTTCACGCCGGAGCTGAAAAAAGCGGGCATCGTCCTCAGCGGCGACGATCCGGGCGCTATGGGTACGAAGCTGGTCGGAATGCTGCGGGACGCGAAGGTTCTGTAAGGAGGGGATGGCAATGACGAATTTTGCGGATTATAAGAATCTGTGGGTCTTCCTGGAGACGGCGGAGGGCAAGGCCAAGAGCGTGGGTCTGGAACTCCTGAACCCGGGACGCCGCATCGCGGATCAACTGGGCTGCAAGCTGGTAGCCGTTCTTTTCGGCGCGGACAACGCCGAGGCCGAGAAAGCCGCGGCGGAATACGGCGCGGATGAGATCATCAGCGTGGAGGGCCCCGACTACGCCGTCTACTTCACCGACGCCTACGCCTACGGAATGCACGTCCTGGTAGAGAAGTACAAGCCCGAAATCATCTTCGTAGGCGCGACGAACGTAGGCCGCGACTTTGCCCCCCGCGTCAGCTGCCGTCTCAAAACGGGCCTGACCGCAGACTGCACCTCCCTGGACATCGACGCCGAAACCGGCAACATGGCCTGGACCCGCCCCGCCTTCGGCGGCAACTTAATGGCGACGATCCTGTGCCCCGACACCCGTCCCCAGATTGGCACAGTACGCCCCGGCGTCTTCAAAAAGGCCCCGCCCCAACCGGGCAGAACCGTCCCAATCATCAAGGAAAGCATCCCAGTCCCCCAAGAGGAAATCAAGGTAGAACTGGTAGAATCGGTAAAAGAGATAGCAAACGAACTGGTCAAACTGGAAGACGCAGAAATCATCGTCTCCGGCGGCCGCGGCGTCGGCGGCCCCGAGGGCTTCGCCCCCGTGCGTGAGCTTGCGAACGCACTAGGTGCCGCCGTCGGTTCCTCCAGAGCCGCTGTAGACGCCGGCTGGATTCCCCACGCCCACCAGGTAGGCCAAACCGGCAAAACCGTAGGCCCCAAAGTCTACATCGCCTGCGGCATCTCCGGCGCCATCCAGCACCTGGCCGGCATGAGCGGCTCCGACTGCATCATAGCCATCAACAAAGACCCCGAAGCCCCCATCTTCAAAGTCGCCGACTACGGCATTGTAGGCGACCTCTTCAAGGTCCTCCCCGCTATGACGAAGGAAGTCCTGCGTCAGAAGAGCGAGTGAGTACGGGGGGCCTCCGGCGGGTTCCTTTTCTCGAGAGAAAAGGAACCGAAAAGAGCTTTAATACCGCTCTATGCTCTGGTGGTTGTTTGAGTCTGTCACACGGTAACGTGGGAATTGCGAAGTGGTTCTTACCTCGATCGAGGTAAGGACCACTTGGATTTTTTATGCGCTTTCTGAGGCGCGGCGGACCATGGTTTCTATCATGCCGTCGGCCAGCTCGCAGAGACGGCGGAATTGGGCGCGGAGGTCATAGCGCATTCCGGTGTTCAGCCATTCCATGATCTGGCCAAAGCAGGCGCATTTGTAGAAGCGGAGGATGATTTCGCGGTCCTGGCCGGAGAGCGGAAGCTCCCCAAAGGCCGCGTCCGCGTAGCTTTGGACCACCCGGCGGCAGACATCCATCAGATGCACCTCGAAAAGCTCCCGGTGGGCCGACTGGCTGATATGCAGGATGATCAAGCGCTTCTCCATAGCGAAGCGGGCCGCTGTATCCAGGCAGTCGCCAAGGGAGGGAGCGGCCCCCTGCGCGGCAATAATCTGGTCCGCGTAATCCGTCACAATCTCCTGGAGCAAAGCCGGGATATCCTTAAAATGATAATAAAACGAATTCCGGTTCACATTACACTCCCGCACGATATCCTTCACCGTAATCTCCCGCAACGCCTGCGTCTCCAAGAGCCGAAGAAAAGCGTCCATAATAGCCCGTTTCGCCGTCATAACCGCGTCTCCTTCCTACGATCGGAGCAGGCACCACCCTCCCGCACCGTTTCGCGTCGAGTTAAAAAGTTCTTTTTGCTTACTTTTTCTTTCAAGAAAAAGTAAGACGCCGCACCATCAGCCGCCCGCTGAGCCGCGGCAATCAGTTCTTCCCGCGGGACGGACATCCCCTGGTCGAACCACTCTTTCAGCAGCCCGATGAACCCCCAGGTCAGGAAGCTGAGGAAGTAGTCGGTCAGGGCCTGGTCCTGGGGGTGGAACCAGGTTTCAATGAGGGGCTCCCCGTTTCTGCGGATGAACTGCTGGAGGGTCTGGATGAAGCCGCTGGCCTCGCTGCTGCGGAACAGGATTTCGCAGGTTTCCCGGCGGTCCAGGATGAAATCTAAGACAGGTTCCAGGACCGGGCGGACGGTGCCCTCCTCCATCGTCTCCGGGATGTGGGTGTCGATCAGGACCTGCATCTCGTTCAGAAGGTCCTCCTCCAGGTTTTGCAGGAGGTCGGCGGTGCCGGAGTAGTGGAGGTAGAACGTGCCCCGGTTCATGTCGGCCTCGTCTGTTACGTCCCGGACGGAAATCTCCGAAAAGGACTTCCTCTTCATAAGCGTCAGCAGGCTTTCTTTCAGGAGCTTCCGCGACCTCCTGGCCCTGCGGTCCTCCGAGTTCTTCATAGCTGCACCTCTTTCGTTGCATTTTTATGAACTTGCCGGTCTTTTAGACATTTTCCGGATTTTGCCTATTGACCCTGTTCTCTGCCTCTATTATAATCAACATAGTTCAATAAATCAACAAAAATTTTTTAATCGACAACTGCTGATTAAAATGGAGGTAATCCTTATGCCGCGCCAAACATGGAAGAAACGCACCTTCGCTCTGGCTCTGGCCCTCAGCGTGGCCGCAGCCTGCGTCACGCCCGCCCTGGCCGAGCCCATCGGCGACGGCGTCGCGCCCACCTATGACGAAGCCTACTACGCAACCCTGGACTACTACGGAAATTTGGTGGAGGGCAGCGTCGTGAAGAGTTACGCCCTGAACGGCGCGGAGTCCTTCACCGACTACGGGGCCTACGACGAAGTGGTCAACCTCACCGACCGCACCCCCGCCAGCGTCGCCGGAGACAAGACGGCCTTCCGCTTCGACGGCGGCGCGCCGGACCACTTCTACTTCGAGGGCAAGACCCGCACCCCCTTCGACGCCCTCCCCTGGACCGTCACCCTGCGCTATACCCTGAACGGCGTCCCCGCAAAGGCGGAGGACCTGGCGGGGCAGCAGGGCGTAGTGGAAATCCTGCTGGACATCGTGCCCAACGAGACGGCCAGCGACTACGCCCGCTATAACTACACCCTGGAGGCCATGGCCATCTTCAACCAGGACGACATCGTGTCTCTGGAGGCCCCCGGCGCCCAGGTCCAGCTGGTGGGCAACCTGCGGACGGCCCTGTTCCTGGCCCTCCCCGGCGAGGAACAGCACTTCACCATCCGCGTGGGCAGCAACGACTTCTCCTTCGGCGGCATGACCATTCTGATGGTCCCCGCCACCCTGGCCCAGCTGGAGGAAATTGCGAAGCTCAGCGAGCGCAAGGACGACCTGGAGGACGACTACGACGCCCTCTCCGGCAGTCTCGACGCCCTCCTGGACAGCCTGAGCAGCATCCAGAGCGGGCTGTACGCCTCCGCCAGCGGCCTGGACCAGTTGGAAATCGCCCGCGGCACCTTCTCCAACAGCAAGGGGACCCTCTACGAGGGCGCCGACACCCTCCGGGGCGACCTGACGGACCTGGCGGTCCTTCTGGAGCCGGTGGAGGAGCGCCTGAAAACCCTGAGCCTCACCGTGACCAGCTCCACCAACGTCCTGAACGAGCTGACGGACGCAGTGCTGAATTTGCAGGAGCAGTTGGTGGACGTGGAGAAGGCCCTGAAAGACCTGGAGGCGGGGACCGCCGACGTGAAGCACATTCTGGACCTGGCGGGGGACCTGGAGTGGAGCCTCCTGCGCCTGGAGGACGCCCTGGGGGGCACCCATATCAGCACCGACAAGGTGTCCACCAACAGCAAGGCCCTGGTGGAGAAGGTGAAGAACGTCCACAGCGCCTACGCGGAGACGGATCAGACGGCCTTCATGGAGAAGATGCTGGTACTGAACGGGTCCGGGACGGCGGAGGCGAAGGCCCAGGCGGCAGGACTGGCGAAGCTCCTGGCGGCGGACGCGGCGGGCCTCCCGGTGCCCGCGGACCAGCAGGCGAATCTGGCAAAGGCGAAGCAGCTGGCGGGCGTCCACGCCGCTAAAGGGAGTATCAGCTTCCAGACCTTCTGCGGCCAGCTTCCCGGCGTCACGGAGAGCCAGGCCAAGCAGATGGGGGACCTGTGGACCATCTACAGCAGCGGCGGAAATACATCCAACGTAAGGCCCGGCAATCCCGATACCGAGAAGCCGGGAACCACGCCGGAAAAGCCTGATACAAAGCCGGAGAACCCTGGGACAACTCCGGAGAACCCCGACACGAAGCCGGAGAACCCCGACACGAAGCCGGAGAATCCTGGGACGACTTCGGAGAACCCTGATACAAAGTCGGAGAATCCTGGAGCAACACCAGAGAAGCCCGAAACGCCTCCGGAAAATACGGACACGACCCTGGAACAGCCTGAAACCCCTGCGGAAGCAGATCCGGCGGATTCCCAGACGCCCCAGGAAGCCCCCGAAGCATCTCCAGAAACTGCTCCGGAGGAAAACAACCGTACATCCGACAGCGACACCACTGAACCCGCCGCGGAGGAAGCCGGCGAAACGCTCACCGCGTCCCTGCTCCACAACGACCCGGCAGACGGCGGAGACTCCGGAACCGACACCCCCACTACGCCCCCCAGCACGGAAACACCTGAAAAGCCCACGACGCCTCCCGCCCAAGAGAACACCGTCGGCGGCGCGGTCATCGACCTGATCACCGGGGGCCTGGACAGCGCCACGGCCCGCATCGACCAGATCCAGAACCAGGTGACCCGGGAGCTGGAAGAGCTGAAATATCCCACGTCGAAGGTGGCGGGGGACCTGGCGGACCTGTGCGGGGACCTGTACCTGCTGTTCCCCATGCTGGACGACGCGGCGGACCTCTCCGCGGCCCTGCGGGCCTCCTCGGGGCTGATCCGGGAAATGCTGAACTCCGTGGACAGCCTGCGGGAAGAACTGAACGCCTACGAGCCTACCTTGCAGGAGGCCCTTGCCAACGCCGGAACCCTCTCCAAGAGCGCCGTGACCACCATCCAGGACACGGAAGCCCTGATTGCCAACGCGGAGAGCGTCCTCCGGACCTCCGGCGCGGAGCTGGATAAGGGAACCCAGCAGTCCCTCAGCGGCCTGGCCGCCGCCCTCAGACAGACGGCCCGCGCCCTGGCCACTACGAAGGACGTGAAGGACGCCAAGAACACCATCACGGACATCATCGAGGACACCTGGAACGAGTACACCGGAGACGTGAACAACCTCCTTCTGATGGACGCCACGGCGGAGCCGGTGTCCCTGACGGACGAACGGAACCCCGCCCCCTCCAGCGTCCAGGTCCTGATCCGGACCCAGGAGATCAAGGAGGCGGAGCCGGAGAAGGAGGCGGAGGCGGAAGCCGTGAAGGCTGAGACGACCTTCTGGGACCGTGTGGTCCAGATGTTCCGGGACTTCTGGCAGGCCATTACCGGAATTTTCCGCTGACAGGAAAGGAGCGGGACCTTTATGATCGAAAAAATTGCCCATACGCTGACGCGCAAACCCCGTTTCGTAGCCCTGGTGGCGGTCCTGATGCTGATTCCGGCGGGCCTGGGCTTCGTGGCCACCCGCATCAACTATGATATTCTCTCCTACCTGCCCCAGGACCTGCCCTCCTCCCAGGGCGAGCAGCTTCTGGAGGAACCGTTTCAGATGGCGGCGACCAGTATGCTGATCGTGGAGGGAATGCCCGCGGGGTACACGAACCGGCTGATTCAGGATATCAAGGACGTTCCCGGCGTGTCCAGCGCGGTCTGGATCAGCAATCTGGTGGGCATCCAGGTGCCGGTGGAGATGATTCCGGCGGATTTTCGGGAGATGTTCTTCTCGGGGCAGGCTACCATGATGCTGATTCAGTACGACCACCCCGGCGCGTCCGATGAGACGATGGAGGCCATTCAGCAGGTGCGGAATGTGTGCAATGAGCGCTGCTTCCTGGCGGGATTCTCCGTGGTGATCAAGGATACGCGGGACGTGATGGACAGCGAGCTTCCTGTTTTCGTGGGGCTGGCGGTGCTTCTGGCCCTGGTGGCGATGAGCGTGACGTTGGAGTCCACGGTGCTCCCCTTCGTGTATCTGGCCAGCATCGGTATGGCCGTTGTTTACAACTTCGGCAGCAATATTTTCCTCGGAGAGATTTCGTACATCACTAAGGCAATCGCCGCCGTTCTCCAACTGGGCGTTACGATGGACTACTCCATCTTCCTCTACCACCGTTACGAGGAAGAGCGGGAGCACTATGAGGATAAGCGGGACGCTATGACCCAGGCGATTATCGCGGCCTTCCGGTCCCTGTCGGGCAGCAGCATGACTACGATTGCGGGCTTTCTGGCCCTGTGCTTCATGCGGCTGACCCTGGGCAAGGATATCGGCATCGTCATGGCGAAGGGCGTTGTGCTGGGCGTGGCGACGGTGATTCTGGTGCTCCCGTCCCTGGTGCTGGTGTTTGACAAGCAGATTGACAGGCACCATCACAGGACCCTGATTCCGTCCTTTGACCGGGTGAACAGGATGATTTACAAGGCCCGCGTACCGCTGGTGATTCTGACGCTCGTACTGTTCCTTCCGGCGGTCTACGCCCAGAAGCACGCCAATATTTACTACAAGCTGGACGAATCCCTCCCCCGGGACCTCCCGTCCATCGTCAGCAACGAAAAGCTGAAGGACGACTTCGACATGGCAACCAGCCACTTTGTGGTCCTGCGGGACGATCTTTCCTCCGCGGACATGGCGGAGATGGAGGAACAATTGGAGGACATTCCGGGCATTACGTCCCTGGTTTCCTACCACAGCATGTTAGGCACCGGCATTCCGGACTTCTTCATCCCGGACACCGTAAAAGATATGCTCCGCCAGGAGGGCTACCAGCTCATGATGATCAACTCCAGCTACGCCCCCGCTACGGATGAGGTGTCGACGCAGCTGGACGCCATGAACGAGATTCTCCACCGCTACGACCCGGAGGCCATGATCACAGGCGAGGGCGCGATGTACCGCGACCTGATTGACACTTCGTCAGTGGATTTCAGAGTGACGAATTACATCTCAATTGCCGCCATTTTCCTGATAATCGCCATCGTATTCCGCTCCATCACCATCCCAGCAGTCCTGGTTGCCACAATAGAGCTGGCCATTTTCATCAACCAAGGCATCTGCTATTTCACCGGCACCGAAATCCCCTTCATAGCCCCCACGATCATCAGCTGCGTCCAACTGGGCGCGACAGTAGACTACGCGATCCTAATGACCTCCAGATTCCAGGAGGAACTAAAGAAGGGCCTAACGAGAAAGGAAGCCATCCAAATAGCCGCCTGTTCCTCCGACGCCTCGATAGTAACCAGCGCCCTAGTCCTATTCTGCGCCACCCTAGGCGTCTCCTTCGTCTCCTCCATCGACCTAATCGGCGCCATCTGCGTCATGCTGGCCCGCGGCGCCCTTATCTCCGCCGTCGTCAGCATCTTCCTGATGCCCGCCATCCTCTGCGTCTGCGAACCCATCTTCCAGCACACCAGCTGGAAGTGGAAGACACCGCCGCCACCGCCGCCACCGCCGCCCGACGACGGGGACGAGGACGAGGGACGGGGGGCCTCCGGCGGCTTACTTTTCTTGAAAGAAAAGTAAGCAAAAGAACTTTTTAACTCGACGCGAATCTGGTGGGTGTTGAAGGCTGTTGCGCAGTAACCATGTGCCTGCGTGTGGGGCATACCATCCTGGTATGCCCCACGGTTTTTCAGTTTACATAAGAAATCTGTGGGACCTTCTATCGCAATAGAAGGTCCCACTTGCACCTGCCCCGTTACCGTGTGACAGGCTTTAACGCCCACCGCACCGTAGAGCGGTATGAAAGCTCTTTTCGCTTCCTTTTCTCTCGAGAAAAGGAAGCCGCCGGAGGCCCCCCGTAGGTACGCACCTTGACAGACCGCCAGCCTTCGTAGTATGATGGGGGTACAATTTTGGAGGTGGGAATTTTGGGTACTAATGAGTTGCGTGCGGTCCGCCGGGGGCGGATGGCGGGGGCCGGGAGCTGGCAGGAGCAGTTTGAGGGGCTTCGGATGTCTGCTGCTGAGGCGGCGGGGTTGATTCGGGACGGGGATGCTGTTTGTATGCCGGGGGCGGCTAGTTGGCCTTATGCGGTGGACGCGGCGTTGACGGAACGGTTGACTGAGATTCAGGGGCATATTGAGCTTGATGGGTTGTTTACGCCGGTGGATACTGTGCTGCTGCGGCCTGAAAATAAAGCGTTGGTGGATTATTATGTCAACTTTTTGGCTGGGGATCGGGCTTTGATTCCCCAGGGGAATGTACATTTTGTGCCGACGCATTTGAGTAAAAATGGAGCCTGGATCTGCGCGCGTGAGCCGCGGGTTACGGTCATTACTTGTACGCCGCCGGATGAAAACGGGTGGATGAGCCGGAGTATTTCTGCGTCCCATCTGGATCGGGCTGTGCTGGAGCAGAGCGAGGTCGTGATCGTGGAAATCAATCCGCGGCTGCCCTGGCTGGTCAGCGAGGGGGAGTGCCATCTGCTGTTCCATGTGTCGGAGGCGGATGCTATCGTGGAGAGCAATCATACGCTGGCGGAAAATGGGTCGCCTGCAGCGACGGAGGTGGATCGGATTATTGCCGGGTTTATCGCGGAGATGATTCCGGATGGGGCCTGCCTGCAATTCGGGCAGGGGGGACTGCCCAACGCGGTGGGCGAGTGTTTGGCCTACGCGGGGAAGAAGGACCTGGGGATTCATACCGAGGTGCTGACCAACTGCGTGATGAAGCTGATGCAGCAGGGGGTGGTGAACAACAGCCAGAAGGCCCTATGTACCGGGCGGGCCGTGGGGGCGCTGTGCGTGGGGGACCAGGAGCTCTGGACCTTTGCCGACGGCAACCGGGACCTGTGCTTCAAGGAGGTCCGCTGGGTGAATGATCCGCGGAACATCTGCCAGAACAGCAATGTCGTGTCCATCAACAACGCCATGGAAATCGACCTCACGGGGCAGATCAACGCGGAGAGCGTGGGGCCGCGGATGTACTCGGGAACGGGTGGGCAGCTGGAATGGGTCATCGGGTCCCAGTGGTCTCCGGGTGGAAAGAGCATCATTGCGCTGCGGTCCAGCTACCGGGACAAGGCGGGGGTGCTGCAAAGCAAGATTAAGCCTCTGCTGACGCCGGGAAGCATCGTGACGACGCCGCGGACCTGCGTGCAGTACGTGGTGACGGAGTACGGGGTGGCGAATCTGAAGTTCAAGAGCGTCCGGGAACGGGCGAAGGCGCTGATCGCGATTGCGCATCCGGATTTCCGGGCGGAGCTGGAGAGGGAGATTCCGCTGTGAGCCGTAAAAACGGGATGGAAGAGCGCGATATGATCAAGATCTGGGGATGGGAAAAGAAGCCGCGAACCATGCTGAGGTTTCTCAAAATTGGGGACATTTTTTGTTTTAAATATGATGACCACACCTATCGCTTCGGGCGGATCATGTCAAAGGTAATCTTTCATATCGTGGAAATATTTGACTATGCTTCCGACCAGCCGGTCATTACCGGGGAAGATGTTCTCAACGCAGGCCGGCTCTTGGTGACCCCGTTGGATACTTACAGTCTTTTTGACCGAAAAAGCGAGGGAGAGTGGCGGATCATTGGCCACCAGGAGGACTACACTCCGAAAAACGCGGAGAATATCTGGTTCTCTTGGGGCGCTGCCTCTGGGTGCCGGAAGTCCAATCCGCTGGACCAGACGGTGTTTATCAGCGAGGAGGAGGGGAAAGCCCTGCCGCCCCTTTCTCCTGGTGGAGATTATGATGTAAAGAGCGAAATAGCAGATAAATTGAAGAAAAGCGAATAACATAGACAACATGAGAGTGACGAAAAGAACCCACCTGGCTAACCAGGCGGGTTCTTTTTTCATGCTCAGCGCACCCTCTGCGTGAACCGGTAGAGAATCACAGCGAACTGCGCGCGTGTGACGGTGCCCTCGGGATCCAGGCGCTTGCCGCCGCTGGTGCCGTTGAGAATCCCCTTGGCCACGGCCCAGGCCATGGCGTTCCGGGAGGCGGGGGAGATTTGCCCGCTGTCGGCAAAATTGGTGAGGGGCGCCTGGGTGGCGGTGTCGCCGCCCAGGAGGAAGGCGGCCTGGTAGAGGGCGGTGATCATCTCCTGGCGGGTGATGGGGGTGGTGGGGTGGTCGCCGGAGGCGATGCCGTTCTTGACGGCCCAGGTTTTGGCCTGATCCATGCCCGCGGGACGGTTCCCGAAGATGCGGGCCATGACCATCCAGAGCTGCTGGTGGTTGGTAGAGCTGTAGGGGCTGAACGTGGCGGCGGTGGTGCCGGTCATATAGCCCGACTGGTAGGCCCAGCCGATTTCACCCGCCGCCCAGTAGGTGGAGGGGATATCCCGGAAGACCTGGGCCGCGGCGCTGGGGCTGGGCACAGGCTGGATGGTGATGTCAGGGGTGGTGACGGTGGTTGGGGGCGTGTAGGTGGGGTAATAGGGGCGGTAAGAGGAGGACGAGGAGGGGCGGGAGGGCCGGGAATAGGAGTAGATCCAGGTGAATTCCGCGTAGACGTAGACCCTGGAAGCGGGCATGGTGAAGCGGTAGCGCCCGCCGCCGGTGTTCTCGAGGCTGACGCGCCAGCCGTCGTCGTCCGTGACCCAGATGCCGTCCAGCTCGTAGCCGCTGTTGGGGTAGGTGCTGATGGTGACGGTTTCCCCGGGGCGGGCGCGGGAGGCGTTGGTTTCGATAACGCCGTCGTAGGTGCGGGTGCAGGTGACGGCGTAGTCGGTTTCGGAGGTGGACTTGGCCTTGACGGAGATGTCAAATGTTGCGGTTTTGCCCTCGTAGGTGATGGTGAGGGTTTGCTTCTCCACGGCCTTGCTGGAATCGAAGCCTGTGACCATGGCGGCGGTGACGTTTACCGTTTTTGTGGTCTTGTCGGACATAGTGGCTTCGATGGTGAGTTTATCCACGCTCAGGGCATCGCCGACGGTGTACTCGGTCTTATGGGCGGTGCTGTTGACCTTGATGGAGTCCACGGTGGCGGCGGGTTTTTCGGGGTCGCCGGTGCTGGATTTTTCCTTGATGGAGATGTCAAATGTTGCGGTTTTGCCCTCGTAGGTGATGGTGAGGGTTTGCTTCTCCACGGCTTTGGTGGTGTCGAAGCCTGTGACCATGGCGGCGGTGACGTTTACCGTTTTTGTAGTCTTGTCGGACATAGTGGCTTCGATGGTGAGTTTATCCACGCTCAGGGCATCGCCGACGGTGTACTCGGTCTTGTGGGTGGTGCTGTTGACCTTGATGGAGTCCACGGTAGCGGCGGGTTTTTCGGGGTCGCCGGTGCTGGATTTTTCCTTGATGGAGATGTCAAATGTTGCGGTTTTGCCCCCGTAGGTGATGGTGAGGGTTTGCTTTTCCACGGCTTTGGTGGGGTCGAAGCCTGTGACCATTTCCGCGGTGACAGGGATTTCCTGCGTTTTACCATCGGACATGGTGGCCTCGATGGTAAGGCCAGCCACGCTCAGGGCGTCGCCGACAGTGTACTCCGTTTTGTGGTTAGTGCTGTTAACCTTGATAGATACCACGGTGGGCGTTTCGGGCGGGTTGACGGGCGTATCCTCACCGATGATCAGCGTACCTGTGACGGTTGTCTCTTGGCCACTCTGCATGTAAGCTGCGGGAATGGTGAATTCGATCTTATAGGCGCCGTCAGCAAATACAGGATTAAAAAGGTCTTTAGGCTCAATCGCGATAATTTCACTATTGTCCTCATAGGTAAAAAACAGGTTAAAAGCATCCGCTCTGTATATTTCAGTATCATTTCCCACAGTAACCAAAGGAGCCGCTTTTTCGTTTACGCGGACTTTCGGAGCAATAAGGTACAATCCAAAATTTTCTGTGCTGTCCGAATAGTCTACAGTCAAAGGAATTGCGATTTTCCAATCGTCAAGCTCTATAAAATCTTCAGTTTTCACAGGGGGCGGCACCTGCATGGAAACGTTGATAATTTCCGTCTTTAGGATCGAAGAGCCTACCCATTTTCCTTCACTGTAATTGAGCCCTATATTGGTCAAGTTTGAGGGGTTGGCCAGAAAAAAGGAGCCTTCGTCTGTGTTTTCAGGGGCGGTGATGTAAATATACTCGTTTCTGGGCTGTCCGGATATACCCTCAGAATTGATGGAACCAATGCCTACTTTTGTTTTGCCAGACACGCTGCCGCTGATGTTCAGCGTTTGTTCTTTGCCCAGAATCAATGTTCCGCCGCCGGTGAAATTACCAACAGCAAAGTCGTTATCGTAATTCGAGAGATTCAGCGTACCGCCGGTGACTGTGAGGTTTGGGTGGGTGCCGGTGAAATTGCTTCCCGCCGCTGGCATGAAATTGCCACTCTGCACCGACAGGCTGGCAATATTGTCCAGGACGACGTTATATGTCAGATTGTCGTTGCCATTGAAGGTCACGGCGGCCTGCGTGCTCCCACCTGTAAGGCCATGTACTGCGCGTACAAGTCCGTTCCGCAGGGAGATATCCACCGCGCCGGTGACGGGAAATTTCGTTGTGTTTGCTGTGGGCGGATCTGGGTTCCACTTATCAACATCAAATATGTTGTTTGAATCGACAGGCGTTTCCAAAGCGCCGCAGGCATACACCGTTCCCATACTTCCCACAGCGTCGCTATGGAAGAGGATGCTGGCGGGAGTAGCCGAAGGGCTGGCATTGCCGTCAGCGGAGATATTTCCGGCATACATATTGCCAAGGCTGGTGGTTCCCTGGATCATAATTGTACCATGATTGCCGGACCGAGGCGTTTCGTCAAGGACAAGCCCCGTCACGCCGCCGCAGAACAGGTGGACCTCCCGGCCCGCCCGTTGGTTGGCATTGTTTAAGGCGTAGGTAACATTCTTTAAGGTCAGCGTATGACCGTTGGCAATAATGGCGTTTCGGGTGCCGTTTACGAAATTGAGGGTAAGATTTTCAAAGGTTACATCCGCGCCCAGAAGGATTCCGCCCTTGCGCAGGTAGATGTTTCCGCCTTTGATCGTCACCTGTTTGTCAATCACCCAGGGCTGGCTGTTGCTGCCTGTGTCGTTAACTTCGCACGAGCCTTTCAGAATGATGGTGTCGCCGTCTTTGGCGGTTTGCAGGGCGTTCACAAGCCCGTCTGTATCGCTGGGGTTTACAGCTATCTCCTGCGCCGCCGCCCGCACCGGCGGCAGCAGGGCCGCGGTCAGGCACAGCGCCATGATCAGAGACAAAAACTTCGTCATTTTCTTCATATCACAATTCCTTCCTGGTCCGTATGTAAACAACTGCCATTTAAGATACAACCAATATACCCGATACCGGGGAAAATTGCAACCATTTTCCGCGAAGAAACCTGGATTTGGCGATTTTTCCCATGGAAAGTCCGGAGGCCGCGCAAAAAATCCCGCCTCCGGTGCGGCGGGTTTACAAAAAAGTGTACTTTTTGGCAGGCAGATACGCAATTACTGAATGATACCAGAATACCATAGATTCTCCCGTATTTCAATCATAAATACTGTGAAATTTTCCATAATTTTACCCTGCAAAAAAGTACAGGATGTTGCACGGCGGGCAGAGGGGGGGAGTTGTGGAGGCATGAATGAGAAGGGCATACAGGTGAAAATGCTGGGGGACTTTTCTATCTCCTGCGGCGGCGCGGTCATTGACAAAAACAGCCACCCGTCCCGGAAGACCCGGATTCTGCTGGCCTACCTGCTGCACAGCCAGGGCCGCATGGTGCCCACCGGCGAGCTGACGGCGGCCCTGGCCGGGGGCGGCCCGGAGGAGAGCTCCGTCCCCGCCCTGCGGACGGCCCTGTACCGGGTGCGGCGGGTCCTGGAACCCCTGGGGGAGGCGGCGGGGAAGCCTTTGATCGTCACCTCCAGCGGCATGTACGGCTGGAACCCGGAGGCCCCCGCGGAGGTGGACGCGGAGGCGTTTGAGCGCCGCTGCCGGGAGGGCGTTCCGGAGGGGGAGGACCCCGTTCGCTACCGCTGGGCGACCCTGGAGCTGTACCAGGGCGACTTCCTCCCCTCCCTGGCAGCGGAGCGCTGGGTGGAACCCCTGGCGGAGTATTACCGGGGGCTGTACCTGGCGGCGGTGGAGGGGGCCGCGCCGGTGCTGATCCAGAACGGCATGGCCCGGGAGGCGGCCCGCTGCTGCCGGAGGGCCGTCCGCGCCTCCCCGTACCACGAGGCCCTCTACGGCTGGGAGATGTGCGCCCACGCCGCCCTGGGGGACCCGGACAGCGCCAGGGCCGTGTACGAGGAGCTGCGGGCGCTGCTCTACGAGGACCTGGGGGTCCTGCCGGGAGAGGAGATCCAGCGGATCTACCGGGAGGCCCTGCTCAGCGGCCAGGGGAGCGTCCTGACTCTGGAGAACATCCGGGCGGAGCTCCAGGAGCACAGCCCCGCCTCCGGGGCCCTGGTGTGCGACTACCCCTCCTTCCGCCTGTTCTACCAGGCGGAGGCCCGCGCCGCCTCCCGGCGGGGGGACGCGGTTCACATCGGCCTCCTGTCCCTCCTGGGCCTGGACGGCCGGCCCCTGGAGGGCAGCCGCCTCTCCCGGGCCATGGACCAGCTTCGCAGGGAGATCGAGCACAGCCTCCGCACCGGCGACATCGCCGCCTGCTGCAGCGCGTCCCAGTACATACTGATGCTGGTCCAGGCCAATTACGAGAACAGCAGATTGGTGTGCAGCCGCATCGAAAAAGCCTTTTTCAGAACCCACCCCCGGGCGGCGGTCCGCATCCAGGCGACCGTGTTTCCTTTGGAACCGCTGCCCAGAGCGTGAGTATTTTTTGACGGGGCGTCTTTCACGTGTGAGCTGCCGGACCGGGTGCCCTGCGTGCAGATTTTCACAAAAATGTCAGTGTTGCACAAAAACCGTCGCAGAAATTTGGAGAAAACGTTATAACTTTTTTGAGGCCAAGAGCGGGTTGTAAAGCGATCTGTAATCTGGCCCTGGTATAGTAGGCGTATCACGAGACAAAGGGAGGGGGCGCGATGCCGAATTACAGAGGAGAGGCGTTCCGGAGCCTGTGCCTGTGCGTGGACTCCTACGACGGAGGCGTCTGGAAGGGCCGCTTCTACTACCCCGCCCTGGAGGGCGGCGGACGCCGCTTCGGGAGCCTGCCCCAATTTCTCACGGCGGCGGAGGCGTTGTTTGACGACATGAGGTTCCCCCAGTCCTTCACCGCGAAGCGGAGCTTCTCTCCGCTGCCGGAGGGGGGACCCGGCGGCGCCCCCGGCCCGGAGGGCCGTCCGAAGGGACGGCGGGGCACCTTTCTGATACAGCTCCTGTTCCGCCAGAACGCAAGCTGGCAGGGCAGCGTCACCTGGGTGGAGGGCAGCGGCGGGCAGTCCTTCCGCAGCGTGCTGGAGCTGATACTTCTGATAGACAGCGCCCTGGGCGGCTGCGGGGAGGGATCGCAGGCATGACACAAAAGCAGCTGGAAAAGCTCAGCCGGAGGCGTCTTCTGGAGCTCCTGGCCCAGCAGACCGGACGGGCGGAGCGCCTGGAGCGGGAGAACGCCCGCCTCAAGGAGCGGATCGCCGACCGGGAGCTGCACCTGATTCAGATGGGGACCCTGGCGGAGACGATTGTGCGCAGCGGCGCCCAGCTGGGGCGGGTCCAGGGGGCCCAATACCTCCAGGAGATCCAAAGCCTCACGGCCCAGCCGGAGGAAGAGGAACAGGAGGACCCGGATCCGCCGGGACACATAGATTGGCCGACCCGCGAGCAGCTTTTGCTGGAGGCCCAGCGGGAAGGCGGTAAACGGCGCTATCTGTGGAGCCTCAAAACCACCGTCTACGCCATGATCACCGTGGCGGCCGCGGCGGTGTTGGTGGCGGTGCTCCTGCTGCCGGTGCTGCAAATCTACGGCACCTCCATGAACCCCACCCTCTACGAGGGGGACTTCGTCGTCAGCGTCAAGGGCGGGAAGATGGAGACGGGGGACCTGGTGGCCTTTTACTACAACAACAAGATTCTCGTCAAGCGGGTCATCGGCCAGGCGGGCCAGTGGATCGACATCGCCGAGGACGGGACGGTCTACGTGGACAACGTGAAAATCGACGAGCCCTACCTGACGGACCGGGGCCTGGGGGAGTGCGACATCGAGCTGCCCTACCAGGTGCCGGAGAACCGGGTCTTCGTCATGGGGGACAACCGCAGTATTTCCGTGGACTCCAGAAGCA
The DNA here is from genome assembly GCA_022791875.1 of Oscillibacter sp. GTDB lineage: Bacteria > Bacillota > Clostridia > Oscillospirales > Oscillospiraceae > Oscillibacter. The sequence goes on from JAAVZX010000024.1 coordinate 246,911, forward strand.
CCACCATTGGCTGCGTATCGGAGGAACAGCTGGTGGGCCGGATCGTGTTCCGGATCTGGCCCCTGAGCGAATTCGGCGAGCTGTGACTATTTCTATATGTGAGCGTTTCAGATTCAGATAAAGGGGAGTGGAGGCAGTGAAAAAGGTATTGAAGAAGGTGTGCGCCTGCTTCGGCGCGAGCCGGACGCGGAAGGCCATGGCCCGGATGCTGGCGGTTGTGGTGGTCTTTACCACCACGTATTCGCTGGTCCTTCCGGCCATCACGAAGACCGTCCGCCTCAGCGGCGAGCTGGACGGGGGCAGCGTGGAGGTGGAGGCCATGAGCCGGGTGGTGCCCGAGGGCACGGAGCTGGTTCTGGCCCCGGTGCTCCTGCCGGAGGACGAGGCGGGAGAGGAGGTCCCCGCGTCCGCCCGGCGGCTGACGGAGGAAGAGGTGCAGATGATCAAGGATGCGGCCCTGGAGGGGGACGAAACCCTGGAGGCCGTGATCCTGAAAGCCCTGGACATCTCGCTGAACTACAACGGCAACGAGATTGAGCCCAACGACGTGGTGCGTCTGTTCCTGCGTTCGGACCTGATCCGGACGGCGAACCGGCCTGCCATCGTCCACCTCACCGACAGCGGCGAGGCCGTCCTTCTGGAGGCCCGGGACGCCGACGGCGACGTGATCCTCTTCGGCGAGAACTTCGTCGACGAGCTGGACGAGGTCGTGGTGCCCATCGGCCCGGAGGAAGAGGAGGAAAAGTACCTCCTGGACGGGGACGGGAATCCCATCAGGGAGTCCGACCGGGACCGCTACCTCTGGAACGAGGACGGAAGCCTGATGCTGGGCGAGGACGGGAAGCCCGTACTGAACCCGGAGGCCCCCGCGCCGGAGGAGCCCGTCACGCCGCCCGAGGGGGAAGTGGACCCCGAAGAGAAGCCCGGCGAGGGCGAGACGCCTGCGCCCGAAGAGGGTGAGGGTGAAGAGCCGGAGGAGAAGCCCGATCCGGACGCTGGCGATGAGGACAAGGAAGAGACGCCTGATCCGGATACCGGCGATGAGGACAAGGAAGAGACGCCTGATCCGGATACCGGCGATCAGGACAAGGAAGAGACGCCTGATCCGGATACCGGCGATCAGGACAAGGAAGAGACCCCTAATCCGGATACCAGCGATCAGGATAAGGAAGAGACCCCCGAGCCGGACACCGGCGACGCGGATAAGGAAGAGACGCCCACCCCGGACGCTGGCGATCAGGACAAGGAAGAGACACCTGCTCCGGATGCCGGAGAGGACGAGGGCGAGAAGCATAAGCCCGAGCCGGATGGCGGCAAAAATGAGAGCACCACGCCCTCTGAGGGCAGCACGGAGGGCGATTCCTCCGACACCGGTTCCGACGCGGATTCCGGCAGCTCCGACGCGTCCGACGGCGCTTCCAGCGACGCCGGAAACGACTCCGGCAGCTCTGATACATCTAATAACGACAGCAGCAGTGATAACGGCAGCAGCTCCGATTCCTCGGACAGCGGGAGCAGCGACAGCGACAGCGGCGAAGCCTCCGTGGAGACGGACAGCTTTTCCGTGTACGCCATCGTCGGCCTGGCCCCGAAGGCGGAGGAACCCCCAGAGGAGTTCCGGACTTTCAGCGGCAGCGCGGAGGACGTGGACGTGTACGTAACGGCGTCCCTGGCGGCGTTCCCGGAGGGGACCGTCATGGAAGTGACGCCGGTGGACACGGAGGCGGTTCTGGAGAGCGTGAGCGAGGTCATGGGCGAGCAGATCAGCGTGGTCCAGGCGGTGGACATCAGCTTCTACGGCCCCGAGGGGGAGGAGCTGGAGCCCAGCGAGCCCATCAGCGTGGTCATGCGGCCCCGTGAGGCCTTGGACGCGGAGAATTCCCGTCTGGTCCACATCGGCGCGGCGGAAGCCTCCGTCGTGGAGAACGCGGACTTTGAGGAGGAGCAGGTGTCCTTCGACTCCGGCGAGTTCTCCACCTACGTGATCGTGATCACCCTGGGCAAGCCCGGCGAGCACGTGTACAAGGGCGACGGCGTCACCGTGACCGTGACCTACGGCAGCGACGCGGGGCTCCCCGAGGGGACAGAGATGACCATTGAGGAGCTGAAAGAGGGCACGGAGGAGTACGCAGAATACTTCGCCCGGTCCCAGAGCGCGTTGAACCTGAATACCAGTGAGATCGCCATGGAGAACGTGAGCCTGGAAGCCCAGTTTGACTACCTCTTCGGCGGCGGGAGCAAGCTGCTGAGCGCCCGGTTCTACGATATCACGCTGAAGTTTGCGGGTCAGGAGATCGAGCCCGCGGCGCCAGTGAATGTGGAGATTAAGTATGACGACGCCTCCGCGGTGGGCGAGGGGATGAAAATTGTCCACTTTGCCGACGAGGGGACGGAGATTATCGGGGATGTGAAGGTCGAAACCGGGGACGACGGAGCGACGGTCAGTTACCAGCAGAAGAGCTTTTCTGTAACGGCAACTGCAACTGATATTGCGAAAGGGTATGGCAATGGTGGCTGGTGGTATACAACCTCCTTCCAGGGTACCAAAACTTATACCTTGACATTCCGTTATGATTATAATGGTAGCGGTATTTTTGAGCTTGGCTATCCTGGTAATTTCCACACTCCTGATGGGCAACCTAAAAAAGATAATGCAGGTTGGTCATGGCCCGGCGATCCTGGGTATCCTTTCGGAAACGATGCGGGTCGATTGATTAAGGGAACGACCATAGAACAGATTCTCAAGGCATTGGCAACAGTGACTGAGGATAGAACCGGAGGAGTTGAAGGCTATTGGCAACAGTGCAAAGGTGTAGACTTCATTATGTACGGCACCTACACCGTAGACGATGACAACTGGGAGGCCAATGGATCTAGAAATTCTGGTGCTATGGAAACCGAGGTATGGACCGGAGAATATTATGGTTCTTGGAGTACGACTAAGCCAACGGGTTGGCAAAACAAGACTATCAATATTAAGCGAGCAGCCGAGTTTACTTCGGGAGAATTGATCCATATTGAAGGATTGGCAGGACATCCTATCCATGCCCGGACTAAAGTAATTATCGATAATGGTTCCAGCGGGGAAGATGCGGTTTTGATTGAGAATCAAGCCCTGTTAATGATGGAAGATGATGCGAAAATTACAGGTTCTGGGCAAGTTGGCACTGGTGTTCATCTAGATAATGGCGGTGCCGCAGAATTCTTCGATACCAGCAAGGTTGAATATATGGCGGTTGCTGTAGAGCAGGAGAATGGCAAACTGAGGCTTAAAGATTCTGTTGACCCATTTGGAACAAACAACCATAACAAGACAGGTGTGCTTTTATGGCATGGCCAATCCATCGGCAAGTGGACCGATAAAATCGACGGAATTAAACAGGTCCCGATTTTCCTGAAAGATATTGAGTTGTGGAAGTCCGGCGATATTGTGATGGACAGTGGCCGTTGGTGGTATAACGAAAAGTATAACGGCCCACATAACGAAATGTACGGCGCAGTTGTCAAGGAAGATCTAGGCGATACGAAGTTTTATTTCCAAAATGAGACAGGCGGCGTCAAAATGGGCCTTGAGTATTACGATGGAGGTGTGAAATATACCAGCAGCACAGTGACCAACCTCGGAGGCAACGAGCAGAAAGTTTCACCCGGAGAGCGCTATCCGGTTATCCGATTCACACGTGGCACAGTGTTCAATACCGAAACAAATACTTGGTATAACACACTCTATGATGCGGTGAATAATGAGAATCCTATTACGACGGGTACTAACAGCGAAAGAAAAGTCCAAAGCGGCGACACCCTCGTTTTCTATGGCAGTACCGTTGAGGACCGAGATGTTGTTATCCCAAGCGGCGTGACCAACCTGACCATTCGGACCTCTTACAAGGGAGAAATGGGGAACGACAACCGTTCCGGCGATGCCTGTACTGCGGAAGTAAACGCCCGAATTGTGATTGAGAAGGACGCTGAGGTCACTATTAAGGGCGGTGGCGATGGCCGTCTGACTTTGGACGGCGGAAAGGGCGATACCATCGTCAACAACGGTTTGCTGAACCTCCAGAACGGCGTTACCCTGACCGGAGCCGGAACGGCGGTCGAGCAGAACGGCGAGTTCCACCTGTACGAGGGCGTGACGTTCAGCGGCAACAGCGTTGATACACGTCTTGAGCATAATCGCTATATTACCCTGGAAACTACGAATCCTACACCTACGGTCAAGGTTGAGTTGGCGGAAACCTCAAAACTGGCGAGTACATGTTGACTGAGACTAAAGAACCTGGCGACAATTATCAGAAATTGAAAGATCCCATTACGGTCAAGGTAGCACTCAATGGTAAGAATCTCGAAGTTACAGCTTCTGGTGTTTATGAGATTACTGGCAGTTACCCGAGTGGGTACACAATTAAAGTTGCCAACTACCCGAAGACGGTTTCCATCAAGGTAGTCAAGGTTGAACAGGGCAACGAGGACAAAACTCTTTCTGGTGCAGAGTTCGAGTTGTACAACGGTCCTGAGTTGGTAAAAAGCGGTACGACTGACTCAAACGGTGTAATTGAGTGGAAAGACTTGCAGGTTGACACAACCTACACGCTGAAAGAAACCGCAGCGCCTGCGGGCTACCTGATGCCCAGTGGTACAACCAAGATTCTGATTATGAACGATGGTACAGTAAAGCTCAACGGTGAGGCACTCAGTCAGAAAGTGGTGGATGGTATCGCAGAAATCACCGTAACCAACAACCCCGGCGTCCCCCTCCCCAGCACCGGCGGCCCCGGCGCGTACCTGTACACGATCACAGGCGGGGGCGTGATGCTGCTGGCGGGCGCGGTGCTGCTGGCGCGGCGGAAGCGGGAACGGGCGTAAGCCCGTCCCCCGCCCCGCGGGGGCGCGGCCCAAAACTCCCGAAAAATTTTTCAAAAAAGTGCACGTTGGGAGCGATCTGTGATGTAAGCTGTGAACTCCCTCTGATAGAATCAGCGTGTAAGCTGGAAAGCGCGGAAAGGGGGCGCTCAGGTGGAGGGGCGTCTCCACCGCAAGGAAACCGGCACACCCAAAATTTGGAATACGAAAAGGAGTAAAGAAACATGAAGACAATGAAGAAACTCGCAAGCCTCATCATGGCCCTTGCCATGGTCCTGGCCCTCGCCGTCTCCGTCAGCGCGGAGGACTCTACGCCCTCGATTACCATTAATAACTCCGGTAAAGACGAGACTTACAACGTCTATAAGCTTTTCGACGCGACTTACAATGAAACCACGAAAACAGTTGCATACACAGTCATTGATAGTATTGGTATCCCTGACGGGTTGAGTTCTTATTTTGAGGCTGACCCCAATACTGGTGCAGTTACCTATAAAGGCACGGGCACGACTTTTGAATATAACTCCGATTTGGCAGTTGCTTTAAAGACATGGGCGGGTACAGCAAGTGCTGTTAAGACGAATGTGAAGGGCGTTGGTGGTCCTCTCAAAATTGACCTGAGCAATGTTGTGGATGGAAAAGAAACTGGCTTTGGTTACTATGTCATTACCTCTACTGTTGGTGAAGGAACTGCTGTTACAGTAACTTCTGTTTCTCCTGCGGCCACGGTGAATGAGAAGAACAATTATGATATTCCTGTGGTTGAAAATGGCCAAAAAGTTGATCATACTATCAGCTTTGAGACTGTGAACTTTGTTGATCAAACCAACACAAACGCTGCAAATGCTAAGAAAGTAGAGAAGTACATTATTACAGATAATCTGGCTGGCGGAAAGCTGACTAATATTGAAGCTGTCTCCGTTAAGGTTGATAATCAGGATGTTACTTATACTCGCGAAAATGGTGTTTTTACAATTGACTGGCTGGGTACTGATGGCAACAGCCTCTATAAAAACGGTGCTACCATCACTATCAAGTATACTGCTACTGTGAATTCCACGACTGGGGCCGAGGCAATCACCAACAAGTTCAAGGTTGAATACAAGCTGGTTGGTGTTGATGAGCCTGGAAAGGTCCCCACTGAACCCGAAGTGACGGTTTATACCTCTAAGATTACTGTCAATAAGGTTGATGAAGGTAATCAGCCCCTGCCCGGCGCGGATTTCGCTTTGAAGAATGATGCGACTGGCATGTTCTACAGTGTAGATAACAATGGTGTGGTGACTTGGAGCACTACTCAGCCTCAGCCTTCTGATGATATTACTAGAGCAATTCTCAAAATAAACAATAACCAGCGTGGCGAAACCAGGCAAGACAATCATGTGGGGAGACGCAGCGAAAGGCAAATTGAATAGCAGAATCAAGCGCGTCGGGAGAACGGACCCGAAGCTTTCTTAAAGTGGCTTTTACCTTAGACCAAAGTTTTTCAATAGGGTTCAGGTCCGGGCTGTACGCGGGCAGATAAAGGGCCTCCGCTCCGGCATCATGGAGCAGCTCACCTACCGCTTG
>JAAVZX010000025.1 GCA_022791875.1 Oscillibacter sp.
GCGTCCCCTACGGTGTGCATAAAATCACCTTCCGCAAAACAGAGTTTTGCGGAACCGACGCACCTATTCCGGCGCAGAGGCTATAACGCCCACCGGATTCGCGTCGCGCTAAAGCTCTTTTTGGTTACTTTTTCTCTCGAGAAAAAGTGACCCGCCGGAGGCCCCCCGTAGGTAGGCACCATGCAGCTTACTGGATGCCAGCGATGTCCTTGGCGAGCTGCTTCTTGCCCTGGATGTCGCCCTGGCGGGCGATCATGATGCGCTGGGCCTGGGGGGAGCCTGCGCCGTGCATGGATTCGGTGCGGTAGCCGACGGCGGCGGCGCCGAGGCACATGTTCTCCAGGAAGCGCATGACGCGCTGGCGGTCTTCCGTGCTGACGCCTTGCTTCGCGGCGAAGAACTTTTTGCAGATGTCGCCGATGGTTTCGCCGTTGCGGCCTACCACGGTATCGCTGTTGAAGTCCTTCTGGGAGGGCATGGTGACCATCAGGCCGCCCGCTACGTCTTCCGCGAGGCGGACAATCTCGTAGGGGAAACGGGTTACGTTCTGCTTGCAGACGTTGGCGAGGAGGAGGTCGATCTGATAGTTGCCCGCCTTGGTCTTGAATCCCTGGCTGGAGCAGGCGATGCCGCAGCAGTACAGGGTTTCGTTGAGATGCAGCATTTCGATGAGCTTGTCTTTGACGGCGCTGGCCTTTTCGACGCCGTTGTACTCGGCGGCGAGGGCGGTGGCACCGATGACCACGTCGCCGACGCCGACTTTGCAGCCGCCGTAGCTCTGGCGGTGGTAGCCCGCGAAGCGCTCGACCATCATGCCGGCGAACTCATACTCGCCGTTGAGGAAAATGTACTCGTTGGGGATGAAAACGTGGTCAAGGACCACCAGGGCTTCCTGACCGCCGAACTTGGCGTTGCCGACGTCGATGGAGGCGTCTTCCTCGGTCTTGCGGGTGTCGCAGGACTGACGGCCGTAGATCATGTACATGCCCTCGGCGTCGCTGGGGCAGGCGAAGGAGACGGCCCAGTCCTTGTCGGCTTCGCCCATGGAGATGGTGGGCATGAAGATGTGCCAGTGGGAGTTGATGGAGCCGGTCTGGTGGCACTTCGCGCCGCAGACGACGATGCCGTCATCCCGGCGCTCGACGACGTGGACGAACATGTCGGGGTCGGCCTGGTCGTGGGGGGCCTTGGAGCGGTCGCCCTTGGGGTCGGTCATGGCGCCGTCGACAGTGAGGTCGTTGTCCTGGACCATGGTGATGAACTTCTTGAAGTTCTCGTGATAGTGGGTGCCGTGGGCCTCGTCGATCTCAAAGGTGGTGGAGAAGACGGCGTTGAAGCTGTCCATGCCGACGCAGCGCTGGAAGCAGGACGCGGTCTTCTGGCCCAGGAGGCGCTGCATCTTGACCTTGTTGATGAGGTCGTCGGTGGACTGATGCAGGTGGGTGAAGCGGTTGATGGTGTGGCCGGTGAGGCTGGACTTGACGGTCATGAGGCCGGCGTACTGGGGGTCCTGGGCCAGGGCGTAGGTCATGGCGACGCAGTTGATGGAGGGGCGGATCATGGGGTGGTCCACCCAGTTTTCGATCTTCTCGCCGAACATGTACACGCGGGTTTTCAGGGCCCGGAGGCTCTCGATGTACTCCTGTGGGGTCTTCAATGCCATTTCTAATTTCCTCCTCAGCTTTCTCTTATATGAAATGGGGATGCACAAATGCAGAATGGGGTTCGTGCTGTTATCAGAGTATCATATCGGGGGCGGTTTGAATAGGGAGAATGTTTTCAAAAAATGATAATGTCAACCACATGGCGGGGGACGGGACGCCGAGGCCGGAAGCCCGGCTGGCAGGCGGCGTCCCCTACGGTGTGCATAAAATCACCTTCCGCAAAACAAGGTTTTGTGGAACCGACGCACCTATCTCGGCGCAGAGACTATCACGACCACCAGATTCGCGTCGCGTTAAAGCTCTTTTTGGTTACTTTTTCTCTCGAGAAAAAGTAACCCGCCGGAGGCCCCCCGCCCGCCGGAGGCCGCAGGCACTATATTAGAACTGCGCGGGGCGCTTTTCGAGGAAGGCGGTCATGCCCTCTTTCTGGTCGGGGGCGGCGTAGCAGAGGGCGAACATTTCGTTTTCGAGGGCGATGGCGCTTTCGATGTCCATCTGCATGCCCTGGTCGATGCAGACCTTGGAGTATTTGACGGCGACGGGGGAATTCTTCATGAAGGAACGGGCCATGTCCTTGGCGGCGTCCAGGAGGGCCTCGGGGGCGTAGACCTCATTGACGAGGCCGATGCGCTTGGCCTCGGCGGCGTCGATGTGCTTGCCGGAGAAGATGAGCTCCTTGGCCTTGCCGGGACCGACGCGGCGGGGAAGGCGCTGGGTGCCGGAGAAGCCGGGGGTGATGCCCAGGCCGACTTCGGGCTGGCCGAATTTGGCGCCGCCCTTGCCCTCGGCGTTGGGGCCTGCGGCCAGGATGATGTCACAGCTCATGGCCAGCTCGCAGCCGCCGCCCAGGGCGAAGCCGTTCACGGCGGCGATGGTGGGAATCTCCAGCTTCTCGATGCGGCGGAAGAGGGCGCTGCCGCGGCGGCTCCAGTTGCGGGCCTGGTCCAGGTTGAAGTCGCGCTGCTCGCCGATGTCGGCTCCGGCGACGAAGGAGCGGCCCTCGCCGGTGATGATCAGAGCGCCCAGGTCCTTGTCCTGCTCCACCTCGGCGATGAGCTTCTCCAGGTCGGAGATGACGGCTCCGTTGAGGGCGTTGAGGGCCTTGGGGCGGTTGATGGTGGCGACGCCGATCTTGCCGTCCTTCTCATAGCGGATAGTCTCGTACATAGTTGCATTCCTCCTTGTGTATTCCCGTATTCGGGCCGGTCCTCCGGGCGCGGGGCGCGGGAACCGGCTCCGTATGACTGCTCATTTTATTATAGCAAAAGTCCCCGGCGTTTTTCAAGGTCTATTTCCAGGGAACGGGTCAAAATTCCCGCACAGACTGTTCAAATTTATACAACGTTTCTCGTCGTTTTTTACAGCACCCTGGATTTGGCAATGGCGCGGCGAAAAATTTCAAAAATTCTTGAAGAAAAGTATGGCGGTATGCCGTAATATGAGTGTCGGAGGGCAAAGGGGGTGGCGAAGGGGCGTGGCAGGAATCACGAAAGAGGAATTCTCCAGGCTGGTGAAGCAGTACGAGCGCCTGGTGTACACCATCTGCTACCAGCTTGTGCGGGACGCGGCCGCGGCGGAAGACCTGACCCAGGAGACCTTTCTCGCCGCCTACGTCCACCGGGACAGCCTGCCCGCGGGCTATGAGCGGCAGTGGCTGGGCCGGATCGCCGCCAACAAGGCCAAGGACCACCTGCAAAGCGCCTGGAACCGGCGAACGGTGTCCTCGGACGCAGAGGAGGGCACCGCCGGACCCCGGATCGGGCTGGCCCCGCCGGCTGAGGAGGTTGCTCTGCGGCGGAGCGCGGCGGGCGAGGCAGTCCGGGCCATCCGGGCCATGAAGGAGCCTTACGGGCCGGTGTGCCGCCTGTGCCTGCTGGAGGAGCGGTCCCCGGAGGAGGCCGCGCTGGCTCTGGGCCGGCCCGTGAAAACCGTGTACACACAGCTCTCCCGTGGCAAACGGCTGCTGCGGGAGGAATTGGAAAGGAGTGGAGCGAATGGAAGAAGTGTTCCGTCCGGACGGACACCTGAGTGACCCGGCCCTGGCCGCGCTGGCGGGGAACTGGGACGTTTTCTCCCAGCTCCAGAGGCTGGAGGCGGCAGAGCATCTGGCCTTCTGCGACCTGTGCCTCCAGCGCTACACCGAACTCCTGACGGCGGAGGAAAGCGCCCTTCTCGTGCCGGAGCGCTCCTGCCAGCGGAGCCTGTGGACCCGTATCCGCCTCCATGCCTTCCAGGCCATTACCAGCCGCTACGCCACCGCGGCCGCGGCGGTCACGCTGGCCCTGACGGTGCTGTGGGGCGGCGCGGGGGCAGACTTCTCCCGTCGGGAGCTGCCGGAGGACCGGCCCAGCGCCGTCCAGCAGCTCAACGGCCTGGCGGGGGAGCTGAACGACTCCCTCCGGGAGGCCACAAGCGGACTGTCCGCTTTCTTTGACGGGCTGCGGCCCGGCCAGTTTATGCAAGGAGGAAACCACACATGAGGTTTTATCATACGCCCGCCCCCGACGACGGAGGGCTGATCCGGGAGCTTGTGCATTTCTGCTTTGCCTGCGTCCCCGGCTGCGGGCAGATGTCCCAGGGATACATGAAGCGGGGAATCTCCCAGACCATTATCTTCTGCGCGGCGCTGTTCGTGGTCGTCTTCATGGAAATGGGCGCGCTGTCGGTGCTGCTGGTGCCTTTGTGGCTGTACTCGTTTTTCGACAGCTACAACCTCCGCCGCCAGACGCGGGAGGGCGCAGAGCCGGAGGATGCGTACATGTTCGGGCTGTCTGAGATGGACGCCCGGCGGCTGAATCAGATCATCGGGAAGCGGCACAGCCTGATCGGCTGGATTCTGGTGGTGGCGGGGCTTTACAGCTTTTACCACATCGTCGCCTACCGCTTCCTCAGAGGTATGTGGGACCTGTTCCCGTGGCTGGACTGGGCGTATGATCTTCTGGTCTGGGACACGCCCCGGATTCTGGGCAGCATCCTGATCTTCGCCCTGGGCCTGTGGTTCATCCGGGGGCCGAAGGTCCCGCCCAGTGACGATGCGCCCTCCTTTACACCGCCGCCTCCGAAGAAGGAGACGCCTCCGGAAATGAAAAAATCCCCCTGGACGGAGGGGGAAAAGCAGTTCCACGAGGAACCGGAGCCGGAGGCACCCGATCCGTCGGCGCTGACCTGGGAGTCGGAGTTCAACGTGGAGAAGTTCGAGAAGGAAGCGGAAGACGGGAAGCGGGAGGACGGCCATGACGGCGGCGGGGAGTGAGCAGCGGCCCCAGCGGCGGGCCGGAACCTTTACCCTGGGCGTGACGCTGGTGGCGGCGGGGGCGGCGATGCTGGCCTCCTGGTTCTGGCCGGGGTTCCAACCCCAGTGGCTGGTGAACGCGTCGCCGGTGATCCTGATTCTGCTGGGAATTGAGGTGTTGATCGCCGCAGGAGGCGGCGGGCGGGTCAGGTATGACTGGGCGGGGATTATCCTGTGCTTCCTGATTACCTGCGCCGCTCTGGCGATGTACGCCGCGGCGTGGTGGTTTGAGGCCAATCCGTATGATTTCAGGCAGGCGGACCACTGCTCCCGGATGGAGAATGAGACGTGCTACCAGATGGATTACGGGTACTTCAACGGCTATGACTCCGGCACCCTCTCCCTCAAGGCTGGACAGGTGCTTTTGGGGGAGGCCGGCAGCGATTCGGGCTGGCTCGAGGTGACGGTCTGCGACGAGGACGGGGAGACGATCTGGGAGCAGTCGCCGTTTGAGGGGCGGCAGCGGATCGAGATCTCCAGAGACGGGCTGTATACCGTTGAGGTGTTCGGGCAGCGTGCCAGGGGCTATTTCTCCTTCAATGTGGAGGGGTAAACTGTAGGGGCGGACCTGTGTGTCCGCCCCTTTGCTGTGTACCATGCCGGGGGAATGGCCTGACCTGGGGGGCAGGCCCCAGGGGTGCATTTCCAGGGGTGCCAGGGTCGCGAGGGACGGGCCGCCCAGGGGGGCGGCCCCTACGTGGTGCATCCGCGGGTTATTTTTGCAGGGAGGCAACCCATTTGCCGTACTTCTCCAGGTTCGCCTGGGCGCTGGCGGCGTCCTGGCCCTGGGTGAGGATGTAGACCTTGATCTTCGGCTCCGTGCCGGAGGGGCGGACAATGGCGGAGGTGCCGTCGGCCATCTCGAAGCGCAGGACGTTGGACCCGGACAGCTCCATGGTGCTCTTCGCGCCCGTGGCGCAGTCCACAACGCTGCCGTCCTTGTAGTCCTTGAACTGGGCCACCTTCACGCCGGAGATCTCCGCCGGGGGATTCTCCCGCAGGGAGGCCATCAGGTTCGCCATGTCCTTCAGGCCGTCCAGGCCGGGCATGACCAGGTTGTAGGTGTGCTCGGCGTAATAGCCGTACTTCTCGTACAGCTCATCCAGGGCATCAGCCAGCGTCTTGCCCTGGGAGGCGTACCACGCGGCCATCTCCGTCAGGGCCTGGGCGGCGGTGACGGCGTCCTTGTCCCGGACGTAGTCGCCCAGCATGTAGCCGTAACTCTCCTCGTAGGAGAAAATCACCTTGCCGTCCCCGGCGTTCTCCAGCTTGTCTTTCTTCTCCGCCAGGAACTTGAAGCCGGTGAAGGTGTCGTAGCACTGGAGGCCGTTGACCTCCGCCACCTTCCGGGCCATTTCCGTGGTCACGATGGTTTTCAGGGCCACGGGCTTCTCAGGCATGGAGTTGGTGCGCTTCTTCGCGCCGATGAGGTAGTCCAGGAGCAGCACGCCGGTCTGGTTGCCGGTGATGACCTTGAACTCACCGTCCTTGGTGCGGATCATGATGCCCACCCGGTCGGCGTCGGGGTCGGAGCCCAGGATGAAGTCCGCGCCCTCCTTCTTCGCCAGGTCCACGGCCAGGTAGAATCCTTCGGGGTTCTCGGGGTTGGGGGACTTCACGGTGGGGAAGTCGCCGTCGATCACCATCTGCTCGGGGACGCAGATCAGGTGCTTCACGCCCAGGCGCTTGAGGGCCTCGGGGATGAGCTTGTGGCCGGTGCCGTGGAAGGGGGTGTAGACCATCTTGAAGGTGTCGGCCACCTTCTCCACGGCGGCGCGGTCGATGACCTGGCCGACGACGTTGGAGAGGAACTTCTCGTCGGTTTCAGCCCCCAGGACTTCGATCAGGCCCGCCTTGACGGCCTCGTCGTAGTCCATGGTCTTGATGTCGCTGAAGATGTCGATCTCGCCCAGGCGCTTGGCAATGGCGTCGGCGTGGTGGGGGGGCAGCTGGGCGCCGTCCTCCCAGTAGACCTTGTAGCCGTTGTACTCCTTGGGGTTGTGGCTGGCGGTGACGTTGATGCCCGCCTGGCAGTGGTACTCCCGGACGGCGAAGCTGAGCTCGGGGGTGGGGCGGAGGGATTCGAAGATGCGGACGTGGATGCCGTTGGCGGCGCAGACCTCTGCGGCGGCGCGGGCGAACTCCATGGAGTGGTTCCGGCAGTCCATGCAGATGGCGACGCCCCGCTGCCTGCCCTCCTCGCCCTCGGCGGCGATGACGTCGGCGAAGCCCTGGGTGGCCCAGCGGATGACGTGGATGTTCATGTTGTGCAGGCCGGTGTACATGGTGCCCCGCAGTCCGGCGGTGCCGAACTCCAGGGGGCCGTAGAACCGGGACTCGATCTCCTTGGCGTCGCCCTTGATGGCCTCCAGCTCCTGACGCTCCGCCTGGCTGAGGGCGGGGCTTGCCAGCCATTTTTCGTATTCCTTCATAAAGTCCATAGTGCAGCTCCTCCTTATGGTATGATGATATGTCAGATACAACATGATTCCAGCGGTATTTTTGGGCATCCTGCCGAAGTTCCCGGGGAATCCGGCGGGAAAATGATTCAAACCGCATAAAAGCATTATACGAAGAAGTAGGGGGCTTGTCAAGATTTCCTTGGGGATTGCCCAGGGCAACAGTATTAAAAGTTTAGCAAAAAGGATGTCGAGGAAACGAACCGGATTAAAAGCGACAGCAAAGCGTTTTTCTAAATGCTGACCCTGCGGCCAAAATCAGCTCACTCCTGTGCTGCTTTTAATCTTTCTAGTTCCATATCTCCTGCTATATCTCTGTTTCCTCGTATTTTTAATGCTGTTGCCCTGACCTGCCGCCCCTCCCGCCATCACCCCCCACCCCACCCAAAATCCAGTTTACAAAACCGCGAAACCATGCTACAATATCCCCATAACGGTCCAGGCGCCCCGCCCCACGGTTTCGCCTGCCGCGCCATCAAATCTCACTTTCCAGAAAGGATGCTCTTTTCCATGAACGATCTCTCCGAACTGCAAAACCGCCTCCGGGATCAGCGCCCCGTCCCCTGGGACCAGCTTCCGGACTTTGCGCTTTACATGGACCAGGTGCTCTCCTACATGGACCGGCAGGTCATCCGCTTCGACGGCGATGACGGACTCACCGCCGCCATGGTGAACAACTACACCAAGAGCGGCCTGGCCCCAAGGGCCGAGGGCAAGAAGTACAGCCGCGAGCACCTCGCCTACTTCACCGCCATCTGCATCCTCAAGCGCGTCATGTCCACCCGCGACATGGACCTCCTCATCCGCAAGGAGCTGGAGGGCTCCCGCAGCATTGCTGAGGGCTATGAAACCTTCTGCGCCAGCCTCGGACAGGCCCTCAACCTCACCGCCGACGAGCTGTCCCGGCGCGCCCAGGACAGCACGCTGGACGACGCCTCCCTCGCCGACGCCGCCATCCACTTCGCCCTTCTCAGCTACGCCGCCGGCGTCGCCAGCAGCCGTTGTGTGGCCCTCCTGCGGGAAAAGGAACCCGCCGCCGAGGCCCAAAACGGGAAAAAGGGCCGCGGGAAGTAGCGCTTTTTACAATTTTTCAAGGAGGTTGCTCGTATGCACTGGCTAGAGATTCACATTGACACCAACCCCGCGGGTCTGGAAGAGGTGCAGGCCCTGCTGTCCGCCCTGGACGTTGACGGCATCCAAATTGAGGACAAAAACGATTTTCAGGACTTCCTGGAGAACAATCACGAATACTGGGACTACGTAGACGAGGACCTGTCCCGCCGCATGGAGAACAAGTCCCGCATTACTTTCTATCTGGAAGCCGGAGACGCAGGCTTCGCCAAAATAGGCGAGGTCCGCATCGCCCTGGAAAAGCTGAAAGCGGAGCACCCCGACTGCGCCCCCCCTCTCATGACCATGGAGGACGTGCAGGACGCCGACTGGGAAAACAACTGGAAGCAATACTACAAGCCCATAGAAATCGGCAGCCGCCTCCTGGTCATCCCCCAATGGGAAACCGCCGACCCCGGCGCTCGCGTCCCCCTGTACCTGGACCCCGGCCTCACCTTCGGCACCGGCTCCCACCCCACCACCCGCCTCTGCCTCACCATCCTGGAAACCCTGGTACACGGCGGCGAGCGCGTCCTGGACCTGGGCTGCGGCAGTGGCATCCTGTCCATAGCCGCCCTCCGTCTGGGCGCCGAATCCGCCATGGCCGTAGACATCGACGAAAAATGCCTCCACGCCGCCCGCGACAACGCCGCCCTCAACAACATCCCCCCCGAAGCCTGCACCGTCCTCACCGGCAACATCCTGACCGACGAATCTCTCCAGGCCCGCATTGGCGCCAACTACGACATCATCCTGGCCAACATCGTAGCCGACGTCATCATCCCCCTGGCCCCCCGCGTCCCCGCCCTCCTGACCCCCACCGGCCGCTTTCTCTGCTCCGGCATCATCGAATCCCGCACCGCCGAAGTAGAATCCGCCCTGAAATCCGCCGGCCTGGAAATCCTGGAGCGCCGCGAGGACAACGGGTGGTTTGCGTTCTTGTGCAGATAACCAATACGGGAGCTGCCAGCCGGGCTTCCGGCCTCCGGCGGGTTACTTTTTCTCGAGAGAAAAAGTAACCAAAAAGAGCTTTAGTACCGCTCTATACCCTGGCAGTTACGAAAGCCTGTCACACGGTAACGCGGCAAATGCAAGTGGGACCTTCCATTGACATGGAAGGCCCCACTCATTTTTATGGAACGTTGAATTCTCTTTCTCAACCAACTTTCCACGGCAAATCTGTAGGAGCGGACCTCTGTGTCCGCCCTTCTTCGCAGCCGCCGGGGCCGCAGGCGGCGCACTTAGAGCAATTCTCAAAATAAACAATAACCAGCGTAGCGAAACCAGGCAAGACAATCATGTGGGGAGACGCAGCGAAAGGCAAATTGAATAGCAGAATCGAGCGCATCGGGAGAACGGACCCGAAGCTTTCTTAAAGTGGCTTTTACCTTAGACCAAAGTTTTTCAATAGGGTTCAGGTCCGGGCTGTACGCGGGCAGATAAAGGGCCTCCGCTCCGGCATCATGGAGCAGCTCACCTAC
>JAAVZX010000026.1 GCA_022791875.1 Oscillibacter sp.
CGGAGTGCTACAGGCAGCGCATGGAGAAGGGGCTCAGCTTCCTGGAGTTCAACTACATGAACATGCAGAGCTACGATTTCCTGAAGCTCTACGAGAATTACGGCTGCAACATGCAGTGCGGCGGCAACGACCAGTGGAGCAACATGCTGGGGGGCACGGAGCTGATCCGCCGGAAGCTGGGGAAGGACGCCCACGCCATGACCATCACCCTCCTGCTGACCAGCGAGGGGAAGAAGATGGGCAAGACCCAGGCCGGGGCCGTGTGGCTGGATCCCAACAAGACCAGCCCTTACGATTTCTACCAGTATTGGCGGAACGTGGAGGACGCGGACGTGCTGAAGTGCATCCGGATGCTGACCTTCCTGCCCCTGGAGGAAATCGACGCCATGGACGGCTGGGAGGGCAGCGAGCTGAACCGCGCCAAGGAAATTCTGGCCTACGAGCTGACGAAGCTGGTCCACGGGGAAGCGGAGGCCGTGAAGGCCCAGGAGACGGCCAAGGGCCTCTTCGCCGGAGGCGGAACCGCCGCGAATATGCCCGCCACGGAGCTGCCCGCGGAGAAGTTCGAGAGCGGTAAAATCGGCGTGCTGAATCTGCTGACGGCCTGCGGGCTGTGCGCGTCCAACGGAGAGGCGCGGCGTCTGGTGCAGCAGGGCGGCGTGGCCGTGAACGAGCGGAAGGTGACGGACCCTGCGGAACTGCTGAATCAGGAGGAGTTCGCGGGGGACGGCGTGATTATCAAGAAGGGTAAGAAGGTGTTCCACCGGGCTTACACGAAGTGAGAAAAGACGGGGAGGGCTACTGAGGCGGTCCTCCCTGATTTTTATGGATAGTTATTCAACAAAACCAAGTTTTTGTTGAATTGTGTCAACGTGGAAGGTAAGAAAAAATTGTTACCAAATTGTAATGAATTCCCACCGCGCCCTTTTTATACTAATAGGTAATATGAACCATCCACTCGAGAGAAAGAGAGGGAGCCATGAGGAAGAGAAGGGGCGCAGCGGTGCTGTGCCTGCTGTTGCTGCTGACGGGCTGTGGGGCCCAGGCCAGCGGAACGGAGGAGCTCGACGAATACGAGGCGCTGGTGCGCAATACCCCTGTTGCCCAGGTGGAGGGAGAGGCTGTGTCTCCCGACGGGCGCTTCGAGGTCCGCACGGAGGGGGAGAGCGGCGAGTATGTCAGCGGCGTCCAGCCGCCGGAGTTTTTGCAGGTGACGGATCGGGAGAGCGGGGAGGTCCTTTGGCAGGACCAAGGCTGGATGAGCCAGTCGGCGCTCTGGAGCCCCGACGGGGCCTATCTGGCTCTGGCGTACTCGGCGCGGACCTGGAACGCCGTCACTTTCCTGGAGACGGATACCTGGACCGCCTGGGACTTCACCCTCCCCGACGGCGGGCCGATTCCGGAATACGAATTCCTGCCCGAGGACTGGGGCGTCTGGCGGACGGACCACAGCTTTGAGCTGACCGTTGGCTATGGCGACGGCCATCCGACGCATACATACAACTGCATTCTCACCATGGAGCCGGAGGGCCTTATGGGCAGCACATGGGAGATTACGAGGGAGACCCTTCCCGGGACCTACGACTTCAACCGCGACGGCGCGCCGGAGACGGCGGAGCTGACAACGGTGTGGTTTCCCGGCTTTACCGGGGGCGCGGTGGAAGCCTACGAGCTGCGCATCTTGGACGAGGCTGGGAACGTCCTCTGGGAGGACAGGGCGGGGACCTCCCACGTGGGGCAGAATTCCCTGTATGCCTGCCGCGTGGACGGCGCGGACTGCCTTCTGCACTATAATCCCTACATGTCCCAGGGTATTGCGAGCTATTCGTACGAGCTGTTCTCCCTGGATGGGGACGGCGCAGTACAGGTGCTGGACAGCGGGGCCGTGGAGTTCTCCGCCGTGGGGCCGATGCTGGACACGGTGGGCTTTGACCCGGAGGCCATTGCCGCCTTTTTAGAGACGGTCCACGGCTACATCGACGGCGCGGTGTGCTTTATGGACACCACCCCGGGCGTGGACCCGCCGTATCCCAACGGCTACGACAAGAGCGTGAGCCTGCTGGAAAACCTGCGGCGCTACCGGGACTATGTGGAGGCGGATCGCCCGTGATATGGAAGAAACAGCCGCCTGGGAAGCCAGGCGGCTGCTGTTTTCGCTAGACGGATAAGCCGTATTGAGCCAGGGTGCGCCGAATCCGCTCCAGGTTTTCCGGACTTGGCGGGCAGAGAGGCGCACGCAGATCCCCGACCTTCCAGCCCAGAAGCCCCAGGGCCGTCTTGACGGGAATGGGGTTCACCTCGCAGAACATGGCGTCGCAGAAGTCCTTCAAATGGACTTGCAGCTTCCCGGCGGCGGCGAAGTCGTTCTTCATGCAGAGGCGGGTAAGCTGGCGTATCTCGGAGGGGAGGACGTTGCCCACGACGGAGATGACCCCCTTGCCCCCCAGGGCGCAGATGGGGACTGTCTCGTCGTCGTTGCCGGACCAGATGTAAAAGTCCTCGGGGCAGAGGGCGCGGGTACGCTGGACGTTCCCCAGGTTCCCGGACGCCTCTTTCACGCCCACGATGTTGGGGTGCTCCGCCAGCTTCGCGTAGGTTTCAGGTGCGATGGAGACGCCGGTGCGGGAGGGGACGTTGTAGAGAATCACGGGCCGCACCACCGCGTCGGCAATAGTACGGTAGTGGCGGACGAGCCCCTCCTGGGTTGCCTTGTTGTAATAGGGCGTGACGACAAGAAGAGCGTCCGCGCCGCAGCGCGCAGCGTCCTGGGAGAGGGTGACAGCGTTAGCGGTGGAGTTGGACCCCGTTCCGGCGATGACGGGAATCCGCCCGCCGACGTGCTCCACGCAGAAGGAGATAGCATCGATCCGCTCCTGATAGGTCATGGTAGAAGACTCCCCGGTGGTGCCGCAGACGACCACGGCATCGGCCCCGTTTTCAAGCTGGAAATCCAGAAGTCTCCCCAGGGCCTCCAGGTCCACCGCCTCACCGCGAAACGGCGTAACAAGCGCAGTAGCAGAACCAGTAAAGATACATTCCTTCACAGCAAAACCTCCTAAAAAAGCAAGCATCGTAATAGAAGCAACGGGCACAAAAAAGGCGTGATCTGCCAGGGTCCAGGGAGGCGCGTGCCTCCCTGGTGGGAGTCCAGAGGGCAAAGCCCTCTGGCCGCCGGAGGCCCCCCGTCCAACGTCCCTCGTCCATCGTCCCCCGCAGGCAGAAAGCGGCCTGCTGAGATTTCAGCAAGCCGCCTTGGTGGGGGGGTCAGCGATTAGATATAGCCTTTGGCGCAGAGCAGCTCGGCGAGGAGAACACCGCCTCCGGCGGCGCCGCGGAGGGTGTTGTGGCTGAGGCCGACGAATTTGTAGTCGTATTGGGTGTCGGGGCGGAGACGGCCGATGGAGATGGCCATGCCGTTTTCCAGGGTACGGTCCAGTCTGGTCTGGGGGCGGTCGGGTTCCTCGAAGTAGTGCAGGAACTGCTTGGGGGCGGAGGGGAGGTCCAGATCCTGGGCGGGACCGCGGAATGCGGCCCAGTCGGCCTTGATTTGGTCCATGGTGGGTGCCTTGCCGTCGGCGAACTTCATGAAGCACGCGGCCATGTGGCCGTCGCTGACGGGGACGCGGAGGCATTGGGCCGTAATGGCGGGGACTGTGGCGGTGACAATCTGGCCGTCCTCCACATGACCCCAGACTTTCAGGGGTTCCTGCTCGCTCTTTTCCTCCTCGCCGCCGATGTAGGGGATGCAGTTGTCCACCATCTCCGGCCAGCGCTCAAAGGTCTTGCCCGCGCCGGAAATGGCCTGGTAAGTACAAACGGCCACCTTCTCCAGGCCGTACTTCATCAGGGGATGAAGAGCCGGGACGTAGCTCTGGATGGAGCAGTTGGACTTGACGGCGATGAAGCCCCGCCTGGTCCCCAGGCGCTTCCGCTGGGCCTCAATGACGGCCAGATGGTCCGCGTTGATTTCGGGAACCACCATGGGCACGTCGGGGGTCCAGCGATGGGCGGAGTTGTTGGAGATAATGGGGCACTCCAGCTTGGCGTAGCGCTCCTCCAGGGCGCGGATTTCCTCCTTCTTCATGTCCACGGCGCAGAAGCAGAAGTCCACCATCCCGGCCAGCTTTTCCGCGTCCGCCACGGCGTCCAGAATGACCAGCTTTTTGGCTTCCTCGGGCATGGGGGTGGCCATGGCCCAGCGGGGGGCGGCGGCTTCCTCGTAGGTCTTCCCGGCGCTGCGTGCGCTGGCGGCAATGGCGGTGAGGCGGAACCAGGGGTGGTTCTCCATGAGGGTGACGAAGCGCTGGCCCACCATGCCGGTGCAGCCGATGACGCCGACTTTGTACTGTTTCATAGTATGATCCTCCTGCTGCGTTGTTGCGGAAAAACTGCGTGTTTTTCCTTCGATTTTTCTTGTCATAAGGCTGGGGTCTGTATTATAATGGGATTGTTTGAAAAGTCCGGAACTGTTCTTGATGTGCGGACAAATGTGTTTCAGGACTCTATTGCAGTATAGTAGCATGAATTCTGCGGATCGTCAAGACGGGTAACATTGGGAGGTTCCATGAAAAAAGTGATGCTGGCAGCGGTGTTCGTTGTGACATTTTTAGCGCTGGGGGGGAGGCCCGCCTCGGCGGTGGAGAACAACGTGGTGAAGGTGGGTCTGCGGTACGAGTCGTCGGCCATGTTCTCGGCGAACCTGGAAAACGCTGTGGGAGAGGGTTACGAGTTCGGATACTACGGAGAGGACCGGCGCTTCAACGCCTTGGGGCGGACGGACGAGACGGCGATTTCCATGACCGCCGCCGGTACTATCTATATGGACGGCAGCGGCGTCTATTCCTCCACGGTGCCCGCCGGGGGCTACCGCTCCATGGGTTCCTGGCACGTGCAGTTGGAAGGCTACGGGTCCTACGAGGAAGCGGCGTCCGCCGCCGCGTCCGCGGGGGGCTGGCCTGCGTGGATCGATTACGCTTTCGTGGTCCGTGTGGGCTGCTACGGCTCCCGCGGGGAGGCGGAGGACGCCGGACTGGGGGGCCGCGCAGTGCAGTCCTCGTCCACGGGCGTCCTCGTGACCCGGACCCGGACCACCGACATCCTCTTCGAGTTCGACTGCGGCGGGGACCTCGCTCTCGGGGTCCTGCCGGACGGCTGGGGGCGGGAGGCGTCTACCTGGTTCCGAGGCTACAAGTACGCGGGGGGCTTCGAGTACCCCCGAAGCGCCGGCGGGAACCTGAAGGTGGTGAACGTGCTGGACCTGGAGGACTACGTGAAGGGCGTGGTGCCCTACGAGATGGGAGGCGGGTGGCCCCTGGCGGCGCTGGAGGCCCAGGCGGTGTGTGCCCGGACCTTCGTCTGCGGCCACGCGAAGCATTTGAAGTCCCAGGGCTTTGACGTGTGCGCGACCCAGGACTGCCAGGTCTACTGCGGCCGGGGCAGCGGGACCAATGCGCCCACGGACACCAGCGACCTGGCGGTGGACAACACGGCGGGCCTGTGCATCTACTACCAGGACGAGCTGGTCCAGGACGCGGTGTACCACGCCTCCGACGGCGGCGCGACGGAGGACGGGGCCAACGTCTGGGGCACGGAAACCGGGTACTTAAAAGGCAAGCTGGACCCCTACGAGGCCCAGACCTCCGTCCCGAACAACAGCTATTCCGTGACCTACACGGCGGCGGAGCTGAGCTGGATTCTGGACCAGAAGGGGTACTCCGTGGGGACGGTGCGGGACGCCTACGTGTCGGAGTACACGCCGGTTGGGAACGTGTCGAAGGTGACGTTCGTGGGCAGCGCCGGGACGAAGACGTTCAGCGGCGAAGCCTGCCGGACCATCTTCTACAGCAGCACCTACAAGAAATCCGTCACCAGTATGCGCTTCGACATCAACGGCGGCGGGCGGGGGACGGTCATGACGTCCTCGGGAATCTCTCTCACCGGCGGAGGTACTTTGGCGAGCCTGGACGGCGCGGAGGTGATTTCCGGAGACGGTGAGCGCACGGTGCTGCAAGGGACCGCCGCAGCCGCCGCCACCGCCTCTGGCGTCACCGCGGTAACGGGGAACGTGACGGCCTCCGCGCCTCCGGCTTCCTCCGGCCCGAAGAACAACAACGGCACCTTCACCGTCACCGGCACCGGAAACGGCCACAACGTAGGCATGAGCCAGTACGGCGCGAAGGCCATGGCGGAGCTGGGGTACGAGTTCCGGAGCATTCTGGAGTTCTATTACACGGGAATTACGATTGAATGAAAAATGAGGACAGCCTATGAAAACCAGCGATTTTTACTATGACCTGCCCCAGGAGCTGATCGCCCAGACGCCCATCCAGCGGCGGGACGCGTCCCGCCTCATGACCCTGGACCGGAAGACGGGAGCCGTTGGGCACCGGCATTTCTACGACCTGCCGGACCTCCTGAACCCCGGCGACTGCCTGATTCTGAACGACTCCCGGGTCCTGCCCGCCCGGCTCCTGGGGCAGCGGCTTCCCGGAGGCGGGGCCTGCGAGGTGCTGCTTCTGACGGAGAAGTGGGACAACACGTGGGAGTGTCTGGTCCGCCCGGGCCGGAAGCTCCGTCCGGGGGCGCGTGTGACCTTTGGAAACGGCGAGCTGACGGCGGAGATTACCCACGAGATGGCCGACGGGAACCGCCTGGTCCGCTTCGAGTACGAGGGAATTTTCCTGGAAGTGCTGGATCACCTGGGAAAGATGCCCCTGCCGCCCTACATCAAGGAGGAATTGCAGGACCGGGAGCGCTATCAGACCGTATACTCCAAGGTCCTGGGCAGCGCCGCCGCGCCGACGGCGGGCCTCCACTTCACGCCGGAACTTCTGGAGAAGGCCGCGGCAAAGGGCGTGGGCATCGGCTATGTGACGCTCCACGTGGGCCTGGGGACCTTCCGCCCCGTGAAGGAGGACGCCGTGGAGGACCACCCGATGCACAGCGAGTTCTGCACCATCCCCCAGGAGACGGCGGACCTCATCAACCGCACAAGGGCGTCGGGAGGCCGCTGCATCTGCGTGGGCACCACCTCCTGCCGGACGCTGGAGTCCTGGGCGGGAGAGGACGGGCACATGGAGGCCCAATCCGGCTGGACGGATATTTTTATCTATCCAGGCTACCGGTTCAAGGTCATGGACGGCCTGGTGACGAACTTCCACCTGCCGGAGAGCACGCTGATTATGCTGGTGTCCGCGTTTGCGGGCCGGGAACAGGTGCTGGAGGCGTACCGGGAGGCCGTGCGGGAACGCTACCGCTTCTTTTCGTTCGGAGACGCTATGTTCTTAGCATAAGGAGGCAGAAAGATGGACCTGACCGATTTGCCCAACGTAGGACCGAAGCTGGCGGAAAATCTGCGGCGCGCCGGCTTGGAAACCCCGGAGGTGTTCCGGGACGCAGGAGCCGAGGAGGCATTCCTGCGGATACGGACGCAGGTGGACGGCACCGCCTGCTTCCACCAGCTGACAGCGCTGGCAGGCGCGGAGCTGGGCATCCCGAAGAAAGAACTTCCGCCGGAGAAAAAGGAAGCGCTGCGGAAATTTTTCGACAGACTGTAAGGCTCAAAGCAACCCCAGTCAGCGGGGTCCAGGGGAAACTGTTTCCCCTGGTGGAGAGTCCAGAGAGGCAAAGCCTCTCTGGCGGGTCCAGGGCAGAGCCCTGGCGCAGGGAGGCTGCATGTTTAGACGATTGAAAACAGAAGGCCGCGCCCGCCGCGGCGAGTTCCGCTGCGGGCACGGAGGCGTCGTCCAGACGCCGGTATTTATGAACGTAGGGACCCAGGCGGCGATCAAGGGCGGGGTGTCGGCGTTCGACCTGAAAGAGGTAGGGTGCCAGATTGAGCTGAGCAATACCTACCACCTGCATCTGAGGCCGGGGGACCGGCTTGTGCGGGAAATGGGTGGGCTCCACGCCTTTATGGGCTGGGACGGCCCGATTCTCACGGACTCCGGGGGCTTCCAGGTCTTTTCCCTGGCGTCCCTGCGGAAAATCAAGGAGGAGGGGGTCTACTTCGCCTCCCACATCGACGGGCGGAAAATCTTCATGGGTCCGGAGGAGTCCATGCAGATCCAGTCCAACCTGGGAAGCGATATCGCCATGGCCTTCGACGAGTGCGTGGAGAACCCGGCGACCCACGACTACGCGAAGGCGTCCTGCGAGCGGACCCTGCGCTGGCTGGAGCGCTGCAAAGCGGAGCACGAACGCCTGAACAGCCTGCCGGATACCCTGAACCCCCAGCAGCTCCTGTTCGGCATCAACCAGGGGGCCACCTTCCCGGATCTGCGGGTCTGGCATATGCAGGAGATCGCGAAGCTGGACTGCGACGGCTACGCCATCGGCGGCCTGGCGGTGGGGGAGCCCACCCAGGTGATGTACGACATTATCGACGCGGTGGAGCCCCACATGCCCGCAGACAAGCCCCGCTACCTCATGGGCGTGGGGACCCCCAGCAACATCATCGAGGCCGTGGCCCGGGGCATCGACTTCTTCGACTGCGTCATGCCCTCCCGGAACGGGCGGCACGGGAAGCTCTTCACCTGGGAGGGTACCGTGAATATCCTCAATGAGAAGTATGCCGCAGACGGACGGCCCGTCAGCGAGAGCTGCCAATGTCCGGTGTGCCGCCGCTTCTCCCGCGCCTACCTGCGGCACCTGTTCAAGGCGGACGAAGTGCTGGCCCTGCGTCTGGCAGTGCTCCACAACCTGTACTTTTACAACGAGCTTACCGCCCGCATCCGCCAGGCCCTGGACGAGGGGACGTTCAGCGCGTTCCGCGCCCGGTACAGCGGGCGGCTGGAGGAGCGGGCATAGAGGTTGCAATCTCCGGCGGGGAGTGGTATGATAGTCATGACGGCAAAAGAAGGTGAATAGGGTGCGCGGAAAAACGGTTTTGTATTTGATCCTGCTGTGCAGTATTTCGATTCTGGCATTGGTTGTTCTGCATCTGACCGGCGTCTGGGAGAACGCAATCTATGTCTACGAACCCCTGATAGGCGGGATGTTTCTTCTCCAGGCGTTCCAGAACCGGGAGAGCAGCCGTGGGACAGCGCTGATCTCCCTTGTTTGCGGGGTCCTCATCCTAGCGGTATCTGCGTTCATCATCCTGTTCCGGTAAAGACAGAAAAACCCCCAAGCGGGTAATGATAAGGGAGGCAAACACTATGACATATTCCATGGAAGTGGCGGGTCTGAAACGGGAGCTGCCTATCTGCAAGGTGACGGACGGCCTGTACATCGGCGCGTTCATCTGCTTCGGGGACGCGGAGCTGACGGTGGCCTGCGCTCGGGACCTGCTGAAGCTGGTCCCCGCGGACGAGTACGACTACATGCTGACCGCCGAGGCCAAGAGCATCCCCCTGATCCACGAGATGGCTCGCCAGTCCGGGGCGGCGAAGTATTTCATCGCCCGGAAGGGCCCCAAGGCGTACATGCCCGACCCCATCCACGTGGAGGACCAGTCCATCACCACCGCCGGAACCCAGCGGCTTTACCTGGGCCGGGACGACGCCGACCTGATCCGCGGGAAGCGGATTCTGCTTGTGGACGACGTGATCTCCACCGGCGGCTCCCTGCTGGCCATGGAGGCGCTGGTCAAGCTGGCAGGCGGCACGGTGACGGGTAAAATCGCCGTTCTGGCGGAGGGTGATGCCCAGAAGCGGGAGGATATCCGCTTCCTCGCGCCCCTGCCCCTGTTCAACGCGGACGGCTCCGTCAAGGGCTGAGCGCGTGCAGGCAGACCGATCACAAGCCCCCGGTGCGCCGTCGGAAGACGGACGCGCCGGGGGCTCTTTGCTGAGCGGAGGCGAATTTTATTTCCCCTGAAAGCACTGGGGCGCAAGGGCCGCAACCTGCGGTTGACAAAGTTCCAATCGCTGCGTTCTTGCTTTTTCTGCCAGAGGGGGATAGGATGGGGGCATCTTGAGAGCGTACAGGAGGAATTTTTAACGATGAAGGTATTTTCGGAAAAGCTGCTGGAGCTTCGGCGGCGGAAAGGGCTGTCCCAGGAGCAGCTTGCGGACCAGCTGGGGGTGACGCGCCAGTCTGTGAGCAAGTGGGAGAGCGGCGCGGCGGTCCCGGAGCTGGGGAAGCTGATTGCGCTGTCGGAACTGTTTGGCGTGAGCGTGGACTACCTGGTGAAGGACCGGCTGGAGATGCCGGAGTCCTGCGTCACGGCGAGCGCGGCCGCGCCGTCTACGGAACGGCTGGAGCAGCAGGTGGAGGAACTTTCCGGCTTTTTCCGCGCATGGGAGTGGAACAGCAGGATGAGGCTTTTCGGGCTTCCGCTGGTGTCCATGTGCTTCTGCTTTTACCCGCATATGCTGTATTGCAAGAAAAGGGCCAGAGGGATCATCGCGATTGGCAACATAGCGCAAGGCGTTGTGGCTGTAGGGGCACTGAGCATCGGCGTAATCAGCCTGGGAGCGATGAGTGTGGGCGTGCTGTCCATAGGCGCGCTGGCGTTCGGCCTGGCGGCGCTGGGTCCCGTAGCATTTGGCCTGCTGGCGTTTGGCCCCGTAGCGATAGGCTTGTGGTACGCAGGCGGCTTAGCGGCTCTGGGCGGCAGGATAGCCGTCGGCCTTGCAGCAGTAGGAGAGACAGCGGTGGGTCTGGACGCATCAGGCCAAAACGTCCTCCTATGGGGCGACGGCCTGACCCAAGAAGAAGTACGCACCTTCCTGACGGCCCACCACCCGCACTTATGGAAGCCCTTGACGGACCTCCTGACCATCCTCGCCGCAAATCTAAAATAGAACCCGATCTGCCAGGGTCCAGGGAGGCGCGCGCCTCCCTGGTGGGGTCCAGGGGCAAAGCCCCTGGCCGCCGGAGGCCCCCGTCCCTCGTAATGCGCCTCACTTCCCCAGCACCTCACTCCGGATGTAGTCGAATGCAGCGTCCTCGCCGTCGTCGCGGAGTTTGATGAGCATGGATTCCAGGAGTGCGGCGGTGGCGGGGTGGAGCATGAGGTGTTTGTCTTTGCCGCGGAGGTAGAATTCGTAGGGGAAGGAGAGGTTGAAGGCGTCGCCGCGGTAGACGCGGCTGGCGGCGAGGCGGTCGCAGAACATTTCGGCGACGTATTTTTTGGGCATTTCCACGCCGTTGATGCCGGAGCCATCCTGCTGGTAGTCGGTCCAGTATTCAAAGTGGTGCCGGTTGCGGCCCTTGTGGTGGAGCCATGCGGCGCTGTAGCCGTAGAGCCTGCGCTGCTGGTCGTTTGGACTGTGGTCCCCCTGAAAATATTTCACGCCCGTCCAGAATTCCACCGGCGAATATTTAGACAAATCATGGGTCAGCCCCTGCCAGTAGAGCCCCAACCGAAAGCAGTATTTACGAACCAGCGCCCGATGCCGGTTAATCGTCCTCAAATGCCCCAAAAAATCCAAGACACAACGCCCCCTTCATCCCAAATCTGTCGTCCCACCAGTATAACACACCCCGCAGAAAAAAACGAGACATTTTTGCATGGATTCACGCCGGGAGCAAAAACTAGGTGCTGTGCATACGGGGGACGAGGGACGGGGGGCCTCCGGCGGCCAGGGGCTTTGCCCCTGGACCCCACCAGGGAGGCAGGCGCCTCCCTGGACCCTGGCAGATCAGTCCTTGTTGGGGGCTGGCTCTTCTATTATGGCATTTTCATGTTGGGGGGATTGGGATGAACGTTGGGATTTTCGGGTGCCCTGGGGAGTGGGAGGGGTTGCTGCCGCCTGGGACGCGGCGGCTGCGGACGGCTTCGGAGGTTCGCGGGGAGATGTGGATGGTGCTGGCGCTGACGGAGACGGGGTGCGGGCTTCTGGAGGGGGACGCGGTGTCGTGCCGCCTGCTGCTGGTGCCTGGGGACTGCGCGGCGCGTCTGGCGGGCATCCAGGCGGAAGCCGTCATCACCTACGGCCTCTCGCCCCGCGACAGCCTGACCCTCTCCAGCCTGACGGAGCCGCTTCTATGCGTACAGCGCGCCCTCCCCCGCCCCGACGGCGGAACCGTAGACCCCCAGGAGCTTCCCCTGCCGCCCCTGCCGGCCCCCGCTGCGGAACTGCTTCCCATCCTGGGCCTGCGCCTGTTGCAAATGCCGCTGACAGAGAAACCCTTTTCGTGGTAGTGTGCCCATATCACAGAGCGAAGGAGGGCGCGTATGCCGCTGCTGGGTTGGGTGCTTCTGATTACGATACTGACAATAGTAGGCGCAGGCAACTACTTTCTGCACAAGGGGACCAACGGCCCATCCCACTGCATGGGCTGCGGCAAATGCGACAAAACGGGCATCTGCGTCTTGACAGGAAAGCCCGTCGGCCCCCCAAGGAAGTGACAGCGCCAAGCAGAGGACCGTACCGAAAGGCCAAGGCCACAAGCCCGCACCCAAAGGCACAAGACCCACATAGCGCACCGCAGAGCGGCAGCGGCTGGTAGAAGCAGGCCAGATCAGCGTGCAAAATCCACAACCAGGGCAGCAGCGAAACGCGAGTATAGGCCACAGCAACGCAAGGCAGCGGCTCGCGTAAACGTCTCTTTTCTTTTGGACCGTCCACGGCCCGTTTTCTTTTCTCTATAAGAGAAAAGAAAATGGGGGGTGGAAAGGGACCAGCCCTCAAAGGGCTGAATTTTTATTTTTTGCAAAATTGATAG
Organism: Oscillibacter sp.; assembly: GCA_022791875.1. GTDB lineage: Bacteria > Bacillota > Clostridia > Oscillospirales > Oscillospiraceae > Oscillibacter. The sequence goes on from JAAVZX010000026.1 coordinate 12,616, forward strand.
TTGACAAACGCGTTGGATACGCTATAATAGCAACTGTTCATAAAAGGTTCATACGGCAAACGCCGTGAAAAAGCCAGCGCCGCGTGACGCTTCCGGAGCGAGAGGGGGAGGGTGCAAGCCCCTTGAAGACGTTGCGGTGCAGCCACTTTGGAGCGGTCCGCGAAGAGCGGGACGGTTCATCCCCGTTACCGGATGGCACGAGATGCCCCCTTTTTGCGGGGGATAATTAGGGTGGTACCGCGAAGCACGCCTTCGCCCCTAGGCCGGGGCGGAGGTGTTTTTATTTGAAGGAGAGCCGTGCTATGAAGAATTTCCAGAATTATACGCCTGAAAAGTACAGCGGTCCGGACTATGAAAAGGTGGAGGATGGGATCTACTATGGCCTGAATCCCTACTGGGAGCCGGGATATGTGTGCGAAAATATCTTCGTCACCTCCCTGAGCTTCGAGATGGAGCCGGAATGCTATGGTGAGGAAGGCGGCTGTCCCCAGGATATCACCCAGATCCCCTTCGAGAACATCCTGGACGACTTTTACGTCTACGTCACCGACTTCTACGACGCCCTGAACGCGGAGAGCGACCGCACCTGCTACCAGGAGTTCGGCTCCGACAAGATCGAGAACATCCGGAACCTGCGGACCCTGATCGGCAAACGCTTCTACGCCGTCCCCTGTGAAGAGAGGGACGAGGACGCGGAAGACGAGGAATATAAAATCGTAATCGAGTGAACTCAACACTTTTAATTTGGAGGTAATACCCATGTCCCATCCCTATCACGGCCTGAACGAGCTGCGGGAGCTGTTTCTCAGCTACTTCGAGAGCAAGGGCCACCTGCGCCTGCCCAGCTTTTCCCTGATCCCCCCCGCCAACGACGCCAGCCTGCTCCTGATCAACAGCGGCATGGCCCCCATGAAGACCTGGTTCACCCGGGAGGAAGAACCCCCCCGGAACCGGGTCTGCACCTGCCAGAAGTGCATCCGCACCGGCGACATCGAGAACATCGGCAAGACCGACCGCCACGGCACCTACTTCGAGATGCTTGGCAACTTCTCCTTCGGCGACTACTTCAAGAAGGAGGCGATCCCCTTCTGCTGGGAGTTCCTGACGAAGGTAGTGGGCCTGGAGCCTGACCGCCTGTACCCCTCCATCTACCTGGACGACGAGGAAGCCTTCGAGATCTGGAACAAGGACATCGGCATCCCCGCCGAGCGCATTTTCCGCTTCGGCAAGGCCGATAACTTCTGGGAGCACGGCGCGGGCCCCTGCGGCCCCTGCTCCGAGGTCTACTACGACCGGGGCGAGGAACACGGCTGCGGCAAGCCCGGCTGCACCGTGGGCTGTGACTGCGACCGCTATATCGAGGTCTGGAACAACGTCTTCTCCCAGTTCGTCAACGACGGCGAGGGCCACTACGAGGAGATGAAGAATAAGAACATCGACACCGGCATGGGCCTGGAGCGTTTGGCCTGCGTGTGCCAGAACGTGAACTCCCTCTTCGACGTGGACACGGTGATGAAAATCACCGACAAGGTTTCCGAAATCACCCACGCCCACTACGGCGAGAGCCACAAAACCGACGTCAGCCTCCGGGTCATCACAGACCACATCCGCTCCAGCGTCATGATGATCTGCGACGGCGTTCTGCCCAGCAACGAGGGCCGGGGCTACGTCCTCCGCCGCCTGCTCCGCCGCGCCGCCCGCCACGGACGCCTCTTAGGCGTGGAGCGCCCCTTCCTCTATGAGGTGGTGGAGACGGTGGTCCAGGAGAACGAAACCGCCTATCCCGAAGTCCAGGAGAACCAGGCCCACATTACAAAGGTAATCCACACCGAGGAGGAGAACTTCTCCAAGACCATCGACGGAGGACTGCGGATTTTCAACGACCTGCTGGCCTCCCACAAGGAGCGGAACGAAACCGTTTTCTCCGGCGCGGACGCCTTCAAGCTCTACGACACCTTCGGCTTCCCCATCGACCTCACCGCCGAGATGGCGGAGGAGGCGGGCATGACCGTGGACCGCGCCGCCTTCGACCAGTTGATGGAGGAACAGCGCCTTCGCGCCCGGGAGGCCCGGAAGGCCCTGGGCGACCTGGGCTGGGCGGGCATTGAGTTCGGCAGCGACATGCCTGCCACGGAGTTCGTGGGCTACGACCTGGACCGGGTGGAGGACGCGAAGGTCCTGGCCATCGTAGTGGACGGCGAGCTTCGGGACGAGATTATCTCCGGAACCGAGGCCGCAGTCGTGCTGGACAAAACGCCCTTCTACGCGGAAATGGGCGGCCAGGTGGCGGACCACGGCAACATCGGCACCGATCCCCACTTCGAGGTCACGGATGTGCAGAAGAACAAGGGCGGCAAGTACCTCCACTACGGCAAGCTCCTGGACGGCACGATCCGCGTCGGCGACACGGTTTCCGCCTCCATCTATACGGACCGCCGCAAGGCCATCCGCCGCGCCCACAGCGCCACCCACCTCCTGGACGCGGCCCTGAAAAAGGTCCTGGGCGACCACGTCCACCAGGCGGGCTCCCTGGTGGAGCCGGACCGCATCCGTTTCGACTTCACCCACTTCGAGGCCATCACCCCGGAGCAGCTCAGCGAGATTGACCGTCTGGTGAATGACGCCATCCTGGAGGGCCTGCCCGTTGTCACAGAGGTCCTGCCCATCGAAGAGGCCAAGCGCAAGGGCGCGGTGGCCATGTTCGGCGAAAAGTACGGCGACGTGGTCCGCGTAGTGGAAATGGGGAACTTCTCCATGGAGTTCTGCGGCGGCACCCACCTGGACAACACGGCGAAGGCCGGCCCCTTCCGCATCAAGTCCGAGGGCTCCGTGGCCTCCGGCGTGCGGCGCATCGAGGCCACCGTGGGCAGGCTGACTCTGGAGACGGTGAACCGGAACCAGCAGATGCTGTTCCACGCCGCCCAGATGCTGAAAACCACCCCCGGCGATCTGGAGAGCCGGATCGACCAGCAGATGACGGAAATGAAGGAAATGCGGCAGGCCCTGGAGAAGTTCAAGTCGGAGGCGTCCCTGGGCGAGGCCCGGAACTTCCTGATGAGCGCCAAGGACGTGAAGGGCCTGAAAGTCCTGACGGCCCAGAAGAACGACGTGGACGCCGGAACCATGCGCAAGATGGGCGATTTCCTCCGGGACAAGGAGCCCAGCGTGGTGGCGGTGATGTCCTCCGTGAACAACGGGAAGATCAGCTTCCTGGCGGTCTGCGGCAAGGAGGCCGTGGCGCGGGGCATCAAGGCCGGAGACATCATCAAGGCCATCACCCCCATCTGCGGCGGCAGGGGCGGCGGCAAGCCGGACAGCGCCATGGGCGGCGGCACCGACCTTTTGAAGCTGGACGACGCCCTGGCGGCGGTGGACGGCTTCGTGGCGGAAAGGCTGGGCTGACGGATGCTCCCAAGCGATCCGGTCATTCTGCTGAGCTACGTGAACACGAAGCTGCGGGACGAGTACCCCAGCCTCCGGGAGCTGTGCGCGTCCCTGGACGCGGACGAGACGGCCCTCCGGGACACCCTGGCGGCGCTGAACTACGAGTATGACCCCGCGCGGAACCAGTTTGTTTAAGGAGGCGGAGCCATGAATCTGCCCCATTTCAAGTACCACCCGGACCCGCTGAAAACGGAGGTTTTCGTGGAGCGGAGGGCGGTGTGCCCCTGCTGTGGGAAGGAGACGGACGTGGTCTACGAGGGTCCGTTTTACAGCATTGAGGATGTGAAGGACCTGTGCCCGGACTGCATTGCCAGCGGCGCGGCGGCGGAGAAGTACGACGGCGCGTTCCAGGACCCGGAGTCCGTAGACGAAATCGACGCCCCCGAGGCCCTGGACGAGCTGGTCCACCGCACTCCCGGCTACTGCGGCTGGCAGCAGGAATACTGGCGCGCCCACTGCGGCGACTACTGCGCCTTTGTGGGATACGTGGGCTACCGGGACCTGAAAAAGCTGGGCGTGCTGGAGGAAATTCTGGAGGACCCGGACCTGGACGATTGGATCCGGGAGATGCTTCCGAGCCTGGGAAACGGGTCCCTGCAAGGCTACCTGTTCCGCTGCCTCCACTGCGGGAAGCACCTCCTGCACGTGGACTGCGACTGAACCATATCCTGATATAAAGGAGGATTTTTGAGAATGTCAGACTGCTTATTCTGCAAAATTGCCGCTGGGGAGATCCCCAGCACGAAGGTCTACGAGGACGAGATCTGCTACGCCTTCAAGGACATTGCCCCCCAGGCCCCGGTCCACTTCCTGGTGGTCCCCAAAGAGCACATCCGCTCCGTGTCGGAGATCACAGGGGCCAACAGCAGCATCGTGGGCCACATCTTTGAAGTGATTGCGAAGCTGGCGGAGGAGCAGGGCCTGGGGAGCTACCGGGTCGTCTCCAACGTGGGGGAGCAGGCGGGCCAGAGCGTGTTCCACCTCCACTTCCACGTCCTCAGCGGCCGGGACATGACCTGGCCTCCGGGCTGATCCCGCTATCGAATAGAGCACCGAAATGGGCAGGCGTACCGCGCCTGCCCGTTTTTTTGCGCCCCGGAGAAAAAGGAGGCATAGCCGCGGACGAGCCGTCATAGAGTGGAGTAACAAAAGAAAGGGGGATGTCCCTTGCAGAAAAATGTGAATGTGCAGCGCTTCGAGGAAGCCGCCGCCATCCTGCCCAGCCGCCTCCGCAGGCCCGTTCTAGCCCTGCCGGAGGAACAGAAAGCCGCCGCCGAGGAAATCCGCCTCCGGGCGGGACGCCCGCTGACGGTCCTGATCCAGGGCAGGGAGGAACCCCTGGAGGCCATAGTAGAGCCGGAAGAGCTGGAGACGCTCTGCGACCTGGCAACGGAGTTCTCCCGCTACGCGGCGGTGGAGACGGTTCGCGAGGGCTTCCTGCCGGTCCGGGGCGGCTTCCGGGTAGGTCTGTGCGGCACCGCTGTGATGAAGGAGGGCGTGAACACGAACCTGAAAAACCTGTCCTCCGCCGTGATCCGCATCGCCCGGGAACGCCGCGGGATTGCGGACGCCATTGCCCCGAGGCTGTTCACGGAGGACAAGCGCTTTGTCAGCACCCTGATTCTGGCCCCTCCCGGCGGCGGCAAGACCACCCTGCTGCGGGAGCTGGTGCGCCGCCTCTCCGGCGGCGGGGCGGACTTCCCGGCCCAGCGGGTGTCCCTGATTGACGAGCGGGGGGAGGTGGCGGTGGTCTGTCGCGGGGAGCCCCAGATGGACGTGGGACCCTACACGGACGTGCTGGACGCCTGCCCCAAGTCCATCGGCATCCCCATGGTCCTCCGGGCCATGAACCCGCAAATCATCGCCGTGGACGAAATCACCATCCCGCCGGATTTGACGGCCATGTCCATGGCGGCGAACTGCGGCGTGGGCCTCCTGGCCACCATCCACGCCCGTGACACGGCGGAGCTGCTGCAAAAGCCCCTCAGCCGCCGCCTCCTGGAGGAGCGTATTTTCCGTCTGGCGGTCCGGATCGCCTGGGACGAAAACGGACGGGCCTGCGCCCTGGAGGAGCTGCCATGCTGAAACTGCTGGGAAGCCTGTGTGTCTTAGGGGGCGGCGTTCTGGCCTGGTCCGCCCAGCGGCGGGAGCGCCGCCGGAAACGGGACACGCTGTCCGACCTGCTCCGCGCCCTCCGCCGGATGGGGGAGGCCATCCGCATAGCCCGCACGCCCCTGCCGCCGCTGCTGGACAGCGCCGCGTCGGACTGCGGCCCCGGCGCCTCGGCCTTCTTCTCCGCCGCCGCCAGGGGCCTCCGGAACGGCGAAAGCCTGTCGGATGCCTGGAAAGAGGCTGTAAAGGCGCTGCCCCTGTCAGAGGGGGACAGACAGGCCATGGCAAACCTGGGCGGAGAGCTGCAAGGCGACGAAGAGAAGGTGTGTAAAGCAATCTCTCTTGTCATCTATCAGCTTGCGAAAAGCGCGGAGGAGCAGGATCAAGGGCGGCGGGAGCTGGAAAAACAGGCGGCGGCGCTGTGGTTCTCCGCCGCGGCCCTGCTGGTGATTTTACTGATTTGAGGAACGAAGTATGGACGTGGATTTGATTTTCAAAATCGCCGCCATCGGCATCCTGGTGGCGGTGCTGAACCAGCTCCTGATACGCTCGGGACGGGAGGAGCAGGCCATGATGACGACCCTGGCGGGGCTGGTGGTGGTCCTGATGATGATGGTGCAGGAGATCAGCGACCTGTTCAACCTCATCAAGGTCCTCTTCGACTTCTAGGCCATGGAGCAGGTGATACGGGCGGCGGTGCTGTGCGTGGTGGCGGCGCTGCTGGCGCTGGTGCTGAAACGGGGAAGCCCGGAGTCGGCGCTGCTGCTGGCCCTGGGGGCGGCGGCGGTGGTTCTGCTGGCTTTAGCAAAGGATCTGGAGGCGCTGCTGGACTTCTTCGGGGAGCTGGTGGAGAAAAGCGGCCTCTCACGGGACCTGTTCATTCCGCTGTATAAGACGGTGGGGATCGCCATGGTGGTGAAAATCGGGGGAAGCCTCTGCCGGGACGCGGGGGAGTCGGCCCTGGCGTCGGTGGTGGAGACGGCGGGGGCCATTTGTGCGCTGCTGGCGGCGGCGCCCCTGCTGCGGGCGGTGCTGTCGCTGCTGCTGGAGCTGATGCAATGAGGAAATGGATTTTTTTACTGCTGGCGCTGGCCGCCCTGACGGCGGAGGCCCAGGCCGCTGAGATAAAACTGCCCCGTGAGCTGACGGACGCCGCACCGGGAGACGCCCTGATTCTGGAGGGGGACTTCTCCGGTCCGGGGGGCCTGGCGGCGGGCCTGGAGGCCATTGCGGTCCGGATGGGGAACCAAATCGAAAGCATTGTGCGCCAAAGGCTCCGGGGCGCGGCCTCGGTCCTTCTGGTCGTAGCGGCCTGCGGCGCGGTAGACGGCTTCGCCCAGGGCGTCAGCGAGAAAGCCGCCGCCTATCTCCCCATCGCCGGTGCCCTGGCCATCACCCTCCTGACGGCGGGAAGCCTGGACGACCTCATCGGCCTGGGCACGGAGACCATCGGGGACCTGCACACCTTCTCGAAGACCCTCCTTCCGACGCTGGCGGCGGCGACCGCCGCCTCCGGAGCCGTCACCACGGCCACCTTCCAGCAGGTGACGACGGTGTTCCTCTCGGACCTCCTGATCAGCCTGATCGACGGCCTGCTGATGCCCCTGGTGTACCTGTACATCGGGGCGCTGGCGGCGGGGGCCTGCCTGCCGGAGAACCGCCTGGGGGCCATCGCCGACGGTCTGAAAAAAATCGTGACCTGGGTGCTGACCACCTCCCTGCTGCTGTTCACGGTCTACCTGTCCGTGGTGCGGGTGGTGGCGGGGGCGGCGGACGGCACGACGGTGAAGGTGGCGAAAGCGGCCATCTCCGGCGTGGTCCCGGTGGTGGGGGGCATCATCGCAGAGGCGTCGGAGACGGTGCTGGCGGGGGCGGGGATGCTGAAAAACACCGTGGGCGTCTTCGGGATGCTGGCGATCCTCGCGGCCTGCGCCTACCCGTTTTTGCAGCTGGGGGTCCAGTACCTGCTGTACAAGCTGGCGGCGTTCCTGGCCGCGGCCATCGGCTCCCCAGGGCTGTGCAAGCTGATCGACGGCCTGGGCGGTGCCTTCGGCCTGGTCCTGGGCATGACGGGGAGCTGCGCGCTGCTGCTTCTGATCTCGGTGCTGTCCTCCGTGGCGGCGGTGGTCCCATGATCGGGGCGGTGCGGACGTGGCTGACCTCCGTGGCGGCGGTGACGCTGCTGCTGTCGGTGGTGCAGACCCTGACGCCGGAGGGGGCCATGCGGAAAATCGCGGGCTTCACCGGTGGGTTGGTCCTCCTGGCGGCGCTGCTCCAGCCCCTGCTGGGGACGGACCTGAGCCGCCTGCGCCTGGACTTCCCGGACTACCAGAGAGAGATCGAGGCGCGGGCGGCGGAGCTGGACGCGGCGGGAAAAGCGTCTCTCGAAGGACTCATAGAGGAGCGGACTGCGGCATATATATCGGACAAAGCGGACGCGCTGGGCCTGGACATCAAGGCCCGCGTGGACACAGAACCGGGGGCGGACGGGACGCCGGTTCCCCATTCGGCGGAGCTGGAGGGGCCGTACTCCGGGGAGCTGGCGGCCTGGATCGCGCAGGAGCTGGGGATTCCGACAGAGAGGCAGGTTTGGCATGAAGGAAAAAACTGAAGGGGTGCGAAAGATATGGGATCGGTACAAGTACGCGGCGCTGGTGGCGCTCATCGGCGCGGGACTGCTGCTGTGGCCTGGCGGCGGCTTTGGCATCGGCTCCGGGGACACCGGGAAGGCGGAGAGCCGTCCGGAGGTCCGGGAGGCCCGGGAGCTCCGGGACGTGCAGCAGGAGATGGAGGAAATTTTGGGGGCCATCAGCGGCGTGGGCCAGGTGAAGGTGATGCTGACGGTGGACTCCGACGGGGAACGGCAGCTGGCCCAGAACACGACCCTGAGCTACAGCGGCAGCGCCGCCGCGCCGGAGGACTACTCCCGCCGCAGCGAGGCGGTTCTGGTGAACGGCGGCGGGGGCAACGAAACGGTGACGACCCGGACCACGTACCCCACGTACCGGGGGGCCCTGGTGGTCTGCGGGGGCGGGGATCGGGCGGAAGTGCGCCTGGCGGTGACGGAGGCGGTGGCCGCTCTGACGGGCCTGCCAAGCGACCGCATCACCGTGGCCGCGGCAGATTTGCAGTAATCATTTGGAGGAGGAATGGAACGATGGCGAGATGGAAGCGGAACGCGGTAGTGGCGGTGATGGCGGTGCTGGTGTGCGCGGCGGTGGCGCTGAACTGGAAGTACACAGGGCAGGAGGCCGCGGACGCGGCAGGGAAAATCTTAGGGGAGGCCCTTCTGGTGTCCAAGCAGGACGCCGGCACGGAAGCGGAGAGCGCGGGCAGCGGTGAAGACGCCGCGCCGGGAACGCCGGAAGAGGGCGCGGACGAGGCCGGGACCATCCTGGCGGACGAAACCGGCGTCTACGCCGGCTCAGACTACTTCGCCTCCGCCCGCCTGACCCGCCAGCAGGCCCGGGACAACGCCCTGTCCCTGCTCCAGGAGGCGGCGGACCAGGAGAACGCGGATCAGGCCGTGGCCAACGAGGCCTCCCAGGGCATCCAGGTCCTGGCCTCCTACACGCTGAAGGAGGCCCAGATCGAGAACCTGGTCACCGCCAAAGGCTACACGGACTGCGTGGCCTTCATGGGGGACGAGAGCGTGAGCGTGGTGGTGTCCACAGACAGCGGGGAGCTGACGGCGGAGGACGTGGCGAAGATCAAGGATATCACCATGACCGAAACCGGATTCCCCGCCAGCGGAATCAAAATTATGGCGGCAAATTAGGCTTGTAATTTCTGGCGGGATATGATAAAATAGCACAAAAGTGGGTCCCGCCCCGGCGGAGGCCGGGAACACCAAGGATAGAATAAGGAGAGTTGCAGTATGGCCGAGAGCAAGGAATATATGACCCTGCCGGAGGAAAATGGCAGCATCAATATCGCGGAGGAAGTGATCGCCGCCATCGCCGTAGGCGCGGTGCGGGAGGTGGAGGGCGTGTCCGGGATGATGAACAGCCTGGGGAACAGCGTCAGCGACCTGGTGACGAACCGGAAGAACGCCCAGAAGTGCGTCCGGGGCGTGAAGATCGACATGACCGGCGCGGCGCTGGTGCTGGACCTGTACCTGGTGGTGCAGTACGGGCACGCCATCCCCGAGGTGGCGAAAAACGCCCAGACGGCCGTGTCCTCCGCCGTGGAGGCCATGACGGGCTGCGCCGTGGAGGCGGTCAACATCCATGTGGGCGGCGTGGCCCTGAACTGACGGCGGGGAAGCCGGAATTGCTGCAAAGGACGTAGATGCTTTATGGTACGGAACACCGCCCGGGAGATCGCCATCCATCTCTCATATGAACTGAGCTTCGCCGGGAAGACGGCGGAAGAGCTGCTGGACCAGCGCCTGACGGAGGCGTCCTTCGCCGCCCTGGCGGGGGAGGACCCCATCTACCAGGAGCCCCCCGGCCCGAAGCAGGCAGAGTATATCCGCCGCCTGGTCCGGGGCGTGGACGGGCACGGCGCGGAGCTGGACGGCTACATCGGCAAGTACGCCAAGGGCTGGGCCTTCGCCCGGATTCCCCTGGTCGCCTCCGCCATCATGCGGGTGGCGATGTACGAAATCCTGTACATGCCGGACATCCCCAACGGAGCCGCCATCAACGAGGCGGTGGAGATCGCCAAGAAGTACGAGACGCCGGAGACGGTGAAATTCATCAACGGCATTTTGGGCAGCTTCGTGCGTCAGGAGCTGGCGGAATAGGAACAATTTGGCAGAGCGGAAGCGGTGCGGCGAGGGACAAAAGGCCGCTTTTCCGGCTCTGCCTCTTTCCGTGGGCAAAAACGGCCTGTAAAAACGGGCTTTTACAGAACAAGAGGAGAGAGAACGATGGGAAGAAGCGCGGTCCAAATCCTGAAAGGGTGCGCCGTCCACCTGCCCATGCTGGCCGGCGCGGGGCTGCTGATCTGGGGCCTGCTGGAGAGCACGGCGGGCCCTATGGGCGGCGTGCCGGGGCTGGTCCTGGTGATGCTGGGCATGGCCCCGATCATTGTGTATATGGTGTTTGAATACTACCAGGGACGGGCGCTGGCCCTGTTGCTGAGCGGGCTTCTGGTGCTTGCGGCGGGGGCCGTGGAGGGGGTGTACCTGCGGGAGGTGCTGGTCCCCGCGGAGCGGGAGGAACTGTCCACCGTGGAGGGCACCTACGCCTCCATGGGCGTCATCCCCATCTACCGCGCCCCCGACGACTACCGCATCCGCCTCCAGCAGGACGGCCGGATCTACCGCGGCTTCGGCTTCCTGGACTTCCCGGCGGAGCGCATTGAGGAGCGGGCCCAGCGGGGGGACCAGGTGGAAATCCTCTACAAAGAGGGCGCGCGCTACGGCGCGATCTACGGCTTCCGCCTGAACGGCGACGATCTGCTGAGCTACGAAACCAGCCTCCGCGCCCGGCGGGCGAACCAGGGCCTGTGGCCCTTCACGCTGGTGCTCCCGGCGCTGGTGTGCCTGGGCGGGCTGATTGGCGCGGTGAAATGCCGCTTCGGCAGGTCCCGGCGGCGGGGGCGGAGCGTGTACCGCTACACCGGACGGCGCTTCTGGCGGCGCTGACGGGGAGGGGGCGTGGAGATGGAAGCGCATATTTACAGCGTCACCGAGCTGAACCAGAAAGTGAAGAGCCTGATCGACGGCGCGCCGGACCTGCGGAGCGTGTATGTCCAAGGGGAGCTGTCCAACTACGTCATGCACCAGACGGGGCACCACTTTTTCAATTTGAAGGACCAGGGCGGCGTCCTGAAATGTATCATGTACGCCCCCCACGCCTCGAAGCTCCGCTTCAAGCCGGTGAACGGCATGAAGGTGATTCTGCGGGGCGGACTGTCGGTGTTCCCGAAAACGGGCATCTACCAGCTCTACTGCGACTCCATGACGCCGGAGGGGGCGGGGGACCTGGCCGTGGCCTTCGAGCAGCTCAAGGAAAAGCTGCGGGCGGAGGGCCTCTTCGAGCAGGACCACAAGAAGCCCCTGCCCCGTTTTCCGGAGAAGATCGCTATCGTGACCTCCCCCGTGGGGGACGCGGTGCGGGACATCACCCACGTCCTGCGGCGGCGCTATCCCCTGGCGAAGGTGATCCTCCTGCCCGTCCAGGTCCAGGGGGACCGGGCCCCGCTGGAGATCGCCGGAGCGCTGCGCTACGCGGACAAGTGGAAAATCGGGGACGTGATCATCACAGGCCGGGGCGGCGGGTCCATGGAGGACCTGTGGGCCTTCAACGACGAGAGGGTGGCCCGGACCATCTACGCCCTGGAGACACCGGTGATCACGGCGGTGGGCCACGAGCCGGACGTGACGATCTCGGACTTTGTGTCGGACGCCAGCGCCTTTACCCCCACCCACGCGGCCCAGATGGCGGTCCCGAACCAGGTGGAGCTGCTGCGCTGGCTCCGGGGCGCGGAGGACCGCATGGAGCAGATCGAGAGCGCCCGCCTGGCGGCTCTGCGGCAGCGCCTGGAGGCCGCGGCGTCCAAGCGGGTGATCCGGGACCACATGGCCTACGTGCAGGATAAGCGCATGGGCCTGATCCACCTCCAGCAGCGCCTGGGGGACTTGTCAACGGGCCTGCTGGAGCGCAAAAAGGCGCGGTATGCTGCCCTGGCGGCGGCGCTGGACGCCATGAGCCCGCTGAAAGTCTTAGGCCGCGGCTATGCCATGGTTCAGGGGCCGGAGGGCGGCATTTTGAAAAGCAGCCGGGACGTGTCGGCGGGGGACCGGGTGACGGTCACACTGGGCGAGGGCGCTCTGCGCTGCACCGTCGACGGGACTGTTGAGAGGGAGGAAGCATGAGTACAAAAAGCGTGACATTTGAGCAGCGGATCGCCCGGCTGGAGGCCATTGTGGCGGCGCTGGAGAAGGGGGACGTGCAGCTGGCGGACTCCCTGGCCCTGTTCGAGGAGGGGACGAAGCTGATCGCCGCCTGCTCGAAGCAGCTGGACCAGGCGGAGCAGCAGGTGGTGAAGCTGATGAAGAGCGCCGACGGGACCCCGGCGGAGCTGCCCTTTGAAGTGAAAGAGGACTGAGAAAATGGAGTTCACAAAAGAGATGGAAGCCGCCCGCCGCCTGGCGGAGGCGCGCCTGGGGACCTTTTTCCCCGGCGGCGGACTGGCGGAGGCCATGCGCTACAGCCTCATGGCCGGCGGGAAGCGCATCCGGCCCATCCTGACCATGAAGTTCTGCGAGGCGGCGGGGGGGACCATGGAGGAAGCCCTGGACTTCGCCTGCGGTGTGGAGATGCTGCACACCTACTCCCTGATTCACGACGACCTCCCCTGCATGGACGACGACGGCCTCCGCCGCGGCAGGCCCACGAACCACATAGTCTACGGCGAATGCACCGCCACCCTGGCAGGCGACGCCCTCCAGGCCGCGGCCTTCCAGACGGTGCTGTCCGCGGGAGGGACCTGGCGGCACGGCGGTGGGGCCGCGAAGGCGCTGGCGGCGAACATCCTGGCGGAGGCCGCGGGTCTGGAGGGCATGTGCGGCGGGCAGTACCGGGACACCCTGCCCGGCGAAGCCCCCCGCACGGCGGAGGACCTGACGGAGATCAACGACCGGAAGACCGGCGCGCTCCTGCGGGCGGCGTGTATGATGGGCGTCGCGGCGTCCATGGGCCGCAGGGCGGTGGATGACGCCTGCATGGAGGCCGCGAAAGACTACGCCACCAACCTGGGCCTGGCCTTCCAGATCCAGGACGACATTCTGGACGAAACCGCCACCGCCGAGGCGCTGGGCAAGCCCATCGGCTCCGACGCGGCGAACAACAAGACCACCTACCTGACGCTCCTGGGCCGTGAGGCGTGCAGCGCCCTGGTCCTGCGCTACACGGAGCAGGCCAAGGCCGCACTGGACGGCGGCGTCTGGCCCGGCGGGACGGAGTTCCTGCGGACCCTGGCGGACAGCCTTGCGGTGCGCCGGAGCTGAGGGATTAAAGAGAGAAAAAAGAGGGGTTACTCGTGGCAAAGAGCATTTTGCATACGATTGAACAGAACCGCGCCGGCTTCTCCCGCGGGCAGAAGCGGATCGCGGACTATATTCTGGAGCACTACGACAAGGCCGCGTTCATGACGGCCAGCCGCCTGGGGGCCCTGGCGGGGGTCAGCGAGTCCACGGTGGTCCGCTTCGCCTCCGAGCTGGGCTACGACGGATACCCCGGAATGCAAAGGGCTTTACAGGAGATGCGCCGCAGCCGTTTAACCTCCACCGAGCGCATTCGCGCGGCAGAGGAGGTCCTCTCCAGCCAGGACCTTCTGGGGGCCATCCTGCAATCGGACATCGAGAAGCTCCGGCAGGTGGTGAACGAGGCGGATCGGGGGGCGTTCAGCCAGGTGGTAGAGCGCATCCGCGCCGCGCGGCACATCTATATTCTGGGGGTCCGTTCCTCGTCCTTCGTGGCGGGCTACCTGAATTTCTACATGCACCTGCTGTTTGAGAACGTGACTCTGGTGCAGTCCAACGCGGCGGGGGAGATCTTCGAGCAGCTCTTCCGCATCGGGGACCCGGACGTGATGATCGCCATCAGCTTCCCCCGGTACTCCAAGGTGACGATGAACACGGTCAAGTTTGCCCGCGCCCGTGGGGCGGGGATCATCGCCATCACGGACAACACGCTCTCTCCGGTGTACCAGATGTCGGACGCGGCGCTGCTGGCCCCCTGCGAGATGATCTCCTTTGTGGACTCCATGGTGGCGCCGCTGTCGCTGATTAACGCGCTGCTGGTCGCCCTGGCGAAGTGCGGCGGGGAGGACGTGTCCGCCACCTTCGCGGAGCTGGAGAACATCTGGAACGAGTACAGCGTGTTTGGGAAGATGGATGATGAGTAAAGAAGTTTTGGTGATCGGCGGCGGGGCCGCCGGGATGATGACCGCCATTTCTGCGGCGGAGCTGGGGGCGGCGGTGACGCTCCTGGAGCCGAACTCCCGCCTGGGGAAAAAGCTGAATATCACCGGAAAGGGCCGCTGCAACGTGACCAACAACGCGGGCCTGGAGGAACTTTTGGCGAATGTGCCCCGTAATGGGAAATTCCTTTACAGCGCTTTCTCCCGCTTCGATGGACGGGACGCCATGGCTTTTTTCGAGGCCCTGGGCGTTCCGCTGAAAACGGAGCGGGGAAACCGGGTCTTTCCGGTGTCCGACAGCGCCTTCGACATCAGCGCCGCCCTGGAGCGCCGCCTGCGGGCCCTGGGCGTGAAGGTCATACGGGACCGTGCGGTGTCCCTGGAGATCACGGACGGCGCGGTCCGGGGCGCGGCAGGGGAGCGGGCCGTCTACACCGCGGACGCGGTGATTCTCGCCACCGGCGGCGTGTCCTACCCCGCCACCGGCTCCACCGGAGACGGCCACCGCATGGCGGAGGCCGCAGGCCACACAATCACGCCTCTGCAAGGCTCCCTGGTCCCCCTGCGGGACTTCGGCATTGGCCGGGATTTGCAGGGCCTGAGCCTCCGGAACGTGGGCCTCACGGTCTTCGAGAACAGCAAGAAAATCTACACAGACTTCGGCGAAATGCTCTTCACCCACTTCGGCGTCAGCGGCCCGCTGATCCTCTCGGCCTCCGCCCACATGCGGCACTTCGGGACGAAAGCGTACCACCTGGAAATCGACCTGAAACCCGCTCTGGAGGACCCGGTTCTCGACAAGCGGCTGCTGAGCGATTTTGAAAAATACCACAACCACGATTTCTGCAACGCCCTGGACGGCCTGCTGCCCAAAAAGATAATTCCGACCATCGTAAAAGCCTCCGGGATTCCGCCCCGCCAGAAGGTCCACGACATCACCCGGGACCAGCGCCGGGGCCTGCTCCAGGTGTTGAAGCATTTTCCTGTGGTGATCGCGGGCCCCTGCCCGGTGGAGGACGCCATCGTCACTTCCGGCGGCGTGAAGGTAGGGGAAGTGAACCCAAGCACAATGGAGTCAAAGTGTGTAAAGGGTCTGTACTTTGCAGGGGAACTCTTGGATGCAGACGCCTACACCGGGGGCTTCAACCTGCAAATCGCCTGGGCCACGGGCCGCGCCGCAGGCCAGTCCGCCGCAGGACAGACGGAATAGAAAACAGAATCAGCGCCGTGAGGCGCAGGGAGGGATTTTTAGCTATGAGCACCATTCGCATCGCCATCGACGGGCCGTCCGGCGCGGGCAAGAGCTCCCTGGCGAAAGCCGCCGCCGGGGCCCTAGGCTTTCTCTACGTGGACACCGGGGCCATCTACCGCACCATCGGCCTCCATATCTATAGGGAGGGCGTGGACCCCGCGGACCAGGAGGCCGTAACTGCCGAGCTGCCCCGCATCCAAATCGACCTGCGCTACGAGGACGGCCAGCAGCGCATGTTCCTCAACGGCGCTGACGTGACGGAGGAGATCCGCCTGCCGGAGGTGTCTCAGTACACCTCCGCGGTGTCAGCCCTGCCGCCGGTGCGGAAATTCCTCCTGGAGATGCAGCGGGAACTGGCCCGGAGCCACAGCGTCATCATGGACGGCCGGGACATCGGCACGGTGGTCCTGCCCGACGCGGAGGTCAAAATCTACCTCACCGCCTCCGCCCAGGCCAGGGCGGAGCGCCGGATGCTGGAGCTGGAAAACCAGGGGACGCCCCAGCCCTATGAGGACGTCCTGCGGGAGATCGAGGAGCGGGACTGGCGGGACACCCACCGGGACACGGCCCCCCTCCGCCGCGCGGAGAACGCCGTGCTTCTGGACACCACAGCGCTGAACTTTCAGGAGAGCCAGGCGGCGCTGCTGCGAATCATCCAGGAAAGGATGGGCCCCACATGAAGCCGTTTAACTGCATTTTCGTCATTATCTATTATGTAGTGGGGCTGGTTGCCTCCATCCTGCACCCCACGACGGTGGAGGGCATGGAAAAGCTGCCCCCCAGCGGCGTCCTTCTCTGCCCGAACCACGCCAGCAACTGGGACCCCATTCTGATCGCCCTGCGCCTGCCCATCAACTACCGCCTCCACATCATGGCCAAGGCAGAGCTGTTCCGGAACCCCCTTCTGGGCTGGCTGCTGCGGAAGGTAGGGGCGTTCCCCGTGAGCCGCGGGAACAACGACATCAGCTCCATCAAGACCTCTATTCAGACCATCAAGGACGGCGACAACCTCCTGATTTTCCCCGAGGGCACCACGATCCACAACGGCATCGGCTACACAGACGGCCTCCCGGCCCACGCCAAATCCGGCGTGGCCGTCATCGGGGTCCGGACGGGGGCGAAGCTGGTTCCGGTGTTCGTGGACGGCGAGAAGAAGCTGTTCCGCCGGACCCGGATCGTTTTCGGCGACCCCTACGAGCCCCGCTACACAGGCCGCCGGGGGACTGCGGAGGAGATGCAGAAGATCGCGGACGACATTCTGGAAGCGGCCTACGCCCTGGGGGGCCAGCAGGTAGGGGGGAAGCCGCTGTGCGGGTGATTCTGGCGGAGAGCGCGGGTTTCTGCTATGGGGTGCGCCGCGCGGTGGCCCTGGCGCGGGAGACGGCGGAGCAGTCCGGCGGCTGCTGGATGCTGGGGGATCTGATTCACAACGCCCACGTGATCCAGAGGCTGGAACAGGCTGGAGTGCGGAGGGTGACAAGCGAAGATGCTTTACGGACTGGGGACGTGGTGCTGATCCGCTCCCACGGTGAGATGCGGGGCGTTTTGGAAGAACTGGAGGCCCGCGGGGTGCGCTGCGTGGACGCCACGTGCCCCAATGTGCGCCGCATTCAGACCCTGGCGGCGCAGGCGGAGGCGGAGGGCCGCAGGCCCGTGATCATCGGCGATCCAGCCCATCCGGAGGTGGCCGGGATCGCCAGCTGGTGCCGCAATCCCTTGGTGCTCAGCGGTCCGGAGGCTGTGAGGGCCTGTCTGGAATCGGGGGATCTGGACCCGGAGGAGCCCCTTTCCGTGGCGGCTCAGACCACCTGTATTCGTGAACTTTTTGAAACTTCTTGGAAAATCCTAAAAAAAGAGTGTACAAACGTAAAAATATTTGATACAATATGTAACGCTACGCAGAATCGTCAGGCTGAGGCGGCGTCTCTCGCCGCCCAATCGGACGTAATGGTTGTGGTAGGGGACCGTAAAAGCGCCAACACCAAACATTTGACGGAAATTTGTAAGACAAGCTGCGCCCGCGTCTATCAGGTGGAAGACGCGTCGGGGCTGTCGCCGGATTTTTTCAGTGGTTGCTCTGTTGCGGGCCTTACGGCCGGCGCCTCCACCCCTGCGGGCATCATTAAGGAGGTATATGCAGCCATGAGCGAAGAAATCAAAGCCCCTGAGAGCAAAGAGGAGTCCTTTGAGGAACTGCTGAATCAGTCCTTCAAAACTTTAAATACAGGAGAGAAGGTAACCGGCATTGTCACCGCCATCACTCCGACGGAGGTGCAGGTGGATGTGGGCGCCAAGCAGGCGGCCTACATCAAGCTCAGCGAGCTCACCGACGACCCCGCCGCCAGGCCGGAGGACGTGGTGAAGGTGGGCGACGAGATCGAGACCTACATCGTCCGCGTGAACGACGTGGAAGGCTATGCCGAGCTCTCCAAGAAGCGTCTGGACGCGGTTAAGGTTTGGGAGAACATTGAGCAGGCCGTGGAGGAGAAGACCATCCTCGAGGGCACCGTCACCGAGGAGAACAAGGGCGGCATCGTGGTGTCCGTGAAGGGCGTGCGGGTCTTTGTGCCCGCGTCCCAGAGCGGCCAGCCCCGGGGCGCGGACCTGTCCGCCATGAAGGGCCAGAAGGTCCAGCTCCGCATCACCGAGGTCAACCGCGCCCGCCGCCGGGTGGTTGGCTCCATCCGTTCCGTGGCCGACGAGGCCCGGCGGGCCGCCCAGGAGGAGATCTGGGCCAACATTGAGGAGGGCAAGCGCTACACCGGTACTGTGAAGTCCATGACCAGCTACGGCGTGTTCGTCGACATCGGCGGCGTGGACGGCATGGTACATATCTCCGAGCTGAGCTGGAGCCGTATCAAGCAGCCCTCCGACATCTGCAAGGTCGGCGACACCATGGAGGTGTACGTGATCTCCTTCGACCCCGAGAAGCGCAAGATCTCCCTGGGCGTGAAGGACCACAGCATCAACCCCTGGCAGGTCTTTATGGACAAGTACCAGGTGGGCGACGTGGCCAACGTGCGCATCGTGAAGCTGATCACCTTCGGCGCGTTTGCCGAGGTGGTTCCCGGCGTGGACGGCCTGATCCACATCTCCCAGATTGCGGACCGCCGCATCGAGAAGCCCAGCGACGTGCTGTCCGAGGGCCAGATGGTGGACGTGAAGATCACCGCCGTGGATGAGGAGCGTCAGAAGATCTCCCTGTCCATCCGCGCCCTGCTGGGCGGCGCCCCCGAAGAGGAGGAGCCCATGGACGAGGAGCCTGTGGAGGAGTAAGCGGTTTTCCTGCTGTGCTTTGAATGAATCGGGAGGCAAGTCCCCTTTTGGGGGCCTGCCTCCCGGTTTTTTGGCGAAAAACTTGTGATTTTTTTCACGTTCCCATTGCAAAGCATTTCCAAAGCTGGTATACTAAGGTAAGATAGGGTATGCTGGGCTTTGCCCGGACCCGCCGGGGGCGCTGCCCCTGAACCCTGCCAACTGGGTTTTCGCGTAAAATTTGATTGGATATTGGAGGAATTCGCTATGAGCTATCAGGAGGAATACCGTCAGAAACTGACGTCCGCCGCGGAGGCCGTGAAGGCCGTGAAGCCCGGCGACTGGATCGACTACGGCTGGTGCGTCTGCACCCCCGTCGCCCTCGATAAGGCCCTGGCAGCCCGCTCCGGGGAGCTGACCGACGTGAAGGTACGGGGCGGCATCCTCACCCACCGGCCCGCCATCTTCGATGTGCCTAACGCCGCCGAAAAGTTCTGCTGGAACTCCTGGCACATGGGCGGCATCGAGCGCAAGGCCATCAAGGAGGGCCTGGCCTACTACATTCCCATGCGCTACTCCGAGCTCCCCGGCTTCTACCGCAACGAGATCAAGTCCATCGACGTGGCCATGTTCCAGGTGCCCCCCATGGACGAGCACGGCTGGTTCAACTTCGGCCCCGGCGGCTCCCATCTGAAAGCCGTCTGCGAGGTGGCGAAGACCATCATCGTCGAGGTGAACAAGAACATCCCCGTCTGCCTGGGCGGCTTCGACAACTGCGTCCATATCAGCGACGTGGACATGATCGTGGAGGGGGACAATCCCCCGATGGAGATTCTGGGAGGCGGCGGTGCGGCCTCCGAGGTGGACCTGGCGGTGGCGAAACTGGTGGTGGAGGAGATCCCCGACGGCGCCTGCCTCCAGCTGGGCATCGGGGCCATGCCCAACGCCATCGGCAAGATGATCGCCGAGTCCGACTTGAAGGACCTGGGCGTGCATACGGAGATGTATGTGGACGCCTTTGTGGAGATGTCCAGGGCGGGCCGGATCACGGGCCTGCGGAAGCCCTTCGACCGGGGCCGGCAGACCTACGCCTTTGCCGCCGGCTCCCAGGCCCTGTACGACTTCCTGAACAACAACCCGGAGTGCATGGCCGCCCCGGTGGACTACGTGAACAGCATCGCCCGTGTGGCCCAGATTGAGAACTTCATGTCCATCAACGGCGCGGTGGATATCGACCTCTTCGGCCAGGTGTCCTCGGAGTCCTCGGGCATCAACCATATCTCCGGCGCAGGCGGGCAGCAGGACTTCGTGATGGGCGCGTACCTCTCCAAGGGCGGAAAGAGCTTCATCTGCTGTTCCTCGTCCTTCATGGACAAGAAGACGGGCCAGCTGAAATCCCGCATCCGCCCCACGCTGGTGGACGGCTCCGTGGTGACGGCCACCCGGGCGAACCTGCACTGGCTGGTGACGGAGTACGGCAAGTTCTGCGTGAAGGGCAAGTCTGTCTGGGAGCGGGCGGAGGGCCTGATCGGCATCGCCCATCCCCAGTTCCGGGACGAGCTGATTGCGGAAGCGGAGAAAATGCACATCTGGCGCCGTTCCAACAAGCGTTAAGAGACGCAGGGAACGCAGCGCCGCGAAGAAGGAAGATGAAGAAGAGATAAGACCTCCGAAAAAAACCCATGCCGCAAAAAAAGGAGCGATCCGGCGGGGTCCCGGGGGAACCGTTCCCCCGGGCGGGAGTCCAGAGGGCAGGGCCCTCTGGCGGGGGCGGGGGCAGAGCCCCCGCGTGGCCGCAGCAGCGGCGGAGGGAAAGCTATGTTTAATATCGGGGACCTGGTTGTACATCCGATGCACGGCGCTGGCGTAATCGACGATATTGTCCGGGAAAAGGTGACGGGCAGCGAGAAGGAGTATTACGTATTCAAGATGCCCATGGGCGGGCTGATTCTGAAAATTCCCACCGCCAACAGTCAGGCGATTGGGATTCGGTCGATTATTTCTCCCGACGAGGCGGAGGCATTCTTCGACGGGATTCCCGGCCTGGAGGTGGAGGTGAACGCGAACTGGAACAAGCGTTATCAGGAAAACCTGACCCGCCTGAAAAGCGGGGACCTGAACGAGGTGGCCCGGGTGGTCAAGGGCCTGATGCGTCGGGAGTCCCGGCGGAGCCTGTCCACGGGGGAGCGGAAGATGCTCCACAGCGCTAAGCAGATCATTATCTCCGAGATCGTGCTGGTGGAGGGATCGGCGTATCAGGACGTGGAGGCGCGGCTGGACCGGGCGGTGATGCAGCCCGCCCGCAGGGAGAAGGAGAAGGTTTGATGCTGTCTTTCTTGAAAAAAGTACGGCGGGCCAGCCAGCCGCGCTGCGCGGTTCTGGTGGCGGCGGCAGGGTCCTCCCGGCGGATGGGGGGCGTCAACAAGCTGATGGAGCCCCTGGACGGCGTGCCCGTCCTGGTGCGGACCCTGTCGGCCCTCCAGGTGGCCCAGCGGGTGGACGAGATCATCGTCGCGGCGCGGGAGGAAGACCTGGTGGAGATCTCCCGCCTGTGCCGGGACTACGGCATTACGAAGTGCGCGAAGGTGGTCCGGGGCGGGGAGAGCCGGGTACACTCCGTGCTCCTGGCGGCGCTGGAGGCGTCTCCGGAGACGGAACTGCTGGCGGTCCACGACGGGGCCCGCCCCCTGGTGACGCCGGAGCTTGTGGACAGCGTGATTGCCGCCGCCGTGCGCTGCGGCGCGGCCGCGCCTGCGGTGCCGGTGAAGGACACGGTGAAGACGGCGGACCAGGAGGGCCGTGTGGGCGAAACCGTTCCGCGGGAGCATCTGCGGGCGGTGCAGACCCCCCAGGTCTTCGACGCGGACCTGCTGCGGGCGGCGCTGAAAGCCGCCCTGGAGGCAAATGCGGAGGTGACGGACGACGCCTCCGCCGTGGAGCGTTTGGGCAAGGCCGTGTTCCTGGTGGAGGGCAACGAGGAAAACCTGAAAATCACCACGCCGCTGGACCTCATCCTTGCGGAGGCCATCACCCGGGCCAGAAAGGAGCGGGGATGACAGGACTGCGGATTGGGCACGGGTACGACGTCCACCGCCTGGTCCCGGGACGCCGCCTGATTCTGGGGGGCGTCGAGATCCCGTGGGAGCGGGGCTTGGAGGGGCACTCCGACGCGGACGTGCTGACCCACGCCGTCATGGACGCCCTGAGCGGCGCGGCCCGCCTGGGGGACATCGGAAAGCTGTTCCCCGACACGGACCCGGCTTACGCGGGTATCTCCAGCCTGAAACTGCTGGGGGAGGTGGGCCGTCTGCTGCGGGAGGAGGGCTATGCCGTGGTGAACATCGACGCCGTGCTGCTGGCCCAGGCCCCGAAGGTGGGGCCGTACCGGGAGAAAATGGCGGAGAACATCGCCGCCGCCCTGGGCATCGATCCGGAGCAGGTGAACGTAAAGGCCACCACGGAGGAGGGCCTGGGCTTCACCGGGGACGGCTCCGGCATGGCGGCCCACGCGGTGGTTCTGACAGAGCGGGTCCTGTGACCCGAAGCCTCGCCGGAGGGCGGGGTTTTTCTTTGGCACCAATTCCGGCGCTGTCCATAGAATGGGTAGAGAGGAGGAGTGTTTGTGGAACACTATATCATCCTTGCCCGTTCCGTGACCTACGCCCAGAGGATGCAGAAGGCCCTGGGCCGGACGGGCATCCGCTGCCAAATCTACCGCGCCCCCCGTAACCTGACGGAGCTGGGGTGCGCATACGCCGTCCGGCTGGAGGTAAACGACCTGCCGCCGGCTCTGGCCGCGCTTCATCAGGCGTCCCTGGACCCTGTTCAGATATTCCTGTACCAACGAGGGCTGTATAAGGAGGTGGAGTCTTGATCTACCTTGACAGCGCGGCCACCACCTTCCAGAAGCCAGTGGGCGTGGCCGCCGCCATGTGGGACGCCCTGGCCTCCATGAGCTCCCCGGGCCGGGGCGGCTACGCCGCCGCCATGCGGGCCGCGGACGCCGCCTTCCAGTGCCGGAGCGAGCTGGCGGAGTTGTTTCATCTGCCCAACCCGGAGCGGGTGGTCTTTACGATGAACGCCACCCACGGGCTGAATATTGCGATCAAAAGCCTGGTCCCCCCGGGGGGCAGGGCGGTGATCTCCGGCTACGAGCACAACGCCGTCACCCGGCCTCTGACGGCCCTGGGGGCGGCGGTGTCCGTGGCGGAGTCGCCGATGTTTCAGCCGGAGGCGGCGCTGGAGGCGTTCTGGAGGCTGATTGCGCCGGGAGTGGACGCGGTGGTCTGCAACCACGTGTCCAACGTGTTCGGCTATGTGCAGCCTGTGGAGAAGATCGCCGCCCTGTGCCGCAGGGCGGGGGTGCCGCTGATTGTGGACGCATCCCAGTCGGCGGGGGTGCTGCCCCTGGATATGGAGGCCCTGGGCGCGGCCTTCGTCGCCATGCCGGGCCACAAGGGCCTCTACGGCCCCCAGGGGACCGGCGTGCTGCTGTGCCGGGAGGGGGTTCCGGTGAAGACGGTGCTGGAGGGGGGGACGGGAAGCGCCTCCGTCCAGCAGGAGATGCCGGACTTTCTTCCGGACCGCCTGGAGGCGGGGACCCACAACATGCCGGGAATCGCCGGTCTTCTGGCGGGGGTTCGCTACGTCCGGGGCCGGGGCCTCGATAAAATCCTGGACCGTGAACGGCGGCTGATCCGCCTGGCGGCCCAGGAGCTTGAAAAAATTCCGGGTCTTCGCGTCTACGCGGACCCCAGCGGGGAGCACCAGACCGGCGTGCTGTCCGTGAGCGTGGAGGGCCAGGAGGCGGAACGGCTGGGGACGGCCCTGTCGGAACGGGGTATCGCCGTCCGCGCCGGCCTGCACTGCGCCCCCCTGGCCCACCGGAGCGCCGGGACCCTGGACACCGGGACGGTGCGGATCAGCGTGTCGGACTTCAACACGCCGGAGGAAATCATCCGTTTGGCCTCCGCCGTCCGGAGCGGCTTGGAGAGGGCCTGAAAAGCGGTGCTTTACAGGCGGAATGGCCGCTTTAGGGGGCGGGAATCCCTATAAAGCGGAGGTGCTTTACAGTGCTTGTAAATTGTATATTTTCGCAGAATTTACGGTATAAAAGAAGGACCGGAGCGCCGCACATGTGCTGCCGCTGCCATCGCGGGCGGCGGCAGTTTCCCCTTTATAAGGGGCCGAAGGGTGAGTCCTGAACTTTTCTGAACAGTCCGTGAATTTTCCCGTCAATTACCTTGCATTTTACTGGAAGGTTCTATATAATCTAACTAATCATGGCCTGAAAGGGATGATGAGTGCGGCATGATTGATTTGAATTTTTCGGCCCTTCCCGCGGTCGCCTGGCGCTACCTGCTGACCATCGGCGTGGCAGATGTGCTGGACATCGCAATTATGGTGTTCCTGCTCTACAAGATCCTGACCCTGGCCCAGAGCGCCCGGGCGGCCAGCCTGTTAAAGGGGCTGTTCGTCTTCCTGGGGGCGCTACTGCTGGCCTACGTGTTCCACCTGAACGGCATCTATTACTTAATGAGCAAGATGGTGGAGTGGGGCGTGCTGGCGCTGATCATCCTCTTCCAGCCGGAGATCCGCCGGATTCTGGAGGAGATGGGGAGCCGCCGGATTCTGGCCTTCTTCACCCACGCGGAGAACAGCAGCGCCATGGAGCAGACCATCGGCCAGACGGTGCTGGCCTGCGCGGAGATGTCCCAGTCCCGGACGGGGGCCCTGATCGTCTTCGAGCGGGAGATCCTGCTGGACGACATGGTCCGCAGCGGCACGGTGCTGGACGCGGCTGTCTCCAGCGAACTGCTGAAAAATATCTTCTTCGTGAAAGCGCCCATGCACGACGGCGCCGTCATCGTCCGCCACGGGCGGGTGCTGGGGGCGGGCTGTATGCTGCCCCTGAGCAAGAACGTGAACCTCTCCCGGGACCTGGGAATGCGGCACAGGGCGGGCATCGGCATGAGCGAGAACTCCGACGCGGTGGTGGTGATCGTCTCCGAGGAGACGGGGTCCATCTCCGTGGCCATCGGCGGGATGCTGAAACGGCACCTGAAATCGGAGACGCTGGAAAACCTTCTGCGGAACGAGCTGCTTCCCCAGGAGGACGAGGGGGCGGACAAGCAGAAGTTCAGCATCATGAACCTGCTGCGCCCCAAGAAGGACGGGGAGGCTTGAATGGAGAACGAAAAGAACGGACGCCGGAAGTTTATCTATTTTCTGCTGTCCATCCTGGTAGCGGCGGGCGTGTGGCTCTACGCGGACCTGACCGGGGGCCCCAACGGCACGGCCCGGACGACTGAGAAGGAATTCCAGGACATCCCCATCGAGTTCTTCGGCGAGGCCACCCTGGCGGACCGGGGCCTCATGCTGATGGAGGAGGGCAGCGACCTCACCGTGGACCTGAAACTGGAGGGGACCCGCTGGATGATCTCCAACCTGGACCGCTCCCAGATCCGCTTCACGGTGAACCTGGCCAACGTCATTGAGCCGGGAGTCCAGAGCCTGAACTACCTTCTGAGCTACACGGACCGGCGCTTCAACAACGCCTTTGACTATGAGGCCAACATCAACAACGTGACGGTGAACATCAGCGAGCTCTACAGCCAGGAGGTGGACGTGAGCTGCGAGCTGGTGGGCAGCGTGGGGGAGGGCTTTACCGCCGGACAGGTGGAGCTGTCCCACACCCGCGTGGAGATCCGGGGCGAGGAGGAGGACATCCGGCCCATCCGGTACGCCCGCGTGACCCTGGATATCGGCGACAGCGCCGAGGAGACCGTGTCCCAGGAGCTGGCCCTCCAGTATTACGACGAGAACGGAAACGTGGTGGACAGCAGCAATATCCACGCCGCCGTGGAGACGGTTCAGGCCACCCTGCCGGTGTACGTCACGAAGGAGCTGCGCCTGACGGTGAACTTCGTCAGCGCCCCCGGCGCGCGCCTGCGGAACACGGACTACCGCATCGACCCGGAAACCATCACCGTCTCCGGCGAGGCGTCCCTTTTGAAGAACGTGGAAACCCTGAACCTGGGCGGCTTTGACCTGCTGGACTTGGGGACCGCGCTGTCCCAGAACTATACCACCAGCTACTACCCCATCATCCTGCCCGAGGGCTACCAGAACCTCAGCGGCGTCACCCGCGCGGCCCTGCGCATCCGCTTTACGGACATGACCAGCACCACGGTGCCCACCGGGAACATCACCTGGAAGAACCTGCCGGAGGGGAAGAGCGCCGAGGTCCTGACCCAGACCCTGCCGGTGAAGATCTACGGCACGGCGGCCAACGTGGCGGCAGTGACGGAGGAGCATATCGCCGTGACGGTGGACCTGGCGGACTACTCCGCCGCCTCCGGGACCTACACGATCCCCGCGGAGGTGACTGTAGCCATCGGCGACGTGGGCATCCAGGGGGAGTACCAGATTCAGGTCAACATCCGGGAGGGCCAGGACGAGCCCGAGCCTGCGCCCCCCGATCCGGAGCCCCAGGACGAGCCGGAGGAGGCGGAGGAGCCGTAGGCTTCTCCCAGGGGCCGCAAAAGACTGCAATTGGAGGCTTTCACCTATGACACAGATAGCAACCGTTGAACGGATTCTCGACCCGAACCACGCGGAGATCTCCGTGCCCCGCAAGAGCGCCTGCGGCCACGACTGCGAGGAGTGCGCCGGGTGCGGCGTGACGGGCGCGGCGGTAAAGGCCCGGGCCGTCAACCCCATCGGGGCCCGGCCGGGCCAGAAGGTGGTGGTGGAGAGCAGCACGAAGAAGATGCTGCGGATTGTGCTGCTGGTGTACCTGACGCCCATCGTGCTGTTTCTGGCGGGTTACCTGCTCGCCATGGCCTGCACCGGAAGCACGGCCTTGCAGTACCTGGGGGCCGGAATCGGCTTCGTGGCCGGGATTCTGATCGCGGTTGCCTACGACCGCCGGCTGAAAGCCCGGGGCGGGCTGTCCTTCACCATCGTGCGGCTCTTTTAGAGGGCGGCATGTTCGGTTACGTCCGGCCTCCCCAGGCCGTGCCGGAGGCGGAGACGGAGCGGTTCCGCCGCGCCTACTGCGGGCTGTGCCACGCCCTGGGACGGCGCTGCGGCCCCGCGGCCCGGTTCATCCTCAACTATGATTTCACCTACCTGGCCATCCTCCTTTCAGAGAAAGAGGAGGGCCCCCGGGACCGCGCCCGCTGCATCGCCAGCCCGGTTCACAGGCGGACCTACCTGCTCTCCAGCCCGGCCCTGGACCTGGCGGCGGACGAGAGCGTGATTCTGGCCTACTGGCAGCTCCGGGACGGCGTGGAGGACCACGATTGGCTCCACGGCCTGAAATACCGGGGCCTGTCCGCCGCGCTGGAACCGGCCTACCGCCGCGCGGCCCAGGCGCGGCCCGCCTTTGACGGGAGCGTCCGGCGGCAGCTGGCGCTTCTGGCGGAGCTGGAGCGGGGGCAGTGCCCCTCCATGGACCGGGCGGCGGACACCTTCGCGGTGCTGCTGCAAGGGGCGGCGGGAGGGGTGGGAGACCGCGTGCAGCGGCGGGTGCTGGAGCAGATTTTCTACCACCTAGGCCGCTGGGTCTACCTGGTGGACGCGGCGGACGATCTGAGGCAGGATGCGGCGGCGGGGCGCTACAACCCCGTGGCCCTGCGCTACGGCCTCACAGACGGCGCGTGGACGGCGGAGAGCCGGGAGGACTTCGCCGGGACCCTGGACCAGTCGGTGCACATGATCGCCGCGGCCTTTGCGCTGTGGGACTTCGGCGTCTGGACGCCCATTCTGGAGGCCGCGTTCTACACAGGGCTGTTCCAGACGGGACGGGCGGTCCTGGACGGCACGTTCCACGAGAGACGAAAAAAGAGAAAAACGCAGGAGAGAAGCACATGAACGATCCCTATCAGATTCTGGGCGTGCCGGAGAGCGCCACGGACGAGGAAATCAAGCGGGCCTACCGGGAGCTTGCGCGGAAATACCATCCCGACAATTACCACGACAATCCCCTGGCGGACCTGGCCCAGGAGAAAATGAAGGAGATCAACGCCGCCTACGAGGAGATCAACAAGCGCCGGGGCGGGCGGAATGGAGGCGGAGGCGGAAGCGCGGCCTCCGGCGGTCCGGCGGGCTACGGCGGGTACTACGGCCAAAGCGGCGGCACGTCCTCCGTCCTCCAGCAGGTGCGCCTGGCGATCCAGATGGGGGACCTGAACCGCGCGGAGCAGCTTTTAGCCAACTACAGCGACCACAACGCCGAGTGGAACTTCCTCCAGGGCGCGGTGCGCTACCGCCGGGGCTGGATGGACGAGGCGAAGCGCTACTACCAGACCGCCTGCCAGATGGACCCGGGAAACATGGAGTACCGGAGGACCCTGGACTATATGGAGCAGGGGCCCCGGGCCTACCCGCCCGGCGGGACCTACGGGACCCTGTGCGCGGGAAATCCCTGCCTGACACTGTGCTGCGCCTATACGCTGTGCAACGGCGGGTGGTGCTTCTTTTGCTGAGTGAGATGAAGAAAATAGGGGGAGAGTGGCTATGATCAAGAGCATGACCGGCTACGGACGGGCCAGGGAGACCCGGAACGGCCGGGATATTTCCATCGAGGTCCGATCCGTGAACAACCGGTATCTGGACTGCGCGGTGAAGATGCCGCGGCTGTATATCTTCGCGGAGGACGCCTTGAAACAGCGGGTGCAGCGCTCCGTGGCCCGGGGGAAGGTGGACGTGTTCGTCAGCGTGGACGCCGCTGCCGCCGGAGTGACCCGCGTGGCGGTGAACCGGGAGCTGGCGGCGGAGTACGCCAAGGCCCTGAACGAGCTGGCGGAGCTCTGCGGCCCCACGGCCTACAAGGTGACGCCGGAGGTCCTGGCCCGCTTCCCGGACGTGCTCTCCGTCACCAAGGCGGACGAGGACCTGGAGACGATTACGGCGGACCTCTGCGCCGTGCTGGACCAGGCCCTGGAGGCGTTCAGCGCCATGCGGGCCGTGGAGGGCCAACGGCTGGCGGAGGACATCGGAAGCCGCCTGAGCGCCATTGAGGGCTTCACCGGCGAGGTGGAGGCCCGGTCCCCGGAGACGGTGGCGGAGTACCGCCAGAAGCTGACGGCCCGGATGCAGGAGGTGCTGCAAAGCGCCTCCGTGGACCAGCAGCGCATCCTGACCGAGGCCGCTATCTACGCGGACAAGGTGGCGGTGGACGAGGAGACCGTGCGCCTGCGGAGCCACACGGCCCAGCTGCGGACCATGCTGGGGGCGGAGGAGCCCATCGGGCGCAAGATGGACTTCCTGATCCAGGAGGTCAACCGGGAGGCCAACACCATCGGCTCCAAGTGCGGCGACGTGGCCATTGCCCAGGTGGTGGTGAACCTGAAAGCCGAGGTGGAGAAGATCCGGGAACAGGTGCAGAACGTGGAGTGAGTATGAAACTGATCAATATTGGATTTGGAAGCCTGGTATCCCAGGAGCGGGTGATCGCCCTGGTGAGCCCCGACTCCGCCCCCATCCGGCGCATGGTCCAGGAGAGCCGGGAGCGGGGCGTGCTCATCGACGCCACCTACGGGCGGAAAACCGCCTCTATTTTCATTATGGACAGCGACCATGTGATTCTGTCGGCCCTGCCCCCGGAGCGGTTCGGCGGGCTGACGGAGACGGACGAAGGAGGAACGGCATGAAAAAAGGGAAGATGTTTATTGTTTCCGGCCCCTCCGGAGTGGGGAAGGGCACCGTGATAAAGGCCCTGCTGGAGCTGCGGAAGGATGTGTGTATGTCCGTATCCGCCACGACGCGCCCCCCCCGCCCCGGTGAGATGGACGGTGTGCAGTATTATTTTCTGGACAGGGAGACCTTTCAGGACTGGGTGGCCCGGGATGAGTTCCTGGAGCACATGGAGTACGTGGGAAACTGCTACGGGACCCCGAAGCGCTATGTGGACACGGCTATGGAGAAGGGGCAGAATGTCCTTTTGGAGATCGATGTCCAAGGCGCGCTGGAAATTGCTGTGAAGCGCCCGGAGACAGTGCTCATCTTCATCCTGCCCCCCAGCTGGGAGGAGCTGGAGCGCCGCCTGGTCCTCCGGGGCACCGACAGCCCGGAGAAGATCCAAAAGCGCCTCCAGCGGGCGAAGGAGGAATTCCGCGCCGCCCAGGCGTACCAATACTTCGTGGTGAACGACACGGTGGAAGAGGCTGTCCGGGAGCTGGACGCCATCATGACGGCGGAGCACTGCCGCCCCGGCGCCCGCACGGAGGCCATGCTGGGCGGCCTGTGAGTTTTTCCGATTCTGTTATCTGACTGCCTGCAACGGGCTATTATTATATAAACAGCCGCTTCGGCGGCGGAAGGAGCGTTGATTTTCTATGATGCTGTATCCTGCCATGAGCGTACTGAACTCCTATATTCCCAACCGCTATATGCTGGTGACGGTGGTGTCCCGCCGCGCCCGTCAGATCGCGGAGGAGGCGGAGGCCAACGGGACCCGCCTGGACGAGAAGCCGGTCACCATGGCCATCAATGAGGTGGCCGAGGGGAAACTGAGCGCGGTTCAGGACGAGGCGGAGACGCCGGAGACTGCGGAGTGACAGCAGGGGAGGGGGCGAGGCATGGAGGCCGCAGCGGTAGTAAAGGTCGCGGTCAGCGCCGCGCCCTATTCCATTGATAAGCCCTATGACTACCTGGTCCCGGAGGAACTCGCGGAAGGGGCCGTGCCGGGAGTCCGGGTGACGGTGCCCTTCGGAAGGGGGAACCGGCTGTCGGAGGGGATGATCCTGGCCCTGAGCCAGGACTGGAAAACGCCGGGTCTGAAGCCCATCTCCAGCGTCCTGGACCGGGAACCCGTGCTGGACGGCGCGGGCCTGGCCCTGGCCCTGTGGATGCGGCAGCGGTACTTCTGCACCATGTTCGAGGCGGTGAAGACCATCCTGCCCGCGGGGCTGTGGTATCATTTCCGGGAGACATGGCGTCTGGCGGGGGATCTGGACCCCGCCGCGGCGGCGGAGGCCGCGAAGAGCGTGCGGCACGGTCCGGAGGTATTCGCGGCCCTCGCCGCCATGGGGGGCAGCGCCGGCGCGGAGGATCTGCGGGAGGCGTGTGAAGACCCGACAGCGGCGCTGAGGGCGCTGCAAAAGATCGGTCTGGTCTGGTGCGAGACTTCGGCGAAGCAGAAGATTACGGACAAGACCCGCCGCATGGTGGAGCTTGCCGTGAGCGCGGAGACGGCCCTGGCGGTGACGGAGGCGAAGAAGAAATCCTCTCCGGCCCGGTACGAGGCGGTGCGCCTCCTGGCAGCGGCGGGCCGGACCAGCTGTGCGGACGTGACCTATTTCACAGGCGCGTCGGCCCAGGTGCTTCGGAACATGGAGAAGGCGGGCTTGGTCCGCTTCTCCGAGGCGGAAGAGCTGCGGGTGCCGGAACCCGTTGCGGGAGAAGAGCCCCCGCCGCCTATCGTGCTGAACGAAGAGCAGCAGGCCGCCTACGAAATGGTCCTCTCCATGACGGAGGCGGACAAGGCCGCGGCCATCCTCCTTCACGGCGTCACGGGCAGCGGAAAAACCCAGGTCTATTTGCGCCTGGTTCAGGAAATACTGGCAAGGGGAAAGACCGCCATCGTCCTGGTGCCGGAGATCGTGCTGACGCCCCAGATCATGCGGAAATTCTCCGCCCACCTGGGGGCGGATGTGGCGATGCTTCACAGCGGCCTGCGGATGTCGGAGCGCTACGACCAGTGGAAGCGCATCCGGCGGGGAGAGGTGCGGGTGGTTCTGGGAACCCGCTCCGCCATTTTCGCGCCGCTGAAAAACCTGGGACTGGTGATCCTGGACGAGGAACAGGAGGGAAGCTACCAGTCCGAGAACGCGCCGCCGTACCACGCCCGGGAGGTTGCGAAGTACCTCTGCGCCCGGGACAGGGCGGTGCTGGTGCTGGGCTCGGCCACGCCGTCCATCGAGACGGCCTGGGCGGCGGAGACGGGGGCCTATCAGAAGGCGGTCCTCCGCCGCCGCTACAACGAGCAGGCCCTGCCCCAGGTGCTGATCGCCGACCTCCGGGAGGAGGTGAAAGCGGGAAACGCCGGAAGCATCGGGGCCGTTCTGCGGCAGGAGCTGGCGCGGAACCTGGAGCGGGGGGAGCAGAGCATCCTGTTTCTGAACCGCCGGGGGAACAGCCGGATGCTGCTGTGCGGCGAGTGCGGCTACGTGCCGGAGTGCCCCCATTGCAGCGCGGCCCTCACCTACCACTCCGCCAACCGGCGGCTGATGTGCCACTACTGCGGCTTCTCCCATCCGGTGTTTGAATACTGCCCGGACTGCGCTGGGGTCATGAAGCAGATCGGCACGGGGACCCAGAAGGTGGAGGAAGAGCTGCATGAGCTGTTTCCGGGGACGGCGATCCTCCGGATGGACAGCGACACCGCCTCCGGGGGCCACGAGCCCCTTCTGCGGCGCTTTGAGAAGGAGAACATTCCGATCCTCCTGGGGACCCAGATGGTCACGAAGGGCCTGGACTTCGAGAACGTGACCCTGGTAGGGGTCTTGGCGGCGGATCTCTCCCTATATATCGACAGCTACCGGGCGGCGGAGCGGACTTTCAGCCTGCTGACCCAGGTGGTGGGCCGGGCGGGCCGGGGCGGGAAGAGCGGACGGGCCGTCATCCAGACCTACACGCCGGAGAACGACGTGATCCGCTGCGCCGCCTGCCAGGACTACGGGAGCTTCTACGAGAGCGAGATCAAGCTGCGCCGCCTGCGGCGCTGTCCGCCCTTCACGGACCTGTTCAGCATCACCGTCTCCGGGACGGAGGAAGGGGCGGTGCTCCGGGGGGCCGCGGCGGTGCGGAACATTCTGCGCCGCATGTACGCCGGGGCGGCGGACACGGAGGTGCTGGGCCCCGCCCCCGCGCCGGTGCTGAAAGTGAAGAACCGTTACCGCTACCGGGTGCTTCTGGCGGGCCGGAACGACAGGGCCGCGCGGGCGAACCTGAGCGCCCTGATGAAGGATTTTGCGTCCAGCCCCGCCAACCGGAAGCTCCATATCGCGGTGGACTGCAACACATCTGATTAAGAGAGTAAGAGAGAGGTTTGACAACTATGGGACTGCGTAAAATCGTGGAACAGGGCGACGAGTGCCTGACGAAGGTGTGCCGACCGGTGACGGACTTCAACGCCCGCCTGCGGACGCTCCTGGACGACATGACGGAGACGCTGCAGAACGCCGGCGGCGCGGGCCTGGCGGCGCCCCAGGTGGGGGTGCTGCGCCGGGTGTGCATCGTGATGGATATAGACACGGAGGAATACATCGAGCTGGTGAACCCGGAGATCGTGGCCCAGGAGGGAAGCCAGAACGGCCTGGAGGGTTGTCTGAGCATCCCGGGGAAGTGGGGCCTGGTGGAGCGCCCCGCCCACGTCCGGGTCCGGGCCCAAGACCGGAACGGGGAGTGGTTCGAGGTGGAAGGGGACGGCATGACCGCCCGCTGCTTCTGCCACGAGCTGGAGCACCTGGACGGCCACATGTACACAGAGCACATCGACCGCTTCCTGACCGACGAAGAGGTGGAAGCCTACATGGAGGAGGAAGAGGAATAAGATGCGGATTCTCTTTATGGGGACGCCGGACTTCGCCGTGGCCTCCCTGCGCCGCCTAGTGGAGGAAGGGCACGCCGTCTGCGGCGTCTTCACCCAGCCGGACAAGCCCAAGAACCGGGGCCACAAGCTGGCGTTTTCCCCCGTGAAGGAGTACGCCCTGGAGCAGGGCCTTACGGTTTACCAGCCCGCGTCGCTGAAAGGGGAGGAAGCCCTGGCGCTGGTGTGGAGCCTGGAGCCGGAGCTGACGGTGGTGGCCGCTTACGGAAAGCTGCTTCCGGAGGACATTCTGCAAGTGCCGCCCCTGGGGTCCGTCAACGTCCACTCGTCCCTCCTGCCCAAGTACCGGGGCGCGGCCCCCATCAACTGGGCCGTCCTGAACGGCGAGGCGGAGACGGGCGTGTCCATCATGTACATGGCGAAGGAGCTGGACGCGGGGGACGTGATCCTGCAAAAGTCCACCCCCATCGGCCCGGACGAGGACGCCCAGGCCCTGACGGCCCGCCTGGCGGCGCTGGGGGCCGAGGCCCTTTCGGAGGCCGTGGCGTCTCTGGCGGCGGGCACGGCGTCCCGGACCCCCCAGGACCACGCCGCCCACACCTACGCGCCCATGCTGGATAAAAGCCTGTCCCCCGTGGACTGGACCCGTACCGCCCACGAGATCAACTGCCAGATCCGGGGCCTGATTCCCTGGCCCTGCGCGTCTACGGACGTGATCGGCGGGAATCCCATCAAGCTCTTTGCCTCCGTCGAGACAGGAGAGGCCACAGCGGCCCTTCCCGGAACCATCACAGCCGCGGGGAAGCCGGGGATTGACATTGCCTGCGGCGACGGAAAAATCCTGCGGATCACGGAGCTGCAGGCCATGGGGAAGAAGCGGATGGCCGCGGCGGCGTACCTGCTGGGGAACCCCATTGAGGGCCTCCGGAGCGGAGGGCAAAAGTGAGCGCCCGGGTCAAGGCCTTGGCGGTCCTGACGGCCTGCCGGACCCGGGGCGCGTGGGCGGACGCCGCTTTAGGGAGCCAGCTGGCGGGCCTGTCCCCCGTCGACGCGGCCCTTTGCAGCCGGATCGTCTACGGCGTGATCCAGAACGAAAACCTGCTGGACTTTTACCTCTCCGCCTTCTGCACCCAGAAGCTGAACCACCTCCAGCCCCCGCTGGCGGACATTCTGCGGATCGGCGCGTACCAGATCCTGTTTCTGGACCGTGTGCCGGACAACGCGGCGGTCCACACCTCCGTGGACCTGGCGAAGGGGGCGGGCCGGGAGCAGGCGGCGGGACTGGTGAACGCCGTCCTCCGCCGCCTCTGCCGGGAGAAGAGTGCACTGCCGGAGATTCCGGACCGGGACCCGGTGCGGTATCTCTCCATCAAGTACAGCTATCCGAAGTGGCTGGCGAAGCGGATCGTGGGTCTGCTGGGGCGGGACGAGGGAGAGGCGTTTCTGGCGGCGGGCAACAGCCAGCCCCCCACGGCGGCTCAGGTGAACACCTGCCGCTTTGATGTGGCCTGGGTCCGGGAATCCCTGGACCGGGAGGGGGTTACGGCGGCGGAGGACCCGATGCTGCCGGACTGCCTCCTGCTCACCGGAACGGGCGACATCGAAAAGCTGACGGCGTACCAGTCCGGGGCCATCTACGTCCAGGACGCCGCCGCCCGCCTGGCGGTCCAGGCTATGGGCCTGACGCCGGGAAGCCGTGTGCTGGACATGTGCGCCGCGCCGGGAGGCAAGTCCTTCGCCGCCGCCATCGCCATGGGGGACCGGGGCGAGGTGCTTGCCTGCGACCTCCACGAGAACAAGCTGAAACGCATTCAGGAGGGCGCGGAACGCCTGCAATTATCCTGCATCCGCACAGAAGCCGCCGACGGCCGCGTGTTCCGCGCAGAATGGCAGGACGCCTTTGACGCGGTGCTGGTAGACGCCCCCTGCTCCGGCCTGGGGATTCTCCGGAAAAAGCCGGATATCCGCCGCAAGGGGGCCGACAGCCTGTTCTCCCTGCCGGTCATCCAGAGCGAGCTTTTGGAGAATGCCGCCCGCTACGTCCGGCCCGGCGGGACGCTGCTGTACTCCACCTGCACGATCCTCCCCGGGGAAAACGAGCAGGTGACAGACGCTTTCCTCGGGATGCACCCGGACTTTTCCCGGGAAACCTTCACCCTGCCGGACCCCATCGGGGCGGCGGAGGGCCAGATCACCCTCTGGCCCCAGCGCCACGGCACGGACGGCTTTTACATCTGCCGCATGGCGCGGCGCGTTTGAGGCGGGCACTATGACAGATTTGAAATCCATGACCCTGCCGGAAGTGCAGGAGGTTTTGAAGGCCATGGGGGAGCCGTCCTTCCGGGGGAAGCAGGTGTTCTCCTGGCTGAACCGGGGGGCGGAGTCCTTTGATGAGATGTCCAACCTCTCCAAGCCCCTGCGGGAACGGCTGAAAGAGGCGTGCGCGTTCACGCCGCCTGAGATTGCGCGGAAGCAGGTGTCGGAGAAGGACGGGACGATCAAGTACCTCTGGCGGCTGGCGGACGGGAACTGCATCGAGTCCGTCCTCATGCGCTACCATCACGGGAACACAGTCTGCATTTCCTCCCAGGTAGGGTGCCGGATGGGCTGTGCCTTCTGCGCCTCCACCATCGCGGGGAAGGTCCGGGACCTGACGCCGGGGGAACTGCTGGAGCAGGTGCTGTTCACCCAGAAGGACTCCGGCGCAGAGGTTTCCAACATCGTCCTGATGGGCATCGGGGAGCCGATGGACAACCTGGACGCGGTGCTGAAATTCCTGGAGATCGTGAACAGCCCCGAGGGCATGAACATCGGGATGCGCCATATCTCCCTGTCCACCTGCGGGGTGCTGCCCGGCATCCGCCGCCTGGCGGAGCTGGGCTTGCAGCTCACTCTCTCGGTGTCCCTCCACGCGCCGGACGGGGAGACGCGCTCGAAGCTCATGCCCGTGAACCGGGCCTATCCGGTGGAGGACCTCTTTGCCGCCTGCCACGAGTATTTCCGGAAGACGGGGCGGCGGATATCCTTTGAGTACGCCATGATTGACGGCGTGAACGACCACGACTGGCAGGCGGACCTGATCGCGAAGCGCCTGCGGGGAATGCCGGGGCACGTGAACCTGATTCCGCTGAACGAGGTGGAGGAGAGTCCCTTCCGGCCCTCCCGCCGGACGGGGGCCTTCCAGAAGCGTCTGGAGAGCCACGGCGTTACTGCCACCGTGCGGCGGAGCCTGGGGGGCGACATCGACGCCGCCTGCGGGCAGCTCCGGCGAAAAGCACAGAAAGGGGATGAGTCCCAATGATTGATATCTGGGGGATTACGGACGTGGGTCTGGTCCGCCGGGAGAACCAGGACGCCTACAAGGTCCGTCAGGAGACGGCGTCGGGCCACGCGGTCTGCGTGGTCTGCGACGGCATGGGGGGCACGGCGGGGGGCCGTCAGGCCAGCCATATTGCCGCGGAAACCTTCGTGGAGGCCCTGGAGAGGCTGCTGCGCCCCGGGATGACGGCGGAGGAGCTGAAAACCGCCTCCGCCTTGGCGGTGTCCGTTGCGAACCAGGCGGTCCAGGAGGCCGCGGCCAGCTCCTTGGAGTACCAGAATATGGGCACGACGCTGGTTTCTGCCGTCTCCTTTGAGGGGGGCATGGTGATCTGCAACGTGGGGGACAGCCGGGCGTACCGCCTGACCCCCCAGGGCATCACCCGGATCACCCGGGACCACTCCCTGGTGGAGCACATGGTGGAGCGGGGGGACATCACCGCTGAGGAGGCCCGCCGCCACCCCAACCGGAACGTGATCACCCGGGCCCTGGGCCCCGACGAGGACGTGGAGTGCGACACCTACCTGTGCCCCATGGAGCCGGGGGACTGGCTGCTGCTGTGTACGGACGGGCTGGTGAACACGGTGACGGATCAGGAGATGTGGGACACGGTGCTCCACGGGGACGAAAAGGGAGGCTGCCTGAACCGCCTGCTGGAGATTTCCAAGAGCCGGGGGGCCTCCGACAACGTGACCGTCGTCCTGATGCGCAGGCCGTAGGAAGGAGCCGTTATGGATCAATACATCGGAAAAATGCTGGACAACCGCTATGAAATCCTGGAGTGTATCGGCACCGGGGGCATGGCGGTAGTCTACAAGGCAAAATGCCACCGGCTCAACCGTCTCGTGGCCCTGAAAATCCTCAAGAGCGACCTGGCCCAGGACGAGGACTTCCGCCGCCGCTTCAATGCGGAGTCCCAGGCCGTCGCCCAGCTCTCCCACCCCAATATCGTGTCCGTGTACGACGTGTCACGGGGCGGGGATATCGAGTATATCGTCATGGAGCTCATCGACGGGATTACTCTAAAGCAGTATATGAGCAAGCGGGGACAATTGAATTGGCGGGAATCCCTGCACTTTATCACCCAGATCATGCGGGGCCTCAGCCACGCCCACAGCCGGGGCATCGTCCACCGGGATATCAAGCCCCAGAACATCATGGTCCTCCGGGACGGGAGTGTAAAAGTGGCCGACTTCGGCATCGCCTGTCTGGAGAACTCCTCCCAGACCCTGACCCAGGAGGCCCTGGGGTCCGTCCACTATATCTCGCCGGAGCAGGCTCGAGGGGACCGGACCGGCGCGCAGTCCGATATCTACTCTGCCGGCGTGGTCATGTACGAGATGCTGTCGGGACGGCTCCCCTTCGAGGGGGATTCCGCCGTGTCCGTGGCCATCCAGCACCTGAGCTCCATCCCCCTGGCCCCGCGGGAGATTAACCCGGAGATCCCGCCTCAGCTGGAACTGATCTGCATGAAGGCTATGACGCCGGACCTGGACCGCCGCTATGCCTCCGCCGACGCCATGATCTCCGATTTGGAGGATTTTCGCAAGAATCCCAACATCAACCTGGATTTCACCATCATGGACCTCCGCCCCGAGGAGCCGGAGGACCCCACCCAGCCTATCCGCCCCTATGACCGGACCATGCACCCGTCGAAGGGCCGGGAGCGGGACCGTGACCGTGAGAGAGGCCGGGAGCGGGGGGCGCGGGACCGCTGGAAGGACTATGACGACGGCTACGACCCGCCGCCCAAGGGCGGAGGTGGACAGAAGGTCCTGGTGGGCATTGCGGTGATTCTGGCCGTGGCCCTGGTGGTGGTGCTGTACCGCACGATTACAGAGTCCTTCGAGGAACAGCCGCCGGAGCAGTACGTGGTGCCCTCGCTGATCGGGGATACCTGGGAGACGGCCAACGCCCGTGAGGGCGTCCAGGGGATCTTCGAGCTGAAAAATATGGGCAATGAGTTCAGCGAGTACGAGGCCGGGACCATCATCCGGCAGAACCCCAAGGAGGGGGAGTACCGCAAGGGCGATAACCTGGTGATCCAGGTCTGGATCAGCGCCGGGGAAGATATCGCGACGATGCCTAACGTGGTGAACCAGACCGTCTCCGAGGCGCGTGTGGCCTTGAAGAGCCTCAAGGATAAGTATGAGCTGGAGATTATCGCCCCAGAGGAGGATATGCAGTTCAGCGAATCCGTTACCGCGGGCTGCATCATCTCCACGGACCCTGCGGAGGGGGAAACCTTGGCCAAGGGCGCTGTGATCCGCCTCGTGGTCAGCAAGGGGCCGGAGCTGGTGCGGGTGACGGTGCCGCTGTTTGTGGGCCGGAATATCGAGACGGTCCGCCAGGAGCTGACCAGCACCTGGAAGCTGACGTGTACGGACTCCGATGTGGAGTACGTGGAGAGCGAGAAGGAACTGGGCGAAATCCTCTGGCAGAGCATCGAGAACACCACTGAGGTGGAGGAATGGGACACGATCAAGTTCCGGGTCAGCAAGGGCCTGTCCACCCGGACCGTCACCTGGGACATCGAGCTTCCCCAGGACGAGCGGTCCACGGTGCAGGTGGATGTATACGTCGGCGAAGAGGTGGACCCCCAGTACAGCGAGCGGGTGAGCTGCGCCGACCTGTACGCCCACGCGGCGCTGACGGGTTCCGGGACGCAGATTGTTAAGGTCTATTTCGACGGCATCCTGGCCCAGGGGATGACCCATGAAATGCAGTTCAGCTGATATGACGGGACGGATACAAAAGGCCCTGAGCGGCTTCTATTACGTGGACGTGGGAGACGCCGTCCTGACCTGCCGCGCGCGGGGGAAATTCCGGAAGGAGGGCGTCTCCCCCCTGGTGGGGGATCAGGTGGAGGTCCGGGAGCTGGGGAACGGAGAGGGCTTTGTGGAGCGCATTTTGCCCCGCAGGAACTTTTTCACGCGGCCAGCCGTGGCGAACATCGACCAACTGGTGGTGATCGCCTCCGCCGCGATTCCGAGGACGGACCCGTTTCTGATCGACCGTATTTCCGCCATTGCGGCATTGAAGAACTGCCAGGTTCTGCTGCTGCTGAACAAGTGCGACCTGGATAAAGCGGAAGACCTTTACAGCATTTACAGTGCAGCAGGCTTCTCCGTCCTGCGCGTCAGCGCGGAGACGGGAGAGGGAATGGAGGCGTTAAAGCCTCTTATATCTGGCAAGTTATCTGCCTTTACAGGCAATTCAGGCGTAGGAAAATCCAGCATTTTGAATGCGCTGGACCCGGCATTTTCGATTCAGGTGGGCGAGGTCAGCACCGCTCTGGGACGGGGACGGCATACGACGCGGCATGTGGAGCTGCACCGTCTGTCCTGCGGAGCGGAGATTGTGGATTCGCCGGGGTTTTCATCGTTTGAGACGGAAGAGCTGAACCTGGAGCTCAAGCGCCGTCTGCCGGAGACGTTTCTGGAGTTTGCGCCGTATTTGGATCAGTGCCGCTTCGTAGGATGCAGCCACACCCGCGAAAAAGGCTGCGGCGTCCTGGAAGCCCTTCGCCGCGGCGAGATCCAGAAGAGCCGCCACACAAGCTACCTCCGCCTCTACGAAGAATTAAAGCCCCTGCAAGACTGGCAGGAGCGAAAGAAGTAAGCACCGAAAGGCCGTCTCAAGGGGGCGGCTTTTTCACGCCCAGCAACCGCCATCAAGGGGAACGGAGGCCCCAAATAGAGAGTGATCTGCCAGGGTCCAGGGAGGCGCACGCCTCCCTGGTGGGAGTCCAGAGGGCAAAGCCCTCTGGCCGCCGGAGGCCCCCCGTCCCCCGCAGGGCAGGCCTGCAGAATTTTCGATAGCACGGCACCATGGAGGCCGGTGGTGTATATACTGGGAAAGAGGGAAGGAGGTGCGGTCTGATGTGTGGGAGAGGCGGGTGGAATGGCGGGGGCGGGTGCCGGCTGCTGGGGATATTTTCTGTGGCTCTGGGGGCTGGGATTCTGATTGCCGCTATTTTTCCGGTAGGTGTGCTGCTGTTTTTGGTGGCGTTCCTTTTGATAAGCTGCGGCTGCGCCTGCTGCCGCAGGTGAAAGGGGGGAGTGGAGTGAATATCGTGGTTTGGAAATCGCCGAAGATGCTGCGGGGCATCCTGCGGAAATTGTTCGGGGTGAAGGCATAAGCGGGCCCGGCGGTTCATAGAGTAGGACATGACAATCTGTGAACTGGCGGGAAAGGAAGGATTCTTCACCATGGAACTGGAACTGAAAAAAGAGTGCTTGGAGGTCTACGAGACAGGGGGCGAGGCCACCCTGACGCAGGAGGAGACGGCGGAAACCATCGTGCCGGACTACTGCCCCGATATCGCGCGGATCATCAAAACGGACGGGAAGGTCTTCCTGCACAGCCGGGAACTGCGGGACGGGAAGGCGGAGCTGTCCGGGACCGTTCGAGTGACGGTGCTGTACACGCCGGACGGGGAGGGGGGCGTGCGGACGCTGGAGTTCGCCATGCCGTTCACGGTGGAGAGCGACGGGCGGAGCCTGCCCAACTGCCAGCACCTGACGGCGGAGACGGAGGCGGAATTCCTCGAGGCGCGGATGCTGAACCCGCGGAAGATTTTCACGCACTGCAAGCTGGTGACCCATCTCACCGGCTACCAGCGCACGGAGCTGAGCTTTTGCACCGGAACGGAGGCGGGGGCGGAGCTGTGCGTGGAGAAGAAGCAGGAGCGGCAGCACGCAATCCTGCTGACGCACATAGCTGAAAAGGACTTCACCTTTACAGAGGAGATGAACCTTTCGCCGGGGCGGGAGGGGGCGGCGGAACTGCTGACCAGCCAGATTTCCAGCACGGTGACGGAGACGAAGATTGTGGGGAGCAAGCTGATCTTCAAAGGCATTTTCTCCATCAGCCTCCTGTACCGCACGGCGGACGGGGACTGCAATTCCAGCAGCGCGGAGCTGCCCTTCTCGCAGATCATGGAGGTAGAGGGCGCGGCGGAAGGCGCGGCGGCAGCGCTCCAGCTGCAATTGACGGGCACGGACCTCCAAATCGACGGCGACGACCCGGAAGGCCGTCAGATCGCGGTGACGCTGTACCTCCACGCCACGGCCCTCCTGCGGGAGGAACAGGACCTGACGCTGCTGAGCGACCTGTACTCCACGGCCTATGACCTGACCTACGAGGCCGCGCCGCTGACGCTGACCAGCCTCTGCGAAACCCTGAACCGCCGTCAGACGGTGCGGGAGGTGCTGGAGATCGGCGTGGTGGCGGATTCCATTCTGGCCCTGTCGGCAGTCTGCGGGCCGGTGTCCGTGAGCCGGGAGGGGCATACCGCCGCCGTGCTGCGCACGGGCGTGACGGTGCAAGCCATGTACCTAGACGAGGGGGGCGTGCCCCTGGTGGCGGAGCGCTGCATCGACGTGAACTGCCAACTGGAGCTGCCGGAGGACAGCCGCGTGACGGCGCGGGCGGTCTGCACCGAGGAGGTGCAGGGGACTCTGGGGGACCGGGGGATCGAGGTGCGGTTCCCGGTGGACTTCCGGGTTGAGGCGGCTTCGCGGGTGAAAAAGGTCTGTATCTCTGCGGTGAAGCTGGACACGGAGGCGGTGAAGGATATGGCGGGGGCGCCGTCCTTGGTGCTGCGGTGTCTGGGGAAGCAGGAGACGGCTTGGGATTTGGCGAAAAAGTACAATACTACTATCAGCGCGATTCTTTCGGCGAATCAGTTGGAGCAGGAGGGGGAGATTCCTTTGGAGAAGTTGCTGCTGATTCCTCGGAAGAGGGCGTGAGTTTAGAAAAAAGCAGACGGAAGAACCGTCTGCTTTTTTCTTTGCCTCCGGCGGCCAGCCCTTTGAAAAGGGCTGGACCCCAAACTTTAACTTTCGGAGTAGCGCGCCAGAAACTGCTTCGTTCGCTCCATCTGCGGGTGATCGATCACCTCTTTCGGATCGCCCTGCTCCACAATCACGCCGCCGTCCATGAAGATGACCTGATCCGCCACGTCCCGCGCGAACGCCATCTCGTGGGTCACGATGATCATGGTGGTTTTCTGCTCCGCCAGGGCGCGGATCACGCGGAGGACCTCCCCCGTCAGCTCCGGGTCCAGAGCGCTGGTGGGCTCGTCGAAGCAGAGGATATCCGGGTGCAGGGCAAGCGCCCGCGCGATTGCCACCCGCTGCTGCTGGCCGCCGGAGAGCTGGTGCGGGTAGTGGTCCGCGCGGTCCGCCAGGCCCATCTGGGCCAACAGGTCACGGCCTGCCTTGACGATGCTCTCCTTGCCCTCGCCGCCCCGCTCCTTCGCCAGGAGTTCCCGGGCCAGGGTGACGTTTTGCAGCGCCGTATACTGGGGGAAGAGGTTGAAGTTCTGGAAGACCAGGCCGAAGTGCAGGCGTTTTTTGCGGATCTCGCTTTCGGCCTGGGTTTTGGGATCGTTGGCGTTGAAGATGACGTTTCCCTTGACGGCGATGGAGCCGTGGTCGGGGCGCTCCAGGAAGTTGAGGCAGCGGAGGAGGGTGGTTTTTCCGGAGCCGGAGGAGCCGATGATGGAGAGGGCCTGGCCCTGTTCCAGGGAAAAGCTGATGTCGTTCAGGACCTGGGTGGAGCCGAAGTGCTTTTCGATGTGTTGGACTTCTAAGATAGACATGACGGCCTCCTTAACGGAAATAGTCCAGCCTGCGCTCGAACCAGCCGAACAGCAGGGTCAGTGCGCCCACGAAGACCAGGAAGAAGATGGCGGTGGAGAAGAGGGGCCAGATGAGGCCCTTGGCGGTGTATTCACCGGCGGTCATGATAATCTCTTTGTTGGAGATGATTCGCGCGAGAGAGGTGTCCTTTACAAGGGTGATAATCTCGTTGCCCATGGGGGGCACGATGCGCTTTACCACCTGGAGCAGCGTAACCTTGAAGAAAATCTGGGGTTTTG
Source organism: Oscillibacter sp. (assembly GCA_022791875.1). Classification (GTDB taxonomy): domain Bacteria; phylum Bacillota; class Clostridia; order Oscillospirales; family Oscillospiraceae; genus Oscillibacter. Next base: position 56,315 of record JAAVZX010000026.1, read on the forward strand.
TCATGCCCAGGACCTGACCGGCCTCGTACTGCCCTCTGGGGATTGCCTCGATGCCGCCCCGGAAGATTTCGGCAAAGTAGCAGGCGTAGTTAATCACGAAGGCCACAACAGCGGCCACCAGACGTCCGTTGCTGATGGCGGACCAAGGATTTCCTAAATTCATCAGGCCGGGTCCATTAAAAATGATCAAGAGCTGGAGCATCAAGGGCGTACCCCGAATGATCCAGACGAAGGTTTTGACGAGCCAGGACAGGGGCTTGAAGCGGCTCATGGAGCCGAAGCAGATCAGCAGTCCCAGGGGGATGGAGAAGAGCAGGGTCAGTCCGAAAAGCTGGCAGTTGATAACGAAGCCCTCGCACAGACGGTTCAGGATTACGCTCATATGTTCACACCTCATAAGACACGCTTATGGGACAAGGGAAGAAGATCCCCCTGTCCCATAAAGCGAATATGTTTTCTTAGTCCGCCAGTTCCAGGCCGTACTGGTCGGCCAGGGCCTTGAGGGAGCCGTCGGCCACCATCTCGGCGAAGATTTCGTTCACAGCGTCCCGCACATCGGAGCCCTTGCGGAAGGCCACGCCGTAGTTCTCCACGGCCAGCTCATCCACGATCTCCAGGTCGTCGTAGTTGGTGCCCTCGCCGGTCATGGCGTTGGCCAGGGTCATGTCGAGAATGGCGGCGTCGGCGGTTCCGGACTTGACCTCCATGAGGCATTCGGTCTGGACGCTCTTGCCCACGTAATTGGCCTGGGCCAGGTTGGCGTCGGGTTCGGTTTCATCGTTGCCGAGAATCTGGGTTTCACCGGCGGAGCCGATTTCCGCCACTACGGTTTTGCCAATCAGGGAAGAGGTGTCGGTGTACTCGGTTCCGGACTTGACCACCACGACCTGGGCGTTCTTCACGTAAGGAACGGTGCAGTTCATGTTGGCCTCCCGGTCAGCGTCCAGGGTCAGGCCGTTCCAGATGCAGTCAATGGACTTGCCCGCCAGCTCGACCTCCTTCGTCTCCCAGATAATCTCCTGGAACTCCGGCTCAACGCCCAGGCGCTCGCAGACGGCGCGGGCCAGCTCGGTATCGAAGCCGGTGAAGTTGCCGTCGTCGTCGGTGTAGTTCATGGGCTCGTAGACGGTGTAGCCGATGACCATCTTGCCGTTGTTCTGGATGTAAGCCAGGTCGCTGTCGGCGTCCGCCTGATCGGCGTCGCCGGCGTCTTCGCCGGGCGTACCGGCATCCGCGCCGGAAGAGGGGGCGTCCGTGCCTCCGGCGTTTCCGGAGTCCGCGGAAGAACCGGAACCGGAGCCGCCGCCGCAGGCGGCCAGAGACAGGACCAGGGCAAGGGCCAGCAGAAGGGCCCCGAGCTTCTTTTTCATCATATTCATCCTCCAAACAGGAACGGCAGCGCCGTTCATTTTAGTGCATTAGTAGTTTACCACGCTAAAGCATCCCTGTAAATACAAAAAACCGCCGAATCACGCCGGAAACTGATGCCTCTTTTTTGTGTACTTCCGCTAAAGCGAGACGGGCTGTCATACTTTCCTCCCGCCGGACATAGAGTTGAACCAGGAATACGGAGCGGAAAAAAGGACGGGATGCTATGAATACGACTATCTATCAGAATATCGCCACCCGCACGGCGGGAGATATTTACATCGGCGTGGTGGGGCCGGTGCGGACGGGAAAGTCCACCTTCATCAAGCGCTTCATGGAAACCCAGGTGATTCCCAATATTGAGAATGTGTACCGCAAGGAGCGGGCGCGGGACGAACTGCCCCAGAGCGGCTCGGGCCGCACCATCATGACGGCGGAGCCGAAGTTTGTCCCGGAGGAAGCGGCTCAGGTGCAGCTCCCGGACGGGGCCTCCTTCTCGGTGCGTCTGATTGACTGCGTGGGCTACATGGTCCGCGGGGCCATCGGCCAGTTTGAGGACGACGCCCCCAGGATGGTCACCACGCCCTGGTACGACCACGAGATTCCCATGACGGAGGCGGCGGAAATCGGCACCCGCAAGGTCATCACGGAGCACTCCACCATCGGCATTGTGATCACCACCGACGGCACGATTTCCGACATCGCCAGAGAGGACTACCTGGAGGCGGAAGAGCGCGTGATCCGGGAACTCCAGGATCTGGGAAAGCCCTTCATTGTCCTCCTGAACTCCGCAGACCCCAAATCGGACAGGGCGGACGCCATCGCCAGAGACATTTCGGCCCGCTATGAGGTGAACTGCGTCCCGGTGAACTGCCTGGAGCTGGGAGAAGAGGACGTAGCGGACATCCTAAAGGCGGTCCTCTACGAGTTCCCCATGCAGGAGCTGGACCTGTTCCTGCCCCCGTGGGTAGACGCCCTCCCGCCGGATCACCCCATCAAGTCCAGCCTCTACGAGGCGGTCCGCGAGAGCACGGCCCAGCTCCAGCACATCCGGGAAGTAGACGGCGTGATAGCGGCCCTGGGCGAATGCGAGAACATCAGCGGCGCGCAGATCACCTCCATCGACCTGGGCACCGGCGTAGCCGCCGCCTCCCTGGCCCTCCCGAGGGAACTGTTCTACCACACCCTATCAGAGCAGTCCGGCTTCGAGGTAGGCGACGACGGCGACTTAATGAGCCTCTTAACCCGCCTGGCACAAGTAAAAGCGGAATACGACAAAGTAGCAGGCGCCCTAAAGGACGTACGCGAAACCGGCTACGGAATCGTAGTCCCCAGCATCGACGAACTCCAGCTTGAGGAACCGGAGATCATGAAGCAGGGAGGCCGCTACGGCGTGAAGCTGAAAGCCAGCGCCCCCAGCATCCACATGATCCGCGCCGACATCGAAACCGCCGTCTCCCCCATCGTCGGCAACGAAAAGCAATCCGAAGACATGGTAAACTACCTCCTCCAGGAATTCGAGGGCGACACCGGCAAAATCTGGCAGTCCAACATCTTCGGCCGCAGCTTCCACGAACTCGTCAGCGACGACCTCCAGGCCAAACTCAAACGAATGCCCGAAGACGCGCGGAAAAAGCTGCAAGAAACGTTGACGCGCATCATTAACGAAGGCAGCGGGGGACTCATCTGTATTATACTCTGATGCCTACGGGGGGTTGCCAGCCGGGCTTCCGGCCTCCGGCGGCTTCCTTTTCTCGAGAGAAAAGGAAGCGAAAAGAGCTTTAACTCGACGCGAATCCGGTGGGTGATGGGGCCTCTGCGTCTGAGTGGTGGTTAAAGCGTTCCGCAAGGCTTTTGCCTTGCGGAATGTTTTTATTTTTGCTCCAGGATCAGCAGGTACTGCTTGCGCGCTGTGCCGCCGGCGTAGCCGGTCAGGCTTCCGCCAGTGCCCAGGACGCGGTGGCAGGGGATCAGAATCGAAATGGGATTGTGCCCCACCGCACCCCCGACCGCCCGCGGGGACGACCCCAGCGCCTCCGCTAACTCCTTGTAAGTGCGCGTCTCCCCATACGGAATTTCCCCCAGCAGCTTCCATACGCTCTGCCGGAACGCGCTCCCCTTCGGCGCAAGCGCTGGAAGGGGAGGGAGCGCCCCCTTTGCAAAATAAGCCTCCAGCCACGCCTCCGCCTCCCGAAAGACGGGAAGGGCGGCGTTTTCCTCAGCGCCGGAATCCAGCCCCGCGGCAAAATATTTCTGCCCCTCCAGCCAAAGCCCCGTCAGCGCCTGACCATCCGAGGCCAGCAGCAGCGTCCCAACAGGCGATTCAACCGTCGTTCGATACACAAGAATCCCTCCTTAAATAGCACTTATGTTTCTATTATATCACAGCCCGAGAGAACTTGCAAGACCATAGAAAGCGTGATATCATAATAGAAGCAGGAAGTCAAAGCAAAGAGTGATCTGCCAGGGTCCAGGGAGGCGCTTGCCTCCCTGGTGGGGTCCAGGGGCCGTGCGAAAAACCCCTGGCCGCCGGAGGCCCCCCGTCCCCCGTAGGCAGGCACTTTAGCGCAGGAAGGGAGTATGAAACTATGCTGCTGGCGATTGACGTAGGGAATTCCAACACTTCTGTGGGGCTGTTTGACAAGGACAAGAATTTGCGGTTTTTAGCTTCGCTGGATACGGACAGCAGGAAGACGGCGGATCAGATCAGTATTGATTTGATGAACCTGTTTGCTTTGTACCACTACAGTTACAGGGATGTGACAGGGGCGATTCTGTGCAGTGTGGTGCCGCCGCTGAACTTTATGATGGAGAAGGCGCTGGCGCGGCTTTTGGGGAAGCCGCCTATGGTGGTTGGGCCTGGGGTAAAGACCGGGCTGAATATCCGGCTGACGGTTCAGACGCAGGTGGGGGCGGATATCGTAACAAACGCGGTGGCGGCGCTGGAGAAGTTCAAGCCGCCGATCATCACGATTGACATGGGGACGGCGACTACTATCGGTGTCATTTCCGAGGGGCGGACCTATGAAGGGGGGCTACTGCTTCCCGGCGTCAACGTGTCCCTGGAAGCGCTGAGCCGCCGCGCGGCCCAGCTGCCGGATATCTCCTTGCAGCATCCCAAGTCCCTGATCGGGAAGAATACCGAGGACTGTATGCGATCCGGCATCGTCTACGGCACCGCGGGGATGCTGGACGGCATCATTGACCGCATCCGGGAACTGTTTCCGGAACAGGAGGTCAGCGTCGTAGCCACCGGGAGCAACGCCCCTGTGATTGTCCGCTATTGCCGCAACCCCGTCATCTACGACAAATTTCTTCTGATGGACGGCCTCTGGACCATCTACCAGAAGAACCGCTGAGGGAGGGCGTACCGTGAGCGAACTGCTGCAATTTCCCGATAGAAATGAATTCAGAAGCTGGCTCTCTGCCCACTGTGAGTCAAGCGCTGGGGTCTGGCTGATATTCGGCAAAGCCGGTGGACCGAAGACGGTCACGGCAGGGGAGGCCCTGGAAGAAGCCCTCTGCTTTGGGTGGATAGACGGGCAGATGCAGAAAATAGACGATCAGACCTACAAAAAATATTTTTCCAGGCGCAGGGCAAACAGCAAGTGGTCGGAGAAGAACAAGGCCCTTACGAAAGACCTTGAAGCGCGGGGCCTGATGACCGATTCCGGCAGGGCGAAAATCGAAGAGGCCAGGAAAAACGGCCAGTGGGACGCGCCGAGCGCAATGGCAGTAACGGAGGAACAAATCGCCGCCGTATCCGCGCTCCTGGAGGGCATGGAACCCGCCTATACCAATTTCCAGGCCATGCCCCTGTCGGTCCGGAAGACCTACACCCGCGCGTATCTCGACGCAAAGACCGACGCCGGACGGAAGAGCCGCTTGGCGTGGATGGCGGACAGGCTGAATAAAAACCTGCGCCCCATGTAGCCAGGAAGCGATAAAAAAACGCCCAGCGGACCAAGCCGCTGGGCGTTTTCATAATCACAATGCTTACTTCGCCAGAACCTTCTTGAGTTTTGCGAACCGGGGAAGGGAGTCCTGCTTCGGCAGCGCGGGCTCGCCCTGGATCAGGGGCAGGGCATACTCGACAAAGCCCTTCTCAATGCCGTTGTGAGCGGCGTTGATCCACTCCAGGGGCACCTTCTTCTCAGTATTTGCAACATCCGTCAGGTTCAGCAGCTTCGTCTTGCAGACATACTTGCCGCCCTCATAGGAGCGCTCAAAGCCCACCATCTTGTCCGTGATACCCGCCACAGCGTTCTCCACAGCGGCCTTGCCGGACATAAAGGACTCCTCGATATCCGTCTCGGAGGCCAGGTGCGCGCCGCAGCGCTGGAGCAGGCTCAGCTCAATGCCCCGGACCTTCGCGCCGGTCTTCTGCTTGCAGACCTCGGCCAGCATCGCCGCCAGACCGCCCAGCTGGGCGTGGCCGAAGCCGTCGGTGGCGGAGGTCTTCGCCTCGGAGACGAAGGAGCCATCGGCGTAGTGGATGCCCTCGGACACCGCCACCATGCAGTTGCCCTTCTCCTTGTAGATGCGCTCCACGTCGGAGAGGAACTGCTCCATGTCGAAATCCACCTCGGGTACGTAGATGAGGTCGGGGCCCGCGCCGTACTCAGAGGCCAGGGCGGCGGCGGCGGTGAGCCAGCCCGCGTGACGGCCCATGATCTCGATGACGCAGATCATGCCGGTGTCGTAGACCCGGGCGTCCTGGTAGACCTCCATGCAGGAGGTGGCGATATACTTGGCGGCGGAGGCGAAGCCGGGGCAGTGGTCGGTGCCGAAGAGGTCGTTGTCGATGGTCTTGGGCACGCCCATCACGCGGCACTCATAGCC
>JAAVZX010000027.1 GCA_022791875.1 Oscillibacter sp.
CTTCCCATTTTTTCTTCATCTTTTCGCCCTCCCGCTTGATTTTCCGGCCCGGTTGTGGTATAAAAAAATAAATGCGATAGAACCGAACCGCCCCGTTCGTGGGGCTTCGTGTTCTTTCGCATTTAATATTACAACCTGCGCCAAGCAGTTCCGGGGGAAAATAATCCTTGTCAGAAGAAGGAATTTGTGGTAAAATATCTATGATTGCCCGGGAAGTCCGGGTTTTTTGAGAACCGCGATAGAACGTCCGTCCCATGTGAACAATTCCGCCTCGTATGGCCTCCGGCGGCGCACGGGCCCCGGCTCCGGCCCCGCGGCGGCTTCCAAAAGAGAATGTAAAGGAGATTACGCATATGTCTGATTACATCCGCAGGCTTCCGGTCTATCTGCTTCTGGACTGCTCCGGCTCCATGATGGGCGACCCCATTGAGGCCGTGCGCCAGGGCGTCAAGGCCCTGCTCTCCGAGCTCAAGGGCGACCCCCAGGCCCTGGAAACCGCCTACCTCTCCGTCATCACCTTCGACAGCGACGCCCGCCAGGTGACCCCCCTCACAGAGCTCATGCAGTTCCGTGAGCCGGAGATCCACGCCAGCGGCGCTACCGCCATGGGCAAGGCCCTCAACGTCCTGATGGACTGCGTGAGCACGGAAGTCCGCAAGTCCAGCGAGACCCAGAAGGGGGACTGGAGGCCCCTGGTGTTCCTTCTCACCGACGGCTCTCCCACCGACCTGGAGACCTTCAATCAGGCCGCCCCCAAGCTCAGAGGCATGAAAGCCGCCAACATCGTCGCCTGCGCCGCGGGCGCTCAGGCGGACACCTCCTTCCTCAAGCAGATCACCGAGAACGTCCTTATGATGAACACCCTGTCCTCCGGGGATCTGGCCCGCTTCTTCGCCTGGGTTTCCGGGTCCATCAAGATGTCCTCCAAGAGCCTGGACGCCAAGCCCGGCGCGGCTATCGAGCTGCCCCCGCCGCCCCAGGGCTTCGTGGTGGTGCCCTGACGCGCCGCCGGATGCTGGAGGTCGTATGATGGATCGACATACACAGCATGGCCGGGTGGTCCCCGCCGGGGAGATCCACAGCGCTCCGGACCAGCAGGCTCCGGACGCCCCCGTCCTCTCCCCCCTCCTGCCGGAGACGCTGCAACTGAATACGCCTGCGGCGCAGCCTCCCCTCCCCGTCCCGGAGGACGCCCAGGGGGGCGTCAGCGCCCCTCCAGCGCCGGAAATGCTTGCGGCGGAAGAGATTCACTCTCCGCCGGAGGCGCCCATGCCCCCTGCGCCCTACTCCCAGGCGGGCATCCCAGAGACGCCGCCTCCGGCTCCTCCGGAAGAAGCGCCGTCTCCGGTTCTGGACGTACCCTCGCCGGTGCTGGACGCGCCCGCTCCGGCCCCCCTCTCTCCGGTGCTGGAACCGCTGCCGCCAATCCCGGCCCCGCCGTCTCCCGTGCTGGAGAAGGCGGACCCGGTGATCCCGTCTCCGGTTGTAGGGGAAGCCCCGCGGGAAATTCCTTCTCCTATTGTGGCGAACCCCGCGCTGGAGGTCCGCGCGCCTAACGACGACCCTGCGCAGTTCCCGCCGAAGCCGCTGAGCAACGAGGCCGTCACCGGTCACACGGCGGCGCTCTGGAAATACCGCCCTATCCCCCGGGACCAGCCGGACCCCTTTCCCGAATACCTCACCCTCTGCCAGAACTTCCCCGCAGGCCGCTTCATTGGCGCACGGGTCCGGGGAAAGAAGCACAAGCACGAGGGCACCAACTGCGACGACTGGTTTTCCGTGTCCGGCTTCCAAAACCTGCTGTTCATCGCCGTCTCCGACGGCGCGGGGTCCCGGAAATTCTCGCGGATCGGGGCGCAGGCATCCTGCCGCGCAGCGGTAGGGTGCATGGCAAAATCCTTCTCCGAGCTATGGACCCAGCAGCCGGACCTGGCCGCGGACATCTGCCTCGATATCCAGGACCCGCGGTGCATGAACGCCTGCGGGGTGCTGGCCAGGGCGGTGCAGGAGGCGGTGCTCAAGGCCCGGGACGCCGTGGAGGCCGCGTTTTATACGCGGGCCGCAGACCCAGCCTACGAGGCCGTCCTGGGGCGGACGCTGGACTTCCGGGACCTGTCGGCCACTCTGCTGGCCGCCGCCGTGATCCCCGCCGGGAACGCCGGGAGGCTGGTCATCTCCTGCCAGGTGGGGGACGGCATGATCGCCCTCGTGGACTCGAAAGCGCCCTTTGCTTCCTCCCTAAAGCTCATGGGCGTGCCGGACAGCGGCGAGTTCTCCGGGGAAACCGAGTTTCTCACCTCCCCGAAAATGGCCTCTCTGGACGCCCTGCAAAACCGCACCATGCTCTCCCTGGGCCGCTCCGACACCCTTCTGATCATGACCGACGGCGTGGCCGATGACTACTTCCCCAACGAAACCGAGCTGCGGCGGCTGTACTTCGACCTCCTCGCCAACGGCATCCTGGAGCGGGACGCCGGACCCCTCAGCGCCGAACAGCTCCGCATCTATAAATCCCTCCCCGCCCCCCTCAGCTACCCCTCCGTCAACGACCAGAGCGTCCAGGTGCCTCTGCACTACACCCGGCGCATTCTGGAGACGCCGGGGCTGACGCCGGAAGTCCTGTGGGAGAACCGGAGCGTGCTGGCCCTGGCGCGCCAAGAGCTGGAGGGCCAGACCGCCCTGGAGGACCCCGCGGAACGCCTGCGGCGCTGGCTGGACAACTACGTGGAGCGGGGCTCCTTCGACGACCGGACCCTGGCCGTGGTGGAACTAAAGGAGGCGTGAGCGTATGTCCGTCATTGCGGAGGCCGTTCTGGCGGACGGCCGGAAGCTGCCCTACGTTGTTGCGGACGATCCCCCCAGGGGCGGCATGAAGTACACCTACTTCGCGCCGGACAAGTCCTACGTGGTGCAGTTCTTCAACGACCCTATGGTGGGCCTGGACCCCAATACCCGGAAACGCCTGGACGCCATCATCGGACGCTACAACCCCACCCGCCCCGAGTCCGAGGGCGGCGCGCCGGGAAACAGCGCGGCTATCGCCACCTACTTCTCCGGTAAGTTCTGCTGGCCTACCGCCATCGTGCGTGCGCCGGAGTTCGGGATCGTGTGCCCCGCCTACCCCTCCAACTTCTTTTTCACGGAGGAGGCGTCCACCGTCCTGCCCCTCAAGGGGAAGGATAAACGGAGCAGGTGGTTTACCTCCTTCCGGAACCGGCAATACTTGGAGCTGGAGGAGCTGGGCGACTTCCGGGCCATGCTCCAGATGTCCATCTCTCTGGCGCGGTCCATCCGGCGGATGCACCAGGCGGGGCTGGCCCACTCCGATCTGAGCTGCAACAATGTGCTGATCGACCCCAAGAGCGGGAGCTGCGTGGTGATCGACATCGACTCCCTGGTGGTGCCGGGGCTGTTCCCGCCGGAGGTGGTGGGGACCCACGGGTATATCGCGCCGGAAGTCATGGAATCCCTGACGCTGCCTCCGGGGGACCCGAACCGGAAGCTGCCCAGCTCCTATACGGACCTCCACGCCCTGGCGGTGCTGCTGTACGAATACCTGCTGCTGCGGCACCCTCTGGAGGGTCCGAAGATTTATTCACCCAGCTCTCCGGAGGAAGACGACTTCCTCGCCTTCGGCCCAAAGGCCACCTTCATTGAGAACCCCCACGATACCAGCAACCGCCCCCCCGATCTCCCCATGACCATCCACGACCTGGGCCCCTATCTGGAAAAGCTGTTTCTGCGGGCCTTCGTGGACGGCCTGCACCACCCCGACGAGCGCCCCACGGCCATGGAGTGGGAGAAGGGGCTTGTCAAAACCTGGGATCTGCTGCACCCGTGCGAGAATCCGGAGTGCGCGGCGGGCTGGTTTATTCTCCACGATCTGAGGCATCCGGTGTGTCCGTTCTGCGGGACGCCGGTGAAGCGCGAAAACCTGCTGCGCCTGCATTTGAAGAGTCCCCTCCGGGGGCGGATTGGGCAGTGGATGCACGCGGGAGAGGTTGCGGTTTACCACAATATGCCGCTGTTCAAGTGGCACATTCTGGCAAACACGTTCCCGGACGAAAAAGCGGATCGGGAGATGCAGGCATACATCTGCAAGCACCAGGGCCAATGGCTTCTGGTGAACTACAAGGTCCAGGGCATGACCTCCCCGAGAGGCAGTCTGGTCCCGACGGGACAAGCCATCCTGTTACGCAACGGCACCGTCTTCCGGGCCTCGAACGACGCAAGAGGCTTTTTAATAGAAGTAACTCAAGGACAAGACTGATCTGCCAGGGTCCAGGGAGGCGCGTGCCTCCCTGGTGGGAGTCCAGAGGGCAAAGCCCTCTGGCCACCGGAGGCCCCCCGTCCTTCGTCCAACGTATGGCAATTCACACACAAGTCACGAAAGATTCACAGATTGTCCATATTTATGCAGGGGCTTCGCGTTATCATGAATTGACACTTTGTGAGTCGAGAAAAGAAAGGATGATTCTGAATCATGCAAAAACGCGGTCTGACGGACGAACAGGTTCGTGCGTCAAGAGAACAGTTCGGCGACAACCATTTGACCGAACAGCCCTCGGAGGGCTTCTGGGAAAAGCTGCGGGGGAATTTCGGCGATCCGATGATCAAAATCCTCTGCGTGGCCCTCATCATCAACGTCATCTTCGCCTTTTTGGGGCAGGCAGAATGGTATGAGTCCGTGGGCATCGCCGCGGCGGTGCTGCTGGCTACCTTCGTCTCCACCTTCTCTGAGTACAAGAATGAGAACGCTTTCCAGAAATTGCAGGAAGAGGCGTCCCAGATTAAATGCAAGGTCTACCGGAACAGCGAAGTTGTGGAAATCGCTATCCAGGACATCGTTGTGGGAGACTGGGTGCTGCTCCAGTCCGGCGACAAAATCCCCGCCGACGGCATCCTGGCGGAGGGGACCATCCAGGTGGACCAGTCCGTTCTGAACGGCGAGGCCAAGGAGGCCGCGAAGCGGGTTCCCCCCGCGGACTGGAAGGATGAGGACGCCTCCATGGACTTCCTCAACCCCTTCAAGGTCTTCCGGGGCTCCGTGGTGTGCTCCGGCAACGCCGTCATGGAAGTCACCACCGTGGGGGACAAGTCCGTCTACGGGCAGATCGCCAGCGAGCTCCAGTCCGACGACGACCGGGACACCCCCCTCAAACTCAAGCTGGGACACCTGGCGGGCCAGATCAGCAAGTTCGGCTACATCGGCGGCATCGCCATCGCCGTGGCCTTCATGTTCCAGAATATTGTCGACCTCTCCTTCTTTCCCGAATTTTCCGTTTCGGTTTCTCTCGGCAGCTGGATGTCCCTGCTGAATAATGCCGTGGAGGCCGTCATGCTGGCCGTGATCATCATCGTCATGGCCGTGCCCGAGGGCCTGCCCCTCATGATCGCTATCGTGTCCGCCCAGAATATGGGAAAAATGCTCAAGGACAACGTGCTGGTACGCAAGGTCTCCGGCATTGAAACCGCGGGCAGTCTGAACATCCTGTTCAGCGACAAGACCGGCACCATCACCAAGGGCCTCCTGGAGGCCGTGGTGTTCCTGGACGGCGAGGGCCGGGGCTACAAGACCCGGGACGACGTGCCCGGCGAGCTGGGGCGGCTCCTGTCCCTCAGCGCACGGTACAACACCAGCGCCCTCCTCTCCGGCTCTCCTGCCAAGGCTGTAGGCGGCAACGCAACGGAACGGGCCATCCTCACCTTCGTGGCCGGGGACGGGAATCCCCCCGACGTGAAGGTCACGGGGGCCATCCCCTTCAACAGCCAGAACAAATACTCCGCCTCCCGCGTGGAGGGCGCATACAACCTCTCCTTGATCAAGGGCGCGCCGGAGAAAATCCTCTCCCGCTGCGCCTTCTACTACGACACCGACGGAACCCGCAAGCCCTTCGCGCCCTATGCCGCCACGGTGCAGAGCCAGATCGGCGAGCTGGCGGGGCGGGCCATCCGCGTCCTGGCCCTGGCGGTGTGCGACAGCGCCTTCGATCCCGATCAGGGGGCTTTGCCCGACGGCGACTGGACGCTGGTGGGCATCGTGGGCATCCGGGACGAGGTGCGTCCGGAGTCCGTGGAGGCCATCGCCCAGGTGCAGCGGGCGGGGGTCCAGGTGGTCATGATCACCGGCGACCAGAAGGACACCGCTACCGCTATCGCCAAGGAGGCGGGGCTGCTCCGCAATGACAATGAGATCGTCATGACCTCCGACGAGCTGGCCCAGCTGGACGACGAGACCCTCAAAAAGCGGCTGGCCAACATCCGCGTGGTGGCCCGGGCCCTGCCCAGCGACAAGAGCCGCTTCGTCCGCGTGGCCCAGGAGATGAACCTGGTGGTGGGCATGACCGGCGACGGCGTCAACGACTCTCCGGCCTTGAAGCGGGCCGACGTGGGCTTCGCCATGGGCGGCGGCACCGAGGTCGCCAAGGAGGCCAGCGAGATCGTCATTCTCGACGACAACTTCAATTCCATCGAAAAGGCCATCCTCTACGGCCGCACCATTTTCAACAGCATCCGCAAGTTCATCATCTTCCAGCTCACCATCAACGTGGCGGCGGTGCTGGTCAGCTTCGTCTGCCCCCTGCTCCACATCGAGAACCCCCTTACCATCACCCAAATCCTTTGGGTGAACCTGGTCATGGACACCTTGGCCGCTCTGGCGTTCGGCGGCGAGCCGGCCCTCCAGCGCTACATGGAGGAGACGCCCAAGCGGCGGGACGAGCCCATCGTCAGCCGCAGCATGTGGTCCTCCATCCTGGTGGGCGCGGGCTGGACCTTCGCCCTCAGCATGGCCTTCCTCCTCAGCCCCCTGCCTCTGGGCTTCTTCCCCAAGGGCTCCGTGGAGTTCATGACGGGCTACTTCGACTTCTTCATCTTCATCGCCGTCTTCAACGCTTTCAACGCCCGCACGGAGCAGCTCAACCTCTTTGACAACCTCAGCGGCAACCCCGGCTTCCTGCGGGTCATGGGGGCCATCTCAGTGGTGCAGGTCGTGCTCACCTACATGGGCGGCGTCATTTTCCGCTGCCACGGGCTGAACGCCGTCCAGTGGATCTTCGTCCTCATCATGGCCTTCACCATCATCCCCGTGGACCTGGTGCGCAAGAGCATTATGCGGAAGAACGGTTAATCATGCGGCTGAAAACCGCTTGAAAATAATATTTCAGGAGGAAATAAGTAATATGGCTGTTAATCTGAGCAAGGGTCAGAAGGTCGATCTGACCAAGACCAATCCCGGCCTCACCAAGCTGCTGGTGGGCCTGGGCTGGGATACGAACAAGTACGACGGCGGCTTCGATTTCGACCTGGACACGGCCGCGTTCCTGTTGGACGCGGGCGGCAAGGTCACAGGCGACGGCGACTTCGTCTTCTTCAACAACCTCCGCCACGCCTCCGGCGCCGTGGAACACCTGGGGGACAACCGCACCGGCCAGGGCGACGGCGACGACGAGGTGATCAAGGTCGACCTCTCCGCGGTTCCCGCCTCCATTGAGAAGATCGACTTCACCGTCACCATTTACGACGCCGAGGAGCGCCGCCAGAACTTCGGCCAAGTCTCCAACGCCTATATCCGCGTCCTCAACGACGCCACCGGCGAGGAGCTGATCCACTACGACCTCGGCGAGGATTTCTCCATCGAAACCGCCGTCATCGTCGGCGAACTCTATCGCCACAACGGCGAGTGGAAGTTCAATGCCATCGGCAGCGGCTTCCAGGGCGGATTGCAGGCGCTGTGCCAGAACTATGGCATGAACGCGTGACGCCTGCGGGGGGTTACTTTTTCTCGAAAAAGTAACCAAAAAGGACCTTCTTTTTCTCGAGAGAAAAAGAAGGCAAAAAGAGCTTTAACTGCCTCCGGCCTGCAGGACGCGGGCTGGTGCATAGATAAATAATTTTTTAGGAGGAATTGGAAGTTATGGCTGTGGAACTGAGAAAAGGACAGAAGGTTAGTCTGGAGAAGAAGGGCGCGGCGCCTCTTGGGGAGATTCTGATCAACCTGAACTGGAGTCAGCCGAAGAAGGGGCTTTTCTTCAAGCGGGCGGGCATCGACCTGGATCTGGGGTGCCTCTTTGAGCTGAAGAACGGCGCGAAGGGCTGCGTCCAGGCCCTGGGCAATGCTTTCGGTGCCCTTGACCAGCCCCCCTTCATCGCCCTGGACGGCGACGACCGGACCGGCGAGGCCACCGGCGGCGAGAACCTCCGCGTCAACGGGCTTCATGTCGCTGATATCAAGCGCATCCTGGTTTATACCTTCATCTACGAGGGCGCGGCCAACTGGCAGCAGGCCGACGGCATCGTCACCGTCAAGTGCCCCGGCAGCGAGGACATCATCGTCCGCATGGACGAGTACGGCTCCAAGCTGGGCATGTGCGCCATCGCCCTCCTGGAGAACCAGAACAACGAGACGTTCAGCGTCGAGAAAATCGTCCGCTTCTTCAAGAGCCATCCCGATATGGACGCGGCTTTCGGCTGGGGCCTGCGCTGGGTTGCGGGGTCCAAGTAAGTGGACTACAAAATTCTCTATCAGGACGCCTTTCCCGTGGTGCAGGTCAACCTGCGCCGCGGAGAGTGCGTCAAGGCCGAGTCCGACGCCATGGTCGCCATGTCCGGCACCGTGGACGTCACCGGCGGCATGGAGCGGGGCCTCCTGGGCGGGCTGGCCCGCCGGATGCTCACCGGCGAGAGCTTCTTCTTCCAGCGCCTGGTCGCCCAGCGGGGGGACGGCTACGCCCTCCTGGGCCACCCCATTCCCGGCGGCATCGTCGACGTGAACCTGGACGGCACATACGGCATGATGGTCCAGAAGGGGGGCTTCCTGGCGGCGGAGGAAAGCGTGCAGATTGACACCGCCGTCCAGAACCTGGCCCAGGGCTTCTTCTCCAAGGAGGGCTTCTTCGTCCTCAAGGTCCACGGACGGGGCACCGTCTTCCTCAGCAGCTACGGGGCCATCCACGCCATCAACCTGGCGGCGGGGGAGGAAGTAGTTGTGGACAACGGGCACCTGGTCGCCTGGCCGGATTACATGAATTACAAGATTGAAAAGGCTTCCAACGGCTGGCTCTCCAGCGTCATGTCCGGCGAATGTCTGGTCTGTCGCTTCCGGGGGCCGGGGGTGGTCCTCATTCAGACCCGGAATCCCTCCAGCTTTGCGGGGTGGATTCGGTCCATGGTGCCCTCCTCCAACGGCTGACGTTTTTTAGGAAGGGAGAACATTTCCGATGTCTGTGAATCTGCAAAAGGGACAGAAGGTAGAACTCCGCAAGAGCAGCGGCGGCGACCTCCGCCGCGTCATGGTGGGTCTGGGCTGGGACGAGGTGAAGCAGTCCCGGGGCTTCTTCGGACCCAGGAAGCAGGATATTGACTGCGACGCCTCCGCCATCCTCTGCGCCGGGGGCAAGCTGGTGAACAACAGCGACGTAGTCTATTTCGGCAACCTCCGCCACAGCTCCGGCGCGGTGGTCCACATGGGGGACAACCTCACCGGCGCGGGGGAGGGCGACGACGAGCAGATCCTGGTGGACCTCTCCGCCCTCCCGGGGCAGTACGACAAGATTGTCTTTGTGGTCAACATCTACCAGGCCATGCAGCGCAGCCAGCAGTTCGGCATGATTCAGAACGCCTTCATCCGCATCTGCGACGGCGAGACGAACCAGGAGCTCTGCCGCTACAACCTCTCGGAGAACTACGACGGCATGACCGCCATGGTCTTCGGCGAGCTCTACCTCTACAAGGGCCAGTGGAAGTTCAACGCCATCGGCCAGGCCACGAAGGACAACAGCATCACCGACCTCGCGAACCGCTTCCGCTGAGGCGGAGGACAACATTTGAAATAAGAAAGGAAGAACCGGCATGGCAGTGAATTTGTCTAAAGGCCAGCGCGTCAGTCTGGATAAGGGGCTCACCATGGCTCTGGTAGGACTGGGCTGGGATACGAATCAGTACGACGGCGGCTACGACTTCGACCTGGACGCCGCGGCCTTCATCCTGGGCCCCAGCGGCAAGGTCCGCAGCGACGACGACTTCATCTTCTACAACAACCTGGAGAGCCGCGACGGCTCCGTCCGCCACACCGGCGACAACCTCACCGGCGAGGGCGAGGGCGACGACGAAGTCCTCATCATCGACTTCACGAAGGTCCCCGCCGACGTCCAGAAAATCGCCATCACCGTCACCATCCACGAGGCCCAGGCCCGGGGCCAGAACTTCGGCCAGGTCTCCAACGCCTACGTCCGCGTCGCCCGCATGGCGGGACCCGAGGACATGGTGGGCACCGACGTTCTGAAGTTTGACCTCATGGAGGAGTTCTCCATCGAGACGGCCCTTGTGGTCTGCGAAATCTACCGCAACGGCTCCGACTGGAAGTTCAACGCCGTCGGCGCGGGCTACCAGGGCGGCCTGGCCGCGCTGTGCCGGAGCTTTGGCGTAAACGTGTAAGACCCAGCTGCCGCAGAGGGAGCGCTGCCCCCTCTGCACTTCCCCGCTATACCGGTCTTTCCTTGGGACGTTTCTTTTGGAAAGGCCCTGCTTTTTTTCTGACTGCGGCGAACATATTTGATGGGAGCGGTGACATATGATCAGGCTTCAAGAACAATTCCAGAACTGCGGCGCGGCCCTCAGCCTCGTACCCGGCGAGTACGAGGGGCCCCTCCGCGTCGATCGGCCCTGCGTCATCGACGGCGGGGGTGCTACGCTCTGGGCGCCCTGCGGCCCCGTCCTGGAAATCCTGGTTCCCGGCGTCACCGTTAAAAACCTGCGCGTCGAGGTCACGGAAGAGCGCGCCCCCTGCCGTACCGCCATCCGCTGCGCGGCACCCGTTCAGCTGGAGCAGGTGGAGGTGAACGGCGCGGTGGAGGGCGTTCCCGGAGAGTCCCCCGACTGGGACCTCCCGCCCCTCATCGCCCTGGGGGCCTTCGCCGCCGATGCCGTAAACGTTTTCTCCGTTCCCCTCCAGGCCGCGGGACCCGCTGAGCTGACCTGTGCCATCGGCGGGCTGACCCTCCTGCCCGCCCGCCTCGCCGCCGGACCCCAGACCATCTCCCTCCGCACTGCAGAGCTGCGGGACCACACGATTCTCTACGGCGACATTCTCGTCAAAACCGCCGTGACCCGCCGCATCTGCGTCACCGGAACGGCCCGCAAGGACGCGCCCCGGCGTCAGGATGTTCCCGCGTCCCTGCCCCGCGATTCCGGCCCCGACCTGGTGACGCCTCCGGCGGACCTCCTGGCCCCCTCCGTTCTGGACCCCAGCGTCCCCCTCATGCGCCGCGGCCAGCGCACGGGCTTCCCGGACCTGGGGCGGGACACGCTGAAAATCGCCCTGGAGTACCGGGACACCCGCCAGCCCCTGGAGCTGGACGCCTACGTCTTCCTCCTCCAGGCCAACCAGCGCGTCCGGGGCGACGCCGACTTCCTCTTCTTCAACAACCCCCAGTCCCGGGACCGCGCCGTCCGCATGTCCGGGAGCGCCCTGGTTCTGGCCGACCTGGAGAAGCTGGACCCCGCTGTGGAGCGCGTCGCGGTCTGCTACTCCGTCTACGGCGACGACCCGCGGAAGAATTTTTCCCAGGTGCGGGACCCGCTGCTGCGGGTGTTCTCCGGGAGCCGGGAGCTGTGCCGCATGAAGCCGGAGGATTTGAGCGTGGAAAAGACCCTGGTCGCGGTGGAGGTTTACCGCTACAAGGGCCAGTGGAAGCTGAATTTCGTGGCCTCCGGATACCGGGACGGCCTGCGCCGGCTCTGCGAGAGCTACGGCGTGGAAGTGGAATAGGAGTGGAAGCATATGGAAAGCACATGGAGGCGGGATGAGCTGCTGCCGTACCGTCTGGGGGGCCTGCTCTACACCCCGGCCCTCAACGCGGGCATGGCCCGGAAAATCAAGGAGCGGGTCTATCCCTGCCTCCTGTCAGCGGCCTTCTGCCTGGAGGACTCCATTCAGGACGCCGCCCTCCCTCTGGCGGAGCAGACCCTGACCCGCACGCTGGAAGAGCTGGCGGGGACGCCGGACCTGCCCTTGCTCTTCGTCCGCGTCCGCACGCCCCGGCATCTGGAGCGGGTTCACCGCCTCCTGGGGCCCCTGGAAGAGCTGCTCACGGGCTACATCCTGCCCAAGTTCGACCTCTCCAACGGCGGCGAGTACGCGCGGCTCATTAAAGCTTTCAACGAGACGCGGACCTCCGGCCCCCTGTACATGATGCCGACCCTGGAGAGCGGCATGATTGCCGAGCCGGGGAGCCGGACCTCCATGCTCCTGCGGGTGAAGCGGATTCTGGACAGCGTGCGGGGGCACGTGCTGAACGTCCGGGTGGGGGGCAACGACTTCTGCAACCTCTACGGCCTCCGCCGCTCCGTCCGCCAGAGCATCTACGACATCGGCGTGATCCGTGACATTTTAGTAGACATTCTCCAGGTTTTCTCGGCGGATTACGTGGTTTCCGGACCTGTCTGGGAGTATTTCGGGGCTGACCCGGCGGGCCTCTGGGCGGAGGGCCTGCGCCGGGAGCTGGAGCTGGACCGCCTGAACGGCTTCACCGGCAAAACCGCCGTCCACCCCACCCAGCTTCCCATTATCTGCCAGACTATGCAGGTTTCCGCCGAGGATTACGAGGACGCCCGGAGCATTTTGGGCTGGTCCGCCGGGGACTACGGCGTGGCCAAGAGCGCCGGAGGCTCCCGGATGAACGAGGTGAAGTGCCACGCCAAGTGGGCGGAGCACGTCTGCAAGCTGGCGGCGGTCTACGGCATTCGGGAGGAGGAGCCATGAGCGCTTACGAAAACGATTACGCGGCGCGGGACATCCTGCGCCTGGCCCGCCGGATTCACAATCCGAAGCGGGCGTATCTTCTTGTCAACCCCTTGCAGGGCAAGCATATCCCGGTGAGTCCCCGGGACTCCTTGGAGATGATGTCCATCCTGGGGAACGAGCTGGCGGCGGAGTTCCCGGCCGCAAACCTGGTGATCGGCTTCGCCGAGACGGCCACGGCCATCGGGGCCATGGCGGCTTCCTGCTTCGGCGACGGCTGTGTCTACGTCCACACCACCCGGGAACCCCTGCCCCCCGGTGCTTCCGTGGAATTCCGGGAGGAACACAGCCACGCGGTGGAGCAGACCCTTTTCTGCGCGGACATGGAGGACTGGCTGGCCCGTACCGCCACGGTCATTTTCATCGACGACGAGCTGTCCACGGGGCGCACGCTGATCAACATGATTGCCCAGCTCTCCCGGCGCTTCCCGGCCCTAGGGGAAAAGCGCCTCGTCGCGGCCTCCATCCTGAACCGCCTCACGCCGGAGAACGAGCAGCGCCTGAATGCCGCGGGCATCGTCAGCCGCTGCCTTGTGAAGCTGCCGCAGACGGACTACACCCAGGCGGTGGCAGGCTTCACCGTCACGGACCCCGTGCCGCCGCCGGAAATCCCACCTGTGAACTGGGAACACATTCCCGTCACCCTCTGCAATTCCCGCTTAGGCGTCCTGGCCTTCGACTACCTGGATGTCTGCCGCCGCAAGGCGGAGGACCTGCTGGCCCATTTCCGGAGCGTCCTCCCCGCCAACGGGAGCGTCCTGGTCCTGGGCGCGGAGGAGTGTATGTTTCCGGCCCTGGTTCTGGGCGCGGTGCTGGAGCACCAGGGCGGCTTCCGCGTCCGCTGCCACGCCACCACCCGCAGTCCCATCGGCGTCAGCCGTCAGGACGGCTACCCCATCCGGGAGGGCTGGCGGCTCCGCAGTCTCTACGATTCTGCCCGCACCACTTACCTCTACAATCTGGACCATTACGACGCGGCCATCCTCGTCTCAGAAAAAGCGGAACCCGCTGGCCTGCAAGACCTTGCCGCCGCGCTGGACGTCCACGGCTGCGGAAAATTTTACCTGACAGGAGGGCAGTCCTGATGTTTGGAACATACCGCGCAGAGGATGTGACCATCCTTCTGAAGGACATCACGGGCCTGGTAGAACCCATGGGCACGGCGGAGCGGGAGGCCCGCATCCAGCAGGGCGTCCACTACTCCGAAATGCTCCCCATCGAATACGAGCCCTCTCCCGCCTACCTCGCCGCTTTCTGGGACGCTCTGGACCGCTACGCCCCCCTCACCGCCCAGGCCGCAGCCTCCACAGCAGCGCAAATCCAGGAACGGAAGGGCCCCGGCGCGGTTCTGGTTTCCCTGGCCCGCGCGGGCACCTCGGCAGGCGTCCTGATCAAGCATTGCCTCGCCCGCTATTACGGCGCGGAGGTCCCCCACTACACCATCTCCATCATCCGCGGCCGCGGCATCGACCGCACTGCCATGGACCACATCCTGGCCCGCCACCCGGCGGAATCCATTCAATTTGTCGACGGCTGGACGGGAAAAGGGGCCATCCAGCGGGAGCTGAACGCCGCCATGGCGGACTATCCCGCCGTCGATCCCGGTCTGGCCGTGCTGTCGGACCCGGCCCGCGTAGCCGCCATCACCGGCGTACCGGAGGACTTTCTCATTGCCAGCTCCTGTCTGAACTCCACCGTCTCCGGCCTCCTGAGCCGCACCTTTTACCGGCCCGATATTATTCGCCCCGGCGATTTCCACGGCGCGGCCTTCTACCAGGAGCTGGAAGCCCGCGACCTGACCTACGCTTTCATCGACGCCGTGGAAGCCTGTCTCCCCGAGGCCCCGCCGCCCCCGTCCGCCCCCGCCCTGTCAACCCGCACGGGGCTGGAGGAAGTGGAGGAAATCGCCCGCGCTTTCGCCATCCGGGACATCAACCTCATCAAGCCCGGCATCGGTGAGGCCACCCGCGTCCTTCTCCGCCGGGTCCCCTGGAAGCTCCTGGTCCACAGCCTGGACGACGGCGCCCACCTGGGCCATCTCTACCAGCTCGCCCGCGAAAAAGGCGTAGAAGTCGTGCCCTATCCCCTCCGGAACTACCGCGCCTGCGGCCTGATCCGAAACCTTGCGGACAACTGAGGACCGACTCATGGAAAGGAAAAAAATCCTCTTCGCCGCCGACCTGGACAACACGCTCATCTTCTCCCGCAGACACCGCCGCCCCGGCGACATCTGCGTGGAGTACCTTGACGGCGCGGAGCAGGGCTTCACAACCCCGGAAGCCTGGCAGGACCTTCTGCACGCCGTCTCCGCCGCCGTGACCCTTCTCCCCGTCACCACCCGCTCCATCGCCCAATATGAGCGCATCCGCTGGCCCGACGGGGCCCGCCCCGCCTACGCCGTCACCACCAACGGCGGCATCCTCCTGGACCGCGGCGTCCCCGACCCGGACTGGCTCACCGTCTCCCTCCGCCTGACGATCCCTTACCGGCCCGAATTTGTCCGCCTCAGCGCGGAACTTCCAAAATACCCCTGGTGTCTCCGCCAAAAAATGGTAGACGGCCTCTACCTCTTCGCCGTCTGCCCCGAGGGCCAGCCCATGGAACCCATCAAAGCCCTTCTCCAGCCCCGCACTTCCCTGACCGTGGAGTCCTCCGGACGCAAGCTCTACTTCTTCCCTCCGGTCTTCCACAAAGGCGCCGCCGTCTCCCAGCTCCGCCAGCGCTTCCAGTCCTCCTACCTCATCGCCGCCGGCGACTCCCCCCTCGACCTCCCCATGCTCTCCCAGGCCGATCTCGCCTTGGTCCCCACGCAGGATCTGGCCCGCCGTCTCCCTGGAATAAATGTCCAAATCTGCCCGGTTTCAGAACCGTTCCCCAACTTCGTCCTCCGCTCCGTCCTCTCCTTCGCCGCCCGGCACGCATAATTTTTCGCTTCCCGGAAATCCTTTCTCATAAGTCCCAAAAGGTTTCCTGGGAAGATTTCGCAAATCCTCTTGACAAGTTTAGGCGGATTCTGTATAATGAGCTTTATTAAAGCCATAAATCATGGCCCTTAAAGTATCCTGGATTGAACCGGATACCTCGGAGGGAGGGAAATATAGATGTCTGAAATCCACGTGAAGGAAAACGAATCCATCGACAGCGCTCTGAAGCGTTTCAAGCGCAGCTGTGCGAAGTCCGGCGTGCTCGCCGAGGTTCGGAAAAGAGAGCACTACGAGTCTCCTAGCGTCAAGCGGCGGAAAAAGTCTGAGGCCGCGCGGAAGAATAAGAAGCGTTACTATTGATGCCTGCTGAATGAAAAAACTCCGTACCCGCGTGGGGTACGGAGTTTTTTTGCCTCCGGCGACCAGGGGTTTTTCGCACGGCCCCTGGACCCCACCAGGGGAAACGGTTTCCCGCCAGCCGGGCTCCCGGCCTGGACCCCGCCAACTCTCCCATTTATCCACCCTCTGCTTCTTCTATGGTTCTCCCTCTAAGTGGATCACGCACTCCGTCAGGTTGTGGAACGCCTCTGCTGCAGTGGGCGTCAAGCCCTCTACGACCTCCGACTGCACCAGGACGGACGTGGACTTGAAGCACAGCGGCAGGATCGGCGCCTGCTCCTGCAAGTACGCGCACAGCGCTTCCATGGCCGCGCCCCGGTCCTCCGCCGCCGCATACGCCGCCAGAAGTTCCCCGGTCCGCTCGTCGTTCCACCCGCCGTAGTTCAGCGGCTGCCACGCGCCCAGCAGTTCCGTCAGGTCCCAATTCGCCGTCAGGCGCACTTCGCCGTAGTAGAGGTCGAACTCCCCCGCCGCCAGCGCCGCCAGGTATTCCTCCCACGGCAGGCTCCGCGCCTCCACGGGCAGTCCCCCCTCCGTCAGCGACGACGCAAGATACTCCGCAATGGAGCACTTGAAGCTGTTCTCCGCGTTCACCAGCAACACCAACGGTTCCTCCGCCGCGAACCCGCTCTCCCCCAGCATCCTGGAGAAGGCGTCCAGCGCAAAGGGCGTCTCCAGCTCCTTCGGGTACAGCGGCGACAGCGGTGACACCGGGAACTGTGCCGCGCTCCCGTGCCCCGACAGGAACGCGCTCACCACGTACTCCCGGTTAATCCCCGCCCAAAGGGCCTGACGCAGCTTCTGGCTGTCCAGCCGCGCTAGGTTGCACCCAAGGTACTGCATCACCGTCGTTCCCGCGTCCAGACATACCACGCTTCCCGTGGCGCTCACCGGCACCGCGCCGGTCAAATCCGCCGTAATCAGCTGCACGTCATGGGAGGTGAAGCGGTACAAAAGGGTATCCTGGTCCGCGGCCTCCACCAGGTAAATCCGCTCCACGGGCTGGCCTCCGCCCCGCCACCAGGACGGGTTGGCCTCCAGCATAGGCCCGCCCTCCCCGTCGGCGAACACGTAGGGGCCCGTTCCCACGGGCACAACATCGTCCTCCGTTTTCGCCTTTACGATGGGGATGTCCAGCAGGGCGGGGAAGCCCGTGTCCGGACCTGTCAGCGTAATCGTAACCGCGTCGTCCTCCTTGGCGGAGATGGAGGCGATGCCGGACAGGCGGCTCCGGTAGCGCTCCGAATTCCTGGCCCGTTCCAGGGTGGAGCGCACGTCGTTGGGGGTCAGCGGCGTCCCGTCGGAGAAGGTTACGCCCTCCCGGAGGACGAAGCGGTAGCGGCAGTTCTCCGCATCGTAGGTGTAGCCGCTGCAAAGGCACGGCTCCGGCTCCAGGGCCCCGTCCAGGCGGAACAAGCCCTCGTACAGCAGCGACGCCGCCACCTGCTGCATCCCGTCCGCGCACGTTACCGGGTCCAGGGTCTGCCCCGGCATGTACGGCAGCGCAAACCGTTCCGGCAGAACGGCCCGCGCGGGTTCCGGCTCTTCTTCCTCCGGCAGGGCGGGGGGGAGCAGATCCCCTTCCGGCACCGTCCCGTCGTCCTGCCAGCACCCCGTCAGGAGCGTCAGGCACAGCGCTGCGGCCAATAATTTCACCATCCGTTTTTTCATAGCAGCCATCCTTGAAAGCGGGAATCCTCAGTCCGGCGCGGCGATCACCGCGCACTGGACGCCTCTGGCCTCTCCCATTTTCCGGTGGGACCAGAACAGGTCCCGGCGGCAGGCGGTACACAGCCCGCTCCGGTCGATATGCTCCGGCAGAACCCCCGCCAGCGTCAGCCACTGGACGTTCAGCCCTTCCAGATCCACGTGCCACTTCTCTCCCCGCCGCTCCATGTACGGCCCCGCCAGGTCTCCCAGCGCGGCCTCCATGGCCTCCGGCACGTCGCCGTCCGTCTCGAAGCAGCACTTCCCGATGCACGGCCCCAGCGCGGCGCGGATATCGCCGGGCACGCCGCCGTAAGTTCCGCAGAGGGCCTCCACGGCCTTCCGGACAATCCCGGCGGCACAGCCCCGCCACCCGGCGTGGACGGCCCCCACAGCCTTGGTCTGCGGATTGTACAGCAGCACGGTTCCGCAGTCGGCGGAAAATACGAACAGCGCCAGACCCGGCACATTGGAGATCAGCGCGTCGGCGCTGTAGTCCCGGGGCCGCAGAAGGCCCTTCCCGGCGTCCTCAGCGGTGCAGACCCGCACAGTCGTCTCGTGGACCTGCTTCGCCAGGACGCTGTACACCTCATCCAGGCCCACGGCCCCGCAAAAGCGGCGGTAGTTCTCCCGCAGGGCGTCAGGGCCGTCGCCCTGGTCCGGGCGGAGGTTCAGGCTGTCCCAGGGCGCGGGGGACACGCCCCCCAGGCGGGTGGAAAAGCCGTGGCGCACGCCGGACAGCACCGGCGCGTCAAACCACCGCACTCCATTCTTCTCCCGTTCCGTCAAGCCCATCGGCCCATCCCCCTCCGCGCATTTCTCAAACGTCGTGGTACTCCTTGCAGGTACACTTCTTCCATTTCAGCCCGCTTCCGCAGGGGCACAGCTCGTTCTTGCCGATTTTCTTGACCTTCTTGGGCTGCTTTTTCGGCGCCGTCCCGTCGCCGCCCACGCTCGCCACCATGTTCCTGGCAACCTGCTTCCGCTTGATCTCCTCATCCCTCCGCACATGTGCGGAGTATATCTTCCGGACGGTCGTCTCCTGGATGGCGGCGATCATCTCCTCGAACATCGCCAGAGATTCCCGCTTATACACGTCCACAGGGTTGTTGTTGCCGAAGGACTGGAGCCGCACGCCCTGCTTCAGGTCGTCCATGGCGTCGATGTGGTCCATCCAATACTCGTCCACCACTCCCAGCAGCACAGCCCGCTCCAGCTGCCGCATAATCTCGCTGCTGTACTCGGCCTCTTTGGACTCATAGAAGCGCTCGGCGGCGGCAATGAAAATCTCGTCAAAGTCCTCCTGGGTCTTCCCGGGAATCTCACTCTCCGGGATGGAGACAGCGCCCTTGACGAAGTACGTGCCCTCCAGGCCCCGCAGCATCTTTTGGTATTCCGCGGCATCCAGGCTGGTCTTTTCCCCGAAGGACAGCCCCACGTGGTTGGAGATAGCCGTACGCATCATGTTCAGCACGGTTTCCTTGATGTCCATGCCGTCCAGGACCTGGCGGCGCTGATCGTAGATCAGTTCCCGCTGCTTGTTCATCACGTCGTCGTACTCCAGTACGGATTTACGGGACTGGAAGTTCCGGGATTCCACCGTGGTCTGGGCATTTTCGATGGCTTTTGTCAGCATTTTGTTCTCGATGGGCGTATCCTCGTCCAAGTCGAACTTCTCCATCATATTGGTGATCCGGTCCCCGCCGAAGAGGCGCATCAGGTCGTCCTCCAGGGAGATATAGAAGCGGGTTTCGCCGGGGTCGCCCTGACGGCCCGCACGGCCCCGGAGCTGGTTGTCGATCCGGCGGGACTCGTGGCGCTCCGTGCCGATGATGAACAGCCCGCCTGCCTCCCGTACCTGCTCCGCCTCGTTTTCGATCTCCGCCTTATGCTGGGCCAGCTTTTCCGCGAAGAGCTGGCGGGCGGAGAGGATTTCCTCGTTGTCCGTGTCGGCGTAGCCGGTGGCGTCGATGATCACTTCCTCGGCGTAGCCCGCCTTGATCAGGTCCGCCTTTGCCAAATACTCCGCGTTGCCCCCCAGCATGATATCGGTGCCGCGGCCCGCCATGTTGGTGGCCACAGTGACGGCCCCCAGCTTGCCCGCCTGGGCCACGATCTCCGCTTCCTTCTCGTGGTTCTTGGCGTTCAGGAGGTTGTGCTTGATGCCCTCCCGGGACAGGAGCTTGCTGAGCAGCTCGTTCTTCTCAATGGACACCGTGCCCACCAGTACTGGCTGGCCCTTCTCGTGGCACTCCTTGATCTGGGCGATGACGGCGCGGAACTTTCCCTCTTCCGTCTTATACACCACATCGTGGTGGTCGTTTCTCTGGTTGGGCCGGTTGGTGGGAATCTCGACGATATCCAGGTTATAGATGGTGCCGAATTCCTCCTGCTCCGTCATGGCCGTACCGGTCATGCCGGAGAGCTTGCTGTAGAGCCGGAAGTAGTTCTGGAACGTAATCGTCGCCAGGGTCTTGTTCTCGCTGTTGACCTTCACGCCCTCCTTGGCCTCGATGGCCTGATGGAGCCCGTTGGAGTAGCGGCGTCCGAACATGAGCCGTCCGGTGAACTCGTCGACGATGATCACCTCGTTGTCCTTCACCACATAGTCGATGTCCCGCTTCATGGTGCCGTGGGCCTTGAGGGCCTGGTTGATGTGGTGGCTGAGGGTGGCGTTGGAGGGGTCGGAGAGGTTTTCCACGTGAAAGAACGCCTCCGCCTTGGCGATGCCGGGGGCCGTCAGCGTGGCGGTTTTGGCCTTCTCGTCCACGATGTAGTCCGCCTCGATTCCGGTGTCCTCTTCTTCCTTGTTGTCCACCTGGACCACCACTTTTTTCCGCAGCTGCTTCACGAACATCTCGGCCATATCGTAGAGCTGGGTAGACTTCTCCCCCTGGCCGGAGATAATCAGGGGCGTCCGCGCCTCGTCGATCAGAATGGAGTCCACCTCGTCCACGATGGCGAACGCGTGCCCCCGCTGCACCAGATCCGCGGACTGGATGCACATGTTGTCCCGGAGGTAGTCGAAGCCCATTTCGTTGTTGGTGCCGTAGGTGATGTCGTCGGCGTAAGCCTCCCGCCGCTCCTTGGAGGTGAGGCCGTGGACAATCAGACCGACTTTCAGACCCAGAAAGCGGTGGACCTTCCCCATCCACTCCGAGTCGCGCTTGGCGAGGTAGTCGTTGACCGTGACGATGTGGACCCCCTGGCCGTTCAGCGCGTTCAGATAAGCGGGCAGAGTCGCCACAAGGGTCTTGCCCTCACCGGTTTTCATCTCGGCGATCCGCCCCTGGTGCAGCACGATGCCGCCCACCAGCTGCACCCGGTAGGGCCGCAGCCCCAGCACCCGGTCCGCCGCCTCCCGCACGGTGGCAAAGGCTTCGGGAAGAATGTCGTCCAACGTCTCCCCCGCGGCCAGACGGTCCTTGAACTCCTGCGTCTTCGCCTGGAGCTCCGCGTCGGACATCGCTTTATATTCGTCGGCCATGCCCTCAATTTTATCCACAATCGGATAAATGGATTTCAGCTCCCGGGAGCTGTAATCCCCAAACAATTTCTTTAGCAAACCCATAATATTCCTGAAACTTCCTTTCTATTCGTCCCCGCCTAAAAAGGCGGCAGCTAAAAATGCCCATAAAAAAACAAGTATAGCGTACCACATTTATCCCCAAATTGCAAAACAAATTAACCGGTTTTCAAAAAAATTAACAAACCTTGTGAGCTGCATGCATACGTGGGGCCTCCGGCGGCTTACTTTTCTTGAAAGAAAAGTAAGCAAAAGAACTTTTTAATACCGCTCTATACACTGGTGGGCGCGAAAGCGTTCCGCACGGTAACGTAGTGCGCAGCATGTGGGACCTTCCATAGTAATGGAAGGTCCCACACTTTTTTATGGCCGATAACCTGGCACATTCTCCCCTGTTATGCACCCCTCAACATGGTAAACACCACCCCAAAACGCACACCGTAGGGGACGCCGCCCTCGGCGTCCCATCCCCCGCAGCTGCCGGGGCCGCCTGGGATGCACCCCGTAGGGGCGGACCTATGTGTCCGCCCTTCCCCTGCGCCTACCAGGGCCGCTGAGGTGCATACACCTCAACCGCCAGCCCTACCAGAATCCCCACACGCCACCCGTCCCCGGTTCTCCCAAAGCGTGGCCAACGCCCCCAACCCAACCAAAGGCAGACAGGCAAAGATGCTCCGAGCCCCCCAGAGCTCCAGCGCCTTCCACCCATACGCCGCCCCCACGTGGAAGAACACCAGCGTCCCCCCGAAAAACCAAAACCTCCGCAGGTCCGCCTCACTGCGGGTGCAGCAATATCCCGTCAGCCCCTCCATACACTGCCGGAGGTTGTTGGTGGAAAAAATCGTGGCGCTGCTGAATCCCGCCGCCTGCGTATACGCCAGCCACTGGACCGCGGTGGCGAAAAACATGGGGTAAAGGGACAAAACTGGGTCAATCTCCGCCGGAATCAGCGCCAGCAGAACGCAGGCCCCCGCGTCCACCGCCAGAGCGAAGTAGCGGAAGTCCACCCGCCTGCAATACCGCTTCCCCAGCGAGGCAAACACAATCCCCGCTATGTAGCATCCCGTGCCCCCCAGACGGATCAGGAAGTCTTCAACAGAGCCGGTCAGGCCGGATACAAGCAGATAGATCAGATTGGAGGTTTCGGAGGACCCGAAGGTCCCGCCCCTCGTAAAAAGTGCGTAAAGCCCGAAGAATCCTCCGATCAACGCCATTGTATGATGCGCCAATGTTTCCCGTTTCAGCTGTGTCACACATCTCTCCCCTTTCCTGGATCAGCAGCGTCATTATAAACCTCTTTCCAGAGAAAGGCAAGCCTGTAAACTTAGAGCGGAAAGCACTGGACAAAATCATTCAGATCTGATAGGATAAGAAAATCATGAGGCCCGCACCCAAGGCGGCGCCCCCATGAGCCCAAAAGAACCGCGTCAGGCGCGCGAATACGAATCCCTCCGGGGGCGTCCATCCCTCCGGGAGGCCGCCCCCTCTTCCATGCCCCTGGGGCCATGGAACGGGCCCCGCCCCGCGACTCTCTATCATTGATCAATCCTGAGCTGAAATCTCAAGAATTCATAGGAGGCACATATGACGGACATCACTGCAATCGGTGAAATTCTCATCGACCTGACCCAGACTGGCATCAACGATGTGGGCGTCCCCCTCTTTGCCGCCAATCCCGGCGGCGCGCCCGCCAACGTAGCCGTAGCCGCGTCCCGCCTGGGGGCGAAGACCGCCTTTATCGGCAAGGTGGGGAACGACGGCTTCGGCGCGTACCTGCGGAGCGTCCTGGAGAAGGACGGCGTCAGCTGCGCCGGACTCCGCCGGGACTGCCGCCCCACCACTATGGCGATTGTCTCCGTGGACCCCACCGGGGAGCGTTCCTTCCGCTTCGTCCGGGGCGCGGACTGCGAGCTGACCCCAGAGGAAGTCAACGAACTGGCCGTCCACCAGAGCAGAATCCTCCACTTCGGCTCCGTCAGCCTCACCCCCGGCCTGTCCCGCAGCGCCACCATCTTCGCCGCCCGCAGCGCCCACCGCGCCGGGGTCCTGGTGAGCTACGACCCCAACTACCGCCCCGCCCTCTGGGCCAGCGAGGCCGACGCCGTGGAGTGGATGCGCCTGCCCCTGCCCCTGGTGGACGTGATCAAGCTGGCGGAGGAGGAGGTGCCCCTGGTGACCGGCGCGCCCGATCTGGAAGAGGGCTCCCGGCGGCTGGAGGAGGAACACGGCGTCAAGCTGGTCCTCGTCACCCTGGGCGGCGACGGCGTCTTCTGCCGCTGGCAGGGGAAGACCTGGCATCAGCCCGGCATCCCCGTCAAGGTGGCCGACACCAACGGCGCGGGGGACACCTTCTTCGGCGCGGTCCTCAGCCGTCTGAGCCGCCGTCCCGGCAAGCCCCTGGAGAACCTGGATTCCGCGGAGATGAAGGACATCCTCGCCTTCGCCAACCGCGCCGCGGCCTTCACCTGCTCCCGCAGCGGGGCCATCCCCGCCATGCCCACCCTGAGTGAACTGGAAGGAGGAAAACTGCCGTGAAGCACGCAGCCACCGAATTTGCCGCCCGCCTGGAGCGGCATCAGGACGAGCTGAAATGGCTCTACATGGAGCTCTACCACGACGAAGAGGCTTACAACTACTTCGTCCAGATGCTGAAACGCTGCTGGGAGGAACGCAAGACCCCCCTCCGGGACCAGGACCTGAACCGGGAGGCGGACCCCGACTGGTACCGCCGCCGGGACCTGCTGGGCATGATGCTCTATGTGGACGCCTTCGCCGGGAACCTCAGCGGCGTGAAAGCCAACCTGAACTACATCCGGGAGTGCGGTGTGAACTACCTCCACCTCATGCCCCTCCTGGACACCCCCAAGGGCCGCAGCGACGGCGGCTACGCCGTCCGGGACTTCCGTAAGGTCCGGGAGGACCTGGGCACCATGGACGACCTGGAAGCCCTGGCGAACGCCTGCCGCCAGGCGGGCATCTGCCTCTGCCTGGACTTCGTGATGAACCACACCAGCGAGGAACACGAGTGGGCCAAAAAGGCCCGGGACAACGAGCCCGGCTACAGGAACCGCTACTTCTTCTATGACACCTGGGATATCCCCCGTGAATTCGAGAAAACCGTCCCCCAGGTCTTCCCCACCACCGCCCCGGGGAGCTTCACCCAGCTGGACAACGGCCAGATCGTCATGACCAACTTCTACCCCTACCAGTGGGATCTGAACTACGCCAACCCCGTGGTCTTCAACGACATGACGGAGAATCTGCTTTACTTAGCCAACCGGGGCATCGACGTGATCCGGCTGGACGCCATTCCCTACATCTGGAAGGAGCTGGGCACCCCCTGCCGCAACCTCCCCCAGGTCCACACCCTGGCCCGCATGATGCGCATGGCCTGCGAGATTGTCTGCCCCAGCGTCCTGCTTCTGGGGGAAGTGGTCATGGAGCCCGCCAAAGTCGCCCCCTACTTCGGCACCCCCGAGAAGCCCGAGTGCCACATGCTCTACAACGTCACCACCATGGCCACCACCTGGCACACCCTGGCCACCGGCGACATCTCCCTGCTCAAGCGCCAGATGGACACCGTCTGCGGCCTGCCCAAGGATTTCCTCTTCCTCAACTACCTCCGCTGCCACGACGACATCGGCTGGGGCCTGGACTACCCCTGGCTCCAGGCGCGCTTCGGCATCAACGAAGTGGCCCACAAAAAATACCTGAACGACTACTTCACAGGCAAGTGGCCCGGAAGCGACAGCCGGGGCGAGCTCTACAACGACGACCCCCGCTTGGGGGACGCCCGCCTCTGCGGCACCACCGCCTCCCTCTGCGGCGTGGAGGCCGCGGACTGCGAGCGGGACGCCGCCAAGCTGGAGCGGGCCATCGCCTGCGACCTGACCCTCCACGCCTGGATGCTCTCACAGAGCGGCATCCCCGTGGTCTACAGCGGCGACGAGATCGGCCAGCTCAACCACTGGGACTACAAAAACGACCCCGAGCAGCGGGACGACAGCCGCTACATCCACCGGGGCCCCTTCCCCTGGGACCAGGCGAAGCTCCGCGCCGACCCGGAAACCCGCCAGGGCAGGCAGTTCCGGGGCCTGCGGCGTCTGGAGGAGATCCGCGCCCAGGAACCCTGCTTCGACGGAACCGCCTCCGTCTGGACCGAGGACAGCGGCAGCGCCCACGTTCTGGCCCTGGTCCGCAGGAGCGGGGACCGGGAGCTGGTGTGCCTGTTCAATTTCAGCGGTGATTTCGTCCATGCCGGCGTAGACCGGGACGGGGCCTACTCCGATCTCTTCTACGGCGTCCGGCGCCAGCAGATCCGAGACGTGGAATTGTATCCCTACAGCTTTGCTTGGCTATTGCGGGATTGACAGAAGCGCTAAAAAAGTGCTATACTATAGCCGTTGACCCCTGGGTCTTTTTGGTGAAAATCCCAATTCCCGTTTCTGTCCGTCCCAGGTGTACACCGGCGGGCGGAACACGGCTCGTACACGCACATTCCACGGCCTCCTGGAAATTTTTTCAGCCCCGGGCCCTGGAAGAAGCATGAATCCCCGCCCAAAAGGAGCGATCCCATGAACATCCAATACCTGGGCACCGCCGCCGCCGAGGGCTGGCCCGCCCCGTTCTGCGCCTGCCCGGTCTGTTCTTACGCCCGCGCCGCCAGGGGCCGGAACCTCCGCACCCGCACCCAGGCCCTGATCGGCGGCGATCTCCTCATAGATTTTCCCCCGGACACCTACTGCCACGCCCTGCTCCACGGCCTCAACCTGGCCCGGGTCCGCACCCTCCTCGTCACCCACAGCCACATGGACCACTGGTTCCCCGCCGAGCTCATCCACCGCCACGAGCACTTCGGACACGGCGCGGAGGGGACCCTGGAGGTCTACGGCAATGAGGCCGTGAAAGCCGCTTTCGACGCCAATATCTTAATCGACCGCTTCAAGCGCCACCCCCTCGACGGCGCGGTCCGCTTCCACATCATCCATGGCGGGGACCGCTTCTCCGCAGGCGGCTGGGACATCACCGCCATCCCCGCCGACCACGACCCCCGGGAGGAGTGCCTCATCTACCTCTGCCGGAGGGACGGAAAGGCCCTTCTCTACGGCCACGACACCGGCCTCAGCCTCTCTCAAAAAGCCTGGGACCTCCTGGCGGGCCAGCGCCTGGACCTGGTGAGCCTGGACGCCACCTTGGGCAGGCATTCCTCCCCCGCCTACCACATGGGCCTCCCCGACGTGGAGGCCATGCTGGAAAAGCTGACGGCCCTGGGCTGTGTGGACGGCGGAACCGTGAAGGTCGTCAACCATTTCAGCCACAACGGCGGCATGAGCTGTGAAGAGCTGGCCGCCTGGGGCGCGGAGCGGGGTATCCTGGCCTCTTACGACGGCATGGAGGCGGAGTTCTGACGGGTCTGACGCGCGTTCCGGAATCTAGCCGTCCGGAATGTCCGTTGACTATATTCAAAAGTACGCAGAAAGGAAGCATTGTCATGAAAAAGTTCGAGTACACCATCACCGACCCTCTGGGCATCCACGCCCGTCCCGCGGGACTCCTGGTCAAGGCCGTCAAGGCTCTGGACAGCACCGTCACCATCGAGAAGGTGGGCGGCAAGTCCGCTGAGGCCAAGAAGCTCATGGCCGTCATGGGCCTGGGCATCAAGCAGGGGGACACCGTGGCCGTCACCGTCGAGGGCGGAGACGAGGATGCCAGCGCCGCCGCTGTGGAGAAGTTCTTCAAAGAGAACCTGTAACTCAATAAGGAGGGAACACGATGCAGGTAGCAACCGGTAAGTCAATCCTGAACGGCATCGCCATCGGCCCCCTGCGCATCTACAAGAAGGAGGAGACGGAGACCACCGTCACCTCCGGCCTCACCCCCGAGGAGGAATACACCCGCTTCGAGGCCGCCCGCGTCAAGGCCCAGGAGCAGCTGGGCGAGCTCTACGACAAGGCCCTGGACGAGGTGGGCGAGGAGAACGCCGCCATTTTCGAGATCCACCAGATGATGCTGGAGGACGAGGACTACCTCGACGCCGTCAAGAGTATCATCGAGACTCAGAACGCCACCGCGGAGTACGCCACCGAAACCACCGGCGAGAACTTCTCCGCCGCCTTCGCCGCCATGGAGGACGCCTACATGCGCGCCCGCGCCGCCGACGTCAAGGACATCTCCCGCCGGGTCGTCAACATCCTCTCCGGACGGGAGGACGCCGACATGCTCTCCGACCAGCCCGCCATCCTCGTCGCCGACGACCTCACTCCCAGCGAAACCGTGCAGCTGGACAAGACGAAGCTCCTGGGCTTCATCACACGCCACGGCTCCTCCAACAGCCACACCGCCATCCTGGCCCGCACCATGAACATCCCCGCCCTCGTCGGCGTGGACTTCTCCGACGACTGGGACGGCAAGCTGGCCGTCATTGACGGCTACAACAGTTGCGTCTACATCGAGCCCGCCCCCGAGCTCCTCACCACCATGGAGGAAAAACGCTCCAACGACCTCAAGCAGGAGGCCCTGCTCCAGAACCTGAAAAAGAAGCCCAACGTCACCCTGGACGGCCGGGAAATCAAGGTCTACGCCAACATCGGCAACGCCGGCGACGTGGGCCTCGTCCTCCAGAACGACGCCCAGGGCATCGGCCTCTTCCGCTCCGAGTTCATCTACCTGGACTCCGAGGACTTCCCCACCGAGGACCAGCAGTTCCTGCTCTACAAGCGGGTCGTGGAGACCATGGCGGGTAAAAAAGTGATTATCCGCACCCTGGACATCGGCGCGGACAAGCAGGCGGGCTACTTCGGCCTTGATAAAGAGGAAAACCCCGCCCTGGGCTACCGCGCCATCCGGATCTGCCTCACCCAGAAGAAGATTTTCAAGACCCAGCTCCGCGCCATTCTCCGCGCCGGCGCCTTCGGCACCGTCTCCATCATGTTCCCCATGATCATCTCCGTCCGGGAGGTCCGGGACGCCAAGGAGGTCCTGGAGGAATGCAAGGCGGAGCTCAGGGAGCGCGGCGTCGCCATGGGCGAGGTGGAGATCGGCATCATGATCGAGACCCCTGCCGCCGTCATGATGGCCGACGAGCTGGCCGAGGAAGTGGAGTTCTTCTCCCTGG
This sequence comes from Oscillibacter sp., assembly GCA_022791875.1. Lineage (GTDB taxonomy): Bacteria > Bacillota > Clostridia > Oscillospirales > Oscillospiraceae > Oscillibacter. The sequence continues at coordinate 28,470 of JAAVZX010000027.1, forward strand.
GCACCAACGATCTGACCCAGTACACCCTGGCCATTGACCGGCAGAACCCCAAGCTGGACAACTTCTACGATTCCCACCACCCCGCCGTCCTCCGCATGATCAAGCACACCGTGGAGGCCGGACACCGCCACGGCTGCTGGGTCGGCATCTGCGGCGAACTGGGCGCCGACCAGACCCTCACAGAGACCTTCCTCCGCATGGGCCTGGACGAGCTCTCCGTCTCCCCCGCCGCGATCCTCCCCCTCCGCAAGAAGATCCGCGGCCTGGACCTCAGCAAGGAACCCGAAACCTGACAAATTGCGCAAAAGCACCGGCTCTGAATCATCAGGGCCGGTGCTAAAGTTTTTTGTGCCTCCAGCGGCCAGGGGCTTTGCCCCTGGACCCCACCAGGGAGGCACGCGCCTCCCTGGACCCTGGCAGATCGGCCAGGTTTGAACTGCCTGCTCCTATCGCAGTCAGGTGGTGAACACATACTTGTTCAAGCGGTTTACGGCCTCTTCTACTTTCGCGAAGGGCAGCGCCAAATTCACGCGCAAATGGCACGGCCCATGGAACATCCGCCCATCCTGAACCGCGACACCCACGTCCCAAGCGCGCCGCTCCACCTCGTCAATGCTCACCCCATGTTCCCTGCACCATTCCGAGCAATCCACGAAAACCATATAGGTCCCCTGGGGCTTCGCGCACGTCACGCCGGGCCACTGCTTCACCGCGTCGCAGAAGTAGTCGATATTCTTCGCCAGAACCTGGTTCAGCTCGTCCACCCAAGCCGCCCCCTCGTCACTGTACCCCCCAATCAGCGCGTGCATCGACAGCACATTCATCTCATTATAATGGGGCAGCGCCGACTCCTTCGCAATCCGGTCCCGCAGCCAGGGATTGTAAGCCACGTGATAGCTCCCCACCAGACCCGCCAGATTAAACGTTTTCGACGGCGCGTAAAGCGCCACGGTCCTCATCCGCGCGTCCTCGGAAACCGACTGCGTCGGCACATGCCGGAACCCGGGCCGGATAATATCGGACCAAATCTCGTCAGAAATCACATACACGCCATACTTCTCAAAGAGCGCCATAGCCTTTTCAATTTCCCAGCGCTCCCAGACCCGCCCGCAGGGATTGTGCGGCGAGCAGAACACACACGCATGGATATGATGCCGCGCCAACTTCCGCTCCATGTCCTCGAAATCCATCCGCCACACGCCGTCCTCATCCAGCGCCAGCGGCGAGTGAATAATCTTGTACCCATTGCGCCCCAAGCTGTTGGTGAACCCGATATAGGTCGGCGAATGCACCAGCACAGAATCCCCCTTAGAGCAAAGCACATTCAGTGCGCTCACAACGCCCCCCAGGACCCCATTTTCGTACCCGATACACTCCTCCGTCAAATCCCCGACGCCCTTCCGGGAAGCGTGCCAGCGAATAATCGCGTCATAGTAAGCCCGGCTGGGATCAAAGTACCCAAAAAGCGGATGCCGCGCCCTCCGGATAATCGCCTCTGTAACCGCAGGAACCGTAGCAAAATTCATATCCGCGATCCACATCGGGATCAGGTCAAACCCCTCCCCCGGCCCTCCCGGCGCATACCCCCGCCCACTCCCCGGCGACTCCACCGCCAGCGCGTCCATCCCATTCCGATCATAAAAGGTAGTAAAATCGTACTGCATACTCACGCCTCCCCTGTAATAATGCCCTCATTCTACCAAAAAGGATCAGAAAAAGCAAGTGCTTGCATACGGGGGTGCCTCCGGCGGCTTCCTCTTCTCGAGAGAAAAGGAAGCGAAAAGAGCTTTAAATCCGCTCTATACTCTGGTGGGCGTTTTGGCGTTCCGCACGGTAACGGGGAAATTGCAAGGTGGTCCTTACCTCTCACGAGGCAAGGACCACACATTTTTTTCATGGAACTCCGTAGGGGCGGGCCTCTGCGCCCGCCCTTCCCCCGCGCCCCCGGCAATTGCGATAGACGCACCCCGTAGGGGACGCCGCCTGCCAGCCGGGCTTCCGGCCTCGGCGTCCCCTCCCCCGCGACCTGGGCACCCTGGGCGACCCGCCTCATGCAGCCGCCGCCCCCACAGAACTCCTCTCATCAATTCCGATACTGCTCCGCGCTCAGCAGCAGATCCACCCCTTCCTCACCCAAGGTCATAGCCTTCAAATAAATCTCGTTCTTGAGCGCGTCGGCCTCATCGTCGATCCGGAACGCCCGCGCCAGCTTCTCCCCCGCCGGGATACACACGCAGGTAAACTGCTCCTCCTGCCAACCCACCACGGTCGGGTGCGACATATAAATATACACGTCCGCCTTGCTCACATTTTCAATCGTAATCACGCCATATTTTCCCAGCACCGGCGTAAACGCGAAGGTATGCTCGACAATCTCCCAGTCCTGGAAGCTCTTGCGGTCCATGGAAATCCCGCTGACGCTGCCCATGTCCACCTCAGCCGGGTCCACCTCCGTGTACATACCACCCTTGACGCCGTACTCCGGCACCCTCGGCGCTCTCGCTCTCAGATTTTCCCAGGTTTCCTTATCACGTTTCACGTCATTGGTCCGCCACTTATACCAATACCCTCCCGGTCCAGGGGAGACGCCGTAGCCGATCACCACGCCGTCGACTTCCATGGTCCGGAAGTCATGACGTTCCCCCGCAGTCCACCACCTAGGATTCCCGTCTTCGTCAAGCGCGGGTTCGCCGTTACCCTCCATCTCTACAGGCTCCCCGTCGATCTCCACCCGGAACGTGGCTTCGTCGCTGCTCACCGTCACTAAAGGCGTTGCGCCGAACTCCACCCGCTTCAATTCCTCCCGGTAGTGGACCCCCTCGCCCACGTCGAAGATTTTCGCCACCGTTTCCGCCTCGATGTAATAGTGGTCCTCCCCCTTCTCATCGGTGTACGTCAGCACCTTCGGCACCGACGCGCCCTTCTCCGTGGTCCGGGACTCCCCCGCGGCCACCTGTTCCCGCAGGAACAGCCCCACGCCCACCTGGCCATAGGACACCTCCGGCGAAATCTGTCCCGAATGCGTCTCGTTCTTCGCCAGCGTCGCCGACACCAGCACCGCCAGCAGCACCATCGTCAGCATACCGGCCGCAAAGGGAAGGTAATTCTTTTTCACAGTATTTTTCATTTTTACACTCCTTTACCACTCTAAATATTCCGCAATTTTGATAAGCTCCTCTAGCTCCATGCCCCGCGCGGACAGCTCAAAGCCGTTCGCCCCCGCGGTCCAGAGCAGCACGCCGAAGTCCTTTTTCTCCGAACTGACAAACACCGCCTCCTCTCCGTCCACACGCACACTTTCCACATTATAGTCCCCCACCAGCGCACAGTTTGACGACTCCCCGCACCACTGTGTCAGGGTAAAACCGGGACTGGACTTGTCGGGTTCACGGCAGTATCGGGCAACGAACCGGCCCTTTTCGCTGGAAGCGTATTCCAGGAAAAAACCCTCCGGAAGCCACCCCGGCGTCATTTGCCGCGGCTCCAGAAGAAGCCCGCTGTCCTCCGGGCGCACGCGGTACGTCACAACGCCCTCCTGCTGGGACACCAGCACCCTGTAGTCCTCCGGCCTGTTGGCGTACACCCCGAACACCAGCGCCGCCACCGCCGCCGCCAGAAGCACCAGCCCCTTCCAAGCCCGCCGCCTCCGCCTCAGCAGCGGCCGCATTTTCCCCTCAAAGGCAGGCGAAAACGTATGCCCTCCGCAGGCGTCCCGGTCCGGCAGGGCGGACAGCCAGCGCTCCGCGGCCTCCGGCGCGGCCTCAAAAAGCATCTCGTCCGTGATATTCAAACCGGCTCCCCCCTTTCCGCCAGCTCCACCGCCAGTTTCCGTTTGGCGCGGGCGATGATTTGCCGCACGTTTTCCGCCGTCGTCCCCAGGAACACCCCAATCTCCCCGGCGGAGTACCCGTTGTAGAACCGCAGAAGAAGCACCTCCCTGTACCGCGGCGGCAGCGCCGCCATGGCCCCCGCCAGCGTCCCGTCAGAGGGAGGCGCGTCCTCCGACGGCAGGTCCTCCAGCTCCGCCTCCGGATGCCGCTTCCGGGCGCGGTACAGGTCGATGGCCTTACGCTCCGCCACGGTGGCGGCCAGGGCGCGGGCCTTCGGCCCCAGCTCCGCCGGGAGGGCCGCTTCGCTCTGCGCCAGGCTCAGGAACGCCAGATGCACCGCGTCCTCCGCGTCCTGGTCATTCCGCAGGATGCGCCGCGCCACGCAGAACATCAGGTTCCGGTACGCCGTATACAGCCGTTCAAACCGCGTCCGGTCCTCCGAGCTGTCCAGGGCTTGTAAGTAAACCAGCATCTTGTCCCCTCCCTCTGTTCAGTATGACGCGCGGGGGCGCGAAAACGTGACGCCTCCGGCGAAAATTTTTTCAAAAGCAAGAAAAAAGTCCGCTCCGCCTATACGGAACGGACTTTTTTATAATAGAAATACAAACAGGCGTTAAACCAGTCCAAAGAACCGCAGCATCCCCGGAATTTCCCCATCCCAGAAATCGAAGTCATGGATACCGGGCCGCTCCTCGTAAGTCCAATCCAGCCCCGGGCACTCCCGCTCCACGAACGCGGCGAACGCGGCGTTTTCCGCCCGCAGCGGGTCCCCCGTCCCGCAGAGCTGGAGCACCCGCGGCTTCGGCCCACCAGACCCATTCACCGTCCGCGCCAAAGCCTCCAAGTCGAACCGCGACCCAACAAACCCGCTTTCAGGTCCGAACACATTTGTAAAATTCCCCTCAATTTCAGAAAAATCCGGAATATTCAACCCCTGCTCCGCATGTCCCCGCAGCCGGTCCGCACGCAGATGAAACGCCGTAGACAGCCCGCAGGCCGCCCCATACTGCTCCGGAAATTCCAGCGCCGCCCGCAGCGCCCCGTACCCGCCCATAGACATACCAGCGATAAAGGTGTCCTCCCTCCGCGGACTCACCCGGAACCAGTTCGCCACCGCCACAGGCAGCTCCCGCGTCAGATACGCCCCATACCGGTGGCTGGAAACCCCGTCCACATAGCACCCGCGCCCCCCGTCCGGCATCACCACAACCACGTCCAGATTCTGCACATAGCTCTCAAGACGGCTCATCCGCACCCAGCTCGTACAGTCCTGCCCGTGTCCGTGCAGCAGGTACAGCACCGGGTACGCGCCCTCGTGCGCCTCGTGGGGCACCCCGCGGCGCTCCGGGAGAATGACCATTGCGTGGGTATTCATTGCAAGTTCGTAGGAATACAGGTCTAACGATAAAATTGCCATTTTGCACCTCCTTGGGGCTTTGCCCCCAGACTGTGTCAAAAGACAACAGTCTGGGGAGCCCCCAACCCCCGACTTTTATGCTCACGCAAAAAATATCCGGCATTGCTGCCGGAGCTACGCCCTCGCGGACTAAAAAATAACAGCCCTCATCCCA
>JAAVZX010000028.1 GCA_022791875.1 Oscillibacter sp.
GGTGCGGGGGTCCTTCAGCTCGGGGAACTCCCGCAGAACGTCGGTCATCTCGTTGCCCCGCTCGCCGCAGCCGATGTAGACCACGATGTCCACGTCGGACCACTTGGCCAACTGGTGCTGCACGACGGTCTTGCCGGAGCCGAAGGGGCCGGGAACGGCGGCGGTGCCGCCCTTGGCGATGGGGAACATGGTGTCAATGATCCGCTGGCCGGAGCACAGGGGCTTGACGGGGGGATATTTCTTCTCGTAGGGCCGCCCGATACGGACGGGCCACTTCTGGGTCATGGTCAGGGGCACGTCTTTGCCGTCCTCCGTGGTCAGCACGGCCACGGTTTCGGTGACGTTGTAGCTGCCGCTGCTGATGCTCTTGATGGTGCCCTTCAAGGTGGGCGGAACCATGATTTTGTGGAGCACCACCGGCGTCTCAGGCACAGTGCCGATGACGTCGCCGCCAACGACTTTATCGCCAGCCTTCACAACGGCGGTGAACTCCCATTTCTTCTCATGGTCCAGGGGCGAAACCTCGACGCCGCGGGTGATATTCGCGCCGACCTTCTCCACGATCTTCTCCAGAGGCCGCTGAATGCCGTCGTAAATGCCCTCGATCATGCCGGGTCCCAGCTCGACGCTCATAGGCGCGCCGGTGGTCTCGACGACAGCGCCGGGGCCGAGTCCGGAGGTCTCCTCGTAGACCTGGATCGAGGCGGCGTCGCCCTTCATGGTGAGGATTTCGCCGATCAGGCGCTGGGGGCCGACGCGGACCACGTCGGACATATTGGCGTCCGAAAGTCCAGTCGCAACCACCAGCGGCCCGGAAACTTTAACAACTTTGCCGCTCAATAGTAAAACCCTTCTTTCCGCGAAAATTGTGCGCAGCCCGGCCCCGGGGCTCTGCCCCGGACCCCGCCACCTTTGAAAAGGTGGACGAAACTTTTAACTTTTGGCTGCGCCGCTGAGACTATTTTCTTGGATTCGCAGTACGCACCCTCCCGCACCGTCCGAAAAATCCCGTCCCAAAAGTGCCTCAGCGCTTTTGGGACCAATCCCGCACGGCACTTACAATAGAGCGCGTATGAAAGCTCTTTTCGGTTCCTTTTCTCTCGAGAAAAGGAACCCGCCGGAGGCCCCCCGTTAAAGGATGTCCGCGCCCACAGCCCGCTCGATGGCACGCTGGATGTTCGCTTTCCCGATACCGAGGGAGCCCTGTTTGCCGGGAATCAGGATAATCGCCGGGCGGAGTTCGTCTTTGTAGCGGGAGATAATGTCGTCCATGTCCTTGGCGAGCTGTTCCGTCAGGTAGATGACGGCGCAGTTTTCCTTTGCCAGGTCGCGGACCTTCTCCTTCGCTTCGCTTACGCTCGCTACGGGGTACGTGTCCAGGCCCAGGGCGCGGAAGCCCATGACCGACTCCCAGTCGCCTACGGCGGCAATCTGATAGGTTGTAGCCATAATGCACCTCACCGCCTTACACATACCCGGCTCTCAGCCGGGACCGAATGACCTCCGCAGGGAGACCCGCGCCGCGGCCCATCAGAAGAATCCGGATGTTCGTGTACTCCGTCTCCCTAGCCGCCAGGTAGCCCACCAGCGGGGCCTCTCCGAAGGGTACAAACTGCGCGCCCGCCAGATAGTCGCCTACGGCGTCGTCACACAGCTTTTCAAACTCCGTCAGAGCGCCGCCTCTGAGGGCCTCCGCGCCTGCCTCCGCCGCCGCCTGGAAGGGCGTGGGGCCGTACAGCTCGTTTAAGCCGCTGCCGCCCGCGTTGCCGATGGCAGCGATGGAAGCGGTGTCCACCGTGCCGCCCTCCAGGAGCACGTTTTTCAGGAAATCCGCAGATTTGCCCATCCGGAGAGTCCGGATCAGGCTGCGGAGGTTGGCGGAGTCAATCTGGACCTGGACGTAGCCCGCCAGGAATTCGCTGCCGGTGTCCTCCGCGGTTTTGGCCATCTCCTGATAGCACCAGCGGTCCAGAACCAGGTCGCTGAGCTGGGGGTCCCGGGTGCTGTCCAGGACTTCCTTGGCCTCCGCCGCGGCATTGGCCAAACCCTCGGGCAGATTCTCCGTCCGTCCGGACTGGACGGCGTCTAAGAGCTCTGCCGCGGGGACGCGGCCCATGTCCATCAGCATCCGCCTGGGGTCCGTGTTCATGGCCTCCGCCTTGAGAATGGCCTTGATATTGTGATAGTCGTATTTCAGCTTGAAAATGTCGATATACCTGGGGTCCGGCGCGCCGCCGCCCACGTCGGAGAGGGTGGCGTCACGGGCCGCGGAGAGAGCCGCGTCCATGGCCTCCGGATTCCGGGCGTCCAGCTCGGGGTAGCCGCACTCCTGGAGGATCTTCACAGCTTCCTCGTCCGTGCGGGCCTCCAGGACCTGCTCCATCCGCTCACGGGTCAGAAGACCCGTCTCCATGGCCTTGATCCGCGCGGAGATTGCCAGGTAATCGGTGTCTTTGATTCTGTCAGCCAAGACACTTCCTCCTTGTCATCCCTCCGGGAACAGCTTTTTCACCACCGCTCCCGCAGTCTCCGCCTTTTGCAGGCGGACCAGGGTGTCGAATGCGCAGTTGACCTCCACGTTTTCCGCCCGGAGGATGAAGCCGCCCTGAATGGGGCGCGTCTCCTTGGAGAGGGTGAGCTTCTTCCCGGCCTTGTTGGCCTCGTCCACGGCGGCTTTGCCCACCTTCTTGCGGTCCTCGGGGGAGAAAATCACTTCCTCCTTCCCGGTGGAGGACGCCTCGCAGAGCAGCGCGGCCAGGACCTTCACGTACTGGTCCTCGGGCATGGCACAGAGCTTTTTCAGGGCCAGGGCGTAGGCCCGCTCCACCATCTCCTGCTTCGCCGCCAGGGCCAGCTTCCGGGCCTCCATCTGGGCGGTGCTCTCCAGGCGCTCCTCCCGCTCGGCGGCGGCTTTCCGGTTCTTCGCGGCCAGATCCGCCGCCTCGGCGTCGGCCTGGGCCTGGTACTTGGCGGTGATCTTCGCCGCCTCCGCCTTGGCCTCGCCTAGGACGCGGTCGATTTCGGCCTGGGCGTCGGCGGTGATGCGCTGGGTGATTTTATCAATTCCGTTCATGTCAAATCCCCTTTCCGCGGGGTCAATCAAAATTGCAGGAGCATCAGCATGGACGCCAGCAGGGAGAGGATGGCGTAGAACTCGACGATGCCGCAGAGCAGCAGGCCCTTGGACCAGTCGTCGGGCTTCTTGGCCAGGATGTTGATGGAACCGGCGGCCACCCGGCCCTGGGCGATGGCGGAGAGGAGTCCGCCCAAAGCCATGGGCATACAGGCGCAGAAGTAGGCCATGCCCTCGGCGGTGCTCATGTTGTTCAGCAGGCTGAAGAAGTCGCCGCCCATGAGGCCCATCTGGGCGATGGCGAAGAAGAAGACGACCATGCCGTAGAGGCCCTGGGTGCCGGGGAGCAGCTGGAGCACCATGACCTTACCGGACTTGCTGGGGTCCTGGCACAGGAGGCCCGTACCGGCCTCGCCGGCGATGCCGGTGCCCTTGGCGCTGCCCACGCAGCTCAGACCTACCGCCAGACCCGCGCCCAGAAGCGCCAGGGCCAGTCCACCAAAAGAATCCACAAAACTCATGACAATTTCCTCCTTATGATTTCCTTGTTATTTTTCGATGTCTACATACTTGGGGGTGATATCCAAAGGACGGAAGGGCCTGCCGCCGTCCTCATAGAACCGTCCGAAGAACTCCAGGCACTGGAGGCGCATGTCGTGGACATAGCAGCCCAGGATGTTCAGCGCGAAGTTCAGGGCATTGCCGATGATGGCAATGATGATAAAGGGGATGATGTGGCCCGTCATGGCGCCCAGCTGGTTGAAGACCTGGGCCACCACGGCCCCCGCCAGCATCAGGGCCATCAGGCGGGAGTAGGAGAGGATATCGCTGAAATAACCGGTGATGCCGTTGTACAGGGAGCCGAAGATGCCGGTCACAATGCCGAAGCCCTTCTTCCCGTAGCCCTGGGTCAGCACCAGAATCACCAGGGCGGCAATGAGGCCCATGCTCACGTTGCCAATGGCGAAGCCGATGCCCGCCGCGATGAAGGCCAGGAACCACGCGCCCTCGCCGCAGAGGGCCGACATGGCCTCTCCCCGCCGGAACTTCATGACCATGCTGACGATCATGCCCGTGAACACCTGGACCACGCCCAGGATCAGCGCGCCGATCAGCACGGGGACCGCGTCGCTCAGGGGATCGAAGGCCGACCAGAGGGGCACGGACTTGGGGTCCACCCCGGTGAGCAGACCCCGGATCTGGGGAATCAGGTCCCCGAAGAAGCCGCCGGTCAGGGCCCCCCAGATGAAGGTGGACACGCCGCACAGGCCCATCAGGGGGATCATATAGCGCATGGTGGCCCCGTTGGGCTTCGCCTTCCACATGATGAAGGCCGACAGGCCCATCATGATCAGGCCGTAGCCCATGTCCGCCATCATCATGCCGTAGAACAGGATGAAGAAGGGGGCCATGAGGGGGTTGGGGTCCACGGTGCCGTAGGCGGGGAGGGAGTACATGTCCGTCACCATGTTCAGGGGCTTTGTGAACCAGTTGTTTTTCAGGTGGACGGGGACCTCGGGGATCTCGTCCTCCGCCGGGTCCGACGCCTCCCAGGCGCAGCCGTATTGATCCAGCAGGGCCTGCACCTGTGCAAGGTTTTCCGCCGGGGCCCAGCCCTCGAAGAAGAGGATGGTGCCGTCGGTCATGAGGCGCTCGGCGTTTTCGTTCTTCACCGCCTCGGCGGTGAGGCGGTCCACATAGATTTTCAGGTCCTCATACTCCTTGGCCGCGCCCGCAATGGCCGCTTCCGACTCGCTGCGCTGCTTCCGGTTCTCCGCCAGGGCCTGGTCCAGGGCGGCGATGTTCTCCGCCGCGGTGCCGGTGAGGCCCTGGAAGACGGTGACGCTGAAGCCGTGGGGCCGCAGGAGTTCCAGGGCCTTTTCCTCGTCCTCCTTATGGCAGGCCAGAAGGCAGCAGGTCTGCTGCCGGTCCTGGCTGACGGTCAGGAGCTCCGCCGCTAGGTCGGCCCCCGCCAGGGCGTTGGCCGCGCTCTGCACGTCCGCGCCGCCGGGCAGGACCCCCAGGCGGAACACCGCGTGGGCCGTGCCGGAGAGCTCCAGGGGCATGTCCAGAGAGGCCCAGGGTTCCAGGGAGGCCCGGCGGCTCAGGAGCCGTCCCTCCTCCCCCTGGAGGCGGGCGATCTTTTGCAGGACTTCGTTGACGGTCTGCGTCACCTCATGGGGCCACTTCACGGCCTCCTCGTCCAGGAAGTCCGCCTTGGAGAGCTGCTTCCGTGGGGTGAACATGCTGTCCTTGATCTCTCCGTAGCGCCTGAGGGCCTCCAGGGCGGCGTTGGCGGCGGAGAGCTCGGACCTGGTTTCCGTCAGGCGGGAGGACTCCCGCTGGAGCAGGGCGGCCCAGGCGGGGTCCGCCAGGCGGTCCTCCGGGTCCCGCACCTCCACACAGCCCAGGCGCAGAAGTTCCTCCAGCAGCGCCTCCCTCTGGCTGGCCATGGCCATGACGCGGAGCTTTTTCATTTTTACAATGGCCATTTCAGTGCTTCACAACCCTTCCGACAATAAACTCTGCCGCCTCCTCCAGGCGTTTTTCCGCCGCCCTGCGGAGGGCGTCCGCGTCCTGTCCGGCGGCGCGGGCAATCTCTTCGGCCCGCTTGGCGGCTTTTTCCTCCGCCTGGCGCAGGAGGGCCTTCCCGCTCTCCGCGGCCTCGGCCCGGGTCCGCTGGAGGAGGGCCAGGCCGTCTTTCTCCGCGCCGGAGACGATCTGCCGCGCCTCCGCTTCCGCGGCCGTCCGGCGCTCCCGGACTTCGCCTTCGACCTTGCTTACCTTCTCGACTGCTTCTAGGGACATCCGTTTTCACCTTCTCTCTTCATACAGAACCATAGACCCGCCGCCGGGGACGGGCACAGATCGCCCCCTCCCCGCGCATCGGGCCTTATGGCTGTTACACCCGCTATTATAGAGCATTCCGTTCCCCTTTGCAAGGGAATCTTTTCATAAATTTACCCCCGGAAAAAACGGGGGCCATGTCAGAGAAAGCGACTTTTTCTCCCGGTCTCTCCGCCGGAAAAAAGCGGAATTGGCCTTTGCATTTCCCGGAAGCTGTGGTATACTGTCGGTAAGGCATGAAAGGGGGCGCTGTCATGACGGCGGAGGAGCGGCGGGGGGCCATTCTGGAGATGCTGCGGAGTGCGGAGCGCCCGGTGAGCGCGGGGTGCCTGGCGGAGCGGTTCTCCGTGAGCCGTCAGGTGATCGTGGGGGACGTGGCGCTGCTGCGGGCTGGGGGCGCGGAGATCTCTGCCACGCCCCGGGGCTACGTCACCGTCCGGCCCCTGCCGGGCCTCCTGCGCACCATCCCCTGCCGCCACGACGCCGCGGGCATGGAGGCGGAGCTGAACGCCATGGTGGATCAGGGCTGCGCCGTGCTGGACGTGATCGTCGACCACCCTATCTATGGCCAGCTCACCGGACCCCTTCAGCTGGCCAGCCGCTATGACGTGGGGCAGTTCCTGGCCCACTGCGCCGAGTCCGACGCCAGGCCCCTCTCCGACCTCACCGGCGGCGTCCACCTCCACACCCTCTCCTGCCCCGGCGAGGACGCGTGGCGGCGGGTCCGGGACGTTTTGCGGGAGCTGGGCGTTCTCTGGGAGGGCTGAGGCGCGTTCCGTGTTCTATGACCGGCTCGGCATGATCATCAATATCTGCCGCCCTTAACCACCAATCTGTCCTGGTACATGTGTAAGCGGCAGGAACGGTGGAAGCATTGAATGGGATAATTCTTATAGTCTATCAGCACGATCCCGCTCCGGGCAAAGGAAACGATTTCCTCCGTCCCCTGACCGGCATACATATCGTATCTGTCCAGCATGACCAAATCCCTCTTCCCAGGGTCCAGCAGCTTCGCGGGATCGAACGGGGCCGGGTACGCATATGAATCGACGCGTTCCCGGTTCCTCAGCTTTTTGAGCAGCGAAGCCAGATAGGTTTTGCCGCATGAATCAAGGTTTGAAAACGCGTAAATACCAGGCTCTGAAATGTCTATCTGGATGGAAGGGGTATACTGGCTCAGGCTGCTCAAATCAATCATAGGACTCTTTTGGCTCATAGGGGGCCACCTCTATCATATATTCGGCAAATTCGTGCATGGATGTATAGTGCTTTCCCCAGCAGACAACATCTATTTCGGCATCCTCCAGCTTGCACTCGATGTAATAATTGTCTGCGGGAAGCAGCAGGGCGCCTCTCGTGCAGTTTTTCACAATCTCCCTCATGGCCTCATAGTTGATCTCGGCGCCCCACACGATCACATCCGTCCGGTGCCAGAGCGCAAGCGCACCTTTCGTTCCGGTGCTCAAAAACCCACGGGGCAGGGTGCGGCCAAATCTGTCGATGAACTGTAAATGATCCAGATACTGGCCTTTTTCCACCTCGCGCAGGATGGTTTGATCGTACTCACAGCCATCCAGGCGGACTTCCATGAACAGGGCTTCGATATCCCGCTCTATGGGCATATCCGGCAGGCTGTTTTTACCCTCAAAGTAGATGTGAAGAGGCATTTGGCACCTCGCTTTCTCATTGTCAATCTCCCAATCCGGCATCGTGTTCCCGGATATTTTGCAGGGGCCGGGCTCTGTCCCGGCCTGTTGCCCCGCAAGCCTTTGCCAAACGGGCGGGCACAGAGGCCCGCCCCTACGGGCGTGATTTTCTGTAACAGTAAATGGCGCTCAGTACGTCGGCGCAGAAGAAAAATTGCAGGATGATGTTGAGTGCCACTATTTTCGCGGGAAGGCGGTTTTCTTTGCCGCATCTCAGCAGGCCGCAGATTCCATATGTGGATGTGGACAGCAGGAGCAGACAGTCGAATACCACCAGAATCAGAATGATGGGGATCATAACGGCAAAAAGGCCCAAGGAAACCAGGTAAATCAGAAGGAAAATGGGGATATAGCAGACTTTCAGCAGCATACACCAGAACAGGATCTGCTTTCCGTTACAGCCCATCCGCAGGAGGAAAAACGCATACAGCGCCCCGAAGAGCATCACCGCGGCAAACGCGATCAGGGCTTCGGGCCACACCTCCGTATTTCCCGACATATACAGCCCAAACAGCACATAAGGGGCAGTCAGCATAACGATCATGGGCGCTTTTTTCATGTGCTATAACCTCCCTGCTTATAGGTTATATAATCATCAATCATTATCAATTATCCATTATCAATTATCAATTCAAAGGAGTGTTGGAATTATGACGGCAAATGTGAAGCCTTTCGGTACGACGCCGGAGGGACAGGCGGTGGAGCAGTATACCCTGCGGGCGGGGGCGCTGTCCTGCGATATTCTTACCTATGGCGGGGCGCTGCGGGCCCTGCGGGTCCCGGGGCGGGGCGGCAGGATCGTGGACGTGCTTCTGGGCTTTGACACCCTGGAGGACTACCGGAAGCAGGACAAGTACCTGGGGGCGCTGGTGGGGCGCGTGGCGAACCGGATCGGGGCCGTGACGCCGGAACAGGGCGGGACTCCCCGCCCCTGCTTCGACCTGAACGGACATAGCTACACCCTGGCGGCGAATGACGGGGTGAACCACCTCCACGGGGGCCTGCGGGGCTTTGATAAGCAGGTCTGGACCGTGGAGGACGCTTCGGAGAGCACGCTGACCCTCTCCCTCTGCAGTCCCCACCAGGAGGAAAACTACCCTGGGAACCTGGAAGTGCGGGTGACGTACACGCTGACGGAGGCGGGGCTGGAGCTCCGCTATGAGGCCGTGTGCGATCAGGATACCCTGTGCAACCTGACGAACCACGCCTATTTCAACCTGGCGGGCCACGGATCGGGGCCGGTGTCGGAGCAGACCATCCAGATCTTCGCGGACGCCTACACGCCAACGGATACGGGGTCGATTCCCACGGGAGAGATTGCGCCTGTTGCGGGGACGCCGCTGGACCTGCGGGAGGCGCTGCCGATTGGACGCTATGCGGATGACGGTTTTCCGCAGCTTGCGTATGCGGGCGGGTATGACCACAACTGGGTGCTCCGCGGCGAGACGGGGACCCTGCGTTCCGCGGCGCGGGCGGTAAGCAAGGCCACAGGGATTGCCCTGGAAGTGCAGACGACCCTGCCGGGGATTCAGTTCTATTCCGGGAACTACCTGGATGACTGCCCCGCCGGAAAGGACGGCGCACCGTATGCAAAGCGCTGGGGGTTCTGCTTAGAGACGCAGTTTTTCCCTGATTCAATCCATCATGAGACGTTCCAGCCGTGCATTCTGCGCGCTGGGGAAAAGTGGGATCACCGCACCGTCTTCCAATTCAGCATCGTCTAACAGAAGAAAGTGATCTGCCAGGGTCCAGGGAGGCGCACGCCTCCCTGGTGGGAGTCCAGAGGGCAAAGCCCTCTGGCCGCCGGAGGCCCCCCGTCCCCCGTCCCCCACGGGGGGGATCAGAACCAGGCGAACAGGTTGTAGAGCAGGAGTATTGACATGATTGCGCCGCCTGCGCATAGCCAGGTCAGGATGTAGTACCATGCGGCGAGGTTTTTGCGGCGGTGTATTTTTCGCTGTGTCTGGGCCTCCTGGAAGAACTTCCATGCCATGCACAACAGCGCCAGCGCGCCAATCAGCGCCATTCCTGCTACCAGGCCCATACGTCCGCCCCCTTCCAGTTTCCTCCATGATAGCACGTTTTTTACGCTTTGAACAGATACTTTTTGTAATAAGGTGGTGCTTTTGTGAAAATTGCGCTTATTCAAATGCCCGTGGGGGCTGATAAAGAGGCTAATATTGAAGCCGCCTGCCGGAAAATCCGGGAGGCGGCGGGGCACGGGATCGATTTTGCGGTTCTGCCTGAGATGTTCTGCTGTCCTTACGAAAACGATTGCTTCCGCGCTTACGGGGAAGCTGATGGGGGTGCGGCGCAGGCCGCTTTGGCCGCGCTGGCGGCGGAGCTGGGAATCTATATCGTCGGCGGGTCTGTGCCGGAGCTGGCGGACGGGAAGGTCTACAATACCAGTTACGTCTACAGCCGCCGCGGTTCCCTTCTGGCGAAGCACCGGAAAGTCCACCTCTTTGACATCGATGTGGAGGGCGGACAGCGGTTCATGGAGTCCGATACCCTCTCGCCCGGTGGGAGCGTCACCACCTTCGAGACGGAGTTCGGG
Organism: Oscillibacter sp.; assembly: GCA_022791875.1. Lineage (GTDB taxonomy): Bacteria > Bacillota > Clostridia > Oscillospirales > Oscillospiraceae > Oscillibacter. The sequence goes on from JAAVZX010000028.1 coordinate 10,184, forward strand.
ATCATGGGGCTTTGCATCTGCTTCGATCTGCGCTTTGAAGAGCTGGCGCGGTGCATGTGCCTGCGGGGGGCGCGGTGCATTTTCGTGCCCGCGGCGTTCAATATGACCACCGGACCCGCTCACTGGGAATTGCTGTTCCGCCAAAGGGCTGTGGACAACCAGTGCTTTACCGTCGGGGTGTCCCCGGCGCGGGACGAGGGGGCCTCTTATGTGGCCTACGGCAACTCCATCGCCGTGGGGCCTTGGGGGGACGTGCTGTGCCGCGCGGGCGGGGAGGAAACGATTTTGTTCGCGGATCTGGATCTGACGCGGGTGGACAGCGTGCGGCGGCAGTTGCCGGTTCTGTCGGCGCGGCGGACGGATTTATATGAGATCCGGGAAGTTTCGGGGGCGTGATGGCATTTGAAGTGAGAGACGCGTTTTCGCGGACCGCCCTTTTGATTGGTGCGGAGGGCTTGGAACGGCTGGCGCGGGCGCGGGTGGCGGTGTTCGGGCTGGGCGGCGTAGGAGGCTGGGCCGCGGAGGCGCTGGCGCGGAGCGGCGTGGGGGCGCTGGACCTGGTGGACGACGACCGGATCGCCCCCAGCAACGTGAACCGGCAGATTTTCGCCCTTACGTCCACCGTGGGGCAGTACAAGGCCGACGCGGCCCGGGCGCGGATTCTGGACATCAATCCGGAGGCGCAGGTGCGAGCCGTGAAGGTCTTCTTTGGGGTGCAGAATGCGGGGGAATTCGATTTTTCCCAGTACGATTACGTCGTCGACAGCATCGACACCGTGACCAGGAAAATCCAGCTCATCCAGCAGGCCCAGGCCGTCGGGACGCCGATTATCAGCTCCATGGGCACCGGGAATAAGCTGGACCCGACCATGCTCCAGGTGGCCGACATCTACGAGACTTCCGTGTGCCCCCTAGCGCGGATTATGCGCAAGGAGCTGCGGCGGCGGGGGGTCAAGGCGCTGAAGGTGGTGTACTCGCGGGAGGAGCCGATTGTGCCGTGCGGAGAGGTGCCGCAGGAGGATGAGCCGGAGCGGGATGGGGCACCCAGCCGGAGGGCTACGCCGGGGAGCTGTTCGTTTGTGCCGCCTGCGGCGGGGTTGATTATCGCGGGGGAGGTTGTGCGGGATTTGATTGGGATTTCGCGGTAGGTCCGTTTATCGGGGTGCGGTGGGCGCAAAGGAGGGGCGGGCGCAGAGGCCCGCCCCTACGGGGTGCCTATTTTTGGCCTACGCGGTCGTAGGTGTCGGTGATTTCCTTGGGGGGCGCGGCTGTGAGGAGGCTTACGGCTACGATGGCCGCGCAGCCTACCAGGAACGCGGGGAGGAGTTCGTAAACGGCCCAGGCTCCGCCGAGGGGGGCAATTGCGAATTTCCAGACGAATACGGTCACGCCGCCTGCTACCATGCCGGCCAGCGCGCCTTGCAGGTTGGATCGCCTCCAGAACAGCGCGAAGAGCATCACCGGGCCGAAGGCCCCGCCGAAGCCTGCCCACGCGAAGGATACCACGCGGAAAACGGAGCTGTCCGGGTTCCAGGCCAGGACTACGGCAATCACCGCAATCGCCGCCACGGTGCCTCGTGCCGCCAGCATGGACGCCTTTTTGCTCAGCTTCACGCCGAAGAATTCCTCCAGCAGGTTCTGGGAGACGCTGGACGCGGCGGTCAGGAGCTGGGAGTCCGCGGTGGACATGGTCGCCGCCAGGATGCCCGCCAGGATTACGCCCGCCGTCAGGGCCAGGAGGATTCCGCTGCCGCTCATGAGGTTGGAGAGGGCAATCACGATGGTTTCCGATTCCGCGCTGGTGGTCAGGAAGGGGATCTTTCCGCTGACGGAAACGCTGTAGCCTACAATGCCGATCACAATCGCAACGAACATCGAGATCACAACCCAGACCGACGCGATCCGGCGGGATACCGCCAGCTTTTCCTCATCCTCAATGGCCATGAAGCGGAGAAGAATGTGGGGCATTCCGAAGTAGCCCAGGCCCCAGGCCAGGGTGGAGACGATGCTCAGGAAGCCGTAGGTGCCCGCGGAGCCGGAGGCGGGGGCGTAGCCCTGGGTCAGGCTCAGGTAGCCGGGGAGAGACGCGGCGTTGGACACGACCGCCTCCCAGCCGCCCGCCGCCTGGATGCCGTAGAGGATGATCACCAGGAGGGCGATGGACATGACGACGCTCTGGATCAGGTCCGTGGTGGACACGGCCAGGAAGCCGCCCAGGACCGTGTAGCCGATGATCACCAGCGCGCCGATGATCATGGCGGCGTGGTAGTCCACGCCCAGGAGGCTGTTGAAGAGGGTGCCGACGGCCTTGAAGCCGGAGGCGGTGTAGGGGATGAAGAAGATCAGGATGATCACGGCGGCGATGCAGGCGAGGATGTGCCTGCGGTCGCCGTAGCGGCGGGAGAAGAAATCGGGGATCGTGATAGCCCCTGTGGCGGCGGAGTAGCGGCGGAGGCGTTTCGCTACGATGAGCCAATTCAGGTAGGTGCCCACGGCGAGGCCGATGACGGTCCAGCCTACCTCGGCTACGCCGCAGAGGTAGGCCAGGCCGGGGAGGCCCATGAGCAGGTAGCTGCTCATATCGGAGGCCTCGGCGCTCATGGCGGTGACGATGGGGCCCAGGCGGCGTCCGCCCAGGTAGAAGTCGCTGGAGGACGCGGTTCCGGTACGGCTGAACCAGACGCCTACGCCCACCATGGCGATCAGGTACACGGCAATTGCCAGGACGATGCAGATTTGTGCGGCAGTCATAATCTCTCTCCTTTGGGTATGGATTTCAGGGCAGCGGGTGCCATCATACCACAACGGAAACAAGAATAAAATGCAGAACGAAGTATAGACTTTTCTCTATACTTCGTTCTTTTTATATCAGCAGGCTTTCTGTGCTGCAATGGCTGCGACACGGACGAAAACCGAGAACGCCATTCAAAGCACAACTGAAAAAAATATAAACCAGCCCCCAAATAAGACTGATCTGCCAGGGTGCAGGGAGGCGCGTGCCTCCCTGCTAGGGAGTCCAGAGGGGCAAAGCCCCTTTGGCCGCCGGAGGCCCCCCGCCCGCCGGAGGCCCCCCGTCCCCCGCGGGTGACACGTACCGGTAGGCCGCGAGGAACATGGGCGTTACACGGCTGGTGTAGGCGGTGAGGGAGTATTCGCCGCGGCAGAGGCACCAGTCGTAGAGTAGGGCGCGTTCCCAGAGGGCGTAGGCTTTGACGATTTCGTTGCCGGGGAGGTCGTCGCGGAGTTGGCGGGTCTGCTGGCCTTCGGCGGTGATTTTGCGCAGGAGCTTGAAATAGGTGCGGTTGCGGTCCAGGAGGTGCTTTTCGCCGCGGGCCAGGAGCTGGGTGGACAGGAGGCGGGTCAGGAGGTCCAGGGATATGCTGGACTCGATCATGGAGAAGAGTTCGTGGTTCAGATAGACCAGTTTGTCGAAGGCGTCTTGGGTGGGGTCCAGGGTTTCTTGCAGCTCTTCATATTTTTCGTCGAAGACGTAGGCCAGGGTGCCTAAGAGGGCGTCCTTGCCGTCGAAATAGTGATAGAAGGAGCCTTTGGACGTCTCCGACTCGAAAACGATGTCCTCTATCGTGGTGTTCTCGTAGCCCTGCTCGTAGAAGAGCTTCCAGGCGGCGGAGATAATGCGGCCTTTCGTGTTTCTGGTGTTTTTTCGGGGCATATGGGGAAAACACCTCCTTTTTCCCTGATTTTGATTCCTATTTTTATCATAGCCGTTTTTTTGGCGGAAATCAAGGGCCGGAGGCCCTTCCTTCATGGGAAAATCTGTGCTATAATGGGCGGGCAGATAAAAGAAGCGAGAAAAAGCGAGGTAGAGAGAATGCTTGAAATACTGACAGGCCGCGCCAAAACCGGCAAGTCCAGACAGGTCCTGGAAAAAATCGCCGCCCTGGCGGGGACCGGGGCCGGACAAATCCTCCTGGTCCCCGAGCACGCGTCCCACCAGGCGGAGGTGGACCTGTGCGTCGCGTGCGGGCCCGGGGCCAGCCGTTACGCCGAGGTGCTGAGCTTCCGCCGCCTCTGCGACCGGGTGCTGAGCGTCACGGGGGGCGCGGCCCAGGTGACGCTGGACGCGGGGGGGAAGCTGCTGACGCTGGAAAAGGCTCTGCTGGAGGTGCTTCCGGAGCTGACCGTGTACCGCCGCCCCTCCCGGAAAGCCGCCTTTTTGCAGCAGCTCCTGGACCTGTTCGACGAGCTGCGCTGCTACGAGGTCACGCCCCAGGTGCTTTACGAGCAGTCCCAGGCCATCACCGGGGCCACCCGGGACAAGCTGCGGGACCTGAGCCTCCTGTACGGGGCCTATGAAGCCCGGCTGCTCCGCCCGGGGCTGGACGCACGGGACCGCATAACCAAGCTGTGCGACCACCTGGAGGAATCCTGCTACGCCGTGGACAAAGACGTCTTCCTGGACGGCTTCACCTACTTCACCGCCCAGGAGCGGCGGGTGATCAGCATCCTCCTGCGGCAGGCGCGTTCCGTAACCGTGACCCTTCTGGGGGAGCCAGACAGCCGGGAGGAAATCTTTCAGGCGTCCCTGCGGACCCTGGAACGCCTGCGCCGCCTGGCGGAGCGGGAGGGAAAGCCCGTGACCGTCACCTGCCTGGAGCGGGACGATCCCTCCGCCCTGGGGCGCGTGGAGCGGTACTTCTTCGAGGACGCCGCGCCGCCCTTCGAGGGCGATTCCTCCTCCGTCCGCATCCGGGAGGCCGATACCGTCTACTCCGAAGTGGAGCAGACCGCCGCCGACATCCGCCGCCTCACCGCCTCCGGCGCGTGCCGCTACCGGGACATCACTGTGGCCGCCCGGAACATGGAGGACTACGAGGGCGTGATCGAAACCGTCTTCGAGCGCTACGGAATCCCCGCCTACCTCAGCCGCCGGAGCGACATCCTCGAAAAGCCCGTTCTGAGCCTCCTGACCGGCGTTCTGGACGCCGTGGGGGGCGGGTACGAGTACGACGACATGTTCCGCTGGCTGAAAACGGGCCTGGCGGGGCTGACGCCGGAGGAGTGCGACGTGCTGGAGAACTACGCCCTCAAGTGGGAGGTCCACGGGGGCATGTGGGTCCGGGACGTGGACTGGGCGGAGAACCCCGACGGCTACGGTATGAAGCTGACCCCCGCCCGGCAGGCCCTGCTGGACCGGGTGAATGAGCTGCGCCGCCGGGTCCGCAGCCCGCTCTCGCGGCTGGCGGAGGGCTTGAAGGCCGGGGAAACCGCAGGTGAAAAAGTGGACGCCCTTTACAGCTTCATGGAGGAGCTGGGCCTCCAGGACGCCCTGGAGCGCCAGCTCCGGGACCAGGCCGCCGCAGGGCGTATGCAGGACGCCGAGGAAACCGCCCAGCTCTGGGAGATCCTCTGCGGCGTGCTGGACCAGTTCGTGGAACTGCTGGGGGAGGAACCCATGGAGCTGGACGAGTTCACGCGGCTGTTCCGGCAGGTGCTGACCCAGTACAGCGTGGGGTCCATCCCCGTGTCCCTGGACCAGGTGAGCGTCACGGGCGTGGAGCGGAACGACCGCCACAGCGGACGCTGCTGCTTCCTCCTGGGCGCCAACGACCACGTCCTCCCCACCCCCGGACAGGGCGGCGGCATCCTCAACGAGGACGACCGGGACGAGCTGGCAAAGCGGGGCGTGGAGCTGGCCCCCACGGGCATGGATCAAATGGGGATCGAACTGCAAAACCTCTATGCCGCCCTGGCCCAGCCCACGGAACGGCTGACGGTCAGCTACCCCGTGACGGACCTGTCCGGCGGGGCGCTGCGGCCCGCGTTCGTGGTGGACCGGCTGCTGAGCCTGTTCCCGGACCTGCGGGTGGAGAAGGAGGACAACCGCCGCGCCTACCGGCTCACCGCCCCCCTGCCCGCCCTGGAATCCGCCGTCCCCGGCGGGAAGCTCTGGCGCTGGTTCGGGGAAACCGCGTCTTTCCGCCCCCGCTTGCAGGCCATGGAGCGGGCCGCGTCCCTGACGCGGGGCTCCCTCTCCCCCGAGGCCGTGCGGGGCCTCTACGGCAGGCAGATCACCATGACCGCCTCCCGCCTGGAGCGCCTGCGCTCCTGCCACTTCTCCTATTTCATGGAGTACGGCCTCAAGGCCAAGCCCCGGACCCGCGCCGCCTTCGACGCCCCCCAGATCGGCACCTTCCTCCACTTTCTCCTGGAGAACGTCACCAGGGAAGTCCAGGGCCGCGGAGGCTTTGCCCAGGTGAAGACCAGGGACCTCCACGCCCTGGTGCGGCAATACATCGACGCCTACGTCCAACAGGAGCTGCCCAATCTGGAGAACCGCAGTGCCCGTTTCCGCTACCTCTTCGGACGCCTCCGGGAGACAGCCTACGCCGTCATCGACCAGGCGGCGGAGGAACTGCGGCACTCCGACTTCGTGCCCCTGGCCTTCGAGCTGTCCTTCGGCGACGGGAAGGAGGTCCCCGCCGTGGTGATCTCCGACCCCGACGGGGAGCTCCGCGTCGGGGGCAAGGTGGACCGGGTGGACGGCTGGGCCAAGGATGGAAAGCTGTACATCCGGGTCATCGACTACAAGTCCGGGAAGAAGAACTTCGACCTCTCCGCCGTGCGGATGGGGCTGGACATTCAGATGCTGCTGTACCTGTTCACCCTGGAGAAGCAGGGCGCGGAACGCTTCGGGGAGGGCATCGAGCCCGCGGGGGTCCTGTACCTCCCCGCCCGGGACGAAATCCTCTCCGCCGAGCGGAACATCACCCCCGAGAGCCTCCAGGCCGAACGGGACAAGCAGCTCCGCCGCTCCGGCCTGCTCCTGTCGGAGCCCGCCGTCCTACAGGCCATGGAGCACGAGGCTTTGACGGAGCCCCACTACCTGCCCATCCGCATAAACCGCACCGGCGGCATCTACGGGAGCGTGGCCTCCGCCGCCCAGCTGGGCCAGCTGGGGCACTACGTGGACAGCCTTTTGCAGGACATCTCCCGGGAGGTCCGGGGGGGCAACATCGACGCGGACCCCTGGTGCCGCAGTGAAGACGACAGCTTCTGCAAATACTGCGCCTGGACCGCCGCCTGCCACTTCCAGGACGGCCGGGACCGGGACCGCTGGCACTACATCCTGCCCGTGAAGCCGGAGGAATTCTGGGAGAAGCTCAAGGAGGAAACGACATGGCAGTGAACCTGACGCCCCAGCAGCGGGCCGCCGTGGAAAACCGGGGCGGGAGCCTTCTGGTCTCCGCCGCCGCCGGGTCCGGGAAGACCCGGGTGCTGGTGGACCGCCTCTTCCGCTACGTGACGGAGGAGCGGCACCACGTGGACGACTTTCTGATCATCACCTACACCCGCGCCGCCGCCTCGGAGCTGCGGGGGAAAATCGCCTCCGAGCTCTCCCGCCGCATGGGGGAGCGTCCCGGAGACGCCCACCTGCGCCAGCAGCTTCTGCGGGTCTACCAGGCGGACATCAAGACCGTGGACGCCTTCTGCACCGCCCTCCTCCGGGAGAACACCCACCTCCTGGCCCGTGACAGCGACCGCCACGCCCTGACGCCGGACTTCCGGGTCCTGGACGACAGCGAAGCGGAACTCCTGCGCCGCCGGGTTCTGGACCGGGTGCTGGAGGAGTTCTACACAGACCTCACCCCCGAGGGGCGGCAGCTGGCCGGCACCCTGGGGGCGGGCTGGGACGACCGCGCCCTGGCCGATCTGGTCCTGGAGTTCTACGACAAGCTCCAGAGCCACGCCTCTCCGGAACAGTGGCTTTCCCGGAACCGGGAGATCTGGGCGGACCTTGGGGACGACTTCGACGCCACCCCTTACGCCCGGGAACTGCTAGCTGTGATCCGCCGCCGGGGGCGGCACTGGGCGGCTCAGCTCCGCCTCGGTGCGGCCCGCACCCAGGGCGACGGCCCCTTGCAGACCGGCTACGGCCTCAAGTTCCTGGAAGCCGCCCTGGAGGTGGAAAAGCTGGGGGAGGCCCGGACCTGGGAGGCGGCGCGGGACGCCGTGAACGTCGCCTTCCCGCGGCTCAGCACCCCCAGGGGGCGGGCGGAGGACCCGCTGGTGGTTTCCCTGAAGCAGACCTGGAACGGCTGCAAGGACGCGCTGAAAAAGCTGTCCGTCTGGCTGGACATCAGCGGCAAAGAGGCCATGGAGGACCTGCGCGCCGCCGCCCCCGCCATGCTGGCCCTTTTGGATCTGACCGCGGCCTTTTCCGAGGCGTACCGCGCCGAAAAGCTGCGGATCAACGCCGCCGACTTCTCCGATCAGGAGCACATGGCGCTGTACCTTCTCGTCCAGGAGGACGGGACCCCCACGGAGCTGGGGGAGCAGGTTGCCGCCCGCTACGCGGAAATCCTGGTGGACGAGTACCAGGACACCAACGAGGTCCAGAACGCCATTTTCCGCGCCGTCTCCAAGGACGGGAAGAACCTGTTCACCGTGGGGGACGTGAAGCAGAGCATCTACCGCTTCCGCCTGGCGGACCCCACCATTTTCCTGGACAAGTACAACCGCTTCAAGCCCCATGACGAGGCCGAAAAAGGCGAGGACCGCAAAATCTCCCTCAGCCAGAATTTCAGGTCCCGGCAGGAAATCCTGGACGCGGCGAATTTCGTCTTTGAAAACATCCTCTCCCAGGAGATGGGGGAGATGGACTACGACGAGGACGCCGCCCTCCACTTCGGCGCGGACTACTACCCTCCCCGGGAGGACTGTGACACGGAGTACCACCTGATCCGCGCCAGGCAGAAGACCAAGGACAGCGATCAGCCCGTGAAAAAGCTGACGGCGGAGGCCCGCTTCACCGCCCTGCGCATCCGCCAGCTCCTGGACGAGGGCTATCCCGTCACCGGACCCGACGGGGTCCTGCGGCCCTGCAAGCCGGAGGATATCGTGATCCTTATGCGTTCCCCCGGAAGCCGGACGGCCGTGTTTTCCTCCGCGCTGGCGGAGCAGAATATCCCCTGCTCTTTCCAGGAGGACAGCGGATTTTTCCAGACCATGGAGGTGGCCGTCATGATGGCCCTCCTGGATTTGGTGGACAACCCGCGGCAGGATGTGCCGCTGATCTCCGTCCTACGCTCTCCGGTGTTCGGCCTCTCGCCGGACCGCCTTGCCGAGATCCGCGCCGGAAGCCCTGACACGGATTTCTACGACGCCGTAGTCAATGCCGCGAAGCCCGCCGAAGAGGGCGATGCCCCCAATGACTGTGCAGACTTTCTCAACACGCTGAACGCCCTGCGGCGCGCGGCGCGGGACATGAGCGTCCACCGCCTGATCTGGCACATCTACAACACCCTGAACCTCCTTGGCCTCTTCGGGGCCATGGACTGCGGCCTGGAGCGGCGGGAAAACCTGATCGCCCTGGCGCGGCAGGCGGAAAAATTCGAGAGCGGCGGGTATCGGGGCCTGTTCGCCTTCGTCACCCAGCTCCGCCGCCTCCTGGAGGCCGGAAAGGCCCCCACCGCCTCCGGCGCCGCCGCCGTCAACGGCGTGCGCCTCATGAGCATCCACAAGTCCAAGGGCCTGGAGTTCCCCATCGTGATCCTGGCGGACCTGGACCACAATTTCTCCCGCCAGGACTTCGACACCCCCGTCCTGGTCCACCCCTCCATGGGGCTGGGGCCCCGGCGGGTGGATCTGGAGCGGAAAATCCGCTACGCCACCCTGGCCCGCCACGCCGTGGAACAGAAGCTCCGGCGGGAAAATCTGGCGGAGGAGCAGCGGGTCCTCTACGTGGCCATGACCCGGCCCAAGGAAAAGCTGATCCTGATCCACGCCCTCTATAACGCGGAGACGCGGCTGCAAAAGCTGGCGGCGTCCGCCGCCTGTCCCGTGCCGCCGGAGTCCGTGGCGGCGGGGAAGTCCTTCGGCGACTGGCTGCTGCTGCCCCTGCTGTGCCGCCCGGAGGCGGCGGACCTCCGGGCCCTGGCCGGAACCGCCACCGCCGGAGGGCTCTACACCGGCGCGACGGCCCCCTGGAAGGTCTTCCTCCACGACGCCGGGGACTTCCGGAATGCCCCCGCCCCCGCCGTCCTCACTGAGGAAGCCAAGACGCCGGAGGCCCCCTTCGACCCGGACCTGCTCACCTTTGCCTACCCCTATCAGCGTGAAACCACCCTCCCGGCAAAGCTGACGGCCACCCAGCTCAAGGGCCGTCCCCTGGACCAGGAGATTGCGGAAAACGCGGCCCACACCCCCTACCTCCGCCCCCTCTCCCAGCCGAAATTCCGCCGGGAGGCCCGGGGCCTCACCCCCGCCGAGCGGGGCACCGCCACCCACCTGGTCCTCCAATACCTGGACTTCCGGAACCCGGACCCCGCCGCCCAGATCGCCGGCCTGGAGGCCCGGGGCCTCCTGACGCCGGAGCAGGCCGCGGCGGTGGACCGGGCCTCCCTGTCCCGCCTCCTGGCCTCCCCTCTGGCAGAGGAGCTGCGGGCGGCGGAGCGGGCCGGACGCCCGCCCCTGCGGGAGTACCGCTTCACACTCCTGGCAGACGCCCGGACCTACGCCCCCGCTGCCGCGGCGGGGGATCAGATCCTGCTCCAGGGCGTGGTGGACTGCTGCTTCGAGACAGCGGCGGGCCTGACGGTGGTGGACTTCAAAACCGACCATGTGCGGAACGCCGGAGACCTCGCCGAGCACGCGGAACGCTACCGCCCCCAGCTGGACGCTTACAGCTTGGCCCTGTCCCAGGTCCTGGAGAAGCCGGTGGCGCGGAAGGTGCTGTACTTCCTGGCCTCCGGGGACACGGTGGAAATTGACAATTGATAATTGACAATTGATAATTGACAAACTCCCTTTTCGGAATAAAGATGGGCAAATGGGAAAGGAACTGGTATATGAAGCAACAAAGCGGGGCGCCTAATTGGATGAATGACCTCACCATGCTTGAATTTTACCGCAAGGTTCAAGCGGCAGGGGGAATTCTGGAACCGGATTCTGTGTATTTGTCGGATGTTTCATTGGGAAGATACCCGGTGTACAAATTGAAGGATTTGGAGATATCTGAACACTTGCGAAATTTTTTGACAAAAACAGGTCTGCCGGACAGATTTCTGGATTGGCGCTCTCCCGACGAGGAACGGGAGGAGTCCGGAAAGCAGGCGGCTCCTGGAATAGTCTTCTGGATTAGTTGTCTGCGGATAGAGGAGATAAAGCGGAAAAAGTATTTGGTGATTGGAGAGGCACGGGAGTTGAGCCGGAGCTGCAGCATCAGCGGTTGGGGAACGAGCCAGGAGGTTCAGATTTGGAACAAAGATGAGAGTTGTGCGTATATGGCGGTGGAGCTAAAAACCGAAACCGTATGGAGACTTGTACCCTTTTACGATGAAAATACACTTACTTTTGTCAACAGCAGCCTGGAGCAATATTTGTTGTCCATGGCTTACTGGCGCACGTTTTATCAGGAATTTACCCAAAAGATACAGACATTCAGAGAGGAGCATCCTGATAAAACCGAGTTGGACTATGTCTTTAAAAACCAAAAGGATCTCTATGGACCCTTTCGCGAATGTCTTAAGGCATTGGACCCGGCGGCGGAAAAAAAGCGGACAGGCTATTGGAAATTCATGTGCGATTTGTCGCTGTTGTAATTTCCGGTTTATGGAGCCGTTAAGTTGTTGAAGACAATTGACAATTGATAATGGATAATGGGGCGGTTTTTGGGGGCGGTTTGCGCTGAAATAAAAATTTCCATGGGCTTATTACATAAAATCCGACAAAAGGCGGCAAGATAGCGCCGTGTCCCAGCGTGTGGACATGAATGGAGGTAGTGGACCATGCTTGATAAAATTGCGATTCTGATCGCCGTGATCGGCGCGCTGAACTGGGGCGGCATCGGGCTGTTCGGGTTCGATACCGCGGCCTTTCTCTTCGGCGGACAAATGGCCGTGCTGTCCCGGATCGTCTACGCCCTGGTGGGCCTGGCGGGCCTGTGGTGCATCACGCTTCTCTTCCGGGGCCGTGAGGAGTTCTCCTCCGCCGCCGCCTGAGTATGGGGCGCGGTACGGCGAAAACGTTCCCTGCGTATAGAAACGGCACAGCCTGCGGGCTGCGCCGTTTCTGCGTTTTCACGCGTTTTTTCTCCTTAGTTATAAGCAATCCAAAACAGGAGCAAGGGGCCTCAAACTGGCCGATCTGCCAGGGTCCAGGGAGGCGCGTGCCTCCCTGGTGGGCGGCCAGAGGGCAAAGCCCTCTGGCCGCCGGAGGCGGGAAGCCCCGCTGGCAGCCCCCCGTCCCCCGTCCTCCGTCTTAGAGGGCGATGTCGCGGTAGAGGTAGGTCACGATGTCGGCGCGTGGGGAGTTTGCGGAGGGCGTGAAGGTTTTGCCGGTGCCGGAGAGGAGGCCCTTGGCGTCGGCCCAGGCGGCAGCGTCGGTGAAGTATTTGCCGGGGTTGGCGGCGGCAATGGCGCTGGAACCGGTGGCGGCGGACTTGTTGTTGGCGCGCCAGAGGAAGGTGACAACGTGGCCGCTGGTGCAGGTGCCGCCGGGGTTGAACGTAGTTGCCGTGGTGCCTGTGGTGATGCCGTTTTCGTAGGCCCAGAGGATGGCCTTGTAGAAGGCGCTGGAGGCGGAGACGTCGGTGAAGGGATTCGTCTTCGTCTTGGGCTCCGGGGAACCTTTGGCGCGCCAGAGGAAAGTCACAACCCGGCCGCGGGTGCAGGTGGCGTTGGGCTGGAACTGGGTGGCTGTGACACCGGTGGTGACGCCTTTTTCAAGAGCCCAGAGGACTGCGTCGTAATAGTACGAGCCGGCGGGGACGTCGGTGAAGGGGTTCGTCTTTTCGGTGCTGGGGGTGGTGGGGCCAAGGGGAATGGTGATGCTGGTACTCTCCTTTTCCAGGGCCTGGAAGAAGTCTACCTCGAAGGAAATCGACGCCGGGGCACCGGTGGCGCGGTCCTGGAAGCCGCTGACGGTCACGGAGTAGGTGCCCTCGTACTTGTCAATTCCGTCCGGGCGGAAAAAGACGCTGTGGAAGGGGTTCATGCTGGACACGGAGATATTGGGCGAGTTGGAAGCGTAGCGGGCCGGGTCACGGCGGACGCCGAAATACTTGCCGGAGGATGCGGGCGTGTAGCTTCCGGGATTGGAGAAGGACCAGGACTTTCCTCCGCCGGTGAGGGTCACTTTAATGGCGGATTCGTCCAGCACGTCGTAGAGGTCCTCATTCAGCAGGACGCTCCAGGCGGTGTTTTTCCCGAAGACGTCGCTGGGGAAATTGCCGGAGGCGGGCCAGGAGATGTAATCGTAGGACAGGGGCGGGGCGCTGTCGTCCTGGCACATCTCCGCGCTGATGTGGTCCGTGGTGCCGAAGCCCACCTTCCCCATCAGGGGATTCAGCTGCCAGTGCCGGTGGCCGGGATACGAGATATTTGCAGCGTCACTGTCGTCCATCCACTGGTTGACCGCAACCACTCTTGTGTACACCCCAGAGGAGAGGTTGCTTGACCCTGCGGCGCTTTTGGCCACGCGGTAGAAAGCGTCGTCCATGCCGGAGGGCTGGGAGGGCCAGTGGTCCGCCCGGCCCAGGGCCTCGCAGATCACGGCGGCGTGCTGGGCCTTCTCGCACATATCAGCATCCAGGGTCACGGAGGGCAGACCCGCGAGACGGCGGAGGGCGTTCGGACGATTGAGCATGGCCTGAAGCAGGGCGTCGCTGGCCTTTCCGGCACTGAAGGGCGCTTTTGCACTGGGGGTCACGGCGTAGGACTCGCCGGTGAAGCGCGTCGGCGCGTCCTTGAGAATCTGCCGGATCTCATCCTGGGAGAGCTTGGGCAGTTGGGTGCTGCCGCTGCCGGAGTGCAGTGCGGTGCCGGGGGTGGTTGTAGTATCGGGATTGGTTGTAGTTCCGGGGGTGGTTGTAGTGTCGGGATCTGTTGTGGTGCCGGGGTTGGGCGTAGTGCCGGGATCGGTTGTGGTGCCAGGGTTGGGCGTAGTGCCGGGGTTGGGCGTGGTGCCCGTGGAGGAGGCGGTGGCTCCGGCGGGGAGCTTTACGTTGTCCGCTACCTTCTCCGGCGTGCCGTAGGTGTATTTGTAGTAGTCATACGGAATTTCCCACAAAGTCCCGTCAGCCGTCAGCACCCGCCCGTCCCGGACGACGAGCGCGTTATCCATGAGCTTCTTGGGGGTAGGGTTGGCGTAGCTGCCCAGGCCGTAGAGGGTCCCGTCGCTGGTGATGTACATGCCGGCGTAGGTGTCTGTGCAGACAACGCCGCTGTCCACTAGCTTTACGGGGTTTTCCTTCTCCACTTCAACCAGAACGTCGCCGTTCGAGTCGTCCATATAACCCCACCACCAGAGGCTTCCGTCCTTCTTGATGAGGGTGTAGTACATTCCGTTTCCGTTGCCGTTAATCGCGGCCACGCCGTCCATCGACTTGAAAAACGGCCTGGTCAAGGACCAACCCTCGCGCTCGTCGTTGTCCTCATACAGTTCGCCGCTGGCGGTAATATAATAGCGATCCGGGTCGACGGGGTCGTCCAGGATCTGAACCACATTGGCAGCGCCCTGAATTTGTTCCAGAATGTTGTCCGAGCTGTTTGTGACGACCCAAAGCGTGCCGTCCTTTTTGATGACATGGACGAGGGCCGTCTCCCCCTCGTTGCAGGCGAGAACGTTGTCCGCGATCTTCGTGGCGTCCTCCATCCACCCATAGCTGGAGCTTATGCACGAGCCGTTGGACTTGACCGCGCTTTCTCCGCGCCCTGTGGCAACGGAGCTATAGCCGCCGCCCATGTTTTTGGTGGTATCTCCGTACCCCATGTACAGTGTTCCGTCTTTTGTGATATAGGAGGACCTCGCGAAGGTGGCGGGGGCCAGCATGGAGGTTTCCACGGTCAGAGTGCCGGGGGCCGCAAAAACGGTCGGGGAGAGCGTGAGGATCAGAGCCAGGGCGCAGAGAAGCGCCGTCAGGCGGTGGAACTGGTTGGTTTTCATAAAAGCCCTCCTTTTAATTTGTAGGATTTGCACAGTTTGGGACGGGCTCACCTCCTTTTTCCTTCTTGTACAAACCCTCTGTATATAAGTGCAAAAAAGTTCGGCTCAGGTTCATTTTTTTTGCGGATTTTTCGGAAAATTTTTGACGAAAACTCGGCGGATTTTTGGCGAATTTTTGGATAAAACGACGGATGACTGGGAGATATTTCCAGAAATTTGCAATAAAAACAGCCGCCGGGGTTTCGTCCGGCGGCTGTCTTGAAAAGGGGGCGTGTTTATGGGGAAAACGTAGGAGAGGGTGCCTGCCGGGGCGAACACGCAGGTTCGCCCCTACGGGGGATTATTCGTCGGCGGCGGGGTGGGAGATGGTGTAAAGGGTGTTTTCCTCGTTTCCGTCCCAGCAGCCTGTGTAGAATTTGTTTGCTTCCTCGTCCCAGCAGCAGAAGACCTTTCCCTCGTAGGTGCATGTGTGCCACTGTACCTGGGCGGGGTCGATGCCCTTCTTGATCAGAGTTTCCTCCGTGACTTCGGAGCCGCTTTCGTCGTCGGCGTCCTCGTCGTCTATGGCCTCCATGCACTCCATGAAGTAGTCCGAATACTCCCAGTCCAATTCCTCCAGCGCTTCTTCTGCGGTGCCGTACATCAGCAAGGTCAGGGCGGTCAGAAGCACGTCCATCAGGAATTCTGACACGCTGGGGTAGGCGTCCCGCCACTGCCGGGGAGCGTCGGCCTCGTGGTGGAGATAGACCGGCGGATCGTCTTTGTCCATGTCCTCCAGTCTGAGGCCGAAGGTCACGATCCCCGCGCCGTAATCGCTGCCGATCTCCAGGCAGTCCCCGAAGGTTCCGTTTTTCTTCTGTTCCTCCATCCGGCTGAGGATTTCCCTGCCGCACCAGACGTCGCCCGTCTCCAGCACGGGGCAGAAGGCGGCAATTTCGATAAACTCCCGGTAGACCTTTGGCAGAGGCTTCCCAAGGGCCTTCTGAAGGTCCTCCAGCAGTTCCCGGCCCACGGGGTCCCGAAAACCCAGCCGGTTCAGTATTTCGATGGCGGTCAGATCGTAACGCATACCGTACTCCTCCGAATCAGTAAAATCTGCCGATCAAGGCAAGAAAAGTATAGCACAGCCCCCGCAAATAGTCAATCATCTGTTTGCGGGAAGACAACGTTTTCCCGCAGATAAAGTTTAGGGTCCAGCCCTTTTCAAAGGGCTGGTGGGGTTCAGGGGCAAAGCCCCTGGCCGCCGGAGGCAACCCCCGTATGCAGGCACCACCGCCCCCTCCGCGGCATAGGTTGAAGGAGCACAGTGAATTGGGGGAAGGAGCGGGGATATGGAGGAAATGCGGATTGTGCCGTATGCGGCGGAGCGGGAGTGGACGGCAGAGGGGATTCCGGTGCTTTCCGCGCTGGTGACGGTGCCGGTGCCGGAGCCTGCGGCGGGGCGGACGGAGCGGCGGATTAAGCGGTACTATCAGATGCAGGCGCGGGCGTACCTGCGGTACTGCCAGAGCCTGCTTCTGCCCCAGGCGGTGGCGGAGTACCACGCGGCGCTGGCGGCGAGCGCGCCGCTGCCCAGCTGGCGGGCGGAGCTGCGGTTTGTGGAGACGTGGCGGGAGGGAGGGCTGTGGAGCCTTTACACGGAGTCGCGGGAGGTGACGGGGCCTGGTCCGGCGCTGGTGACGCGGCGGGGGGATACCTGGGATTTGGCAGAGGGGTATCCGGTGCCTTTGCAGAGCTTTTTCCCCGGCGGGAACGCGTGGAAGAAGCGGCTGATCGAGTACGCGGCGGCGGAGATGGAGCGCAGGGAGCGGGCGGGGGTCAGCCGGTGGCATGAGGATTGGCGGAGACGGCTGAGACGGAAGTTTAATCCGCAGAATTTTTATTTGACAGCGGATGGGTTGGCGTTCTTTTACCCCATGTATGCGCTGGGACCGGCGGCGGAGGGGGTGCCGGTGTTTACGGTGGGGTATGGGGAGATTGGTGAGCGGGGGATGGGTACATAGGTGCGTCGGGTGCGAGGAACGGGCGGGTATGGGGGCCCGCCCCCGCGGGGGTGTGTTGGGGAAGATTGCGGTATGTTGCAGGTATATGTCAGGCGGGATTGGCGGGCGCGGGGGACGGGACGCCGAGGGCGGCGTCCCCTACAGTCCGTTTACCGGGGCAGATTCTATATGTGAATCTGCCCAAGTTTTTTCCAGAAATTGAGCCGTTTTTACAATTGCGTATGGAATCAGAACCTGCTATGCTTATTTTAGAGCTAATGACAGCGTTTGCACAAACGAATTCATACTGTAGAAGCGCACCTTTTGGATTGTTTTGATTTTCCAGTCCGCTCGGAGGTGATCAAATGGCTACCATCAAAGATGTCGCAAAAATGGCCGGGGTCTCCCCCAGCACCGTCTCCCGGACCCTCAGCGGGAAAATCCCCGTGGACAGCGAAACCCGGGAGCGGGTCATGAACTGCGTCCGGCAGCTGGACTACCGCCCCAACGTCATCGCCAAGGGCCTGCGGGAGGGGAAGACCAGGGCCATTGCCTTCCTGCTCCCCAACATCGAAAACCAGATTTACCCCAGCCTCGCCATCGCCGTGGAGGCGGAGGCCCGCCGGCACGGCTACTTCGTCTTCTTCTGCAACACCCAGGACGACCCGCAGCGGGAACTGGACTACGTGGAAAAGCTGAAAAGCCGTTTCGTGGACGGCTTCATCTTCTCCACCGCCGCCAGCGACAGCCCCACCATCCTCCAGCTCCGGAGGCAGGAATACCCGGTGGTCTGCCTCATGCGAGCCACGGCGGACGGCGTGAACGCGTTTGTCTCCAACAACGAGCAGGGGGCCTACCTGGGCGTCAGCTTCCTGATCGAAAACGGCTTTACCCGCATTGCCACCATCACGGGCCGTCCCAGCCTGGAGCTGTACAAGCAGCGCCTCCAGGGCTACTGCCGCGCTCTGGAGGACCACGGCCTCCCCCTGGACCCGGCGCTGATCTGGAGCGGCGTGGACGGCCAGTGCGAGAAAGCCTTTCACTGCACCCGGGAGCACCTTCTGGCAGGCCCGCCGCCGGAAGTCATCTTCGCCCAGAGCGACCCTCTGGCCTTCGACGCCATGCGGGCGGCGGGCTCTTTGGGCCTGCGGGTGCCGGAGGACCTCTCGGTCCTGGGCTACGACAACGTGCCTCTGGCCGCATGCTACACCCCGCCCCTCACCACCGTGGAGCAGCCCCTCCACGAAATGGGGAAAGCCGCCGTCCAGCGCCTGATCTCCATGATCGAAGGGGACATCCCCCTGGAGAGTCCCGCCACCCAATTCTCCGCCAACATCATCATCCGCGGCTCCGTGAAGCTGGCGGGGCAAAAAACGATAAGGGAGTTTACGTCATGAGACTGGAAACCGTGAACGCGAAAAGCCGCCTGTACGCCATCCTGGGGGACCCGATCTCCCACTCCATGTCCCCGGTCATCATGAACAGTGCCTTTGACCGCCTGGGCCTGGACAGCGTGTTCCTGGCCCTGCCCGCCAACCTGGAAACCGTCGCCCGCGTCATGGAGGCGATGCGGCTGATCGACCTGAAGGGCTACGTCTTCACGATGCCCGTGAAGGAGGCTGTCCTGCCGTACATGGACGCGCTGAGCGACGAGGCCGAGATGATCGGCGCGGTGAACTGCGCGGTGAACGAGGGCGGGAGGCTGACCGGGTACAACACGGACAGCACCGGCTTCTGGACTGCCGTCCAGGAGAAGAACGCCGGGGCCGTCTCCATCCGCAAGGTCTTTATCATGGGCGCGGGGGGCTTCGCGCGGGCTGCCGCCGCCCAGGCGGCTTTGCAGGGCGTCGGGGAAATCGTGGTCGCCAACAAGTTCTCCCACACGGCGTTTCTGGAGAGCTTTCAGCGCTTCCGGGAACGGCTGTCCGCCCGCTGTCCCCAGACCTTCGTCAAGCTGCTGGACTGGGACGGCGCGGCCTGGGAGGCGGAGCTGGCGGACTGCCAGCTGATCGCCAACGCCACGCCCAACGGCATGAAGAACCAGGGGGACCTGCACAGCTTCTTCCCCTATGCCGCCGTCTCCCCCGCGGCCATTTTCTTCGACGCCATCTACGACCCGTATCATACCCGCTTCCTCTAGGCGGCGGAGGCGCGGGGCCACAAGATTGTGGGCGGTCTGGACCTCCTGGCCCATCAGGGCGTGTGCTCCTTCTTCAACTGGACGGGCCTGCGTGTTGCGCCGGAGCAGATGCGGGAGGACGTTCTGGCCTTTTGGAAGGCCCACGGGCAGGGATAAGGAGGGGACGCTATGGAAAAAACGGCACTGGTAACAGGCGGCGGACGGGGCATCGGCCTGGGCGTGGTCCGCGCCCTGGCCGCGGAGGACTACACCGTTGCCATCACGGGCAGCAGCCCGGAGGACCGCTACGCCGGTACGCTGGAGGCTTTGCGGAACGAGGGCCGGAAGGTCTTCTACATTCAGGGCGATATCTCCGACACCGCCAGCATCCGCCGCTGCGCGGAGGATGCCGCTGACCGCCTGGGGCGGATCGACGTGCTGGTGAACAACGCCGGAGTCGCCCCCAGGGTGCGGGCGGACCTCCTGGAAATGACGGAGGAGAGCTTCGACCGGGTGGTGGGCACCAACACGCGGGGGACCATGTTCATGTCCCAGGCCGTGGCGAAACAGATGCTGGCCCAGGAACCCCGGGACGGGGCGCGGGGCGTGATCATCAACATCAGCTCCGTCTCCGCTTTCATTTCCTCCGTGAACCGCGGGGAATACTGCGTCTCCAAGGCGGGCATCTCCATGCTGACGAAGCTCTTCGCCGACCGCCTGGCCCCTGAGCAGATCTACGTCTACGAGATCCAGCCCGGAATTATCCAGACGGACATGACGGCCCGCGTGAAGGAGCAGTACGACGCGTTTTTCGCGGGCGGGGGCAGTCCCATTGCCCGCTGGGGCCTGCCGGAGGACATCGGGCGGGCGGCGGCGGCGCTCTGCTCGGGCAGCTTCCGTTATACGACGGGACAGGCCGTCCGCGTGGACGGCGGGATGCACATTCAGAGGCTTTGACGGGAAAGGAGCGGAATCAAATGGAGTGGAAGATCACAGAAACCGGCGGCTACCCCTTGCGGACCATAACCGTGGGAACCGCAGTCGTAGGCAGCGGCGCGGCGGGCTTCAACGCGGCGGACCAGCTCTGGATGCTGGGGTGCCGGGACGTGGTGCTGGTGACGGAGGGGGTCAAACGGGGCACCTCCCGGAACACCGGGGCCGACAAGCAGACCTATTACAAGCTGACTCTCTGCGGCGGGGAGCCGGACTCCGTGGGGGAGATGGCCCGGACCCTGTTTGACGGGCACTGCATGGACGGGGACCACGCCCTGGCGGAGGCGGCCAACTCCCTGCCCTGCTTCCTGCGGCTGTGCGGGCTGGGGGTCCCCTTCCCGGTGAACCGCTACGGGGAGTACGTGGGCTACAAGACGGACCACGACCCCCGCCAGCGGGCCACATCCGTGGGGCCGCTGACCTCCCGGAAGATGACGGAGGCCCTGGAGCGCTCCGTGACGGAGAAGGGGATTCCCGTGCTGGACGGCCTGCTGGCAGTGGCGGTCCTGACGGAGACGGGGGCCGTGAAGGGACTGCTCTGCCTGGACCTGAACGCCGAAAGCCGTGAGAACGCTTACGCCGCCATCTGCTGCACGAATGTGGTCTGGGCCACGGGCGGGCCCGCGGGGATGTACGCCGACACGGTGTATCCCGTGGGGCACTATGGCATGACGGGCGTGCCCCTGGAGGCGGGGGCCCTGGGGAAGAACCTGACGGAGTGGCAGTACGGCCTCTCGTCGGTGCGGCCCCGCTGGAACGTCTCCGGGACCTACATGCAGGTCCTCCCCCGCTTCATCTCCACGGACGCCGAGGGCGGCGATCCCCAGGAATTCCTCTCCGACTTCTTTGAGGACGAGGGTGACATGCTGACCCGCGTGTTCCTGAAGGGCTATCAGTGGCCCTTCGACGTGCGGAAGCTCCAGGGGTCCTCCATCATCGACATCCTGGTCTACATCGAAATCAGCCTCAAGGGCCGCCGGGTCTTCCTGGACTACACCCGAAATCCCAAGGACCGCCCCATCCCCTTCGACTGCATGGGCGCGGAGGCCCGCGATTACCTCCGGAACGCCGGAGCGGATTTCGGCACCCCCATCCAGCGCCTGCGGCACATGAACGCCCCCGCCGTGGAGTTCTACCTCAGCCGCGGTGTGGACCTGGAGAAAGAGCCTCTGGAGATCGCCCTCTGCACCCAGCACAACAACGGCGGTCTGGACGTAGACGCCTGGTGGCAGACCTGCGTGGCGGGTCTGTTCGCCGCAGGGGAGGCGGCGGGGACCCACGGCGTCTACCGCCCCGGCGGCAGCGCGCTGAACTCCGGACAGGTGGGCTCCCTCCGCGCGGCCCGCTATATCGCCTGGAAGCGGACCCAGGCCCTGGACGAACCGGGCTTTGCCCGCGCCTGCGGTAATGTTCTCCCCGCGCATCTGGCCCGCTTCGACGCGGTTCTGGGGGACGAGGACACTGTTCCCGCCCTGTGGAGTCAGGCCCAGGCCCGCATGACCCGCTCCGGCGGGCCCATCCGGAACCTGAACGGCATCCGCGAGGCCGCGGCCTCCGCCCGCGCCCATCTGGACGCCTTTCCCCGGGAGGTGCGGGTGAAGACCGTTCGGGGCCTGGGGGACGCCTACCACTATTGGGACGCCCTGGTCTGCCAGACGGTGTACCTGGGGGCCATGGAAGACTACATCCAGGCGGGCGGCAAGAGCCGCGGGTCGGTGATCTACCAGTCTCCGGAGGGGACGCGGCCCTACGCGGCCCTGCCGGAGCTGTTCGCCTGCCAGATGGACGAGGGCGAACTGGACGGGCAGGTGCAGCTGGCGCAGTATGGCCGGGAGGGGTGCCGCTATACCTGGCGGGATGTGCGGCCCCTGCCGGAGAAGGACGATTTCTTCGAGAACGTGTGGCGCAGCTTCCGGGAGAACGGGAACGTGGAGTGAGCGGGCCCCTCCGGGGCGGCTTGTAAAAAGGCGCTGAGGCGAAAAGAAAGCCAAATCCCATGAGCGGATAGTAAAAATTCAGGCGTTTCCGGCATTTTGGCCGGAGGCGCGGAGCGCGGAACCCGGATGCCCTGCGGCGCAGGCGTCCGGGTTCCCTTTTTTCTGTCAGGCGCGAAGGCGTTGTGCAAATTCCGACAAATTTATGCTAAAAAACACAAAATAGCTGTACGAAAAACACAAATCAAAAAAGACGGCTTGTGCTATACTTCTAAATGCAGAGGGCAAAACCCACACAAATCTGGTCAACATTAGAAAGGGGAAGACGAACATGAAAAAGTTTCTGTCAATGGTTCTTGCAGCGTTGATGCTTACCGCGAGCCTGAGCGCCTGCGGCGAGTCCGGAGGCTCCGGCGGTTCCTCCGGCGGGGACAGCGGCGCGCCCGCGGACGACGGCAAGGTTTACACCCTCCAGGCGGCCTACACCGTGGCGGAGGACCCCAATTCCCAGCACACCATTAAGTTCAACACCTTCAAGGAGCTGGTGGAGGAGAAGACCGACGGCCACGTGATCATCGAGGTCCACCCCGGCGGCGAGCTGGGCAGCGAGCAGGAGTACATCGAAATGCTCCAGAACGGCGAGCTGGCCTTCACCAACGTGGCCTCCTCCATCGTCTCCGGCTTCACCGACGCCATCACCTTCGCCGACTGCCCCTTCCTGTTCCGGGACCAGGCCCAGGTGATTGAGTTCGTCCACAGCGACGTCTGCGCCGCCCGTCTGGCGCAGCTGGAGGACATCGGCCTCATCGGCCTGGGCCTCTCCTCCGTGGGCGACCGGAACTTCCTCACCGTGGCGAACAAGCCCATCACCTGCCTGGCGGACATGAAGGGCCTGAAGCTGCGCACCATGCAGACCGCCATCCAGGTGGAGGCCGTGGGCCTGCTGGGCGCTCAGGCGACTCCGCTGTCCTACAACGAGTGCTACCAGTCCATGCAGACCAACGTCATTGACGGCATGGAGAACGAGGTGGACACCTACCTCGCCATGCGCTTCTACGAGGTGGCCCCCAACTACACCAAGGCCGGCTGGCTCCAGCTCATGCACGCCTTCCTGGCCTCCAAGGAGATCATGGAAGGTCTGCCCGAGGAGTACCAGCAGATCATCCTGGAGGCCGCGGCGGAGGCCAACGACGTGTCCACGGAAAAGGGCATGGAGTACGCCAAGGGCGCGGCGGCGGACAAGCTGGCCGAGGTGGGCGCAAATGTCATCGAGATTGCCGACAACTCCGAGTTCAAGCAGGCCCTTATCGACGGCGGCCTGTTCGAGAAGTACAACGACCTGATCGGCCAGGACGTCATCGACTGGGTGGATCAGCACTGAGAACCGACAGGGAGAGGGGGGATTCTTCCCCTCTCCCCGCCCCGGCACTGTGATGTCTCTGCGGTGATATAGAAGGAGGCTTTCGTGAAAACGGTAATTACAAAAATAGACCAGGGCATGGCTGTGTTTGAGAAGTCGGTCAGCCTGGTAATGGGCGTGCTGCTGTTCGCGCTGATGACCTGGTGCGTCATTGCCCGCTACTGCCTCGCCCTCCCCTGCCCCTACCAGACGGAGCTGGCCCAGACCTTTCACATCTGGCTGTGCTTTATGGGCAGCAGCTACCTCTTCTCCATCAACGACAACCCCAGCGTGGAAATTTTCTCCGGCAGGGCCATGGCCAGCAAAAACATGACCTTCAAGAAGATCTACTTCACCCTCCTGGCCCTGACCAATTACATCTTTGTGGTTCCCTGCGTATACTTTGGAATTCAGAATCTTCCCCAATACGCCGCCCAGAAAACCACCTACCTGGGCTATTCCTACATCTGGATCTACGGCGCGGCGGTGTTTGGGTTTATCATGATCGCGGTCCGGATTGCCCTTCGGATTGCGGGCTATTGGTGCGGCATGTATCTGGACGGCCCTGAGCAGGCCGCAGGAAACGGAGGTGCGGAAGGATGAGTACCGGTCTTTTGGCGCTGATTTTCTTCGTCAGCTTTTTTGCTCTGCTGTTTTTCGGCACCCCCATCACCTACGCCCTGGGCGGCGCGGGCACCCTCGCCATGCTGGCGGCGGGCATGAAGATGTCCCTGGTGATCAAGAGCGTCCTCTCCGGCTTCTCCAGCTTCACCATGCTGGCGATCTTCCTCTTCACCCTCATGGGCGTTATCTACCAGAAGACCGGCCTGGCCGGACTGCTGGTGGACGCGCTGAAACCCTCCATCGGCAAGCGCCGGGGCGGTCTGGCCCTCATCGCCGTGTATGCCTCCGCCATTTTCGGCGCGCTGACCGGCTCCGCCAACGCCACCTGCGCCACCTTCAGCAAAATGCTGGGGCCTGAAATGATCGACAACGGCTACCCCGACGACTGGACCGCCGCCACCATCGCGGCCTGCGCCCCGCTGGGTCAGCTGATTCCGCCCTCCGTTACCTGCATCGTCCTGGGCGTGGCCACGGGCCTCTCCATCGGCTCGTTGTTCATCGTCGACCTGTCCATCGGCCTGCTGACGGTTGTCTTCCTGACCGTGGCCATCATCGTCATGTCCATCCGCAACGGCTTCGGCGGCAGCGACCGGATCTACACGGCCAAAGAGCGGCGGGAGGCATTCCTGCGCTTCCTGCCCCTGATCTCCGTCCCCGTGATCGTCATCGGCGGCATGTACGGCGGCATTTTCACCGCCACCGAGGCCGGGGCCATCGGCTCCGCCGCCTCCTTCATCCTGGCCCTCTGCTACCGCCGCCTGAACCTGAAAACCGTCTACGAGATCTTCGCCGACGCGGGAAAGACCGCCGCCACAGTGCTTCTGCTCTGCGCATCCTCTTACGTGATCAGCTACGTCATGAGCATGAGCGGCATGACGAAGTTCTTCGTCAGTATGCTGACAGGCATCTGCGACATGAGTCCCCTGCTGGGTATGCTCTTCCTGCTGGCGGTGCTGCTGGTGATGGGCTGCTTCATCGACCTGATCGTCCTATGCATCATCCTGGCCCCCACGGCGGTGACGGCCCTGACGCCCTTTGGCATCAACCCCTACGCCATCTGTGCCATTTTCCTCATCGGCAACCTGATCGGCATCATCACGCCTCCGGTGGGCGTGGCTCTGTTCATCTCCTCCTCTTCCCTGAAAGTGAAGATGGAGGCCATCTCCAAGCAGGTCATTCCCTACATCATCGTTTACATCATCCTGACCATCCTGCTCATCGTATTCCCCGACCTCTCCCTGCTGCTCCCGCGGCTGATGGGGCTGGACGTCTGAGGGAACAGCCGCATTACGGACCTTTGCGGACATACCGCGGGCAGCGTCTGCCGCCGGTATGTCCGCAGGGGATATTTTTACACAAAAAATGCCGGATTCTACACATAATCGGCCAAACCACTGTGATAAATACAACGTTTTGCCTGTGTTGAATTCTATATAATAAAGATAAGAACCGGCGGTACAGGGAGTGCGCCGCCGTGCGAAAAAATTTGTGAAAAGGAGCGAAGGCGTATGAAGCTCAGCAGAATGGAGCGTGTGGAGCTGATCCGGAGGCAGGTCCACGTGGACCGCACCGTAGACACAGCCCGCGCCCGCCTGGTGACGGAATCCTACCGGGAGACGGAGGGCATGTCCGCGCCCCTGCGCCGCGCCCGGGCGCTGAAAAAAATCCTGGGCGGAATGCCCATCTACATCCACGAGGGCCAGCTCCTGGCGGGGAACCAGGGGGAGCGCTCCAGGGCGGGGCTGATCTACCCCGAGTTCCAGTGGGACGCCACCCTGAGCGAGATGGAGGGCTGGCCCACCCGCCCCGGCGACAAATTCGCCATCACTCAGGAGCAGATCGCGGAGCTCCGGGACCTCCTCTCCTACTGGAAGGGGAAGACGGTGAAGGACCGCGCCAACAGCGTCCTGCCCGAAAGCGTGCAGAGAAGCCTGAAATACGGCATCATCTCCAACTCCAACTACCTGATGTCCGGCCACGGCCACTTCATCCCCGATTTCCCCCGGGTCCTCCAGCGGGGCTTCAGCGGCATCCGCCGGGAGATTGAGGAGCGCATGGAGGCCCTGGACCCCACCGCCGCGGACTACTACCACAAGTGCACCTTCTACCTGGGAGAGCTGGAGACCATCGAGGCCGTGGCCCTCTTCGCGTCCCGATACGCGGATTTGGCGGAAAGCCTGGCGGCGGAAGCTGACGGCGAGGAGCGGAAACAGGAGCTGCTTCGCATCGCCGCAAACTGCCGCCATGTCCCCATGGAGCCGGCCCGGGACTTCTGGGAGGCCATGCAGTGCGTCTGGTTTGTGCAGCTCATCCCCCAGATCGAGGTGAACGGCCTGGCGGTGTCCCTGGGGCGGCTGGACCAGTACCTGTATCCCTACTACCTGCATGACAGACAGGCCGGGACCCTGGACGACGACAAAACCCTGGAGCTGCTGGACTGCCTGTACCTCCAGGCGTCCACCATCACCAAGATCTACGGAAACGAGGGGGCCATGATCTTCGCCGGACCCGGCGTGGGGCAGACCATCACCCTCTCCGGCGTGGACCGGGAGGGCCGGGACGTGACCAACGAGCTGTCCTACCTCTGCATCGACGCGGACGCGGACGTGCGGCTCATGCAGCCGGACATCGCCGTGCGGAACCACCCCCGGATTCCGGAGAAGTTCCTGAAAAAATGCTGCGCCCACGCGGCCTCCGGACGGGATAAGCCCAAGTTCTTCACCGACCAGATCATCATCCAGTCCCTGATGAAGGCGGGCATTCCCCTGGAGGACGCCCGGGACTTCGGCGACCTGGGCTGCTCGGAGATCATCGTGAACGGGAAGACCTGCTCCGGCGGCAACATGGGCAACGTGTGCCTGGCCATGTGCTTCGACCTGGCCCTCCACGACGGCGTCCAGCTCTGGTACTACAACGGGAAGGGCTTCGAGCCGTCCGTCCGGGTGCAGATGGGCCCCCGCACCGGCGATCCCCGCGCCTTCCGGACCATGGAGGACCTGCGCCGCGCCTACTCAGAACAGGTCCGCTATTTCGTCCGCCAGCTGGCGATTCTGGACAACACCCTGGACAACGTGCAGGCCGAAATGGTGCCCCACGTGTTCTACTCCCTGATTGTGGACGGCTGCATCGAGTCCGGCAGGGACTTTACCGCCGGAGGGGCCGTCTACAACCAGACCTCCCCCTTGGCGGCGGGCCCCATCACCGCGGCGGACTCCTTGACGGCGGTGAAAAAGCTGGTGTTCGACGAAAAGGCGCTCACCATGGACGAACTTCTGACGGCCCTGGACAGCAACTTCGCCGGCGACGAGGGAGAGGCTCTCCGGCAGATGCTGATCCGCCGCGCCCCCAAGTTCGGCAACGACGACGACTGCGCCGACGAGGAGGCCGTGTTCGTGGTGCGGGACTACGCGGAATCCATGGAGTCCTACACAAATCCCCGAGGCGGGCGCTGGGTGGCCAGCGTGTACAGCCTCACGGGCAACGTGGGCTTCGGCTGGCGCACCGGCCCCACCCCCGACGGGCGCAGGGGCGGCGAGCTTCTCAACGACAACATCTGCCCCATGCAGGGCCGGGACCTGAAAGGCCCCACCAGCGTCATCAAGTCCCTGTCCAAGATCGACGCCTCCCTCCTGCCCCAGGGCTATGTGTTCAACCTGAAATTCACCCCCAACATTGTGAACAACCCGGAGAACCTGCAGAAGTTCGTGAACTTCAACCGCAGCCTCAACGACTACGGCATCTTCCACGTCCAGTACAACATCCTGGACGGGAACACCCTTCTGGACGCCCAGAAGCACCCGGAGAATCACAAGGACCTTCTGATCCGCGTCTCCGGCTACAGCGCCTACTTTGTGGAGCTGGGCCGGGATGTCCAGGACCACCTGATCCAGAGAACCCTTCACCAAATCTGATCCCCGGAGCGGGGCAAAAGGAGGAACGCCCATGTCCAGCCGGCATGAGGAGACCAAGGTTTTTAATATTCAGCGCTACTCCGTCCACGACGGCCCCGGCATCCGCACCATCGTGTTCTTGCAGGGCTGCCCCCTGCAATGCCCCTGGTGCGCCAACCCGGAGGGCAGGAGCTTCGCCAGCGTCCTGTCCCACAACCGCAGTCTCTGCCGCCTCTGCGGCCGCTGCACGGCGGTCTGCCCGGAGCAGGCCCTGCGCCTGGAGGAAGACGGCATCCACGTGGACCGGGCCCGCTGTACGCTGTGCGGCAAATGCGTCTGGACCTGCGCCGCGGATTGCTATAAGATTTTCGGGGAGCCTATGACGGTGGAGGAAGCGCTGAGGGAAGTGGGGAAGGACGAGAGCTTCTACTTCCGCAGCGGCGGCGGCATGACGGTCAGCGGCGGCGAACCCCTGGCCCACCCGGAGTACCTTACCGCGCTGCTGAGGGGCGCGAAGGAACAGCTGGACGTGTCCACCGCCATCGAGACCTGCTGCTGTGCGCCGGAGGAATCCCTGCGGCGGGCCGCGGAATACGTGGATACCTTTCTCTGCGACATCAAAATCGTGGACTCCCGGCGGAGCCGGGAAATCCTGGGTGTTCCCAGCGAACAGATTCTGCACAATATCCGCGTGATCGCGGAGGAGTATCCGGAGAAAACCCTTCTTCTTCGGATGCCCGTGATTCCCGGTTACAACGACGATCCGGAAAACATTCAGGGCATCGCCGCCTTTATCCGGAGCCTGAAACGGGAGGTTCCCCTGGAACTCCTGCCGTACCACGAGTTCGGAAAGGCGAAGTATGCCAACCTGGGCCTGCGCTACCTGCCGGGAGAGCAGGGCGTCGCCGCCCCCGACCGGGAGCGGATGGAGGCCCTTGCGCAGACGTTCCGGGATCTGGGTGTGACCGTGGTTCATACATAATAAGGAGGCCATTGAGATGAGTGATCGAATTGAATACCTGCGCATGAAAGCGGCCAGCGCCAAGAGCTATATCTGCGGCGAACGGGGCAGGATCATCACAGACTCCTACCGCGCCACCGAGGGGGAGGACCCCGTAATCCGCCGGGCCATCGCCCTGCGGGACATCCTGGACAACATGAGCATCGTCATCGACGAAAACGAGCTAATCATCGGCAACCACGCCACCATGGAGAACGCCGCGCCCCTGTTCCCGGAGTTCAGCATCGGCTTCCTGGTGAAGGAGCTGGACGAGTTCGAGAAGCGCCCCTACGACCGCTTTTACGTGACGGAAGAGACGAAGACCCTGATCCGTGGGATCGCCCCCTACTGGCAGGGCCGGACCCACGAGGACCGGGTGGTCCGCACCACAAAGCGGATGTTCCCGGAGTCCCTTCTCCAGGTCTGGGACGAGGACTGCTTCCGGCTCAACGACGTGCTCTACGACGGCGTGCGCAAATCCGCCGGAGACGGCCACATCGTCCCGGACTACTTCAAGATGATGCGGGGGGGCGTTCCCGGCGTGCTGTGGGAGGCGGAGAAGGCCCGGGCAAAGCTGGATCTGCGGAAGGACCCCAAGGCTTTTGAGAAGAAGCTGTTCCTGGACGCGGTGTCCATCAGCTACACCGCCGTGGAGCGCTGGTTCCTGCGCTTCGCGGAAAAGGCGGAGGCGATGATCCCCCAGGCGAAGGAGGAGAACAAGCCCACGCTGAAGCGGGCGGCGGACTGCTGCCGCCATCTGGCCTCCGGCGCGCCCTCCAGCTTCTTTGAGGCCCTCCAGCTCACCTATTTCCTCCACCTGATCATCCACATTGAGAGCAACGGCCACTCCGTCTCCCTGGGCCGGATCGACCAGTACCTGTACCCCTTCTACGAGAAGGACCTGCGGGAGGGCGTGCTCACCCGGCGGGAGGCCCTGGACCTCATCGACTGCTTCTATATCAAGGTCAGCCGCTTCAACAAGGTGCGCCCCTGGCCGGAAACCCGCCTGAAGAGCGGCGCGCCCATGTTCATGACCATCACCCTGGGCGGCGTGGACCGGGAGGGCCGGGAGTGCTCCAACGAGCTGACGGGGCTGTTCCTGGACGCCCTGCCGGAAACCCGCCTGCCCCAGCCCACCCCCATTCTCCGCGTGGCGAAGGACACGCCACAGGACCTGATGGTCCGGGCGGTCCAGGCTCTGCTGAAGCACGGCGGCGGGCTCCCCGCCTTCTTCTCCGACGAGGCCATTGTGGCCTCTCTGGTCAAGACCGGCGTCCCCCTGGAGGACGCGCGGGAGTACGCCATCGGCGGCTGCTCCGAGGCCGTCATCCCCGGCAAGAGCTTCTCCTTCACCGGCGGCGACTGCTACTTCAACCTCCTGAAAATCCTGGAGATTCTTCTCCACGAGGGGGTCAATCCCCGGACGGGGAAGACCCTGTTCCCGGCGAAAAAACTGGAGGAGTACCACAGCGCGGAGGACATCTTTGAGGCGTTCCGGAAGCAGCTCTCCCAGTACATGAGCTACATTGTGGAGCTGACCGCCATCACCTCCGCCACGGACGCGGCCCTGAATCCCACGCCCTTCACCTCCGGCCTGCTGGACTACCGCATCGAAATGGGCCGGGACATGTCCCTGGGCGGCGGCGAGAGCGCCCGTTATTCCCACACCATCCTCCAGGGCCACGGCACCGGGGACCTCTGCAACGCCCTGTACGCCCTGGAAAAGCTGGTGTTTGAGCAGAAGGCCCTGACGCTGCGGGAGTTCGTGGAAATCCTGGACCGCAACTGGGCCGGGGCGCGGGGCGAGGAGGTGCGGCTCATGACCCACCGCCTGCCCAAGTACGGCAACGACGAAGACGACGTGGACGCCTGGGCGGCCCGCATCGGGGACTTCTTCGCCAGAGAGGCCCAACAGTACATCCCCTGGCGGGGCGGCGTGTTCGGCACCTCCCTCCAGGGCCTGACGGCCAACGTGCCCGAGGGCGAGACCGTGGGGGCCACTCCCGACGGCCGCATGGCCCATGAGGCCCTCTCCGACAACGTCTCCCCCCACGCCGGAACGGACACCCACGGCCCCACCTCCACCCTCAAGAGCGTGTCCAAGGTGGACCACACCCTCTTCATCGACGGCAACATCCTGAACCTCCGCTTCCACCCCAGCGCCCTGACGGACGCCTACGGCCAGTTCGATCCCCTGCGGGGCGCCCGCTTCGCGGACATGGTGAAGAGCTACCTGGTGGACCTGGCGGGGAACCAGGTGCAGTTCAACATCCTCTCCGCCGGGGAGCTCCGGGCCGCTCAGGCCCACCCGGAGGAATACCGGGACCTGGTGGTGAAGGTGGCGGGCTACAGCGCCTACTTCAACTCCCTGGACAAGGGCCTGCAGGACCAGATTATCGAGCGCACGGAACACGCGCTGTAAGTGAAACGGCGTCCGCGGGAAGAGGGGGCCTCTTTCCGCGGACAGCCGCTTTTCCCGTGGAAGAAGAGCGAAAGAGACTGAGGCGGTTCGGTTTTGCCGGGAGGTGCAGATGCCATGGCCTTTGAAGAAGAGTACAACATGCTGGATAAGCGCATCCACTTGCAGGATACCATTACAGTCTCCCTGGAATTCCTGGGCTTTGTGGAGTACGATCCCAATGAGCACGGCCTGGTCCACCAGTATTCCTGCTGGTGCTACAACTTCCTAGGCACGGGTCGGGGAGCGTATGTGATGGGGAACCGGGAGATCACAGTGGGGGCGGGAGGAGGAATCCTGATTCCTCCCTATACCCGGCATGCCCTCTACAATCCGGGTCCTCAGAAGATGCAGCTTCTCTACATGGGCTTCGACTGCAACTGCTTCAGCTTCATCGGAAGCCTGGTAAGGAGCACGGACACAGAGGACATCATAGAGATCAACCATGCCCTCAGCAAGTCCTACTACACGAAGTCCTTCCACCAGAAGCTGAACGGCCTCCTCTGCCAGCTGGGGATCAGCAAGGACAAGGAAACGCTGGAGGACTGCCGCCTGACCCTGATGGAGGACCTGCTGAAGATGTACGATTTCTGCCACAGCTGGTACAAGAAGAGGACGCCGGCCAATCCGGACGCGTTTCTGATCCAGGACGCGAAGAACATCATCATGCACAACCTCAGCCGCAACATCTCCATTCAGGAGCTGTCCAAGGCGCTGTACGTGTCGCCCAGGAAGCTGACCTCAAAGTTTCTGGAGCTGACGGGGATGAGCTTCAAGGACTACAGTCAGATGCTGAAAATGGAGCAGGCCAGCCGGCTGCTGTACTCGTCCGGGAAGAATGTGTCGGAGATTGCGGAGGAATTGGGGTTCTGCGACATCCATTACTTCTCCCGGAGGTTCAAGGATTACTATGGCTGCTCGCCCAGCGCCCTGCGGAAGAAGGGGGACCAGGGCGGAGCCTGATGCGGATGGAACAGCAAACAGACTGGGTGTCGCTTATGTGCTGCTGAAAGCGTGAAAAAGGCTCGAAATCGTAGGATTTCGAGCCTTTGACATATGCGGTTAAACATTCCAGATCTTCACTTCGCTGTGTGCCCCCAGATTTTCAACCGAACGCACCTCCCCCTCGCCGCTCCGCAGCTCCGCCAGGGTGAACCCCTCATTGAACTGCGCGTCCGTGACGCAGAACAGCTCCCCGCCGTCCTCCGAAAGCAGATAATGGGCCAGCGTCGCACTCTCCGGCGGCTTCTCCAGCACCGACACCCAAAAGAACCGCTCGTTCTCCACCGCCACGACGCCCTGCTCCATCAGCACATAGTCCTCTTTTCCAAAGCGATCCGCCGCCGCGCCGGATTCCTCCGCGATGTAGCGGCACAGGTTTGGCCCGAACCGGACCTCATAAACCGCACGGGCATAATCGGCGTCGAAGGGCTCCTTTTCTGTGGAGAGATTGCTGTAAAAATTCAGCTCCCCGTAGCAGAGGAAAATCTCGTACTCCGGCGGCTCCTTCCGGAACCAGTCCTCCTTTTCCACCGCCTCCATCAGCTCCCCCAGGGCGGTAATGGCCTCGCCGCCGCCGGTCAGCGGGAACTGGAGCAGGTACGCGCCCGGCGTCTCACCCAAGGAAGCGTTGAAGCCGCCGCCGGCGCTGTCATAGCCCAGATCGTAGTCCCATTCCTGTGCGAAATCCTGAATGACGGCCATCAGTTTCCGCTGGGTGTAGTTCGTGCCGTAGCCGGGACTGTTCTCCGGGGCCTCCGGGTCCCGTTCCCCGTCCTCGTAGGCGAAGAAATACTGGTCCGGATGCTCCGCCGGGGCGTATACGCAGGCTTCCCGTACGTCCTCCTTGTCCTCGTCGGCGTAGTAGCGGAACCCCTTGTCGGGGAAGGGACGCAGGAACGCGCAGCCCCAGTCCTCCTCCAGCCACGTCTGGCACTGTTCCGCCCAGGGAACGTCCTCCTCATGGCCGTCCCGGAAAAAGCTGGTGAAGAAGCCCCAGGTGCCCCCCAGGAAAATCAGCGCCATCCACACCCCCGCAAACGCTTTCACGCCCCGCTTCGTTCCAGGCCGGAACCACTGCACCTTCCGCTGCTTCTGCTTCCAGGCCTCCTGACGGCCTCCCAGGAGCTTGTAGAGCTGCCGGTACTCCGGCCCTCCCGGACCCTTCTCAAAGCCGTAGGCGGCGGATATGGCCCGTTTGATGTCCGCCGGGAGGTAGGAACCGCACTGCTCCAGAAAGTCCTCCAGGGCGAAGATAAAATCCAGGTTCGCCTTGACGTTCCAGAAGACGGGGCTCTCCAGAAAGCGCCGCCACTCCGCGGCGGGGGCGCTGGTGGAGTGCAGCAGCTCCAGGGCGTGGACCGCCGCCATGACGGAGGCCCAGGCGGCCTCTTCATCCTCCGCCTTGCGGCGCTGCTCCTGCTCCTGGGCGGCACGGCGGGCGCGGTTCTTCTCCCGCAGTTCTTCCAGATGCTTCCGGCGGCTGCTCTCGGCCTCCGCCGCGCCCTCGGCGAAAAGACGCTCGTAGTCCCAGTCTTTCGGGGACTTCGTCGGAGGCGCTTTCTCCCTGGGCCTCTCCGCCTCTTCATCTTTTAACAGGTCTTCATAGTCCCACTCGTCCTGAGAAGAGGGCTTTTTCCGCGTCTCTTCCCCAGGCTTCGGCTCCTGCCCCCAAAGCCCCTCATAGTCCCACGCCGCCTCCGGGCCCTCATCTTCCTCCGGTCCCGGCTCAGGCTCCGGCGGTTTCTCTTCCGGCGCGCGAAAGTCCTCCGCCTCCGGCCCAAAAGCCGCCTCCTCCCGCTTCATCCGGCGTGCAATGCGGCACGCCGCCTGGTACGCGCTGTGCAGGCGCTGAAACGCCTCCGGGTCCTCCTCCGGATGGGCCTCTTTGAGGCGCAGGGCGTAGGCCCGCCGGATTTCCGTCAGGTCCGCCGCCCCCGGGAGGCCCAGCTCTGACCACGGCCATGTATTCACAGGTCCTCATCCTCCTCCGGCAGCTCCAGCGCCGCGTCGCCCACATACGCCTCCACACCGTCGAAAAAGCGGTCGATCTCCTTCGTCGCCCGCGCCACGCGGATGGGCTCCTGAGTGGAAAGCTGCTCCTGATACCAGTCCAGCATCGCCCCCACCTTCTCCCGCATGTGCCCCACCGTCACCGCGTAGAGCCGCTTCCCCCGGGCAATCATGGCCCGGGGGCCCTCCTGGTCCCGGGGGTGCAGCTTCAGCGCCTCCAGCTCCTTCAGACGACGCTCCACCTCCGCCGCGCTCATGCCCTCGTTCTGGAGCACCATGCGCTCCCTGTGCCCCACGTCGTTCAGAACTTCCACCTCCAGCAGGCCGTTGATGTCGTAGGTGAAGCGGATGCGGATGGACTGGGTGCCCCGCGGCCCCGGCGGGACGCCGATCTCCAGCTTCCCAAGGAGCGTGTTGTCCGCGCAGTAGCGGTTCTCCCCCTGGTAGACGTAGACCTCCACCCGGTCCTGGTTGTCCCGGACGGTGCAGTAGACCCCCACCTTGCTGGTGGGAAGAACGCTGTTGCGCTCGATGATGGGGGACATGAGGTGGCGGTCCGGCTCGCTCTCGTTGTAGCGGGCCACGCCCAGGGAGAAGGGGCACACGTCCGTCAAAACAAGCTCCCGCAGGTCCGCCGCCCGGGCCTTCATCCCCGCGCAGATCCCCGCCCCCAGGGCGATGGACGTGTCTGGGCGGCTGTCCCGCACTGGCTCCTTGTGGAGGAAGCGGGCGATGTAGCGCCGCACCACGGGCATGTGGCTGGACCCGCCTACCATGACCAGATCGTTCAGCTCATGGGGGGAAATCCCGGCGTCCAAAAACACATGCTGAATGGGGATGGTCATGCGCCGGAAGAGGGCGCTGCTCTTGCGGATCAGCCATTCGTTGCTCAGCATCAGGGAGGCGGACATGCCCTCCCCGTCATCCACGGACATGATGACGTTTTCCTGATGGGTCAGGGCCATTTTGCAGTTCTCCGCCTGGCGGACCAGCATTTCCCGTTTTTGGACGGGCAAAGCCTGGTAGTCGATGCCGCAGTCCTCGCAGAAGGCTTTGGCGATTACGCGGTCGAAGTCCTGCCCGCCCAGGCGGTTGTCCCCGCTGACCGCGGTGACGCTGACCACGTTCTCGAAGCGCTCCACCAGGGACACGTCCAGGGTCCCCCCGCCGAAGTCGAAGACGAGGCAGACTTTATCGCTGTCCCCTTCGTTGATGTGTCCGGCCACAGCGGCGGCGGAGGGCTCGTTGACCAGGCGCTCGACTTTCAACCCGGCCAGGGCCGCCGCGCGTTTGGTAGCGGCCCTCTGGGCCTCCGCGAAGTAGGCGGGCACACTGACCACCGCTTCCTCCACAGTCTCCCCCAGATAAGCCTCCGCGTCCTCCCGCAGGCTTCTCAAGACCAGAGCGGACAGCTCTTCGGGAGTAAACCTGCGCCCCCCAAGGGTATAGATTTTATTGGTGCCCATAGCGCGCTTAAAGCGGGCCGCGGAGCGGTCCGGCGCAGTAATCAAGCGGTCGCGCGCAGCGCGTCCGACCAAAACCGTACCATCGTCGTCAATACTGACAGCACTGGGCGTCAGGTATTCGCCCGCAGCATTGGGGATCAGTTCGCATTTCCCGCCGCGCCAGACGGCAGCAAGGCTGTTGGTAGTGCCCAAATCAATTCCGATGATTGCCATAACGATCCCCCATAAAAACATGATGCAATATTATACCGCGGCTGTGTGAAAATTTCAACCGCGAATAGGGGGGGCCTCCGGCGGGTCACTTTTTCTCGAGAGAAAAAGTAACCAAAAAGAGCTTTAACTCGACGCGAATCCGGTGGTTGAAGGAGTCTGTTGCGCAGTAACGAAGCGTAAGCGAGTGGGGCCTTCCATTGGCATGGAAGGTCCCACGGATTTTTCTTATTTAGAACATAAAAAATCTGGTGGTCCTTACCTCGATCGAGGTAAGGACCACCCGCACGCACTCTGTTACCGTGTGACAGGCTATAACAACCACCAGAGTATAGAGCGGTATTAAAAAGTTCTTTTGCTTACTTTTCTTTCAAGAAAAGTAAGCCGCCGGAGGCGGGAAGCCCCGCTGGCAGCCCCCCGTAGGCAGGCACTCTCTTTCGACAAAAACAGGCAAAATTTTACAAAAGTTTCTCTTTACATTGGGCGGGGGATATGGTACTATGATGTAGGAAGCTTTCCAATATCCCACCCGCTTGGGCCGCAGGACTTGTTTGTCTTGCGGCTCCTTTTTATGATTTTTGCGTGAAAGAAGACCGCCTTGCGGCGGTCCTTTCCGTTTTATTTTCTTCTGCGGCCTCCGCCGCCGCGGCGGCCGTCTAAGCTGCGGTTCAGGTCGGCCATTTTGCCCTCGGAGGAGGAGAGGAAGTGTTTCAGCTTGTCCTCGAAATCCTGGTCCCCGGAGGGAGCAGGAGCAGGTGCGCGGCCGCGGGGGGCTGCGGGTGCGGGCCGTGCCGGGCGGTCAGGACGCGCTGTGCGCGGGGGTCGGTCCGTGCGGGGGGCGCGGGGCTCCTGGGGGAGCGCCTTCTTGATGGACAGGTTGATCCGCCCGTTCTCCGCGGAGAGAACCAGGACCTTCACCGTCTGGCCTGTCTCCAGGAAATCATGCACATCGTTGACGTAGGTATTCGCAATCTCTGAGATATGTACCAGGCCGGACCTGCCGCCCTCCAGCGCGACGAACGCGCCAAAATTGGTGATGCTTGTGACTTTGCCTTCCAGAATGCTCCCAACCTGAGGCTCCATATAGATTTCTGTTTCTCCTTCCGATGATTTTCCCGCGTTCCCCCTGCGGGGAAACAAAGCGGACGGGCCCTCTTCCCATGGGGCGGGGAGGGCGCGTGGGTTTTAGCTGCCGACGTTGAAGACGTACTCGCCGGGGAGGACAAGACCCAGCTCCCGGCGGGCGATCTCCTTCATTTTCTCGGGGGTGCAGCCCTCGTCGATGTCGGCGGAGAGGGCGTCATTCTTCTGCCGCATGGCGTCCACCTGGGCGGCGAGGGCGTCCCTCTGGGCCTGGGCGTCGGACACCTGGAGGTTCAGCGCGTAGAGCTGAAGACCGGCGGCGGTGAGCAGGGCGAGAATGAGGAGGGTCCCGAAGAACCCGGGCCGCAGGACCTGCTTGCGCTTTTTTGCGCTCTTTTGCGCCTTTTTGCGCTTTGCCATACCTGACGCCCCCCTTCCGGGGCGCGCGGCGGCGTCCCGTATACCCTATTGTAAAGCATTTGCGCCAAAAATAAAAGAGATTTTTTGCAAAGCGGGAAAATTTTTTCCACGCGGCCCTGATCCAGAGGGCTGGGAGGGCCAAAAGACGGGCCAGAAGGGCCAGCGTATCGGCCCAGAAGGCCCAGAGAGGGCGCAGGAGGGGCGCGCAGGCGCAGAAGTAGAACACAGCGCCGCCCAGTCCCCCGAGGACGAGGAAGCCCCGAAGCTGTCCGCCGCCCCGGCCCACCAGAAAGAGGAAGACGCCGCCGCCGGTGATGAGGCAGTAGGCGAGGTCCAGGAGGTTGGTGAAGCGAGGGGCGCGGATGCGGAAGGGGCGGAGCAGGTCGTAGAGCAGTCCGGCGGAGAGGCCCAGGAGGATGGCCTGGGCGAAGGCCAGGAGCTGGGCGGCGGTGGAAGGGGCGCCCATATCAGCCGAAGAGACGGCCCAGGAAGCCGCCGCGGGCCGCAGGCTGGTCCTCATAGGAGAGGGTGTCGATGCGCCCGTCCACGTGGAGCTCGCCGCCGTCCAGAGAGAGCTTTCCGATATGGAGGTCCTCTCCGGTGATGATCAGGGTCCCGGCGGACGTAGACATAACGATAGTAGACTCGTCGAAGCGCTCCACATCCTCCACTCCGGAGACGGTAACGCGCTCCCGACCCTCCAGCTCCAGCCGGTGCACGGTCTGAGGTGCGGTAAAATCGTTCATAGTTCCTCCCTCCCTGTCCACATGATATGGCAGTCCAGGAAAGAATATGACTCACAAAAGAAGAGCGCACCTAATCAAGGAAGTGATCTGCCAGGGTCCAGGGAGGCGCGTGCCTCCCTGGTGGAGAATCCAAGGAGGCCCCCCGTCCCTCGTCCCCCGTATGCAGGCACCATCGTCACTCCCGGATCTCCCGATAGAGGATGTCGCCCTGCCGCACTGTTTCCTGTACGGACAGCACCTCCACTAGGACCGTCCGCGCTCCGAACTGCATTGCAATCCGGTCCCCGATCTTGACCTCATACGAGGCCCGGGCGGGCCGTCCGTTGACGGAAACCAGGCCGTTGTCGCAGGCGGTGTTGGCGACGGTGCGGCGCTTGACAAGACGGGATACCTTCAGATACTTGTCCAGGCGCATGGTTCCGCGTTACTTCGCCACGATGTCCTTGAGGACCTTGCCGGCCTTGAAGACGGGGACGCTGGAGGCGGGAATCTCGATGGGCTCCTTGGTCTTGGGGTTGCGGCCGACGCGGGCGGCGCGGGCCTTCACCTCAAAGGAACCGAAGCCCACCAGCTGGACCTTCTCGCCCTCTTTCAGGGCGTCGGTGATGGCGTCCAGGGTGGCGGTGATGACGGCCTCGGCGTCCTTCTTGGACACCTCGGCGGACGCGGAAACTACATTGACGAGATCTGCTTTGTTCATGAGTGGTATTCCTCCATAGTTTGTTTGTTGTTTTTTTGATTATCTCTAAACGCAAAAACGCGTAAAGACAGGGTTATTCTGCCGGGTTTTTGTCCGCTTTTTCCTTCTTCGCGGCCTCCCAGCGGGCAATCAGTTCTTCCTCCGTGCAATCAGTCAAGGGCCTGTCCTCTTTCGCGGCGGTTTCCTCCACGCGCCGGAACCGGGCGCAGAATTTATCGCAGGCCCCATGAAGGGCCTCCTCCGGGTCCACCTTCGTCATGTCGGCAATCGTTGCCGCCATGAACAGCAGGTCTCCCAGCTCTTCCTGAACGCCGTGAGGTGCGTCCGCGGGGCCGCCCTTCTCCAGGGCCTCCCTGAGCTCCCGAACCTCCTCCTCCAGCTTTTCCAGGGCGCTGAGGGGGCTGTCCCATTTGAAGCCCACCTTCGCGGCCTTGTGGGCGGTTTTCTCCGCCCGCCAGAGGGAGGGTAAGGTGCGGGGCAGGGCGTCGATGGCGTCCGCCGTGGTGGCCTGTCCCTTTTCTTTGCGCTTGAGGACGTCCCAGTTGGCCAGGACCTGCTCGCTGCCGTCCACCTGCACGTCTCCGAAGACGTGGGGGTGGCGGTAGACCAGCTTTTGGGCCACGCCGTCCACCACGTCGTCCATGGTGAAGCGGCCCCGCTCCCGCTCGATCTGGGCGTGGAAGGCAACCTGCATGAGAACGTCCCCCAGCTCTTCGCACATGTCGTGGGGGTCGTCCCGGTCCAGGGCGTCCAGGGCCTCGCAGGTTTCCTCCAGGAAATTGCGCCGTATGGACCCGTGGGTCTGCTCGGCGTCCCAGGGACAGCCTCCGGGAGCGCGGAGGATTTTCATGATGTTCAAAAAATCCTCCCAGCCGTAACGGGCCTTACGTTGAAAATCTACCATATCTTACCCGCCTTTGCAAGAAATTTCAATAGGGAATTGTAAAAAATCCTGATTTGCCATGATTTTCTTTACTTTAGGTGCAAAAGTTTGGCGATTTTTTCGCCATGCGGAATGGAGCGCACGTCCTCCGCCCGCAAAATCCGCAGGGCCACCACCAGAACCGCGTACACCAGAACGCCCGCCAGAATGCCCACAAGAACCGCCAGGGCGTTGGCTCCATAGGCGGAGTGCCCCGCCAGGGCCCTGGCCGCGAAGCCGTATGCCGCCCAGGCCGCGCCGCCCATCAGGAGGGAGGCCACCACGGGCTTGAAGAAGAGCTGGAGGTAGCGGGGCTTCTCCGGAGAATACTTCCAGACGAAGAAGAGGTTCAGGCCCACCACAACCAGGTAGCAGCAGAGGGTGGAAATGGGCGCGCCGCTGATGTTGATGTCCGGGTTCCCCACCAAGACGTAGTTCATGGCGATCTTCGTCAGACCGCCCGCGATGACGGTGAAAATGGGAAGACGCTCTTTTCCGTAGGTCTGGAGGATGGCGTTGGTGAGGATCATCAGGCAGATGAAGATCAGGGCGAAGCCCAGGATTTGCAGATGGGGCCCCGCGGCCAGGGCGTCCTCCTGGCGCTTGGGGAGCATGAGGCGCATAATGGGCGTGGAGAGGACCGACAGGCCCACCCCCGCCGGAATCGCCAGGACCGCAATCAGCCGGAAGGCCGAGGAGATGATCCCGTTGGCCTTGGCGTAGTCCCTCCGGGCCATGGCCGCGGCGGCGAAGGGGATCAGGCTCATGGTCACCGGGTAGACGAAGGAGGCCACCATGCTGGGCATATCCATGGCCATGCGGTACTGCCCGTTGAGAAGGGCCGCTTCGTTCTCCGTCAGGAGCAGGGCGCTCTGGAGGCGGCCCATGACGATCTTGGTGTCGATGAGGTTGATGATGCCCAGGGCGGAGTTGCCCAGGGTGATGGGGATGCCGATGGCCAGGACCTGGCGGATGATGGCCCCGCTGCCGGAGGGGCGGTCCCCGGACTTCTCCCGGTTCCGGTGGGTGAGCATGTAGAAGACCAGGAAGCACACGGAGAGGATGGTCCCGGCGGTGACGCCGAAGATGGCGCCTGCGGCGATGTTGGGCATGGCCTCTTCCACCAGCCGGTCCTCCGCGCCTGTATAGGAATAGGCCAGGGCCGCCAGCCGGGCCTGCCGCATGATGTACCAGGCCAGAGGCAGGCCGATGCCCACCTTGCACAGGGCCTCCAGGACCTGGGACGCCGCTGTGGGGGCCATGTTCCCCTGGCCCTGGGTGTAGCCCCGCATACAGGCCAGGAGGCACACGCAGAACACCGCCGGGGCCAGGGCCCGGATGGCCTGGGCCGCCATGGGGTTCTCCTCGAAGGCCGCCAGTTGATCCGCGCCGAAGAACATCAGCGTGGACCCCGCCAGGCCCAGGGCGAAGAAGAGCCAGATGGAGGTGGAGAAAATCTTCCGCTTCTGGTTCTCCAGGCCCTGGGCGTGGGCCTGGCTGGTGAGCTTCGAGATGGCCAGGGGCAGGCCCGCCGTGGCGAAGATGTTCAGGAAGTTGTAGATCAGATAGGCGGTGTCGAAGTAGGTCTTGCCCACGCTGCCCAGGATGTTGTTCAGCGGGATCTTGTACACCGCGCCGATGAGCTTGACAATCACGACGGCGAAGGCCAGCACCGCCGCGCCGCCCAGAAAGGACTGCTTTTTTTCACTAGCCATGCAGGAAATCCCTCTTGTTCTTTCAGAAATGCCGGCAGGAGTGGTCCCGCCGCTCCCATTTTATGCAGAAGCCGCGGCTCCTTATGCGCCCTCCCGGCGCCGGGGCCTCACAGCCCCGCCGCGCAGCGCCGCACCAGGGCGGAGAAGCGGGGCCCCGCCGCCTCCGCGGCGGCCACCACCTCGTCCCCCGAAAGGGGCTGGTCCAGGACCCCCGCCGCCATGTTCGTGCAGAGGGTGAAGCCCAGAACCCGCATCCCGCAGTGGG
Organism: Oscillibacter sp.; assembly: GCA_022791875.1. Classification (GTDB taxonomy): domain Bacteria; phylum Bacillota; class Clostridia; order Oscillospirales; family Oscillospiraceae; genus Oscillibacter. The sequence goes on from JAAVZX010000028.1 coordinate 52,029, forward strand.
CAGCGGCAATGGCCTCGGGAACCGTGGACATGCCCACCGCGTCCGCGCCCGCCAGGCGGGCGAAGCGGACCTCCGCCGGCGTCTCGTACTGGGGACCGGGGAAGAACATATACACGCCCTCTTGGAGCGTGATCCCCAGGTCCCGGGCGGCGCTGCGGGCCAGGGCTTGCAGCGCCGGCGTATACACGTGGCTCATGTCCGGGAAGCGGGGGCCGAAGGCGTCCAGGTTGGGGCCCCGGAGGGGGCTCATGCCGAAGAGCATGATGTGGTCCGTGATCAGCATCACGTCTCCGGGGGAGAAGGACGTGTTCACGGCCCCGGCGGCGTTGGTGACCAGGAGCGTATCCGCCCCCAGGAGGCGGATCAGGCGCACGGGGTACGCCGCGTCGGCGGGGGACCAGCCCTCGTAGGTGTGGAGGCGGCCCTGCATCACGGCGGCGGGCGTGTTCTTCAGGCGTCCGAAGACAAACTGGCCCTTGTGGTCCGCCACGGTGGAGCGCTTCATGTGGGGGACCTGCCCATAGGGGACGGTAACGGGGTCCTCTACGGCCTCCGCCAGGCCCCCCAGGCCCGAGCCCAGAATCAGCAGGACCCGGGGGCGGAAGTCCCCGGCGAGCTCCCGGAGGGCCCGGGCGCTCTCCTGGTACTGAGCCTCCGTGTACACTTCAAAATCCGTCACTGGTCCAGCTCCCCTCCGCAGGAACGGCAGAACCTGTCGTCCTCCCGGACGGACTCGCCGCAGCTGGGGCACAGGCGTTCCCGGCGGGCGTCCTCCCCCGCCTCCGGAGCGGCGCTCTCGCGGCCCAGGCGCAGGTTCAGGGCTTCCAGCTCCGCTTTCAGCTTGTCCACCTCCTGCATCTTCGTGTGGAGCACCTCGGAGTCGGTGGGGCTTCCGGTGTGGGTGGCGTACAGCAGCTCGCCCATGGCCCGCAGCTTTTCGCCGATCTCCGCCTCCAGGCGTCCGGCGCGGAGATGGAGCTGGAGGGCGTCCAGGATGTCCCCCGCTTTTTCGCCGGTGATGCAGGCCGCGCCCAGGGCAATGTCCCCCGCTTCCGCGGCGGCGCGCTGGAGGGTCCCCAGCAGGTCGTAGAGTTTGTCCCGTGTTGTCATGTTGAAAAGCCTCCTGTCTGATTATTCGTTGTAAAACGCGTCGAAGGACGCAAGGTTTGCCTCGATCTTCTCCGGACGGCTCACGTATTCCGTCGGGTACTTGTGGTTGAAGACCCGCTGGATGCGGCGGCTGGGGGCGTCCACCATTTTCGTTGAGCCGCCCGCGCCCAGGGAGAGAATGGAGCAGAGCTCCGACATGATATAGATGTTGTAGAGGCTCCCGCCGCCGGGGCGGGTCCAGCCCACGTTCTCAAAGCTGCCGGACATGTATTTCTGGCGGTAGAGATAGTAGGGGGCGTAGCCCGCCTGGCGCAGGGTTGGCTCCGCGTAGTCCAGCATGTCCCCCACGGCCTCGGGGCCGGGGATGGAGAGGCCGTCCAGAAGGATGCGGCTCCCCTTTTTCAGGGCCAGGGTGTGGACCGTGATGTCGCTGGTGTGGAAGGCTAAGCAGCGGTCCAGGGTGCGGCGGAAGCCGGCGGGGCTGTCCTCGGGGAGGCCCGCGATTAAGTCCATGTTCACCTGCCGGAAGCCCGCGTCCGACACCAGCTCCATGGCCCGCTCAATGTCGCCGGGGCTGTGCCGCCGTCCGATGGCCTCCAGGACATGGGGCTCCATGGTCTGGGGGTTCACGGAGACGCGGGTGGTTCCGGCGTCTCTCAGAACGCCCAGCTTTTCCGCCGTGATGGTGTCGGGGCGTCCCGCCTCCACGGTGATCTCCAGGCCCAGCCCCAGGGGGAAGGCCGTCTCAAGCTCGGTGAAGAGGCGGTGGAGCTGGCGGGCGGAGAGGGTGGTGGGGGTGCCGCCGCCCACGTACAGGGCGCGGATGCGCAGATTGTTCCGCCGCACCACTTCGCCCGCGCGGCGGATCTCCGCCGTCAGGGCGTCCAGGTAGGGGTCCACCAGGGAAAAGCTCTTTTCCACCGACTGGCTCACGAAGGAGCAGTAGGCGCAGCGGGTGGGGCAGAAGGGGATGCCCACGTAGAGGGCGATGTCCCGGGGCTGTAGGTCCTGGGCGGCTTGATAGGCCGCAGTCCCCGTCTCCAGGGCCAGGGCGGCGCGGCGGGGGGTTACGAGAAAGTCCCGTTCCAGGAGGGCGCGGGCTTCCCGGGGCGTTTTGCCCTGGGAGAGGGCCTGGGTGATCAGCTTGTCGGGGCGCACGCCGGTCAGCATCCCCCAGGGGGGCGTGTTCCCCGTCAGGGCCTGGTATGCCCGGAAGAAGCAGGAGCCAATGGTGTGGCGGCGCTGGCCCTCCCGGTCGTAGTCTGTGCCGGAGAGGGACGCTGTATGATATGCCGTTGTCTTCTCCCCATGATAAGAGAGGTCCACCGTCACCAGGAGGCGGTTTTCCTCCTCGGCGCGGCAGGAGACGACGGCCCAGTCCCCGTCGCCGGGGGCGATGGGTTCGTATTCGGGCAGTTCGCCGGGAAACAGATTCAGCAGGCTCTGCTCCACGGTGTAGCGTTCGTCGTGGCCGTGAAACTCCAGCTTCATGGCGTTTCCTGCATGGCCTGGCGGAGGTAGGGGTTGGATTTCCGCTCGGCCTCCAGGGAGGTGGGCATCATGTGGCCCGGGTAGACGGCGGCGTCGCCCTCCATCATGCCGAAGAGGCGCAGGGAGGCCATCATCTTTCTGACGTTGCCGCCGGGGAAGTCCGTGCGGCCGCAGGAGCCCTCAAAGAGGGTGTCGCCGCAGAAGAGGGGCCCGCCGCTGATCCGCAGGGTCACGGAGCCCTCGGAGTGGCCGGGGGTGTGGATGGGGTGGATTACCAGGTCGCCGAAGGGAAGCTGCCTCGCCTCCGGAGTGGGCACATCCCAATCGTTGAAGGCTTTGAAGTAGTGGAGGCGGGTCACGGGACATTTGGGGTCCTTCAGCATGCCGCCTACATGGAACAGGTGGCGGTCCACGTCCTTCACGTCCCTGCGGTGGATATAGATCTCCGCCTCCGGGAAGGCCGCGGCAAGCTCCGGCAGAGCGTCCACATGGTCATAGTGCCCGTGGGTCAGGAGGATATATTTCAGATTTCCGCCCTGCTTCCGGACCTCCGCAATGATGCGCTCCGGGTCCGCGCCGGGATCGATGACGGCGAGAAGATTTGCCTTGTTCTCCTTGAGAATATAGCAGTTCGTCCCCAGCATCCCCACCTCCAGGCGGGTGATGCCCAAAAGCTCCTTGCGCCGGTTGACGGGGATCAGGTGGGACTGGTCCTCGAAGCCGGTGAAGTCCACAGTGTGGTTCTCCCAGACGTTCCGGAACAGGGCCACCGCGTCCGCGTAGCCTCCGTACCACTCCACCAGGGCGATGCCGCCGGGGGTGGTGGGTCCTTCGGCTCCGGACCAGCCGCAGCCGACGATGAACTGCCCCGTGTGGGGTCCGGCCAGGGCCACGGCGCTCTGGATATACCAGAAGCCGTCGTCGTCCTCCTGCTCCAGGATGACGAAGCTGTCATGTTCGGGATGGAGGCGGTTCAGTTCGGCCTCCAGACGCTCCCAGGTGGCGGGACAGGCATCGCCCCCGGCGTTTCTGAGGGTCCAGGGGAGGCCGGGGCGGGGCTGTTTCTGAGGAATCGGTTCCATTGAGACGCGCTCCTTTCTTTACGGCTGGTCGGTGTCAAATATGATGGTGACGGGTCCGTGGTTGAGGGATTCGACCTCCATTTTCGCGCCGAACTCGCCGTGCTCGACACGGAAGCCGCGGTCCCGGCAGCGGGCCATGAACCACTCGTAGCCCTGGACGGCCAGTTCAGGCTTGGCGGCGCGTGAGAAGCCGGGGCGGCGTGAGGAGGTATCAGCATAGAGGGTGAACTGGGAGACGACCAGGAGGCTCCCTCCCACCTGCTCCAGGTTCAGGTTCATTTTATCGTTCTCGTCCTCGAAGATACGGAGATTGCAAATCTTGTCAGCCAGCTTCCGCGCGGTCTCTTCGGTATCATTGGGCCCAACGCCCAAAAGCACCAGAAATCCGACACCGATCTGACCATTGATACGACCTTCGATCGTAACAGAAGCGTGGTCAACCCGTGTAACAACAGCTCGCATAGCGATACTCCTTCGTAAAACGGCAAAAGTCAAAAAGGGGACTGATCTGCCAGGGTCCAGGGAGGCGCGTGCCTCCCTGGTGGGAGTCCAGAGGGCAAAGCCCTCTGGCCGCCGGAGGCGGGAAGCCCCGCTGGCAGCCCCCCGTCCCTCGTCCCCCGTATGACAGGCACTACCCCGCAGGCCGCGTGACCTGCAGCACGCCTGAGATTTGGTTCAGGCGGTTCATGATGGCTTTCATCTGTTCTCCGTCGCGGACCTTGATGTCGAGGCGGAAGATGGCGAAGTTGTCTTCGGTGCTTTTGGAGTGTACGCCGAGGACGAAGGTTTTTGTGGTGGAGAGGGCGGAGGAGACATCGAAGAGAAGATTGGCGCGGTCCTTGCAGATGACTTCGATGGTGGTTGGGTAGCTCTCGTTGGTGTCCGCGCCCCAGGAGACCTTGATCCAGCGGCCCTCCTGGGCGGCGCGGCGCTCCGGGGAGGCGTTGGGGCAGTCGGCGCGGTGGACGGAGACGCCGTAGCCGCGGGTGATGAAGCCGACAATCTCGTCTCCGGGGACCGGGGTGCAGCACCTGGAGAATTTTACGAGGCAGTTCTCCAAACCCTCGACGATGATGCCCTGCTCGCTCTTGACGGGCTTGGGGGCCTGGGGCTCCGCAGGCGCTGGGGGGACGTCCGGCTGATCCTTCTTCGCGATGCGGAGCAGCTCGTTGTGCATCCGGCCCACGGCCTTGGCGGCGGTGAAGCCGCCGTAGCCGATGGCGGCGTACATCTCGTCCAGGGAGCTGTAGGACACCTTTTTCAGAAGTCCCGGAAGATTCTCCGGGGCCGTCACGTCCTTCATGGAGACGCCGCAGTGCTTCAGCTCCTGCTCAAAGGCGGCGCGGCCGTTGACGATGTTCTCCTCCCGCTTCTCCTTCTTGAACCACTGGCGGATCTTGCTGCGGGCCTCGCTGCTCCTGGCGATCTTCATCCAGTCCCGGCTGGGCCCCTTGGCGGACTTGGAGGTGAGAATTTCCACGATGTCGCCGTTTTTCAGCACATGGTCCAGGGTGACGATGCGCCCGTTCACCTTCGCGCCCACCATCCGGTTCCCTACGGCGGAGTGGATGGCGTAGGCGAAGTCGATAGGAGTGGCCTTGGCGGGCAGGTTCTGCACGTCGCCCCGGGGGGTGAAGACGAAGACCTCGTCGGCAAACATGTCGACCTTGAGGGAGTGAATATAATCCTCGGCGTCCGCGCCGTCCTGGTTCTCCAGGAGGCGGCGGACCCACTCGTATTTCCCCTCGGTGCCCGCGCCCTGTCCGTTCTGCTTGTACTTCCAGTGGGCGGCGACGCCGTACTCCGCGAAATCGTGCATCTGCCGGGTGCGGATCTGGACCTCGAAGGGGACGCCGTCGGTGCCCATGACGGTGGTGTGGAGGGATTGGTAGCTGTTGGGCTTGGGGGTGCCGATATAGTCCTTGAAGCGGCCTAAGATGGGCTTGTAGATGTCGTGCATGACCCCCAGGACGTTGTAGCAGTCCCCCACGCTGTCCACGATGACCCGGAAGGCGAAGAGGTCGAAAATCTCGTCCAGGGACTTGTTCTGGTTGAACATCTTGCGGTAGATGGAATAGGGGTGCTTGATGCGCCCGTAGACGATGTGGTTGATGCCCAGGGAGTTGAGGCGGTCGCCGATCTGCTTTTCCGTGCGCTGCATGAAGACCTCGTTCTCCTGGCTCTTGGCGTCCAGCTTCGCCACGATCTCCTGGTAGCCCACGGGGTCCAGATATTTTAACGAGAGGTCCTCCAGCTCCCACTTGATCCGCTGCATCCCCAGGCGGTGGGCGATGGGGGCGTAGATCTCCATGGTCTCCAGGGACTTCTGCTTCTGCTTTTCCGGAGACTGGTACTCCATAGTGCGCATATTGTGAAGCCGGTCGGCGATCTTCACCAGAATGACCCGGATGTCCTTGCTCATGGCCATGAGCATCTTGCGCAGGTTCTCCATCTGCTCGTCTTCCTTGGTGGCGTACTGAATCCGGGTCAGCTTGCTGACGCCCTCCACCAGGTCGGCGATGATGGGGGAGAAGAGGCGGGAGAGGTCCTCGTGGGTGGCGGGGGTGTCCTCAATGACATCGTGGAGCAAGGCGGCCTCGATGGACTCGGAGTCCAGCTTCAAGGACTCCGCCACGATCTGGGCCACGGCCAGGGGGTGGATGATGTAAGGCTCGCCGCTCTTGCGCTTCTGGCCCTGGTGGCACCGGTCGGCGTACTCAAAGGCGGCGCGGATCTGCTCCATGTCCGCGGCGCTGTTGTAGCCCCGGACGGTCTTTTCAAGGAGCTCGTACTGTTCCTGTACGGTCATATCAAATCACCTCACATCCGGCCCGTTGAGCCGGAGAAGATAGGGACACGCCTGCAAATCCGCCTTGCCCTGGATCTGCATGAGGCACATGGCCAGCCGGCCCTCCCGGAGGGTCAGGGAGATCAGGCCCCGCTCCCGGAAGACCTCCAGCGCCAGAGCGGTTCTGAGAAAGCTCTCGCAGCCCCCCGTCTGAGCCGCCAGACGGCGCAGGCAGGGCAGGCGGTCCTCCTCCGCCTTCCCCTGGCGGAGGCGGCGCTCCAGGGCCACCCAGCAGGCGGCGTACTGGTTCCGCCCCGCCCGGAGGCGCAGGGCCTCCTGGGGCGTGATGGGCCCGCCGTCCATGAGGCGCTCCACCAGGTCCAACGCTTCTGCCTCGTTCCGGCTGGGGGAGAGGGAGGGGCGGATGTCGATGAGCTGCAGTTGGAGGGAGGTGGCGCCCCGGAAGGTGTTGGACTGGAGGTAGAAGGCGGCGTCGATGCGGCCCCCCGGCGGGATGGCGCACTCCGCCTCGGTGACGGAGAAAAAGATGGCGTCGAAGCGGCAGGGCCCTTTGGAGATCCGCAGTTTCAGATGCCGCCCCTGGCCCACGGGCTGCACGGCGTCCACCGTGGCCCCCAGGAGGGCGAAGACGGGACGGGGGTTCCCCGCGCCGTACGGCTCCAGGAGGCTGAGCTGCTCCGCCTGCTCCAGGGTCATGTCGGCGGGGGAGGTGATGGCGGCGTCGATGTCCAGGGAGCTGACGGGCACCCCGCCGCCGGAAGCCGCCCGGACGCAGCGGTTCATCCGCGTGCGGAACACGGGGATGTTCTCTTCGGGAATGGTGAAGCCCGCGGCCAGCTCGTGGCCCCCGAAGCCCTCCAGGAGGTCCGCGCAGGACTCCAGGGCGGCAAAGAGGTTGAAGCCGCCGTAGGAGCGGCAGGAGCCCCGGCCCACGCCGTCCTTGACGTGGATCATGAAGCTGGGGCAGGCGTATTTCTCAGACAGGCGGGAGGCCACGATGCCCACCACCCCCTGGTGCCAGTCCTCGCTGGAGAGGACCAGGGCGCTACGCTCCTCGGCCCGGAGGGTTTCGATCTGGCGGACGGCGTCGGCGCAGATGGCCTGCTCCACCGCCTGGCGCTCCCGGTTCAGGTCGCACAGAGCCAGGGCCAGCTCTTCCGCCCGGGCGGGGTCGCTGGTCTCCAGGAGGTCGGCGGCAAGGTCCGCCTCCCCCATGCGGCCCGCGGCGTTGATCCGGGGGGAGAGGACGAAGCCGATCTGGGTGGAGGTGATGGGCCGTCCCAGCATCCCCGCCTCCCGGAGCAGGGCCTGGACGCCGACGAAATCCGTGTGGGGCAGGGAGTCCAGTCCGCAGGAGACGATGATCCGGTTCTCCCCCTCCATGCGCATCACGTCGGCCACGGTGCCGATGGCGGCTAGGCCGCAGTAGCGGGCGAAGAGGGCGTCCTCCCGGCTCTCGCCCCCCAGGGCCAGAACCAGCTTCAACGCCACGCCGCAGCCCGCCAGGTGCTTGAAGGGGTAGGGGCAGTCGGGCCGGTGGGGGTCCACCACGGCTACGGCGTTGGGCAGGTGCTCCTTGCACTCGTGGTGGTCCGTGACCACCACGTCCATGCCCAGGGAGCGGGCGTAGTCCACCTCCTCGTTCCCGGTGATGCCGCAGTCCACGGTGATCATGAGGGTGGCCCCCTGGTCCCAGAGGCCCCGGATGGCCTCGCAGGAGAGGCCGTAGCCGTCCTCAATCCGGCGGGGGATGTAGCGCAGGCAGGGGACGCCGCAGCTTTTCAGGTAGTCCATCAGGAGGACGGTGGACGTGATGCCGTCCACGTCGTAGTCCCCGAAGACGGCGACGGTTTCCCCGCCGGACACGGCCTCCTGAATCCGGGCCACGGCCTTGTCCATGTCCCGCATGAGCATGGGGGACAGGGTGAGCTGGCGCTCCTGATCCAGGCGCTCCGCCGCCGCCTCGGGGGTCCCGGCCCCCCGGGAGGCCAGGAGGGCCGACAGCAGGTACGGGTAGCCCGCCGCCTGGAGGCGGGCGATGTCCGCCTCCTCCGGCGTGCCGATGTTCCACTTTTGATACTTCACAGAGGCAGACCTCCTCGCGCCCTTTGGGCGGTCAAGAAAAAATTTTTTGATAATGAAGTAGTATAGCAGAAAATATGGGCAAGGTAAAGGGAAAATCAAGACTTTTCCCCGCCCTGCCGGGAGATTTCGACGCCTCCCGCGTGAAAAAAAGGGGGACAGGCTGCCGGAAAGGCCCTCAGCCTCTCCAGCGGCCCGTCCGGTCCGGGAACCAGCCTTAGAAGGAGGTCCCGGGCGTGGTGCTGTTCTCGCGGTCTTTCAGGTCCCCGTCCTTGTCGTGGACGCGGCCGTTGCGGACCATCTGGTCAAAGCCGGCGCCGCGGAAGCTCTGGCCCACGGCTTTCCCGCCGTCGGTGAGGGCGTCCCCCGCGTCGTCCAGGGCGTCCTTCACGTCCTGGCCCAGGGTGCTGTCGCCGTTGGCGCTGTGATTGCCGTTGTTCACGCCGTTGTTCGCGCCGCTGTTGGTCATGCCGCCGGTGGTTCCGCTGCCCGCGGTGCCGTTATTCGCGGCATTGCCGCTGTTCGCGCCGTTCTGCCCGCCGCCGGTCACGGCGGAGCCGTTCTGATCATCCCCCGGCACCGTCTGGTCTCCGGTGAGGCCGGTGCCGTTCTGGTTATCCGGGTTCGTCTGGGTGTCTCCGCCGCCGCAGGCGGTCAGGGCGAAGGCCAGGAGCAGGGACGCAGCCAGAAGTGTGACTGTGTGTTTCACTGTTAACGCCTCCTTTTGCGTGTTTCGTGGATGCCAGCTCCTGTCCGTGCGCCCGCTTTTTCCCGCGCACAGATTGGAGCCAGCCGCGATACCCGGTGTGTAGTATCTCCCGCGTCCCGCCGCGTCACCCGTGGGAGTTTCCGGCAGGGGTGAAAAAATCAGGGCGTTTTTGCATATTGCACAGTTTCGGGCGAAAAATCTCTACAGAGTGAACAAGCCCCTTCGGGATTGAATTCTTGAAAAAAGTCTGCTATAATAACGGCGGTTTAATAGGATATTTCGATTTCAGCCTTTTTCACGCTTTTTCAGACCTGGGCCCCTCCCGGGCCCTCCCGGAACCTGAACGCCCGCTTCCGTCCGCATTCTGCGGCGGAACCGCCCTGTTCTGGTGCGGAAACCTGCCCCGCACCCCTTCCGCTTCCCCCGGTCCGGCGCGGCCGGATCAGAGGGGAGAGGATGCGGAGATATAACTTTCATGGTTTTTGCCCCCGCCACATATCACTTTTTTACCCTGTCCAACTTTGAAAGAAAGGCGCGCCTTCGGGCGCGGTGGATGACCGTCATGACACAGGATGCTAATTTTTCATCGCTGCCCAGCAATGCTTCCCACTTCTCCAACAACACCGATCAGTTCGGCTTCGACGCCGAGCTCCATCAGCACGGGAAGAACAAGGCCCCCATGTTCCACTTCCACGACTTCTACGAGTACGTGATCTACCTGGGCCGGGAGCCCGCCCGCTACCGCCTCCTGGACCAGGAATACGAGGTCAACTTCGGCGACATCGTCCGCTGCAACCTCATGGACGAGCACACTTGGCTCATCCAGGACAACGAGAACCACATGCGTTTCAGCGTCGGCCTCACCTTCAGCTTCGTCATGTCCTGCTCCACCAAGGACGACAACCTGATCCAGATTTTCAGCCGCAACGGAAACAGCTACCCCGTTCTCCACCTGGGCTCCCTGGATATCCACAAATACATCGACCTCATCGGGGCCTATCAGGACTGCGCCCTGGAGCACGGCAGGATGGTCTTCCAGCTGGGTATTCTCCACCAGATGCTGGCCTATCTCCAGGATGATTTCCTCCGCCTCAACAGCGGCGGCGCCATCCTCACCCGCCAGGACAATCTGGTCTGCGAGCTCATCAACTATATCAACCTCCACCTGGGGGAAGACCTGAGCCTGAAAACCCTGGGCAAGGTTACCAACTACAACCCCACCTACCTCTCCCGCACCTTCAAGAACCTCACCCGCAGCAGCTTGAAGCTCTATATCGACCAGAAGCGCATCCACACCGCCACCCTCCTCATGGGCAAGGGCACCCCCCTCACGGAGATTGCCATGGAGGTGGGCTTCCAGAACTACTGTACCTTCTACAACACCTTCCGCCGCATCATGGGCTCCAGCCCCGAGAGCTACGCCAAGGCCCAGGCACGTCAGGAGAGGCAGGAGCGTCAGGAGCGCGCCCAGGACCAGGACACCGGCAGCGCCCTCTGGACCCTGGCCGAGGAGGTCCGCTCCCCCGGCGTCTGAGCGGGGCGGCCCCGCCTCTTATCTGCAATTTTTGACGGAACAGGTGATTTTGTGTTAGAAACCCTTTCCTACACCCTGAAAGCCATCGTCCCCATTCTGCTGATCATTTTACTGGGCTACATCGTCCGGCGGATCGGCCACTGGTCCGACGATTTTTACAAGCAGCTCAACCAGCTCTGCTTCCGGCTCTTCCTGCCCGTGCAGCTTTTCTGCAATGTCTACGCCATTGATGACCTCAGCACCATGAACTGGTGCGTCATCGGCTATCTGTTCTGCGGCATTCTCGCCTGTGCCCTGGTGGGCGTTCTGGCGGCAAAGGCGCTGGTGCCGAAACGGCTGCAAAAGGGCGTCATAGTCCAGGCGTCTTTCAGATCCAACCAGGCAGTCTTAGGGCTCCCCCTGGCCAACTCCCTGGGCGGCGACGCGGCCATGGGCTTCGCCGCCCTGAGCACCTCCGTTTCGGTCCCTCTTTTCAACGTCCTGGCCGTCCTGGTCCTGACCCTCTACGGCAGCGACGAGGGCCACAAGCCCACAGCGAAGGAAGTAGCGGGCCGCGTCGCCCGCAACCCGCTGATCATCGGCGCCATGTCCGGCGTCATCGTCGTCCTGATCCGCCAGCTCATCCCGACCATAGACGGCGTCCCCGTTTTCACGATCAGGAACCAGCTCCCCATTATCTACGACACCATTAACCGCCTCTCCGTCGTATCTTCCCCCGTGATGCTCTTCGTCCTGGGCACCCGCCTGGACCTGACCGCAGTCGGCTCCATCCTCCCCCAGCTCACCCTGGGCGTCACCCTGCGCCTGATTGTGTCCCCCCTCTTAGTAATCGGCACCGCCGTCCTTTTCCGCGAAACCCTGAACCTCACCCCCACAGAACTCCCCTCCCTCATCACCATCACCTCCACCCCGGTGGCCGTCTCCAGCGCCGTCATGGTCCAGGAACTGGGCGGCGACGACCAGCTCGCCAGCCAAATGGTAGTCTGGACCACCATCCTCTCCGCCATCACCATCTTCTGCATCGTCTACATCCTGCGTCTCTCCGGACTGCTGTAAACGAAGGACGAGGGACGGGAGACGGGGGGCTGCCAGCGGGGCTTCCCGCCTCCGGCGGCCAGGGGCTTTGCCCCTGGACCCCACCAGCCCTTTGAAAAGGGCTGGACCCCAAACTTTAACTAAGGGCAGGACATTCAAAGAATGTCCTGCCCTACATGTTTGCTTATTTTAGATTTTCTTTTCCGCAACTTCCTGCCCCAGACGCTCGCAGAACGCATCCAGGCTCATGGCCCCCAGATCCTCGCCGCCGCGGGTCCGCACGGAAACCGTCTGGTTCTCCACGTCCCGGTCGCCTACAACCAGCATATACGGCACCTTCTCCAGCGTAGCCTCCCGGATCTTCTTCCCGATCTTCTCATTCCGCGTATCCTTCTCCGCACGGAAGCCCCGTGCGTCCAGACCCACGGCAACCTCCGCCGCATACGCGTCCGCGCGGTCCGTAACGGTCAGCACCTTCACCTGCACAGGGCTCAGCCACGCCGGGAACGCTCCGGCAAAGTGCTCGGTAATCACGCCGATGAAGCGCTCGATGGACCCCAGAACCACCCGGTGGATCATGACAGGCCGGTGCTTCTGCCCGTCCTCGCCCACGTACTCCAGCTCGAACCGCTCCGGAAGCTGGCTGTCCAGCTGAATTGTGCCGCACTGCCACGTCCGGCCCAGGGAGTCCGCCAGGTGGAAGTCCAGCTTCGGCCCGTAGAACGCGCCGTCGCCCTCGTTCACCACGAAGTCCTTCCCCATATCGGTAATCGCCGCCTTGAGGATGTCCTGGTTCCGCTCCCACTCCTCCACGGTGCCGATATGGTCCTCCGGCATCGTGGACAGCTCGATCGTGTAGCTCAGCCCGAAGGTGGAATACACCTCGTCAAACAGCCGCACCGTCTCCTGAATCACGTCCTGCATCTGCTCACGGGTCATGAACACATGCGCGTCGTCCTGATTGAAGCAGCGCACCCGGAACAGGCCGTGAAGCGCGCCGGACAGCTCGTGCCGGTGGACCAGGCCGATCTCGCCCACGCGCAGAGGCAGATCCCGGTAGCTGTGGGGCTCGCTGGCATAGACCAGCATCCCGCCGGGGCAGTTCATCGGCTTCACCGCGAAGTCCACGTCGTCAATGACGGTGGTGTACATATTTTCCTTGTAGTGGTCCCAGTGCCCGGACCGCTCCCAGAGCTGGCGGTTGAGCATAATCGGCGTGGAAATCTCCACGTAGCCGTATTTCTTATGCACCTGCCGCCAGTAGTCCAGCAGGGTATTTTTCAGCGTCATGCCCTTGGGCAGGAAGAAGGGGAACCCGGGACCCTCGTCCCGCAGCATGAACAGCCCCAGTTCCTTACCCAGCTTCCGGTGGTCCCGCTTCTTGGCCTCTTCGATCCGCTGGAGATATGCGTCCAGCTCGTCCTTCTTCGGGAACGCGATGCCATAGATCCGCTGAAGGGTCTGACGGCTGGAGTCACCCCGCCAGTAGGCGGCGTTGCACGCTGTCAGCTTCAAGGCGTTGCCCTTCACCCGTCCGGTAGAGTCCAGATGAGGCCCCGCGCACAGGTCGGTAAACTCCCCCTGCTTGTAGAAGGAGATCACAGCATCTTCGGGCAGATCGTTGATCAGCTCGACCTTATAAGGCTCCTCTTTTTCCTCCATGAACCGCACAGCCTCTTCCCGCGGCAGTTCAAAGCGTTCCAGTTTGAGCTTTTCCTTACAGATTTTCCGCATTTCCCCCTCAATTTTCTCCATAATTTCAGGCGTAAAGGGGAACGGGGAATCCATATCATAATAGAATCCCTCGTCGATAGAAGGCCCGATAGCCAGCTTGACCTCCGGATACAGCCGCTTCACCGCCTGCGCCAGAATATGGGAGCAGGTATGCCAATAAGTTCTGCGGTAGCTCTCGTTCTCAAAGGTGTACAGGTTTTCTTCACTCATAAACAAAAATCCTCCTTAAAATTGGGGGCAAAACGAAAAAACGCTCCACCCCTGACAAAGGTTCAGGGGTGAAGCAAAAAGCTCCACGGTTCCACCCTGCTTGCGCCCAAAAAAGACGCCGCTCGTGTCCGCAATAACGGGCGGACCCGTCCTGGTCATCCCAGGCAGCTCAGGAGTGGTACACCGGCCGCGAGTATAGGACGCTCCCAGCATCTGCGCCCCTCTCTGAATACCGTCCGCCCGGCACTTCTCCGTCATCACCATTTTAACACCGCCACTATATCACTAGTGTTCCCGCTTGTCAAGAGGTTCATGCGGCCTCCGGCGGGCGGGGGGGCCTCCGGCGGGTTACTTTTTCTCGAGAGAAAAAGTAACCAAAAAGAGCTTTAACTCGACGCGAACCTGGTGGGCGAAGAAGTATGGCACACGGTAACGAAGCGTTAGCGAGTGGGACCTTCCATTGGCATGGAAGGTCCCACAGATTTTGTATGTTACGCTTTTATTCCTCGCCTGATTCGATGTAGATTTCCTCTGCCTCCTGCTGCGCTTTCTTCAATGCCCGCTCCGCTTCCTCATATTCCCGGTTGGACATATCCTCTAATGCACGCGTAATTGCATTGAACAGTGTATAATACATCTTCTTGTACATGGCTCTCTCCCTTTACATTTTTTCTGCGCATAAACCTGTAGTGGAATTATATACTTGTAATATATAAAAGTCAAGCTATAAATTTAGCTATAACACCGTTTCTCTTCTGTTCTGTTTCCCGTAACATGAGGGGCAAACGGGGGCAGGTATATGATATTGGATTACACAAAAATTGGAAAACGCGTTGCTGCCCGCCGAAAGGCTCTTGGTTTGACCCAAGCCGAGGTCAGCGAACGTGTCGACATCAGCACGACCTACATGTCCTGCATTGAACGTGCTATTTCGATTCCTTCTACGGAAGTAATTATGAGGTTAGCGATTGCGCTGGATACCACCCCGGATGAATTTCTCGTCGGCACCGCGGTCCATGGAGATAACATGTGGCGCACGGTAGCGGACCAACTTCGCTCTTTGAACAAGCCGCAGCTCCGTCTGGTATCCAAATTTATCGAGTGGGTACGCGAGCAAAAGTTATCCTAAACTGTGGGGCCTTCCATGCCAATGGAAGGCCCCACTCGCTTACGCTTCGTTACCGTGTGACAGGCTAAAACGCCCACCAAGGTATAGAGCGGTATTAAAGTTCTTTTTGGTTACTTTTTCTTTCAAGAAAAAGTGACCCGCCGGAGGCCCCCCGTATGCAGGCAGTTGCAATTTGCCGAAAATGCGTGTAGAATGGGGGAAAGCGAACGGGGAGGTTGAGGGATTATGGGGAGCGTTTTGGTGCATACGGGGGATGAGAGTGTTACGTTGACGGCTTTGGCGGTGAAGAGGCTGCTGGAGCGTGGGGACGGGGATGCGGCGCTGCTTTATTTGGCGCTTTTGCGGCATCATGGGGCCACTGCGCCGCGGGCCTTGGCGGGGGAGCTGCGGTGGGAGCGGGGGCGGATTGAGGCGGCGGAGGCGGTTTTGAGGGACTTGGGGCTGATTGCGCCGCAGGCGGCGGAGTTGGAGCCGGCGGATGAGAAGCCGGCTTATCAGAGGGCGGATATTACGGAGCAGTTGGAGCGGAATGATGAATTCCGGCAGCTGACGGCTGAGGTGGAGAGGCGGCTGGGGAAGAAATTGTCCACGCCGGATCTGGGGACGCTTTTGGGGCTTTATGACTATCTGGGACTGCCTGCTGATGTGATCTACTTGCTGGTCTGTCATTGCGCGGAGCGGATTGCGGCGCGGTATGGGGAGGGGCGGCGGCCTACCCTGCGGCAGATTGAACGGGAGGGCTACGCCTGGGCGCGGCAGGGGGTGGATACGCAGACGGCGGCGGCGGAGTATCTGCGCAAGTATGCGGAGAGGCAGGGGGCCTTGCCGCAGTATATGCGGGTTTTGCAGTTGGGGGATCGTCCGCCTGTGGCCTCCGAGGAAAAGTACCTTACTTCGTGGCTGGAATGGGGGTTTCCGCCGGAGGCTGTGGCGTTGGCCTATGACAAGACTGTACTTAAATGCCACGAATTCAAGTGGGCTTACTGCAACGGTATTCTCAAACGCTGGCACGCGGCTGGGCTGCACAGCCTGGATGAAATCGAGAGCCAGGACCGCCCCGGGCAGGGGGCCGGTACTCCCGGCAAAAAGTCCGATTCCGGGACGCCTGCGCCCGTCAAGGAGCAGGACGTGGCCTGGATGCGCAAGTATATCCAGCGGCGGGACAAGGAGGGATTGTAAGATATGGCATACGACGGCAGGATTCTCCGGCGGGCCCTCCAGCGTTTTGAAGAGGACCGCCGCGAGCGGGACCAGCGCTTGCAGGCACGCCGCGAGAGCGTTTTCAACCGCCAGCCCCGCCTGCGGGAAATAGACGCGGAGCTTCGCGCCACCATGAGCCGCCTCATCTCCGGTGCGCTCCGCAAGGGCGCGAACCCCAAGGAGGCCGTAGAGGCACTTCGCCGGGACAATTTGGGCCTCCAGGCCGAGCGCAGGAAGCTCCTGCGGGAGTTGGGCTGCCCCGACGGCTACTTAGACGAGTCCCCCGCCTGCCCCCTCTGCGGCGACACCGGCTATCGGAACGGGACCATGTGCCGCTGTCTCCGCCGCTACTACACCCAGGAGCAGCAGAAGGAACTCTCCCAAATGCTGGACCTGGGCAGTCAGAGCTTCGACACGTTTTCCCTGGAGTGGTACTCCGACGAAGACGACTTAGGCTTGGGCATTTCCGCCAGGGAAAACATGGAGTGGATTTTCCGCACCTGCCGCCGCTACGCGGAGTCTTTCCGCCCCGGCTGCGGAAGTCTTCTCATGACCGGCGACCCGGGCCTGGGCAAAACGTTCCTCTCCGCCGCCATCGCCCGCGACGTCAGCGGCGACGGCTGGTCCGTAGTCTACGACACCGCCGCCCACATCTTCGACCGCTTCGAGGCCCGCAAATTCGGCCGCGAAGAAGGCGAAACAATCGATTCCGACATCACCCGCGTCCTCACCTGCGACCTCCTGATCCTGGACGACCTGGGCACCGAAATGACCACCTCCTACGTCCAGAGCGCCCTGTACACCATCATCAACACCCGCCTCCTGGACCACAAAGCCACCATCCTCAGCACCAACCTGAAACTAAACGACCTCTCCCGCCGCTACTCCCCCCAAATCGCCTCCCGCATCGAAGGCGAGTACCAAATCCTCCCCTTCTTCGGCGAGGACATCCGGAAGCTGAAGCGGGAACGGGGGGCGGAGTGAACGGGGGGCCTCCGGCGGGTTCCTTTTCTCGAGAGAAAAGGAACCGAAAAGAGCTTTAACTCGACGCGAATCTGGTGGGTGAAGAAGCCTGGTACATGGTAACGAAGCGTAAGCGAGTGGGGCCTTCCATTGGCATGGAAGGCCCCACAGATTTTTTATAATCGTTTGTCTGGGATTTATCCCACCTGGTATGCACCCTGTAGGGGCGGGCCTCTGTGCCCGCCCGTCCCCCGCAACCACCGTACCTGTGGGGATGCTGAAACCCTCTGCCAGGGCGAACACGCAGGTTCGCCTCTACAGATGGAACTCCGTAGGGGACGCCGCCCTCGGCGTCCCCTCCTTCGCGCCCACCGTACCCACGTTGTTACTCCGCACGGTCAGCAAGGATCAGCAGCCTCAGCGCTTCCACCGCTACGCGCACCGCCGCGCTTGTGTCCTCGCTCATGCGCTGGTCCAATCCAGCCGCTTCCCGCTCCTGGTTCCACACCACATGGAAGCAGGACCCGCAACGACACCGAAGTGCCGACGCCACCACGAACAGCGCCGCAGATTCCATTTCGCTGGCTTTCACGCCCAGGCGCTTCCAGGATTCCCACTTCTCTTTCAGCATGTAGGAAACCGGAGAGGCGTCGGGGCTGTGCTGGCCGTAGAAGCTGTCCTTGCACTGGACGACGCCGGTATGCAGCGGCAGGCGCAGGTTCTTGACGGCCTGGACGAGGCAGTTGGTGACGCCGAAGTCGGGGACGGCGGGGAACTCCGGCGGCGCGTACTCCAGGCTGGTATGCTCGAAGCGCACCGCGCCGGTGGCGACGACGATGTCTCCGGACTGCACCTCCAGGTCGATTCCGCCGCAGGTGCCGGTGCGGATGAAGGTATCCGCGCCGCACTTGTGAAGCTCCTCCATGGCGATAGCGGCGGAGGGGCCTCCGATGCCGGTGGAGCAGGCGGTCACCTTCTCGCCCAGGAGGGTCCCGGTCCAGACGTTGTACTCCCGGTTACAGGCGACCTGCTTCGGGTTATCGAAGAGGGCGGCGATAGCGGGGACGCGCCCCGGGTCCCCGGGAAGGATGCAATAACGTCCGATATCATCAGATGTACAAGCGATATGGTACTGCTTTTCAAGCTGCTGCATAAACTCACCTCATTTTCATAATTTTACAAAAACAGTATAGCAAACCTCCCCCAGTTTTTCAACAACCTGACAAAAAAAAGAGAAACCCTGCCAACAAAACATGAAAAAATCCGTGGGTCCTTCCATGCCAATGGAAGGACCCACTCGCTAACGCTTCGTTACCGTGTGACAATCTTTCGCGCCCACCAGGGTATAGAGCGGTATTAAAGCTCTTTTCGCTTCCTTTTCTCTCGAGAAAAGGAAGCCGCCGGAGGCCCCCCGCGGGGAAACCCTACCGCATTGTGACGACAGTAACCCCGGTTTCGCCTTCGCCGTAGACGCCGAGGCGGAAGCTCTTGACGGCTTTGCTGCGGCGGAGGATGTCGTGGACGGCTTTGCGGAGGGCGCCGGTGCCTTTGCCGTGGATGATGGTGACGGTTTCCAGTTTGCCCATGACGGCGGCGGAGAGGAAGCTCTCTACTACGTTTTCGGCGTCCAGGGTTTCCAGGCCGCGGATGTCCAGCTCTCTTGAAGCGGAGGCGCGGAGGGTGCGGTTGCCGGTTGTGGGGGCTGGTTTGGGTTTTCTGGCGGCGCGTTCGTCGTCTTCTATCAGGCGGACTTCGTTCGCTTTGGCTTTCATCTTTAGTGCGCCTGCCTTTAGTTGCAGAGTGCCGTCCTTGTTGACGGCTGTCACCTCCGCAAGGCGCTGGACGCCTGGGAGTTCGACCAGATCGCCCTCTTTGATGGGGCGGCTGGGCTTGGGGATGGGGGGGGCGGCGTCCTTTTCTGTGCGGAGATGGTCTTCTGCCTCGTGGAGGGCTTGGCGGATGGCGGCTTGGGCGTCGTTGATGTTCTGGGCGGCGTCGGCGCGGGCTTGGAGGCGACGGAGTTCGGCCAGCTCGTTGAAGGTCTGGTCTGCCGCGGCTTTCGCGTCGCGGAGGATGCGTTTGGCTTCGGCTTCACCGCGGCTGCGGGCGTTCTCTTTGGCGCGCTCCATCTGTTCGCGGAATTCGCGGGCTTTGCGGGCATCTTCTTCGCGCTGCTGGTAGAGGCGTTCCGACTCCGCTTCGCGCTTTTCCAGGGCCTGGCGCTTGGCCTCCAATTGAGTCAGCACGTCCTCAAAACGGACGCTGTCGCCGCTCATCTGGGTTTGGGCGGCGGCGATCACTTCCTCCGGAAGGCCCAGGCGGCGGGAGATGGCAAAGGCGTTGGACTTTCCCGGGATGCCCGTCAGGAGCCTGTAGGTGGGGCTGAGGGTTTCGACGTCAAACTCGCAGGAGGCGTTTTCCACGCCCGCCGTGGTCATGGCGAAGGTCTTCAGCTCGGCGTAGTGGGTGGTTGCGGCAATCTTCGCGCCTGTGCGGCGGACGTGCTCAATGACGGCAATGGCCAGGGCCGCGCCCTCCACCGGGTCCGTGCCCGCGCCCAGCTCGTCGAAGAGGATCAGGCTCTTGCCGTCCGCTTCTTCCAGGATTCCTACAATGTTGGTCATGTGGGCGGAGAAGGTGGACAGGCTCTGCTCGATGCTCTGCTCGTCGCCGATGTCCGCCAGGACGCGGTCGAAGACCGCCACGGCGCTGCGGTCCGCCGCGGGGATGTGGAGGCCGCACTGGGTCATGATGGTCAGAAGGCCCAGGGTTTTCAGGGAGACGGTCTTGCCGCCTGTGTTGGGGCCGGTGACGACTAAGGTGTCGTAAGCGCCGCCCAGCTCGATGTCGATGGGGACGGCCTTTTTCGGGTCCAGGAGGGGGTGGCGGGCGCGGCGCAGGGAGGTGGCGCCGTTCCGGCGGACCTCGGGACGCACGGCGTCCATTTTGTAGCTAAGCTGCCCGCGGGCGAAAATCAGGTCCAGGTGGACCAGGGCGTCGTAGTCCCACTGGATGTCCTCGCGGTGAGCCGCCGCCTCGGCGGACAGCTCGGCGAGAATGCGTTCGATCTCCTTCTGCTCCTTGGCTTCCAGCTCTACGTACTCGTTGTTAGCCTGGACGACGCCCATAGGCTCCACGAAAATGGTGGCCCCGGAAGAGGAAATATCGTGGACCAAACCGGGCAGGTTGCCCTTCTGCTCCGCCTTCACGGGCACGACAAAGCGCCCGTCCCTCTGGGTGATGATTGTCTCTTGAAGGACCTTCGCATAGCTGGGCGACGAGATAATCTTTTGCAGAATCTGCCGGCTCTTGGCCTGCGCCGCCCGCATATGCCGCCGTATATCCGCCAGCTCCGCCGACGCCGCGTCCGCGATGGTATCCTCGTCCGGAATGCAGCGCTTGATTTTTTCCTCCAGGAAATGGTTCCCGTGGAGGGACAGAAAGAGGTGGTCAATGGCCGTCTTCTCCGCCGCCTCGTCGTTAAAATACTCCCGTGCCCGCCGCGCCGCCGTCAGCAGCCCCGCAATTCTCAAAAGCTCCCGCGTATTCAGCGCCCCGCCGCGGTCCGCGCGGTCCAGTGCCTCCCCAACGGGCCGCACCCCGGAAAACGACGGCGCGCCATGGAGGCCAATCATCATCCGCGCCGCGTCCGTCTGATCCAAAAGGCGCAGCACTTCCTCCGGCTCCGTCTCCGGCCGCACCCGCAGGGCCCGCTCCTTCGCCTCCGCGCTTACCGCCTGCTCGCTCAGGAGCTCCAATACGCGGGGGAGCTCTAACGTGCGCAGGGATTTTTCAAATAGGCTCATTGTCTGTCCTCCTCTTCTATCGAAAATGCCTGCTTATGCGATGGCTCCCAGGGAGGCTCTGCCTCCCTGGACCCTCCGCCAGAGGGAACGTTTCCCTCTGGACTCCTCCAAATCACCCGTTTTGACAGGGGCGCCGTTTTTCCAGGCTTTTGTAAAAATCCAGGGTTGAGAAGCCGCGGTCCAGTTGGGCGTGGGTGAAGGCCTCGGAGGCCGCGGACAGGCGCTTCATCGGCTCCGCGCTCAGGCGGAACGCGTAGATGCGGCCCGGGTCCCCGTATACGATATGACGCAGGGCCGCTAATGAATCCGGACACAGGGGCATTCCGCCGCCGGGGCCGCAGTCCTTGCAGCGCAGGTTTCCCTGTACCGTATCCAGAAACGGGTCCTTCGGGTCCGGGTCGCCGCAGTAGGCGCAGGCGTCCGCTAAGGGCTCGAAGCCCGCAAGGCTCAGCAGTTTCAGTTCAAATGCCGCCTTGATCAGCGCCGGGTCCTTCCCCAGCGCCGACAGGGCGTACAGCCCGTTCAGAAGGTGCCGCAGAAGTTCCGGGCTGGCCTCCCCGTCCGGACACACCGCCTCCGTCAGCTCCGCCAGGTAGAAGCCCAGCGCAAGGGCCTCCAGGTTCCCGCGCAGGCCCTGAAACAGCTCCAGCGTACTCCCCTCCCGGGCGAAGTACCAGTCCTTGCGCCGGGAGAGGGTCCACTCGCTGTAGGCCAGCATCTGGGCGCAGGCCCCGTAGCGGGATCTTCTCGACCGCGCGCCCTTCGCGATCACCGAAATCTTCCCCAGCTCCCGGGTCAGCAGGGTCAGGATCTTGTCGCTTTCCTTCGTGTCCGTCTCCCGCAGGACAATCCCCCGTACAACGGCTGCTTCTGCCACCGTGCTTCCCTCCTATGTAGCGCCCCTTCCCGCGAAGGGGCCGCGGACTCCCTACGTCACGGGACCCTCGGATTCTTTTTCCGTCTGGCAGTACAGCATATACGCCGCCGGGTTCCCGGTGAGGCAGAACAGCCGCCACAGCTCCTGTGCTTCCATTCCGCGCCTCCTTTATGAGGCTAGTTTGCGAATTCTGTCGGATTTTTATGGCTGGAAATCTGCGGTTTTTTCACTCCCGCTCGTCGTAGCCCAGACTGCGGACGTAGTTCACATTCTCCCGCCAGTTCTCCTTCACCTTCACCCAGGTCTCCAGGTAGATCTTCGTACCCATAAATTTTTCCATATCCTGCCGTGCCAAAGAACTGATTTTTTTCAGCATCGCCCCGTTTTTCCCGATGATGATGCCCTTATGGCTGGCCTTTTCGCAGTAGATCACCGCCCCCACGTCGATGACGCCGGAGTCCCGCTCGGAGAATTTCTCGATCTCCACGGCGGTGCCGTGGGGGATCTCCTTGTCCAGGCACAGCAGCAGTTTTTCCCGCAGGAGTTCCCCCACAACCTGGCGTTCCGGCTGGCCGCTGGTCTGGCCGTCGGGGAAGAGCTGGGGGCCCTCGCTGGCGTACTTGCGCAGTTCGGCCATGAGGTCGTCGAGGCCGCTGGAGGTATGGGCGGAGATGGGGATGATGGCGTCGAAGCCGTCCCAGACCTCGTTGTAGGCGGCGATAACGGGCAGGAGGACGGCGGGCTCCACGGTATCGATCTTGTTGATGCAGAGGATGCAGGGCAGCTTTTCCTCCCGGATGCGCTCGATGAGGGCTTTTTCAGGTCCGCCGACGTGGGGGATGGGCTCCACCAGCAGGAGGGCGCAGTCCACGCCGCTGAGGCTGGCGGTAACGACCTTGACCATGTAGTCCCCCAGGGCGGATTTAGGGCGATGGAGGCCGGGGGTATCCAGGAGGATGTATTGGGTATCGTCCCGGTTGACGACGCCGTAGATCCGGTTGCGGGTGGTCTGGGCCTTGTTGGAGACGATGGCGATTTTTTCGCCCACCAGGGTATTGGTGAGGCTGGATTTCCCGACGTTGGGGCGTCCGCAGACGGTGATCATGGCGGTGTGTGTGATGTTCATAAGGTGATCCTCAACTTTCGTGTCAAGCGTTTTTTGTGACGGGGGACGGGGGGCCTCCGGCGGCCAGGGGCTTTGCCCCTGGACCCCACCAGCCCTTTGAAAAGGGCTGGACCCCAAACTTTATCTGCGGGTAAACGTCCGTTTACCCGCGGATCA